>KB910521.1:0-160000 GCA_000383115.1 alpha proteobacterium SCGC AAA015-N04
CTCAAAAGTCTCCCATTGCCAGTTTAAACCCTCGTGCATCACAGGAGCAGGAATATCTTCGACACCCTCCATAAGTTCAACTAACTTAACTCTATCTTTTGGTTTACAAGGAGCAAAACCTACTCCACAATTACCCATAACAACAGTAGTTACACCATGAATTGATGAAGGTTTTAGTTGGCTGTCCCAAATAGCCTGACCGTCATAATGAGTGTGAATGTCAACAAATCCTGGGGTTACAACTAAGTTAGTTGCATCAATAACTTGATTAGCTTTACCCGAAAAATTTCCTATAGCTTCAATTATACCATTTTTAATAGCTATATCACCTAGTTTTGACTTGGCTCCTGTTCCATCAACTAGAGTGCCGTTTTTAATAATTAAGTCAAAATCATTTATTTCTCTATTTAAGCCATCCATGAATAAATACCCCCTGATATAAATATTTTGTTCTTTAAATTATTTGATGTCAATAAATCATTTTAATTTAATTATTAGTAATTAATTAATAATTTTATTTTTTCTCAGCATCTGTATCTGTTTTTTTGATATACCAATCTCTTTAAGTACTACATCTGTATCACCTCCCAAAGATGGTGCAGAATGTCTTATCTTTCCTGGAGTTTTGCTTAATCTTGGAAAAGCCTGATGCATTAAAACATTTCCATATTCATTATTAAAATGGTCAATGAGGACTTCCCTGTCTTGTATATATGGATGCTCTATGATTTCCGATATATCTAGAACAGGTCCAACCGTAATTCCTTCTTTTGAGAAGATATTTAAAACTTCTTCTCTATTATATTTTTTAATAAAATTAGAAATAATTTTATCCAAATCATCTTGATTATTTAGTCTGTCACTGTTAGTCAAAAACCTTGGATCCTTAATCAAATCACTTGAACCTATTGTTAAGGCCAGTTTTTCCCACATTGACTGCATTGATGCAGACAAAGAAACATATTTGTTATCCTTTGTTTTATATATTCCTCTTGGCGCAGCCACGTTACTTCTATTTCCTATTCTTTCTGGTACCTTACCTGAAATTTTATAACTTGCGGCCCATGGTCCCAAAATCGAAAAAAAGGGTTCAAAAAGAGATAAGTCAATTACTTGACCGCCCGTATTATTTTTTTTAGAAGCTAAAATAGCCATCAAAATGGCACCAAATCCTGTTAATCCAGCGACCATGTCAGCAAGAGCTAGGGGAGGTAAAAGAGGAGCTTGTTTTTCTTCACCGGTCATTGCTGCAAATCCACTCATACCTTCTACAAGAGATCCGAAACCTGGAGCATTTTTAAATATCCCAGTTTGTCCCCAACCTGAAATTCTTAAAATAATTAAATTTTTGTTTAACTCATTTAATAGTTCTGGACCAATTCCCCATTTTTCTAAGGTACCAGGCACAAAGTTTTCGATAAAAACATCTGCTGTTTTTACCAACTCCTTTAAAAGCTTTAAACCCTCGTCTTTTTTAAGATCTATCGAAATACTTCTTTTGTTCCTAGAATAAACAGCCCACCAATGGGATATATCATTTATTTTCCAATTTCTTAGGTCGTCTCCTTTGCCTGGTTTTTCTATCTTGACTACATCTGCTCCAAAATCAGCAAACATATGACTTACCATATTACCAGCGGCCAAACGAGACAGATCCAAAATTTTAATATTTTCTAATGGTAACAAAATTTAAAATTCCTAGTTTCTATGTTTCATCATTTTCAATTTTTAATCTTCTAAGTTGTTTTAATAAGAAATTTCTTTTTTTGGCTCTTTTTTCTAAATCATCTTCATTAAGAACCTTTCTTCGTTCTGCCTCAAGTTTTTTACAAGCATTTTCTGACCAATCTGGTATTTTAGTTTGTGATTTAGCCATTTCTGTGAACATAGAACCATATCTAGACATATAATCTTTGATTCCACCTGGTGCATTTAAATCAATTGTTTCAAAAGGTCCCATAAATGCCCACCTAAGACCTAACCCATTTTTTATAGTTGCGTCTATATCTTCTGAACTAGCGTACCCATCTGAATGCAATCTCATGGCTTCATTTAAAAGAGCCCCTTGTAATCTATTAAGTATAAAACCATCAATTTCTTTTTTAACGGTTACAATAGATGAACCTGAGAGTTTAAAAATTTCTTTTGTTTTTTCAATTGCTTTTCTAGATGTGTTCTCTCCTGGGCAGATTTCCACACATGGTATTAGGTGCGGTGGATTAGCAGGGTGTGCTATTAAGCATCTATGTTGTCCTCTAAGGTTTTGTGTTATTTTTGATATTGGTATCGCTGAAGATGAAGATCCTATCACAACATTTTGAGGTGACAAGTTATCTAACTTTGCAAATAGTTCTTGTTTAACAGATAAAATTTCAGGTGCGCTTTCTTGAATATATTCAACTTTAGAACACAATTCTTCGAGTTTTACATTTTGGGAAATGTTATTTAAGCATCTATTAACATCAACTGTATCATCTATAGCTTTCAATTCTTCTAAAAACAAAGTTACTCTTTCTTCATAACCATTAAAAATTTCAGGATATGGATCATAAACAAAAACATTAAAACCACTTTTAGAAAATATTGCCGCCCAACTAGAACCAATTAAACCACCACCAATTATGCCAATATTTTTCATGTAAATTCCTTTAAATTTAATTTCTATTAATTCTTATGTTATTCTAATTCAACTAGTGAATAACTTAAATTATTTATTTATATTTTAAAATCGTGATAGTTTATCAAGAAATTTAATTTTTGGGATTAATTTATGGGACAGTTGGTCAATGGCGTTTGGACAAAAGGCTCAGTTTCTAACATTCAAAAAGATGGAAGTTTTAAAAGAGTAGATAGTGTTTTTAGAAACGAAATAAGCAATAATGACCAAGTCTATAAACCTGAAACAAATAGATATCATTTATATGTAAGTTATGCCTGTCCCTGGGCTCATAGAACATTAATATTCAGACGTTTAAAAAAACTTGAACACCATATCTCTGTGGATTACGTCCACCCAGACATGCTTGAAAATGGTTGGTCATTTTTGAAAAACTTTCCAAAAACAACAGGAGATACCTTGCATGATAAAAAATATGTACATGAAATCTATCAAATTTCAAATAAAAAAGTATCTTCGAAAGCAACAGTTCCTATATTATGGGATAAAAAAACTGATACAATTGTAAATAATGAATCTGCTGAAATAATCCGGATAATGAATAGTGCATTCAATGATATTACAAAAAATTATGATGATTATTATCCACCAAGTTTAAGAACTGAAATTGATAAAATTAATAAAGTAATTTACGAAAATATTAATAATGGTGTCTACAAATCTGGTTTTTCAAGAACTCAAGACTCTTATGAGGATGCAGTAACTAAGTTATTTTCATCATTAGAAATGATTGATGAAATCTTGGAAGAAAAAGAATATTTAGTTGGAAATGTACTAACTGAGGCTGATATCAGATTAATTCCTACATTATTAAGATTTGACAGCGTTTATTATGTTCATTTCAAATGTAATTTGAAAAAAATAAGTGAATTTAAGAATATCAGTTTTTACGTAAAAAGAATGTTTAATAATCCAGCTATAAATTCAACCACAAATTTTGACCATATCAAAAGACATTATTATTTTTCTCATGAAGATATAAATCCTTATAGAATAATACCTATAGGACCCAATTCACCAATTTAAATTATTTTTTACTTTTTCTCTGAATAAATTGAACATGCTGATCCAAACTCAGCAAACAGACATCTGTTTAATTCGTTTTTTTCAGGTTCATATTCTGCATGCCACTGAACGCCTATTGCAAATGAAGGATGATCAGGAATACTAACTGCTTCAATAATACCGTCATCTGATAAAGCTTCTATTTTTAAATTATTAGCAATAATGTCGATAGCTTGACCATGAAGTGAATTAACTAAACAAGAATCCTTTTTTAGTAATTCTGAAAAATAGCCATTTTTTACAAAATCAATTCTGTGTTTTAATTTAAAAATTTGCTCAACCGTTACATCATCTCCTTTAGGCATACGATGATCATTTTTGTCATCCAATAGATGTACCCTATAATGCAATGTTCCACCATAGGCCACATTAATTTCTTGAATACCTCTACAAATTCCAAAAATTGGAACACCTAAGCTAACACATTTAGGTATCATTTCTAAAACAATCTCGTCTCTTCCAACATCAATGGGCTCATCTGGTGGAAAAGGGCTACCTCCAAAATGATGAGGCTCAACGTTTGCTCTTCCTCCGGTTAAAACTATACCATCGATTTTTTTTAGGAGAAAATCTAGGTCTTTACCTTTTATATATGAGGGAATTAAAATTGGTATTGCATTACTAAACTTAGATACTGCATTTACATATCTTAGACCTGTTGAATGAGAGACTTGCCTGCCACCAAAATTAATAATTTCATTAGTTGATATACCAATTATTGGTTTGTTTGAAGACATGATTTTTTTGAAACTTCCTATTATTTAAAAATTTTAATTAACAACCTAGTTGTTTTGCTAGATCATTTAAATCAATTGAAACTATATCCCATACTCTATCACCTTTATAATCATTTACCTTGGCAATATCAAACAACTTCTCCTTGCCGTACTCAAAAGGTCTGTGAACATAAGCAGTCTTCATTCCCTGAAGGCTTGCTGCTTTTAAATCATCATTATGAGCTGCAACCATCAAACATTCTTCCGTTTTTAAATCAAGAGCACTACAAGCTTTTAAGTAAGCTTCAGGATCAGGTTTATAGTGACCAATGACTTCTGCTCCTAAAACAACATCCCAATTAAGATTTGAAAATTTTGCCATATTTACAATTAGAGCTATATTTCCATTTGATTGCGTAGCAAGGATATATTTTTTCTTGAGAGCATTAAGACCTTCAGTGCTATCTGGCCAACCAGGAAGTCTATGCCAAGCTTTGACAAGCATTTTAAAATCTTCATCTGATATATTATGCAAATTAAATTTTGAAGCAATTTTTTTCAAATTTTCCATATGTAAAGTGTCAAGTATAGTAAATGATCTTCTTCCCTTTCTTATCTCCTCCATAGCTGGCTGATATTCCGCTCTCCACGCATCAGCGAAATCAAAAGGATCTAATGAAATATCGTTTTTCTTTGCAACACTCTCTACTTCTCTTGCTATACCAGTCCTCCAATCAACAACAGTCCCAAATACATCAAACAAAAGTGCTTTAACTTTTAACATTTTGCCTCCAATCAATTAATATGTTAAGAATATTTAATTAGTATTAAAAACTCAAAATTAATCTACTTTAAAAATTAACGACAACTTTTTGAATTTTAATCTTAGATCTTTTCAGCCAAATGAGTAAGGATAAACCTAAAAAAATAAAAACATTATCTCCTGCATTGCTAGCTGTACTCTTTATGGTTTTATCAGGCATTTTTGCTACTACTATGCATTGTTTAATAAGATTTGCAACTGAGGATAATCATCCATTTGAAGTTGCTTTTTTTAGAACGATTTTTGTTCTACTCATTTTTCTTCCTGTAGTTATCAAAAATGGTATGGCATCACTTAAGTCTAATAATGTTAAATTGCAATCATACAGGGCAGTTGTTGGCAGTATAGCTATGTTATGTATGTTCTATGGACTTAGTATAACAGAATTGGCAAAAGCAACTGCACTAATGTTTACTGTTCCTATTTTTGCAACAATATTGGCAATTATTTTTCTTAGAGAGGTTGTAGGGATAAGAAGATGGCTTGCAATGTTGGTAGGATTTATTGGGGCATTAATTGTTTTAAGACCGGATGTAGAATTGGGTTTTGGGCCATTTCTTATTTTATGTGCTTCATTAATGTGGTCTTCTTCAATGTTAATGGCAAAAAAACTTACACAAACAGATACAACTGTAAGCATAACATTTTGGCAAGCTGCAGGTCTCATACCGGCAACATCCATACTTGCTATTCAAGTTTGGGTATGGCCTACCCATGAACAACTAATAATGTTCTTATTTATTGCAATAGCTGGAACTTTAGTTCACTGGTTTTTAAATGAGGCTCTCAAAAGAGCCGAAATTACTGCGCTTCTTCCACTAGACTATTTGAGATTAATTTGGTCAGTATCACTAGGTTTTATATTTTTTAACGAAATACCTCATGTTGGCTTATGGCTTGGGTCTGCGCTAATACTCGGGGCTTCGACTTATATAGGTATAAGACAAGCAAAAAAGAAAGAACAGTTGAGCACCAACACAAATATTAATATATAATTTTAACGACCTCCAGAAACAGGTACAACTGAACCAGAAATATAGCTTGATTTGTCACCTAATAACCACATGACTGTTTTAGCAACTTCTTCTGCTCCACCTATCCTTCCAATGGGTACTGATGGCATTAATCTATCTACTCTAGAGGCATCTCCTGCTTTGGCATGAATCTCAGTATCAATCAAACCTGGTGCCACAGCGTTAACTCTTATTCCAAATTTTCCAAGTTCTTTTGCCATCCCATAAGTAAGAGAATGAATAGCACCCTTTGACATTGCATAATGAACAAATTCTCCTCCACCACCAATATCCGCGGCAATTGAAGACATATTAACTATTGTTCCAGATTTCTGAGAAATCATAACTCTTGCTGATTCTTGAGCTACATAAAAAGCTCCTGATACATTTGTATCTATAACCATCTTCAAGTCGTCTGGGCTAAGATCTTGTATTGGTGAAATTGGTCCTGTTATTCCTGCATTGTTAAAAACACCATCAATTGTTCCAGCCTTATCTAAGAAATCATTAAACATACCTTTAACAGATTTATTATTAGCTACGTCACATTGTAATATAATTCCATCACCACCTGAGTCTCGAACAAGTTTAAGACATTGTTCTGCCGCCTTTGAATTTTGGTTATAGTTAATTCCTACAAACAATTGTGCTTTAGCGGCTTCAATTGCAGTAGCCTTTCCAATGCCTTGGCTAGCTCCTGTAATTAAAATATTTTTCATTGATATTTCCTTTTTTATTAGATTTGTTTAAATTTTTCTCGAAAAATTCCTAATACTTCTGAATTCACTGGCCTTGTTGGATCCTTCCCATCAAAAATATCTAAAAGCTGTGTTGCAACAAATTCAGACATTTTATTTCGACTATCTCTTGTAATACCTGCTGTATGAGGGCTAGCTATTACATTTTCAAGTTTTAAAAGTTTATGCGTTGACGGAGGTGGCTCAAACTCCCACACATCTAAACCTGCCCCTGCTAAATGTCCTTCTATAAGTGTATTATATAAATCGTCTTCGTTATGGATTGATCCCCGAGAAGTAGTAACAAAATAACTTCCTTTTTTCATTTTCTTAAACCAATCTTTATTGATCATATTATTTGTTTCTTTATTTAAGGGTATATGAACAGAAACAACGTCACTTTCTGATAATAAAATATCTAATTCGGTTTTGCTTGCATGTTTCTTTTTAAAAGTTTCTTCAGATAAGTAAGGGTCATAAGCCAAAATATTACAATTAAATGCAACTTTACATATTTCTGCAACTCTGCCACCTGTATTTCCAAGACCTATAATCCCAACATTTTTATTTAAAAGATCCTTACCCATTAAACTCACTCTTGGCTCGTTCCAACCTCTTCTCAGAGCGTGGTCACATTCACCAATTCTTTTGAATAAATTCAAAATCATGCCTACTGCATGCTCTGCAACACCTTCAGCATTTCCACCAGTCTGATTAACTACTAATACACCTGCCTCAGTACATGCATCAACATCAATAGTGTCATAGCCTGCACCAGAAGATGAAACAACAAGTAAGTTTGGTATTTTAGTTAAAAATTGTTTATCAACTTGTAAATATTTTGGAACTTCATCTCTCGCTGCCCCTACTTGATAGGCATCCGCTTTTTGCAAAATTGACATGCACTTTTCTTCATTATCTGAACTATTGATTTTTAATATTTCAACTTTAGATTGAGAATGTAAAATATCTAAACCATTTTGGGCAGGTAAAGTATCAAGGTAAACTATTGTAGGCATATTATTCCTCATATCAAAAACACTTTGATATGATATTCATTTTCTAAATTCATGCAAAGTAATTGAAACTATTTTTTAGAGTATATTTTTTAAGATACTATTATAGGATAATAATATATCGAATTAATTAATACTTATGAGGATTAAAATGATTAATAGAATATTAATACCAGATATACTTCAGCCTGTAAGTCATTATTGTCATGTCGTTGAAGCTAATGGTGTAGTTTGGGTTTCAGGATTAGTCGGAATGAATTTTGATGGAACAATTCCAGAAAGTACAAAAGATCAGTTTGATATTGCCATGAGAGATCTAAATACTTGTCTTGTTGCGGCTGGTAGCTCGTCAAATAATGTAGTGAAAGTTAGAGTTTTTTTAACTAACATCAACGATAGATCTATAATTAATCCAAGAAGAATTGAATATTTTAGAGAACATAAGCCTGCATCTACTCTATTAGCAGTATCTGCTCTTGTAGACCCTAGAATGAAAGTTGAAATTGAAGCTGAAGCAATTATTACAAAATCATAATTAGAGAGAGAGAGTTTAGATGGACTTAATTAAACTAAGCGCTAATGAAGCATTAAAAATGATGAAAGAAGGAAGTCTTTCTTCTGAAGAGTATGTTAAAGCATTTTTAAAACAAATAGAATTGCGAGAAGATGACGTTGGTGCTTGGATTTTTTTAGATCCTAAACTTGCATTAGAGCAAGCAAGAGAAGCTGATAAAAGACGGNAAGATAAAAGAGCAGGTAAATTAAATGGTCTTCCAATTGGTATTAAAGACATTATTGACACAAAAGATATGCCTACAGAAAATGGATCTCACTTATGTAAAAACAGAAAACCGTCTAAAGATGCTCATTTGGTAAAATTACTTCGAGATGAAGGTGCTGTTATTATGGGTAAATGTGTTACAACAGAGTTTGCCTTGTCAGGTCCTGGTAAAACGAAAAACCCAAAAGATTTAGAATGTACCCCTGGTGGTTCTTCATCAGGTTCTGCAGCAGCAGTGTCAGATTACATGGTTCCTTTAGCAATTGGCTCGCAAACAGGTGGTTCTGTTTTAAGACCTGCATCGTTCACAGGTATATTGGGTTTTAAACCAACATTTGGGACGATATCAAGAACAGGAATGTCACCAATTTCTCAAAGACTAGATCACCCTGGTATTTATGCAAATTGTGTAGAAGACATCAACTTAGTTGCTTCTATTATTTTATCATATGACAGTAATGATTTAGATATGATCCAAAATTACCAATATAAAAGAAAAATTAGTTTTAATAAGCCAATTAAATTTGGATTTGTTAGAGGACCTGTTTGGAATTTTGGTGATGAAGATATGCAACATGGAATTGAAGAGTTTGTTAAAAAGACATCTCTTTATGTTGAGGAATTAGACCTTGGGAAATATTTTGATGATGCAGCTAACACACACGAAATTATAATGAATGGATCCATTGCAAGTTCACTAATAAATTATTACCAAGATGACAAATCTAATCTTCACCCATTTACAGTCAAAAGAATAGAAGCGGGCATACCTGTCTCAGCAAGTGGTTATGTTTCAGCAATTGAAAAAGCAAAGAAAATGAAACAAATTTTAAAACAATTTTTTAAAAAATATGATGCTATTATCACCCCTGCAGCACCTGGACAAGCACCTCGCGATCTAATGAATACTGGTAATGCAATCTTTAACGGATATTGGACTATGATGGGAGTTCCAGCAATCAGTCTTCCTTTTTTAAAAGGTAAAGATGATCTACCAATTGGTATTCAATTTATTGCCAATTGGAGTGAGGATTTAAAATTATTGGAAATATGTAAGTATATCTTAAAAAAAGAAAAGCTTGCTAACTAGAAAAGTCAGCAAGCTAATTAATTAATTATATTTTTAAAGTAAACCTATTTTTTTCATGTAAGAAAGATTTGACTCTAAAGCCTCTTTTGCAAGCGGGCTTTTTGATGCAGCAGAATTCCACGCCTCAACAGCGATTTGTCTGAACTTTGCTCTCTCACTAACTGGCCAATCAATAATTGTTAATTCACCAGCTGCCTTATCTTTTGCAACTTGGGCTCTACCATCAAGGCCAGCATCTCTCAGCTTAGCTGTCCAGGTCATGTAGGTCCAAACTGTCAGGGCAGTTTGATTTTGTTTACTCAACTTATTAAAAACTTTTTTGTTAATAATAGTCTGTAGGTTCGCCATTGAGTGAATACCTGGGTAAAGTGGGTACTTTGCAATCTTATGGAAACCACTAGCATGATTGTTAATATAAACAGAAGCATCGGCGGCATCAACAATACCTTTTTCCAGAGAAGTATAAACCTCAGAGAAAGGAATTGAAGAAGGTGAAGCACCTGCTCTTCTGAAAACATCAGCTGCTAAACCTTCAGGTGATCTAATTTTAACACCTTTAAGATCAGCTACGCCATTGATTGGCACTTTTGATACAAGAGCTTCTTTTCCGTAAGGACCACAACCTAGAACAAGAATTTTACCTGGTAACACGCTATCATATATTTTTTGAAGCATTTCTTTTCCACCACCGTGCATACAATATTCTTGATATTGTTTCGGTGTATCGTAACCTGCAATCAAGTCACCCATAATTGCAAAAGCTGGATCTCTTCCTGCAAAGTATGCAATAGCATTGAAATCGCCGTCTAGAATACCGTTTGCAACCGCATCAATTGTTTCTCTGTGAGGTACAACAGACTTTGTTGGTAATCCTTCAATTTGTAATTTGCCATCGGTAAGATCTGATAATATTTTTGCCTTTTCACCCATATAAGTATGAGCCCAGTCACCGGCTTTAGAACTCATTTGAAACTTAAGCTTCTTCGCACTAGCAGCACCTGTAAAGGTAAGGCCAGCTACGATTAAAGCACTTATTAAATATTTTTTCACTATATTCCTCCTTTTGTGAAAATTAGCTGAAACCATCAGCTATATAAAACATCATCCATGTAATTAAAACCGCGAAAGCAAATCCAGCAATCCACGCCCAAGGACCGTAAGTATCTACATGATCGCTTCTAACAGGTTTAGCCAAAATTTCCTCCTTGGTTCTTGACATACTAAAATTAATGTCTCTAATAGATACTATTATAGTTCTTAATTCTAAGACAATTGCAAGTTAAAAATTCGTATGGGGGAAATTTAATGGCAGAAACAGTCCAAAAGCAAAGTTTAGACTTGGATAACATGGAAAATTTTGAGACTGGGAAAGATCGTTTTGCCTTTTTTGACCATTTCAGTAAGTTTTCTGGGCTAGCTGTAGCACAACTTTATTTGATATGTGCTGCTGTGACAGGATACGAAGTTATATCAAGATACGTGTTTGATGCCCCTACTCAGTGGGTATTTGAAGTTGTAATGGTTTTAGCTGCAACAGCATGGATGTTGTCAGCTGCTTACGTAACTTTGCACAAACGTCATATCGGAATAACAGTCTTTTATATAATGGCATCGGATAGAGGTAAATGGTGGCTTGATCTTATTGCGTATGTGGTTGGCATAATTGCACTATGGTTACTAATTGATGATTCAGTCATTCGTGCTCTTGATTCAGTTATGATGCTTGAAAAGGCGGGAAGTGCTTGGAATTCTCCACAGCCAATGATTTTAAAGTCTATGCTTACCATTGGTGCAACGACTTACATAATTCAATTAATGATAAATCTATACAGGCATTTTAGTTCTAACATTGCAAAAAAAATAGTTTTAGGAATTTGTGGTTTGATAATTTTGAGAATCACTTGTGTTATAATAGTCCACTTCATAGGAGAAGAGAGTTTCGCTGGATATATAAACTCCATCTATGCCGCAGTCGGAAGTCATATTAATCCACAAGATTACCTTAACATGCAGGATATGAATATAGGTACGGCAAGTATATTAATTGTTTTGTTAATGCTAGTATTGATGATGACAGGTATGCCTCTTGGAGTTGTTACCTTATTTGTATCAGTTCTTAGTGCTCTTTGTTATTTTGGTTATGGAGGACTTTATTTAGTCTCAACCAATGCTTTTGGGCTATTAGAAAAATATCCATTAATTGCAGTGCCGCTATTTGTATTAATGGCGTCTATTCTAGAAAGAGCTGGCGTAGCAGAGGATTTATTTGACGCTATGTCAATTTTTGCTGGAAAGCTTAGAGGTGGTGTTGCAATTCAAACAATTGCCGTTGCAGTTGTGTTAGCAGCAATGTCAGGTGTTATGGGTGGAGAAATTGTTATGCTCGGTTTAGTAGCTTTACCACAACTCTTGAGATTGGGTTATGACAGAAAAATGTCTATTGGTTTAATTTGTGCTTCTGGTGCATTAGCAACCCTTATTCCGCCTAGTATCATCATGATTATTTATGGCTTATCTGCTCAAGTAGCTATAGGAGATCTTTTTATGGCTGGAGCTGTTCCTGGTTTAATGCTTGCTGGGTTGTATGCTATCTATGTACTAGCAAGATGTAATATTAACCCAGCAATGGCACCTACGGCAGAAGAAGTAGCAAAAGCAAGAAAAAAAGAAATGAAAATGTCTAAAGATAAACTCTATGCAGTTTTCTTGAGTATCTTTTTAATATTCTGCGTTATGGGTTCAATTTATGGTGGAATTGCATCGGTAACCGAAGCTGCAGCAGTTGGAGTGTTAGGTGCTATTTTTGTTGCTTGGTTTAGAAACTCATACAGTTGGAATTTATTACAAGTAGCTCTTGCTGGAACAATGTCCACTGTTGGAACAATTATTTGGTTAATTTTAGGAGCAGTAGCATTTGTTGGAATTTATAATCTTATAGGTGGCGCAGATTTCATGAGATCCTTGTTTTCAGGATTAGGATTGCCTGCTATAGGAATTGTTTTTGTTATGATGGGAATATTAGTTATCCTTGGAACGTTTATGGAGTGGATTGCAATAGCATTTATAACAGTTCCTGTGTTTGCTCCTGTTGTAGTTGGAATGGCACCAGAATTAGGATTAGAGCCTGAGTGGGCAGCTGTGTGGTTTGGTGTGTTATTTGTTATGAATATTCAGATTTATTTTCTTTCACCACCATTTGGACCTGCATGTTTTTGGTTAAAATCCGTTGCACCAGCAGATATAACCTTACAAGAAATTTTTATATCTGTTCTTCCGTTTATAGCTCTACAAATAACGGGAATGTTATTAGTTATGTTTTATCCAGAAATTGCTCTTTGGTTTCCAAAGTGGCTTGGTTCATAGATAGTTATTCATATAAGGATAAATTTGCATCCAACCATCTAAAGTCATTTTAGATGAAAGGTAGACTAAAAAAGCAAGACCTAAATATGATAGCCATTTAAACTTAGTTAATAATTTAACTATAGCTGTTGCAAACAAAGCCATTATTAAAATGGCAAAGGCAATTCCTAAGATCAATAAAGTCTTATTATCTCTTGCTATTGCTGTAATAGCTATAACGTTATCAAGAGACATTGAAATGTCAGCTATAATGATAGTTATAAGCGCTCCTTTTAATCCTTTGCCTGATACATCTTTTTGGAGCTTTTCTTTTTCTTCATCTGATGAAGAGAATTCTTTTATATCATTGTAAAATTTCCAACAAACCCAAAAAAGTAATAACCCACCTAATAAAAGTAATCCGGGTATACTAATTAAATAGGAAGCAACAAGAGCAAATAAAATTCTTAATACAGCAGCAGCCATCAACCCAATGAATATAACTTTTTTACGACTTTCTTCAGGAACTGCCGCGGCTGCCATTCCAATTATTAGCGCATTGTCTCCTGAAAGCACAATATCTGCTATTATAATCTGAGTAATATCTAATATCCACTCTAACACAATATGTCTCCACTCAATGACGGTTAAGTAACATTGTTTAGACTTTTTATCAATTATGTCATTATTTTAATAAAGTAATAAATTGGAATTATATTGATATGAAAATAGAAATATCTATTATAAATCTTCGATGAAAGAAAAGAATATGAATGAAACATTTGATTATATAATTGTTGGTGCAGGTTCAGCAGGTTGTGCCGTAGCTAATAGATTATCTGAAAACGCAAATAATAATGTACTACTAATCGAAGCTGGCAGGTCATCACATCCGTTATCAAGACTTCCAGCAAGCTTTGCTCTTTTAATTGATAATCCATTAGCCAATTGGAGATATAGATCAGAGCCAGAGGCAAATACTTCAAATCGAAAAATACCAATACCAAGAGGTAAATTACTTGGAGGCTCGAGTTCAATTAACGGATTAGTATATGTCAGAGGTAATAAACTGGATTATGATACGTGGGCACAAATGGGAAATACAGGTTGGTCATATGACGATGTCTTACCTTTTTTTAAAAAAATGGAAAGCTATCAGGGAAATACTTCGGAATTAAGAGGAGTAGAAGGACCATTAAAAGTCACAGAAGTGACAGATAGAAACCCAATCTATAATGGTTTATTTAGAGCAGCAGAAGAAATACAAATACCTGTTAATAAAGATTATAATGGACAGGATCAAGAAGGTATAGGTTACACTCAAACTACAATCTATAAAGGTGAAAGAATGAGTGCAGAAGTTGCTTATTTAAGGCCAATAAAATCTAGAAAAAATCTAACTATAATTACAAATACTCTTGTTAAAAAACTCCTTTTTGATGGTAAGAAATGTATTGGTCTTGAGGTTAAAAATAAAAATAAAATAATTAAGTATTCTGTTTCAAAAGAAATAATTCTGTCCGGTGGAGCAATAAATACCCCTCAAATTCTTGAATTGTCAGGCATCGGTAGAAGAGATGTTTTGGAAGAAAAAAATATACCAGTAATACATGAACTTAATGGTGTTGGAGAAAATTTAAGAGACCATATTGCACCAAGAATTATTTATAAAATTACAAAACCTGGAATAGCTTATAATGACAAAGCAAGAGGTATTAACCTTGTAAAACAGGTCGCAAACTATATATTTAAAAGAGATGGATTTTTAACTTTGCCATCAGCACCTGTAGTAGGTTTTTTTAAAACTAGAAAAGAATTAGCTGCTCCAGATATCCAGGCTCACTTTATACCCTACAAAGTTGTATTGGAGAACGGTAAAAGAAAGTTAGGTGAGGAACCTGGCATTACTTGCACTGTAAATCAAAACTTACCCGAGAGTAAGGGTAGTATTCACATAAAGTCTGATGATCCGGAAGACTCACCGAGGATAAAATATAACTTCTTATCAAGCTCTTTGGATAGACAAACACTAATTTCTGGAGTTAAACTAATTAGGAGAATTATGGGTTCAAATACAATGAAAGAATTCTGTGGTGAAGAAATACAGCCTGGAGAAAATTTTAATTCAGACGAAAAAATACTTCAATTTATAAGGGATAAAGCTGAAACAGTTTACCACCCTGTAGGGACATGTAAAATGGGATTTGACCAAGAATCCGTTGTCGATAAAAATTTAAAGGTTCATGGAATAAAAGGTCTTCGTATAGCAGATGCTTCAATAATGCCAACATTAGTGTCAGGAAATACTAATGCTGCATGCATGATGATTGGAGAACGTTGTGCAGACTTTATATTAAACAATTAGAAATGATAAATAGATCTGATTTAGAAAATTTTTGGACCCGAGGTGACATTCATACAAGAATCCAAAAAGCAATGTCAGAAGCTGGTTTAAATGATAAAAAATTAGAAATTGAAGATTTATTTCCTATTGATCAGTATCACGCTCGAGGAATTGCAGCAACTGTAGATCTCGGGAAAAGGATGCCAATATCTGAAAATCAAAGAATTATAGATATTGGATGTGGACTTGGAGGACCTGCAAGATATTTTGCAAAACAATTTAAATGTTTAATAACAGGAATAGACATAACGCCTAGCTTTATAGAAATTGGTAATAAGTTTAACAATCTTACTTCAATGTCCAAGCAAGTATCTCTTCAAATAGGAAATGGTGAAACTTTAGATTTTGAGGATGAAGCTTTTGACGGTGGATATTCACAACATGTAACTATGAATATCAAAAACAGAAAAGATTTTTTTTTGGAAGCATATAGAGTTTTAAAAAAAGGGACTTTTTTTGCTTTTTCAGAACATGGATTAGGGCCAAAAGGAAATCCAATTTTCCCATTACCATGGGCAGACACATCTGAAATGAGTTTTTTATTGTCTCCTGAAAGTACAATATCGTTATTAAAAGAAATTGGATTTTATGATATTCAAATTATTGAAACATCTGAGAAGTATATCTCTGGCTATGAAAAAATGATTGATAATAAGTCTAAAAAGGAAAAGCCTATTCTTGGAATTCATGTGATTGGTGGAGCTACCATGAAACAAAGATCTATCAACTCAATGAAGTCTATTAAAGAAAAACGTACATTACCATTTGAAATTGTATGTAAAAAATAATTTTAAAAACTAAAAGTTCAAAATTATTCTTTTATTCATTTTACCTTTGTTTTCTATTTTTACAGATTTAAGGTAATCAATCTCAGATGTTTTATTCACATGTGTTCCGCCACATGGCTGAAAGTCAATATTATCTCCAATTTTTATCATTCTTATTTGTCCAGACCCTCTTGGCGGTTTTACAGCCATAGTTCTTACTAATTCTGGGTTTTCGTCTAACTCTTTATCTGTGATGCTTGAAATATAAATTGAATAGTCTTTATCGATTAATCGATTAATTTTGTTTAACACATCTTCTTTGTCAGGCTTACTTTCAAGATCAAAGTCTAGACGACCTCTTCCTTCACCTATAGATCCTCCCGTAACAGGAAAAGGTATAATTGAACATAATAGATGAAGTGAAGTATGCACTTTCATGTGACTATATCTTTTTACCCAATTTAAATTTAATTTGACCTGTTCATTTTTATTTAGACCATCAATATTTTCAACTAAATGAACTAATTTATTATCAATATATTTAGTTCCATTAATGTTAATATTTTGATTATCTACTGTAATTGAACCATCATCTCCAGGCTGTCCACCACCCTCTGGATAAAAAATAGTTTCATTTAGAACTAAACCTTCAGATACAATTTCAGATATAATTGTATTATGCTCTCTCAAATATGAATTGTTTCTAAATAACTCAATTGTCATTTTATTACCTTTAATATATCTTAAATTTTTGTAACAAATTTCAAAGTAGAATATTATAAAAATTTGCTAAAATGTAAATAAATTTGAAGGATGAATAAAATGGATATTAATGGTAAAAAGGCAATTGTTTTTGGTGGCACATCTGGGATAGGGCTCTCAGCAACTCAGATGTTATCAGATAAAGGTGCTCATGTGGTAGCACTTAGCCGAAACCCTGAGAAATTACAAAATGTACCTAAAAATGTTACAATCAAAAAAATGAATGTTTTAGACAGGGATGCATTAGAACAGTTTTTTCAAGAAGTTGGCGAATATGATATTTTAGTTAATTCTGCAACAGGCGGCACCAGAGCTGTTGGTCCATTTTTATCCATGGATTTAGACGGTTACAGAGCGTCATTTGATAAATTGTGGGGATATACTAATGTAGTTAGATATGGCACTAAATATCTTAAAAATAACGGAAATATTGTCTTAGTTAGTGGTTCTCCTGCTAGAAAATGTAGACCTGGGCAAATTGCTATTTCATCGGTTGGTGGTGCGGTCGAGGCATTTGCAAGAGGCATAGCACCTGAAATTGCACCTAAAAGAATTAATATAGTTTCACCTGGTGTCATTGATACGCCTATGAGTCCTCTTCAAGGTAAAGAAAGAGAAGATTATTATAAGAACACAACAAACAATAACCTAATTCCTAGAGCAGGAACTCCAGATGAAGTTGCTACTGGAATAATTTTTGCGATCGAAAACGAATTTATTACTGGAACAACAATTGATATTGATGGTGGCTGGCTGATTTCATAGAAACAATTAAGAAGAGTAAATTTTACAATCTTCTTTATCTATTTTAAAAAATATTAAATCCTATAGGACTAAGTGTTAAACCTAAAAACCCACCAAAAAAACCACCCCAAACAACTAGCCAGCCTAAATGCTCCTTTATCATTTTTTGAATAATGATTTTAATATCTTCTGGAGATAAATCAGCTAATCTAGCGTCTAATATGTTTTCAATCTTTAGTAATAAGGAAGACGTATTCTCAGAGCTATTATCGCTAGAAGTATTTTCATTTACAAAGTCTTCTATAATTATTTTTAATTTCTTAGTAAAAGGTTCTTTGAGAGGATCAAGTGCCTTTCTACCACCTACCATTGCAAGCATACCGCCTAATTGTGAACCTTCTATAGCCTCAACTAAGCCTATAAAGACCTTGTCAAAATCAATCTTATTAATAATTGTTTCCGAAGTACTAACTTTATTATCTAATAAAAAATTATTTATCTGTGTTTCAGTAAATAATTCTTGTAAAATAAGATTTTTAATTCCCAACTTTATATCTTCAAATTTATCTAGTATAACACCCGATCCGTATAACAAGGGTACTTTTTCAAATAACATATGAATAGCTAACCAATTGGTTATACTTCCCGATAAAGCAAATACTCCTGTAATGATAATGAATGAATACTTATCTTGATAAAAATAACCCACAATTATAATTAATATTGATAATAAATTTGTTATTAGAGATTTATTAAACATTTATAAATCCTCATAAACTCATTTTACAACTTTGGTGCTGCAATCACTGGGTTTTTTAAAACTCCTAACAACCCAATATCAACTTCAACAATATCTCCTGGGACCATGTATACAGGTGGATTTCTTTTATCTCCAACACCACCAGGGGTGCCAGTTACAATGACGTCTCCAGATGATAGTGCTGTAAATTCTGAAATATAACTTATTAATCTTGGTATTGGAAAAATAAGATCATCTAATGTGGCTTTCTGCATTATATTTCCATTTAATCTTAATTCAATCGGTAACTTTCTGTAATCACCAACTTCACTTGGTGTAACTAAATAAGGCCCAAAGCCACCTGTTCCAGGAAAGTTTTTTCCAGGAGTAAATTGAGAAGTATGCCTTTGGTAATTTCTTACACTGCCATCATTATAACACGAGTAACCAGCAATATGATTTAATGCATCTTTTTCAGATATAAACCTACCACCTTTTCCTATAACGATTGCCATTTCAGCTTCATAATCAAAACGATCAGATTTGTCTGGTTTGATCAAAGGTTGTAAATGAGCAACTTGAGAGTCAGCAAATCTAGTAAAAATTGTAGGATTATCTACGTCAGGTCTTCCAGTTTCTTTTTTGTGTTCTAAATAATTTAAACCAATACACATAATTTTTTCAGGATTTGGAATTACTGGTAAAAAAGTAATATCTGATAAAGACATGTCTTCAGTTTTTCCTGCTATGTATTCTTCAGCGTCATTTTCCATATTTAAGGTGATTAAATCTTTTATAGTATTGATCTCAGGATCAAGCCTTCCAGTCAAATCAATTAATCCGTTATTTGTAACTGCTCCGAAACCTGCTTTTCCTAATCTTGTAAAACTTAATAGTTTCATGTTTTTTTCCTCTTCTTAAGATCTCATAATCGCGTTTCCCCACAAATTTAGGGTTTTTTCTTCTTGAGGCCAGTTTTTTGGCGGTCGACCAATTACCGTTTCCAATTCAGCCGATATTTCTATCCAATTTCCATCAACATCTTCAATAAATACAAATAAATTATTTCCTGGACCATGTCTACCAGGCCCCCACATCAACTTAATATTATTTTGAGCAAAATGATCACACCATATTTTTATATTATTCCATTCACCAGCTTCATATGAGTGATGATCAACTCCAATTTGTGAAGACTTAAAACACGCAATTGTATGATGTTCGTGATTGGATGTGGTGAAAGAAGTTACAATTTCACCTGTATTTTTTACTACTCTGTCAGTTACTTGAAATCCAAGTTTTCTATGATAGAAATTTTCAAACTTCTCAACATCCTTAGTTGCAAAAGTTATATGCTGTAATGGTGCATAAATTCCTTTTGAAAAAAAGTAATTTTCTTTTTTTAGAACTCCGAAACAAATCATATTTTTATCAGGATCTTGTAATGAAAAGGATCCTGGTTGATAAAACTCTGAAAGAAAAGTATTAATTTTACAATTATTTTTTTCTAAAAATTCTTTATACCTCTCTAAATTTTCTTCATTTTTACAAATCATTCCTGCATAACCGAGTCTCTTGTTTTTCCCTGTTGTTATTATTATTTTTCGACTGGGCCCATCGCACAAAAACTTTTGTCTTGTCAGCCTGTTTATTTTCATATCCATTACTTTTGAATAAAATTCAGCTAACCTTTTTGGGTCACGACTGTTAATTTCAAGATGGTGTAATGAAATATTAGCTTGAACAGCATCTAGAGACATTTATTTACCTTATTGAATTTGTTTCATGGTGATACTTTTGAATATCTTCAAAGATTTCATTAATGTATTTTTCTACTAATAAACCATATGATGCAAGATTAGCATATATTATAGGCTCATGCTCTAAAAGAAATTCATCTAAATCGAATATTGAACTTAAAGATGCTTTAATTCCCAGTTTTTTGTTACTAATTGATACTGCAAAACCAATGAGGCCTTTATCTACTTGACCTTCTGTAAAACAATAACCTTTTTTTCTGTCATTTTTTAAATCCTTCAAAAAATTATTTTTATCTTCATCTGATTTAAAGTTTTCCAAATAGATTAAATCTTGTAGCTTTCTGTTTGTAATTTGCATAATTATTGCCCTGGAAGTTGCACCATATATTAAAGGCATTAATTTTCCTCTTTGATAACTAGTATTTTTTTTAAAAGACGGGCTTTTGTAGTCAGCAACACACATAACTTTGTTACCATAAAGTCTTGCTAAAACGTTAACACTTGTTATAGGGTTTTCATCAGCTAGTTTTTTTAGAAATGGCTGTCCTGCTCTTACCAAAGGATCAGAAAAATTTATTATTCTATTAAATTTTATGAATGCCGGACCCAATCTAAAATAGGATCCTGCTGCACTTTCAAGAAATTCTGCGGAGACCATCTCTCGGATAATTCTATATATAGTACTAGATGGCGTTTCAAGTGCTTTTGAAATTTCTAAAACAGTCCATGAACTTCTCTCTTCGGAGAAGAGATCTAAGATTTTTTTATACCTCAAGAAACCAGACATCTTTATCTCTATAGAGCATAAATATCGTTATGAAACAAAAGAGAGAACTCTTTTAAGTCACTTTTATCTGTACTAGCAAGAACGAACCGATCGGGTCGAATTATTAAACTATTTGAATTGAATTTTTTTAAAATTGTTTCTATTTCTGGTATATCAATTGAGCTATAAGTTCTAATTTTTAATTTCTTTTCACTCTCTTTATTATTTGTAATTAAGATTGGATAACATGAAAATAAATCATCAAATTCTTTGTTAAAATTAATTTTTAGAAATGGAAAAATTTTCCCTCTATTTTTATCATGCAGATTACCTAATCCTTTTCCAAGTTCAGGCTTTATACTGTTCATTTTTATTGTACCATCTTTCTCTACATAAACAGTGTCTGATACCTTAGATCCACCAATTGAATTAAGTAACTCACCCATTTTCATTGCGGTGTTTATATAATCTTTTACATTAGATGATCTCTCACTTTGATAAGTATCAAGTAATCTTTTATTGTGTCCTTTTTTACAACAAATGCTAATTTTCCAAGCTAAATTAGATGCATCTCTAATTCCAGCACACATCCCTTGCCCCATAAAAGGAGGTGTCAAATGAGCAGCATCTCCAACTAACAGTTGACGGCCCCTCCTCCATTTGTTTGCAATTGCTGATTGAAATGTGTAAACAGTTTTTCTTTCAATTATTGCTTCATCTTTCGATACCCATTGATTTAGAAATTTCCATAGTGTTTTGCTATCAAAAAATTGTTCTACACTCTCTTCTTCTTTTAAAGCTATTTCCCATCTTCTTCTTTTTCCTACATTTCGACAGTACGTAGCTGGCCTTTTTGAGTTACAATATTGTATTGTTCTATCTGGCAAATTTGTTTTTTTAGTTTTTAAAATTAGATCAATAACAGCCCAACGTTGTTCAAAGCCTAAATGTTCCATTTGACTTTTTATTTGCTTTCTTAGAAAAGAGTTAGCACCATCGCAGCCAATCACATATTTAGACTTTACAGAAAAAATCTGGTTAGTTTTTATATTTTTGTAATGAATAATTGAGTGATTTTTATAGTTTATAGTTTTGTAAACTTCAGAATTTTGAGAAATAAGTACCTTTTCATATCTTTTTAATCTATGACGTAGACTTCTTTCTAAATCAGGTTGATGAAAGCGATAACTTGGATACCATCCATTTTCTGTAATTACTTTTGGTCTTGGCCAGTCAAGAAGAATTTTGCCTTTTTCATTAACAAATTTTGTACCTTTATTAATGATTAATTTTTTTGTTAAACTCTTTGTTATGCCAATAGTATTAAATACTCTCATTACTTCATCATCAAAATGAACTGCTCGTGGGAGATTATATATACCTGCTTCTTTTTCTAAAACTAGAATGGATAAATTGTTCATAGCTAAAAGATTGGCTAAAGTTCCTCCTGTAGGACCTAATCCAATTATAACAACATCAAAATCTGTAGTACTCATTTTTTTCGAATATTTTGATATAACCAAGGGCAATCAATTATCATAGGTGATCTTTTACCTTGCTGGGCTGTTTCCATACGTTTTTTTCTAAACTTTAGTCTTTCATTATCAGGTAAATATAATCTTTCATGCCCCCAAAAACTTGGACCTTCGTTTGTTTCGTGAGGAACCCATTTACTAGGATCAATAATTCTGCCACCCCATCCATTTTCAATAAAAAATCCTGAAGGGGTATGTGCATAAAAAGAAGTCATATAATCATTTGTGTGTCGACCCAAGGTGTAGGCTATTCCATTTTTATAGTTATATTGTAGTAAATCATATCCTTGCCCAACATCGTCCAAGTTTTTATATTCTACCATAAAATGATGAAATCCTTGTTGACCACTTCCAATTAGAGCGAAGCTGTGGTGTCGTCTATTCACGTGAAAAAAACATAACGAAATAGGATCAAAACTATAATCACTTATTCTAAAATCTAAAATATCTCTGTAAAAAGGAATTAATGCATCAACATTAGATACATGTAAAACTGCATGACCTAATCCACAAACGTCGGTCTTAAATCCAGAAATTGATCTTCCTGGTACAAATTTACTATTATCAATATGAGGCCTGTAAACGAGTTCAATTCTATTACCTACTGGGTCATCAAAATATATTAATTCATTAACAAATCTCATATCAGCAAGGGTTTTATCCCCTATGAAAACATCTATTCCATTTTCTTCTAACCTTTTTGCATATTTTTGAAGATCTAATTTTTCTTCAACTTCCCATCCAAGGAAAGCAAGTTTATCACCAGGTTCACCAGAGATTGTGAATCTTTGCTTTTGGTCGTCCATACGAAAAAATAAAGATTTTTTGGAATGATCAGTTTTTTGCATTCCTAGTTTCTTTGTGGCAAAGTCTTGCCATTCTTCAATTTTATCTGAATTGACTCCAATATAACTAAGTGCATTGATGGACATAAAATAAATCCTTATAAATATTTACTAAATAATATATTATTTTGATAAAAAAACAATTAATTTATTACTAAATTATTAAATAATGATAATTTGAATTAATTTTTAAAAAATAGAATTTGATTTATATAAATATCTAGTTAATGATTTAAGTTACATAAATTAAAATTATTTAAAATTTTAAATGGAGGAATATTAATGAATAAATTGATTGGTGTAGTAGCGACAACAATTATCAGTGCTGGATTATCATTTTCAGCATTAGCTGATAAGGTAACTCTAAAATTTCACACTATGGTACCAATGCCAGCAAATTCAAATGCTAAATTTGTTAAACCATGGGCTGACAAGGTAAGAAAAGAAAGTAATGGCGAAATCATTACTGAGATGTATCCTTCAATGCAACTTGGAGGGAAACCACCACAACTAGTTGATCAAGCTCGTGAAGGTGTTGTAGATATTGTTTGGACAGTAGCAGGTTATACTCCTGGAAGATTTCCAAGATTATCTGTTTTTGAACTACCTTTCATGCCGACAAGCGCAAAAATAACTGCTCAGGCTGTTCAAGAATTTGTTGAAACAGCTGGAGCAGAAGATCTTAAAGATTATAAAATTCTTGCAGTTCATGTTCATGCTCCAGGGATGATACACACAAAAAAAACACTGATTAAATCAGTAAGCGACTTTAAAGGCCTTAAGCTAAGAGGCCCAACACGTTCAGCAACTAGTCTATTAAAAAAATTAGGAGCTACACCTGTTGGAATGCCAATACCAAAAGTTGCACCTTCATTATCAAAAGGAGTTATTACAGGAATGGTTGTTCCTTGGGAAATAATGCCATCTTTTAAACTCCAAGAATTAACGAAATCGCACACCAATGTTGCAGGAAATAGAGGGCTTTATACAACACCATTTCTTTTTGTAATGAACAAAGCAAAATACGATTCATTATCACCAACTCATAAGCAAGTAATTGATAATAATTCAGGCATGTCACTAGCTAGACAAGCAGGTATATTATGGGATGACTTTGAAGGACCTGCTCGTGAATTAGCAGTTAAAGCTGGAGGTGAATTTCATACTTTAACCGGAGCACCTTTAGCTGAGGTAAAAAAAGTAGCAGATCAAGTCATTCAAGATTGGATTAAAGATGCTAACAGCAAAGGTCTTGATGGACAAAAACTTTACGATACTGCAAAGTCTTTAATTTCAAAATATGAAAAAATGATGTAATTAACCTAAACATGAATTTTAGGATAAAAATATTTACATTTAAAATACGTCCAAACAATAAATTTGGACGTATTTTACATTTGATCTCAAGATATTTTGCAATTTTTGGTGGCTTTATACTTTTAACAGCTGCTTTAATTAGTATTTTTTCTATTTTTGGAAGAGTGGTCTTTTCATCCCCTATTCTAGGTGATTTTGAATTAGTTGAAATAGCATGTGCAGTTGCAATTGGATCTTTTTTACCATTATGCCATCTCAAAGAGGGTAATGTTATTGTAGATTTTATCACAGCTAAATTACCAAAAAATAAAATTAATTTGTTAGATTCTATTAGTTCCCTCATATTTGCATTAGTTGCTTTGTTTTTTAGTTCTCGTATGGTTTTAGGAGCTAAAGACATGTATGTTTATCAAGAAGAGACTATGCTACTCGCGTTTCCAATTTGGTTACCTTTTATTCCAGTTATCGCCTCTTTCTTTCTTCTTACAATTTGCTGTTTTTATACCTTCGCAATAAAAATCAATCAGATGACAGGAAAATAATTCTTATGGAAAAATTTACACTCGGCATTGTTGCTTTTCCAATATTATTTTCAATGCTTGCATTAAGAGTTCCTATTGGACTAGCAATGTTAATAGTTGGTTGCTCAGGGACAATTATAATAGCTGGATGGCTTCCTATTTTATCGCAAGTTAAAACTAGTGCTTGGCATTTATTTTCTAATTACTCTTTATCTGTAATTCCACTATTTTTATTGATGGGAAATTTTGCTGGTAAAGCTGGTATGAGTGAAGCACTTTTTAAATTTACTGGAGCATGCCTTGGGCACAAGAAAGGGGGTGTTGCAATGGCAGCAATTGGAGCCTGTGCTGGATTTGGAGCAATTTGTGGCTCGTCACTAGCTACTGCTGCTACAATGGGGAAGGTTGCACTACCAGAATTGAGAAGGCTTGGATATTCTGGAGCTTTAAGTACAGGCACCTTAGCAGCTGGAGGTACGCTGGGTATATTAATTCCACCATCAGTTATACTAATCATATACTCAATTTTAACAGAACAAAATATTGCTAAAATGTTTTTAGCTGCCTTTTTACCAGGTATTTTAGCAGCTATGGGATACATATTTGCAATTGCTTTATATGTAAGATTTGTAAAAGGTTCGGGACCAACAAAGAAAAGAGTTGGCTGGAAAGAAAGGTTGTCCTTATTTAAGAATATTTGGCAGATCATTCTAATTTTTCTAGTGATGATCGGGGGTATTTATTTAGGTTGGTTTACTCCAACAGAAGGTGGTGCTATAGGGGCTGGTGGAGCAGGTCTGATCGCAATTTCTACTCAAAACTTTAAATTTAGCGACTTAGTTGATGTGATAGAGAGTACTGCAATTACTTCTGCTATGATATTTTTAGTCCTTTTAGGAGCAGAATTTTTTAACTCATTTATAGCATTAACACAACTTCCAAACCAATTAGGTCAGATTGCATTAGAAAATAACTTTTCACCTTATCTAATTGTAGCATGTATTCTTGTACTATATTTATTTTTAGGCTGTTTGATGGATAGCTTGGCAATGATATTACTTACAATACCAGTTTTTTTTCCACTGATAATGACATTAGATTTTGGGATGTCTGCTGAAGAAACGGCAATATGGTTTGGAATATTAACACTCATTGTTGTAGAAGTAGGATTAATTACACCTCCAGTTGGATTAAATGTTTTTATTATTAACAAGATGGCTGGAGATGTTAGCATTGCCGATACCTTTAAAGGAGTATTACCATTTTTGGTTAGTGACATCATAAGAGTTGTGCTTTTATTTTCTTTCCCTGGTATTACACTATTTATGCTAAAAATTTTTTAAAATCTTTTTTCAACTCTAGTTAAATTAAAAAATTTTATGACAGTATTTTTTATTTAATTTGTTAATATTTCTTATTTGACATTTACTTATATATGCTGAGTATAAAATAATACTTAAATTTGGAGGAAATAAATGATTAATATTAAAAGAATTATTGCAGTTGGTTTGATGGTTCTTATGTCAAACATATATGCAAATTTAGTTCTTGCCGCCGTTGATGGACCAGATGTTTTTTGGAAATTTAGTCTTTGGGGAAAAAGAAGAGCTTTTACTGAAGGGGCAGAAACATTATCAAAAAGATTATCTGAAGAGACCAATGGCAAATTCAAGCTAAAAATTTTCTATGGGGGACAACTCTCTAAATCAAAAGAAAACCTAGATGGCTTAAAAGCCAACTCATTTGAAATGGCTGCTTTTTGTAATTTTTATCACCCAGGTAAAAATGCTGGATTAATGGTTTTAACCATGCCTTTTCTACCAATGGGAGATTTTGATAAAGATGCAAAAATTAGACAAGCTGTGTATGATCATCCAATTGTCTCAGGTCAGTTAGCCAAATGGAATGCTATGCTTTATATGACGTCTAATCTTCCTCAATATGAATTTCTAGGTAAGGGAAAACCACCAACTAGTTTGTCAGATTTTAAAGGAATGAGAGTTCGAGCTGGCGGTGGTGTTGGTAAAGCTATGGAAAAATTAGGTGCTATAAGACAAACAGTCCCAGCTAGTGAGGTATATACTTTAATCTCAAGAGGTGCAGTGGATGCTGTTTCTTTTCCATATACATATGCACATGCTGCATATAAAATTCATGAAGTTGCCGAATGGTATACTGCCAATTTATCACCAGGAACTTCTGACTGTCCATATGTGATAAACAAAACTTCATACAACAAACTACCTAAACAATATCAAAAACTGCTTCAAGATTTAAAGCCTGAGGCATTAGCTTCAATGAAAGCTGCTTATAAAAAAGCTGATGATAAAAATTTACCAATGTTTAAATCTAAACTCAAAGAAATAAAGTATGACGAAAAAACTTTAGCTGAATTTAGAAAAACTGCAGGTAAACCTGTTTGGGACGCTTGGGTAAATGCAAATAAAGATAAATTTGACGCTCAAGCCTTACTTGACTTGATTTTTGCAACTGCAAAATAGTAATTTTTTAGCATGTGTATAATTTAATACACATGCTAACTTTTTAAATGTCTAAAATTTTAACCAAATCAAATAATTACCTTAGTGTTTTCGAAGATTATCTAATTAGGATATCTGGCATATCTTTGTTTGTTGTGATGATACTTACATCATTTCAAATTATATCAAGGGTGTTAGGATATCCATGGCCAGGCTATTTAGAATTATCAGAATTATCAATCTCAATTTTTGCATTTTTGGGTGTTGCATACGCTCAGCGGCTTGATGCTCATATCAGAATGGAGCTTTTAGTTGGAAATTTAAAAGGACGTGCTAAATGGCTACTTGAATTTTTTTCTACAATCCTTTCATTCTTGGTTGTTTTGATATTAATTTATTACAGTTGGTTATTTGCAATTGACGCTTATAAAATAGGCGATACAACTTATGACTACTTATATCCCACATGGCCAGCGAAAATACTTGTACCAATTGCATTTACTATATGGGCACTAAGATTATTCCTCGAAATTTTTGGTTTTTTAAGAATGTTCATATTTAAAAATTTAGAGCCAATAGCTATTCCAATTATGAAGACACCTGAAGAACTCGCAAACGAAGAAATAAAGGTAATTAAGGACTAATCAATGTTTAGTAAATTACTAAGTGGACAACCATCAGGGATTTTTGGAATTGGGTATGAGGACCCAACGACAGTTGGTATAATTTGTACTATTATTTTACTAATCTTAGTTGTTTCTGGTATAAGAGTTGTATTTGCAGCAAGTATTGCTGGAATGATTGGATTGGTTGAATTGATAGGTGTTGGTCCTGCTTTAGCAAATATTGGGGCTATTCCATACTCTAAGTCAGTAACATTTGTTCTGGGATTATTACCTATTTTTATTTTAATAGGATTTTTAGCCTATCAAGCTGGAATGACAAGACAGTTATATGATTGTGCTAAAGCTTGGATTGGTTTTGTCCCAGGGGGATTGGCAGTTGCTACAGTTTTTGCAACTGCTGGTTTTGCAGCTGTTTCTGGAGCCTCAACAGCTACTGCTGCAGTTTTTTCAAGGGTGGCTATACCAGAAATGTTAAAGGAAGGATATGATAAAAAATTAGCTGCAGGAGTAGTTGCTGCAGGTGGAACACTTGCATCTTTAATACCACCCTCGGCTATACTAGTTATATATGCAATTATTGTTGAAGAGTCTGTTGGAGCCTTATTACTGGCAGGTTTCTTGCCAGGAGTGTTTTCAGCAATAGTCTATGGTGCAATAATAGTTATATGGGCTAAGATTAATCCCAACTTAGGGCCTCCAGGTAGAAGATACAATCTAAATGAAAAAATCAAAGCTCTTCCTGGAGTAATTCCAATAGCCATTGTAATTTCTGTTATTATTAGCGCAATCTATGCTGGTTGGGCAACGCCAACTGAGGCAGGTGCTTTAGGTGCATTTGTAGTACTTATCATAGCTATTATGAAAGGTTTAAAACTTAATTCACTCAATTTTGCATTAATTGAGACTGCAAAACTCGTTGCAATGATTTTTTCAATTATATGGGGCGTGTTAATTTTTGTAAGATTTCTTGGATTCTCTGGATTACCAGAAACTTTTGCCAATTGGATTATCTCATTACCTTTTGATCCTTACATAGTACTAATTTTGATTTTACTTGGATATGTGGTTTTGGGTATGTTTATTGATGCAATTGGACTTTTATTGTTAACCTTACCAGTTGTTTATCCTGCAATTATTCTCCTAAATGGTGGCCCAGACATCACTGCAGACCAAAGTCCTTTTGGAATGACATTTAATCAAGTTAGTGTATGGTTTGGGATAATTGTAGTCAAAATGGCAGAGGTGTGCCTAATTACCCCACCTATTGGTCTTAATTGTTTTGTTGTTGCTGGTGTAAGAAAAGACATACCTGTTACAGATGTATTTAAAGGAGTAACCATATTTTTTATTGCAGATATTCTAACTATTTTAGTACTAATAATGTTTCCTGCAATAATAACTTGGCTACCCGATTTGATGATGTGATTTTTACAAATTGTATTGGTTATTTATTAGTTTGGTAGACAAAGTTAACATAATATAATTTCAAATTTGATTCGCTAAATCGCTCTATTTTAGTTAAAAAGAAGATGTAAATAATTATGGAGAAACACAATGAAAAAAAATTTACTACCAGTAATTCTAATAGCTGGTCTTATTGTTGTGGGAGTATTTTTATACATCCAAGACGCAACCAAAACTGAAAAGGTTGCAGATAAAAATATCAAAATTGGAATTATTCTTGGTTTCACAGGCCCAATAGAATCTTTAGCTCCGGTAATGGCTAAAAGTGCTGAATTGGCAATTGATGAGGTTAATAAATCAGGTGAATTATTTGACGGATCTAGCGAAGTAACTGCTGTAAGAGCTGACTCAACTTGTGTTGATGCTGCTGCTGCTCAGGCCGCCTCAGAAAGATTAATAACTTCAGATAAAATCCATGCCATAATGGGAGCAGATTGTTCTGGTGTAACAACAGCCGTTCTCAAGAATGTAGCAATGCCTAATGGAGTTCTTATGATTTCTCCGTCTGCTACATCACCTGCACTCTCAACTGAACCAGATAATGACTTGTTTTTTAGAACAGCTCCTTCTGATGCCAGACAAGGAGAAGTTATTGCAGACCTATTAATGGAAAAAGGATTCGAATCTGCAGCTCTAACTCATACCAATAATGATTATGGTAAAGGCTTAGCCGCTAGCATTAAGAAAAATTATGAAGCTAGAGGTGGTAAAATAACAATAACTGCATCTCATGAAGACGGAAAAGGTGACTATAGTTCTGAGGTTGCTGCTTTAGCTCAAGCTTCAGGAGATATACTAATTGTTGCTGGTTATTTAGATCAAGGTGGTAAAGGTATTATTCAAGCATCTCTTGATGCTGATGCTTTTAACAAGTTTTTCTTACCGGATGGTATGATTGGTGATTCCCTTCCAAAAGCGATTGGTCCAGCTTTAAATGGTTCTATCGGATCAGTTCCTGGAACTGATAGCCCAGGTAATGCAAAATATACTGAATTAGCTAAAGCAGCAGGTTTTCAGTCAGGACCTTATGGTCCAGAGTCATATGATGCTGCTGCTTTGATATTGCTAGCAATGCAAGCCGCAAATTCAACTGATAGTAATGTATTCAAAAATAATATTATGGATATAGCCAACGCTCCAGGAGAGAAAATTTTTCCAGGAGAACTTGGTAAAGCTATTAAGCTTATAAAGGAAGGTAAAGATATTGACTATGTAGGTGCTACAGCTTTAGAGCTAGTAGGTTCAGGAGAATCCGCTGGTAGTTTTGCAGAAATCTTAATTGATAACCAAAAAACTAATAAAGTAGGTTATAGATAAAACGTAATCGGCTTAAGGTTTAACCTTAAGCCTATTTTATTAAATCTAAGATGCTAAGTATCAAAAATCTATACAAAAGTTTTGGTGGTATACAAGCCATTAATAACGTTTCTATTGATGTAAAACAGGGATCTATAACTGCATTAATAGGACCTAACGGTGCTGGCAAGACTACTTTATTTAATGTTATTAACGGATCAATTAAACCTGATGCCGGTAAAATAACATTAGATAATATTGATATAACTGGTCATGAACCTCATCAACTATTTAATCTTGGAATTTTAAGAACTTTTCAAATTGCGCATGAATTTTCTTCTTTAACTGTGAAAGATAATCTCATGATGGTCCCTCCTCACCAAATTGGAGAGTCAATTTTGAAAACTTGGATATCTCCTCAAAAAATAAAGATAGAAGAAAATAAAATTTCTAAAAAAGCAAATGAGGTGATGGATTTTTTGCAGCTAAAACATTTATCAAATGAATACGCAGGAAATTTATCAGGAGGACAAAAAAAATTATTAGAACTAGGTAGAACAATGATGGTTAAACCGAAAATAGTTTTATTAGATGAGGTAGGTGCTGGTGTTAACAGAACCTTACTAAATAACATTGGTGATGCTATTTTGAGGCTTAACAAAGAATTGAATTATACTTTTTGTATGATTGAGCATGACATAGAATTCATCAGTAAATTATGTAACCCTGTAATTGTGATGGCTGAAGGTGCAATTTTGATGGAAGACACTATTTCTAATGTTAAAGAAAATGAAAAAGTAATCGAAGTGTATCTTGGTAGAAGCTAGATAAAAGGTCTTTAAATGTGTTTATTACTTGGGAAAAACATTACATGTGGCTATGACACCGTTGATATCTTATCAGAATGTACAGTTGGTGTTAAGAAAGGTGAGATAGCCTCTATAGTTGGCCCTAATGGTGCAGGCAAATCAACTGCTATGAAGTCAATATTTGGATTACTCAAAATAAGGTTGGGTAAAATATTTCTAGATAATGAAGATATTACTAACCTTCTTCCTCAAGAAAGAGTTCTAAAGGGAATGGGTTATGTTCCTCAGACTAATAACATATTCCCAACATTGTCAGTCCAAGAAAACTTAGAAATGGGTGCTTTTATTCAACACGAAGATTTTTCAGATATTTTGGCTTATGTTTATGACCTTTTCCCTGTTTTGAAAGAAAAAAGAAATCAACAAGCTGGTGAATTATCTGGAGGACAACGACAGCAAGTTGCGGTTGGTAGAGCCCTAATGACAAAACCAAAAGTCTTGATGCTAGATGAACCATCTGCTGGAGTGTCTCCTATAGTGATGGAAAGCTTATTTCAAAAAATTATAGAAATAGCACAACAAGGTACAGCTGTTCTTATGGTAGAACAAAATGCCAAACAAGCTTTAGAAATATCTGACCTAGGCTTTGTACTAAATCAAGGTAAAAACCTCTACACTGACACTGGGAAAGCACTTCTTTCAAATAAGGAAGTAAAAAAAGCTTTCCTAGGAGGATAATTTTAATGGAATTTTTAAACAGTTTTATTTTAATTACTAATTATATAATCATTCCAGGTTTAACTTATGGTAGCCAATTAGCTCTTGGAGCTTTAGGAATAACAATTGTTTATACTGTTCTAAGATTCTCTAACTTTGCACATGGAGAATTTATGTCTTTTGGCACAATGAGCACTATACTCTTAACATGGGTATTCATAGATAGTAATATTAAATTTGGTACTTTTCCTACAGCAATAATAGTTTTGCCATTCAGTATAATTTTCACAATAATTTATTGTTTATTAGTTGATAAATTTGTTTTTAAATTTTATCGACAACAAAAATCCAAAAGTGTAATTGTTTTAATAGTTTCTATAGGGGTGATGTTTTTTACTGGTGGCCTAATAAGATTCATCATTGGGCCAGGTGATAAAAATTTTATGGACGGAGAAAGATTTATTTTAAAAGCAAAAGATTTTAAAATGTTAACTGGTTTAGATGAAGGACTTACTATTAAATCTACTCAAGGTGTAACAATAATTTTAACAATCTTATTAGTAATTCTTCTTTTTTGGTTTTTAAATAAAACAAAAACAGGTAAGTCAATGAGAGCTTACTCAGACAATCAAGAACTTGCACTTTTGTCAGGTATTAATCCTGAAAGAATAGTTTTAATTACGTGGATAATTACTGGCACATTAGCCTGTGTTGCTGGAACTTTGTATGGCCTAGACAAAAGTTACAAACCATTTACTTATTTACATCTAGTGTTACCAATATTTGCAGCAGCTATAGTTGGTGGCGTTGGCAATCCTATAGGTGCAATTATAGGGGGATTTGTAATTTCTTTTTCTGAACTACTCATTACATTTGCATATAAAAAATTCTTCTTTTACATTCTCCCAGATAATTTTTTACCCGATGGATTATTACAAATCCTTTCTACTGATTACAAAATTGCAGTTTCCTTTATTATGCTTGTATTGGTTTTGTTAATTAAGCCAACTGGTATCTATAAAGGTAAAATTATAGAATAAAAAAGAAATAGTAGGAAAGTCAAATGCAAGATAAACAACATATTATTTTACTTTTTTTAAGTATGTTTATTTTAATTGCATTTGTAGGATTTTTTCAAAGCTGGAATCTAGCTCTTACTATTTTTAATTTATGTATAATTTCTTCCATAATGTCATTAGGAATTAATATTCAGTGGGGAAACGCAGGAATAGTAAATTTTGGTATAATGGGTTTTGCTGCTTTAGGAGGACTAGCAAATATTATAATATCAATGCCACCAACTGCTAAAGTATGGGATGCAGGTGCTATTTTTATTCTTATTGGAATAATTATATTTATACTATCAATTAGTTTTTCAATTTTAGTTTGGTTGAAATCTGGACTAAGCAAAAAAAAGAAATACATCATAAATTTCTTTTTAATCATACTTGGTTATTTTTTTATGAGATATATTATTGATTCTCCAATAAAAGCAATAGAGGCAATAGAGCCAGCAAAAACTGGATATTTAGGAGGACTTGATTTACCCATAATTATATCGTGGCCAATAGGTGGTTTGTTAGCTGCTTTGATAGCATACGTCATTGGTAAAATTTCATTAGGTCTAAGATCTGATTACCTTGCAATTGCTACCTTAGGTATTTCTGAAATTATTATATATATACTTAAAAATGAAGATTGGCTCTCAAGAGGTGTTAAGAATGTAAATGGATTGCCAAGACCAGTTCCTTATGAGATTGACCTTCAATCTGAACCATGGGTTTTAGAGTTAACAAAGCTTTTCAACATCCCTGTTTCTGAAATTTCTTCCATTATTGTAAAGCTTTCATATTCTTGTATTTTTCTTTTGATTTTAATTGGAATTTTACTCTTGTTAGAAATTGCTCAAAAGTCTCCCTGGGGCAGAATGATGAGGGCAATTAGAGACAATGAAGTTTCTGCTAATGCAATGGGAAAAGATATAAAAACAAGACATTTACAAGTTTTTGTAATTGGATCTGCAATTATTGGAATAGCAGGTGCAATGTTAACCACTTTAGATGGACAGTTCACACCTGTTACTTACCAACCTTTAAGATTTACTTTTTTAATATGGATTATGGTAATTATAGGAGGTTCTGGAAATAATTTTGGTTCAATAATTGGTGGATTTTTAATTTGGTTTTTTTGGGTGCAGTCTGAACCACTCGGTTTGTGGTTTATATCTCAAATTACAGCTCATATATCTGGTACAAATATAATCAAGAGTCACTTATTAGAAAATGCTGCTCATATTAGGTTAATGTTTATGGGAATGATATTATTGATCACATTAAGGTTTGCCCCTAAAGGGCTAATACCTGAGGTGAAACGTTAATTATGTTAAAAATTAAAAGTTTTCCCAATTTGGTTGAAGAAGTGAATTGCAACTATATTAAATTGATATTAATCTTTTTATTACTAAAAACATCCCCTTGCTTTGCAACAAATAATTTAATTTTAAATATTAATGATACCAAAATCATACTTGAAGGTAATTTTGTTCAAGGTGGCCTGGTAAAAGGTAAGGTCAATAAGGATTTAAATGTAAAATTTAAAGAAAAAGTTTTAAGAAAAGCTTCCGATGGAAGTTTTGTGATAGGTTTTGGAAGAGATCATCCTAAAGAAGCTAATTTATATTTTTTTATTAATCAAAATTGGATTTTGAAAAAATTAGATATAAAACAAAGAAAATATAAAACTCAAGTTATTAATGGCCTTGAAAAAAAAAATGGTGACCCCACCCAAGTCTTTTTGGGACAGAATTAAAAAAGAAAATAAAGTAATTAAAGAAGTTAGAAGTTTGGATAGTAATTTAGATTTTATATTTCAAAAGTTTGATTGGCCTACTAGAGGTATAATTTCTGGAGTTTTTGGTAGTCAAAGAATACTTAATGGAAAACCGAAACGTCCACATTATGGTGTTGACATAGCTGCTCCAGAGGGAACTGATATACTTGCTCCCACAGAAGCTATAGTCAGAATGGCAGAAAAAGACTTATATTATACAGGCGGTACTGTCATGTTAGATCATGGACACGGCGTAACTTCAATATATTCTCATTTATCTTCTATAAATGTAAAAGTTGGCGACAAAATAAATAAAGATCAAAAAATTGGTGAAGTTGGATCAACTGGAAGATCGACAGGGCCTCACTTAGACTGGAGAATCAATTGGTTTTCTGAACGCTTAGATCCAGCACTATTTATAAAAAATAAATAAATAGAAAATTGTTTAATAGAATGTAATTTACATTATCTTAAAACTTGACAGATTACAGTATCAAGCTATATTCCCAAGACAATTAAATTATGATTTATTTTAATAATCATAATATTAACTAATTATCGGATTATAAAATGTATGCAGTTGTTAAAACCGGTGGAAAACAATATCGTGTTCAAAAAGAAGACGTGGTTTTAGTTGAAAAACTTAACGCTAACGATGGTGATCAGCTAGTGCTTAGTGATGTATTAATGATAGGTGATGGCAAAAAAGTAACACTTGGAACTCCACTTGTTAATGATGCTGCCGTAATGGCACAAGTTATTAAACAAACTCGTGGACCAAAAATTACAATGATATATAAGCGAAGAAGAAAGAATAGTAGAAGAAAACAAGGACATAAACAAGATCTAACACTTCTTAAAATAGTTGATATAGCTGAAACTGGTGGATCTAAGTTATCTCCAAAAAAAGTTGCCACTAAAACAAAAGAAAAAAAGAATAAAGTTGAGATTAAACCAAAAACCGAAACTCAGTCAAAAGTAGTTGAAGAAAAAGTTAAAACTAAGTCTACTCCAAGTAAGACAACTGAAACAAAGACAAAATCAGCTTCTACTAAACCTGAAATAAAAACTAAAACAAAAAATTCTACTAAAACAAAAAAAATAAGTACTAAAAAATCGTAAAGGATTAACAAATGGCACATAAAAAAGCAGGCGGTAGTTCTAGAAACGGTAGAGATTCAGCTGGAAGAAGATTAGGTGTTAAAAAATTTGGGAGCGAAGCAGTCGTTGCCGGTAACATAATAATAAGACAACGTGGAACAAAATATCACCCAGGATCAAACGTTGGAATGGGTAAAGATCATACGATTTTTTCACTCATAGATGGTCATGTTAAGTTTAAAGAACATAAAGGTAAAAAAATGTTTGTTTCTGTTGAACCAATCAAACAAGCAGCTGAATAATAAAACCTAATTATATGAACTCTGGTATAGCTTTATTAGCTATTCCTTTTTTATTTAAACTCTTTTCAACCAGAATACTATATATTAGGGTTTTATTATGAAGTTTTTAGATCAAGCTAAAATCTATATAGCTAGTGGGCATGGTGGACCTGGATCTATTTCTTTTAGAAGAGAAGCACATGTTCCTTTTGGTGGGCCAGACGGTGGCAATGGTGGCCGAGGAGGCGATGTTATTGCACTGTGTTCAGATGGACTTAATACACTAATAGACTTTCGTTATCAACAACATTTCAAAGCCAAACCTGGAGAAGGTGGAAAAGGAAGAGATAGAAGTGGAATAGGAGGCAAAGATATTATTCTTAGACTTCCCATTGGAACACAGATATTAGATGAAACAAATAATTTTATATTAGCTGATATGACAGAAATTGGGCAAAAAATTGTTTTGGCTAAGGGAGGTGAAGGGGGTAAAGGTAATGCTTTTTTTAAAACTTCTGTAAATCAAGCACCAAGAAAAGCACAAACTGGAGGACCATTAGAAGAAAAATGGATTTGGCTTCGACTAAAATTAATAGCAGATATAGGCTTAATTGGACTACCAAATGCAGGTAAAAGTACATTACTTTCTAGAATTACAGCCGCCAAACCTAAAATAGCCGACTACCCCTTTACAACACTTCACCCAAATCTTGGGGTAGTAAACCAAGATAATATGGAATTTGTAATAGCGGATATTCCTGGATTAATAGAGGGTGCTCATGAAGGATCTGGTTTAGGTCATAGATTTTTAGGTCATGTTGAACGTTGCCAAGGATTATTGCATCTAATAGACGTTACATCCAAAGATATTAAAAAGGATTACCTAACGATTATTCATGAAATTAAAGCATATGATAGTAATTTATCGAAAAAAAAACAGATATTGGTTTTAACAAAATGCGATGCTGTTGAAGATAGAAAAGTTAAATCTGCGAAAGAAATTTTAAAAAAACTCAATGTAGATAATGTTATTAATATTTCTTCAGTTTCGGGAGAAAATATTACTTACCTGATTAGAGAGTTACAAAACTTTATATTAAGGATGAAAAATAAAGAAAATAGTAAAGATCAAAGAAAAAAAATTATATCTTGGTCTCCATAAAGAATAACACAAATGAAAAAAGAAAATTTAATAAAAAATTCAAAAAGAATTGTAATAAAAATAGGCTCCTCACTTTTGATAGACAAAAATGAGGATAGTCTTAAAAGTAAGTGGTTAAGGTCTTTAGCTCAAGAAATTTATCAACTTATTAAACAAAAAAAAGAAATTATAATCGTTTCCTCAGGATCAATCGCACTTGGTCAAAAACAACTTAAACTAAAAGGCAATTTGTCTTTAGACGAAAAACAAGCCGCTGCTGCAACAGGTCAGGTTAGCCTTGCTCATGCTTGGAAAGAGATTATGGAAAAATTCGGCATCAATATAGCACAAATTTTACTTGCACCTGACGATACAGAGACAAGAAGAAAACATCTAAATGCAAGAGCAACTTTATTAAAACTTACAGAATTACAAGTAATTCCTGTAATTAATGAAAACGATACTGTTTCTACTGAAGAGATTAGATTTGGAGACAATGACAGGCTAGCAGCAAGAGTTGCACAAATGTGTAGCGCAGATTTACTTATATTACTATCAGATATAAATGGTCTTTATTCTTCTGATCCCAATAAGAATAAGGGTACAGTCTTTATAGAAAAAATTCCTGAAATTACTGATGAAATTGAAAGAATGGCAGGCCCACCAATCACAAGCATGTCATCTGGGGGTATGGTTACCAAAATCGCTGCTGCTAAAATAGCTACCAAAGCAGGTTGTCATATGATCATTTGCAATGGACATTTTAATAGTCCTTTATCAAAATTAGAAATTGATGGAGCACAATTTAGTTGGTTTAGTGCGATCGAAAAACCATTAAACTCAAGAAAACAATGGATTTCTGGTGCATTGCAAGTTAAAGGGAAAATAACTATAGACAAGGGTGCGGCCGAGGCTATGAAAAAAGGTTTTTCTATGTTGTCTGCTGGTATAATTAGTACAGAAGGCAACTATGAAAAAGGTGATTTGATACAAATAGTAGATGAACAACAAAACTTTGTTGGAAAAGGCTTAATACACTTTAATAATTCTGAAGTAGATTTAATTAAAGGATCAAAAAGTAATGATATTGAAACTATCTTAGGCTACAGAGGTAAGGACGAAGTGGTTCACAGGGATGACCTAGTATTAGAAAAAAAATAAGAGTTAAAAAAAATGAGTGACAGCAATATTTTTGAATATATTAAAAACATGAGCAAAAAATCAAAAGAAGCTTTTGATGTAATCTCTAGAAGCAGTTCAAAAGATAGAAATTTAGCGATATTAAATACATCTAAAATTATAAAACAAGAACAAGAAGAGATCCTTAAAGCAAATAAATTTGATATTGAAAATGCTAAAAAAAAGCAACTTAACAACGCTTTTGTTGATAGGCTTTTTCTGAACAATAAAAGAATTGATAATATTGTCGAGGGTTTGAAGCAAATTTCAGAAATGAGTGATCCAATTGGTGTTGAGTTATCAAAGTGGACACAACCGAATGGTTTGAATATTTCAAGAGTTTCAGTTCCATTGGGCATAATTGGCATTATTTACGAATCGAGACCTAATGTAACTATTGATGCTGGTAGCCTATGCATTAAATCTGGTAACACAGCAATACTTAGAAGTGGATCTGACTCGATTAATTCCTCTAGAATATTAGCTAAATGCATGCAAAAAGGCCTAGAAAGTGCCAATTTACCAAGTAACACTGTACAATTAGTTGAAAATACCGATAGAGAGGCTGTTACAGCGATGCTTACATCAACTGGAGAAATTGACATAATCATACCTCGTGGAGGGAAATCTCTTGTCAAAAAAATACAAGATGAAGCAAGAGTTCCTGTCTTCGCTCACTTGGAGGGAATATGCCATATTTATGTAGATAAAGATGCAGATATTAACAAAGCAATAAAAATCATTGTAAACGCAAAAATGAGAAGAACAGGGATATGTGGTGCCTTAGAAACTTTACTTGTAGATAGAGATATCTCTGAAAAAGCAGTACCAATCATAGTTAAAAAGTTAATTGAATCAGGATGTCATATTAGAGGAGATATTGAAACGAAAGAAATTGTAAATGAAATCGAATTAGCATCTGAAAAAGACTGGCATACTGAATATCTTGACGCTGTTTTATCCATAAAGTTAGTTAATGGAGTATCGGGGGCTATAGATCACATTAGTAAATATTCATCCAACCATACAGAATCTATAATTACTGAAAATATCAGTGTAGCTGAGACTTTTCTAATTAATGTTGATAGCGCAATTGTTATGCATAACACTTCAACTCAATTTGCTGATGGAGGAGAGTTTGGTATGGGTGCAGAAATAGGAATATCTACAGGCAGAATACATGCTAGAGGTCCAGTAGGAGCTGCTCAGTTAACTAGTTTTAAATACGTCGTTAGAGGAAATGACCAAATACGTGAGTAAAGATCTAAAAGTCAATTTTAAAAATAATATACCAATATTTTATTCTTATTCTAGAAAAAGAAAAATTGGCATTTTGGGGGGGGTCATTTAATCCAGCACATGTTGGACATATTCATATCACTAATACAGCACTTATAAAGCTTGGACTAGATGAGATTTGGTGGCTAGTAGCACCTCAAAATAGATTAAAATCCTCTTTAGATATGAAGCATTTTGAAAAAAGACTGAGTTATGCTAGATTATTAACAGAAAATATTTCTTATATAAAAGTCTTGGATCTTGAACAAAAAAATCAGCTATATGCCTCATATAAAACAGTTAATTTTTTAAATCAAAGAACCCGAAAGGTAAAATTTATCTGGCTAATGGGAAGTGATATTTTAGACAATTTTAATAAATGGCTTTATCCAAATATAATAGCTCAAAATATTCATTTAGCAGTCATTTCCAGACCAGGTTACAGTAATTCTATTTTAAACACCTCAAAAGTTCCATATCTTGGAAAAAAACTTAAAACACATAAAAGAAGAATTATATTTCATAAAAACAAACCGGTATGGGTTTTTTTAAATAATAAATTATTATCTATCTCTTCATCAGATATAAGAAAAACAAAAAACTTACACTTAATGGAATTATATAATGCAAAAAACAAAAAGTTTATCCTCTAAAAAATTATTAAAATTTACGTTAAAATCATTGGAAAATGACAAAGGAATAGATATTGTAAGTATTGATCTCATTGGAAGAAGTAGCATCGCAGATTATATGATAGTTGTAAGTGGAAATACTGCCAGACAAGTAACTGCAATGGCAGATAACCTAATTAAAAAATATAAAAAAATAGGCCTTCGCTTATCGTCTCCAGAGGGTATATCAAATGGAGATTGGGTTTTAATTGATGCTAATGATATTTTAGTCCACATTTTTCGACCAGAAGTAAGAGCTTTCTATAGCTTAGAAAAAATGTGGGTACAAAAGCAAGATAATATAGCAAGTGATGCTATAAAAAAAATAAAATGAAATATAGAATTTCAACAATTGGTAAAATTAAAAGTAATGATGAAGATTTGATCACTAGAAAATATCTTAAAAGAATTAAAAATATTGAATTAAAACAATATGAAGTTAAAACAAACGATAAAGAAAAAAAATTAGATGAAGAAGCTCATAAGTTAATTAATTCAACACCTAAAAATGGTAAATTGATCTTGCTAGATGAAGAAGGTGAAAATATATCTAGCTTAGATCTAGCAAAATTAATAATAAATTGGCGAAATGACAATATTACAAGTGTAAATTTTGCAATTGGTGGTGCATTTGGAAACGGTGTAAAAATTAAAAAAACAGCAGATAAAATTATTGCTTTTGGTAAACTTACTTGGCCACATCAAATGGTGAAAATGATGATTGCTGAACAAATTTATAGAATAGAAACCATTATTCAAGGTCATCCTTACCATAAATAAAATTTTCTTAATGGATTTAATTGATGAAATACAAACAAAAAAAAACAACAGTATTATGTATAATGGATGGCTGGGGAATAAATGAAAATTCTCAAAACAATGCTGTAGCATTAGCAAAAACCCCAAATGTTGATTTGTTAACCAAAACTTTTCCTTATTCAACCCTAGATGCTTCTGGTGAAGACGTTGGCTTGCCCACAGGTCAAGTAGGAAACTCTGAAGTCGGTCATATGAACCTTGGTTCTGGAAGGGTAGTACTACAAACCCTGCCAATGATTAATAAAGCTTTTGCCAACAATGAGATAGAAAAAAATAAAAATTTTCAAAATTTTTTATCAAATCATAATAGAAATAAGACTATACATCTACTCGGTTTGTGTAGTGATGGAGGTGTACATTCTCATTCAAATCATATGATTGAAATGTCAAAACTTTTTGAAAAAAATAATTGTAAAACTTGCGTACATATTTTTTCGGATGGAAGGGATTGTTCTCCAAAACAGTTAGGTCAACATGTAAAAAAATTTGAAATGTTCCTCCCAAAAAATATTAAGGTAGTCTCACTTGTAGGTAGATACTACTCAATGGATAGAGATAATAGGTGGGAAAGAATTAAAAAGGCTTTTGATCTTATTGTATACGGAAAGTGTAAAAGAAAATTTTCTGACATATCTAAAGGATTAGAAGAAGCTTATAAAAACAACGAAACTGACGAATTCATCTCCCCAACTCTGATTGGAGATTATAAAGGATTTGAAGATGGTGATAGCTTAATGATGGTAAACTTTAGAGCAGACAGAGTTAGAGAATTATTAACTGCATTACTAGATCCTAAATTTAAAGAATTTAAAAAAGATTCTAATACTCCAATTTTGTCAAATAATCTTGGAATGATTAAATATTCAACAGAATTATCAAATTTCATGAATTCTATTTTTGTAAAAGAAAATATTACAGACACTCTTGGTGAGGTCATATCGAAAGCTAATTTAAAACAACTGAGATTAGCTGAAACAGAAAAATATCCACATGTCACTTTCTTTTTTAATGGAGGAGAGGAGACTGTTTATCCTGGTGAAACTAGGATAATGATACCCTCACCAAAAATACCTACTTATGACTTAAAACCAGAAATGTCTGCAAAGAAAGTTGAAGCTAAACTAATAGCATCTATAAAAAATAGAACTTATGATCTAATTATAATAAATTTTGCAAATCCTGACATGGTTGGTCATACAGGTGACTTAAAAGCAACAATTAGAGCAGTAGAAACTGTTGATAAAGCAATAGGGAATATAAAAAATACAATAATTAAGCATGATGGCGTTATGTTATTAACGGCAGACCATGGAAATTGTGAAATTATGTTTGATAACATAACGAATTTACCACATACATCTCATACATGTAATAAAGTTCCCTTGATACTTATTTCTAAAAATGAAGAATATACATTAAGGGATGGAAGATTAGCAGATATTGCACCAACAATTTTAGAACTAATCTCTATTAAGTCACCTAAAAGCATGAATGGGAAATCACTTTTAGTTAAATAAAAAATAAAATTAGATTTTTCTATAGTTCTGGACTAAATATATTCTATGTTATTACAATATGTTTTTAACTAAAATTAGGGCCTACTCAAATGAATAAAAATATCTCTATCTATTATTACATTAATTATAAGATGAATATTTTTTTAGTATTTTTTTTGGTTTTTAATATTTGTATGATTGAGCATAATTTAGCTAGAGCAGAAAATCGTCAAGAAACGTACAAACAATTAAATCTTTTTGGTGATGTCTTTCAAAGAGTACAGGAACAATATGTTGAAAAAGTTCCTGACAAGAAACTTATTGAAGCTGCAATTTCAGGAATGCTTCAATCTCTCGATCCACACTCCTCATATTTAAGTTCAGAATCATATAAAGATATGCAGGTAAAGACCAAAGGAAAATTTGGTGGCTTAGGTATCGAAATAACTATGGAAGATGGTTTGGTTAAGGTTGTTTCACCCATTGATGATACTCCTGCTGCAAAAGCAGGCATGAAGTCGGGTGATTTTATTGTTGGTATAAATGGAGAGTCAATTAGAGGACTTTCTATTAATGACGCTGTATCACAACTTCGAGGACCTGTTGGAAGCAAGATTATTATAACTGTTATTCGCGATAAAAAAGATCCTTTTGAAATAGAAATAATTAGAGACGTTATAAAAATAAGATCAGTTAGACATAACATCATTAAAAATATAGGGTATATTCGATTAACCACCTTTTCAGACACAACAACATCTGGTCTAGAAAAATCTGTAGATAAAATTAAAGAGGAACTTGGAGACAAGTTTGAGGGACTCATATTAGATTTAAGAAATAATCCAGGAGGCCTTTTAAATCAATCGATTTCAGTAACTGACTCTTTCTTAAACCAAGGAGAAATTGTATCGACACAAGGAAGAAAAGATGATGATACTTCAAGAGTTTTTGCAAAAAAAGGTGATATAATTAATGGAAGACCAATGATAGTACTTATCAATAGTGGATCAGCATCTGCTAGCGAGATTGTGGCAGGAGCACTTAAAGATCATTCAAGAGCAATTATATTGGGTACTCGCAGTTTTGGTAAAGGATCGGTTCAATCTATAATTCCTTTAGCTGGAAATGGTGCGATGAGACTTACTACCGCAAGATATTATACACCTAGTGGGTTGTCAATACAAGCTAAAGGTATTGAGCCCGACATTATTGTAGAAGCTGGTATAACAGAATTGACCAAGGAAATAGCAGAGAATAGGCGAGAAGAAAATTTAAGAGGAGCCTTGGACAAAAAAGAACAAGAGAGAAAAAAAGATAGTGCTGATAGAGAAAAATTAACTCCAGTTGAAAAACTCTTACAAGATAATCAAATATCTAGAGCAGTGGATCTTATTAGAGGAATAAGTTTGTTTAGTAAAAGTAACAAAGTAACATCGTCAGCTATAAGAAAAAAAACATCGACACTTTTTAAGCAATCTAGCAGTGTTAGCAATTGAACAAAGATAATAATATTACTCCACTTTTACAAAGACCATACCGTGCATGCGTTGGATTAATGGTTTTTAATAGAGATGGAGACGTTTTTTGTGGACAACGTTTAGATAATAAATCAGAGGCTTGGCAATTACCTCAAGGAGGGGTAGATGAGGGTGAGTTGCCAATAGAAGCTGGATATAGAGAATTAAAAGAAGAAACAAGTATCATCAATGTTCAATTTGTTAGTGAGTACCCAGAATGGCTTAGTTATGATATTCCTTTACCATTAGCAGATAATCTGTGGCAAGGTAAATTTAGAGGACAAACACAAAGATGGCTTTTATTTCATTTTATGGGTGATGACAAAGAAATAGATATTAATACTAAGCAACCTGAATTTAAAGACTGGATTTGGGTTGATCCAGAAGTATTGCCTGAAAAAGCAATTTCATTTAAGAAAGATATTTACAGAAAAATTAATAAAATATTTATTCCTATAATCAATAACTTTAACTCGTAACACACTAGTTCAATACTATGAAAAAAAAGATTATCTCAAATAATGAAAAGCTAGTTGATAAAGTTTTTAAAATTTTAACAAAATTTAAAAACAATCCAAAAGAAATAGAATATGTTTTTACTGAACTTTTTGAAAAAGATTTTGAAGTTCAGCTGAATGAAATAAGTCAACTCCAAAGTGGATTGTTAAAAGGTTTAGTTATATCAGTAAAAGATTTATTTGATGTTAAAGGGTATCATACCAAAGGAGGAACAAAATTTCTTCAACCTGACATTTCTTTAAATGATGCAAAATGTATTTCAAAAATAAGAAAAGCTGGCGGCCTACTTATTGGACATACAAATATGACTGAACTTGCTTACTCAGGTTTAGGTATAAATCCTCATTATGGAACTCCAGATAATCCCTCATATCCTGGAGCTGTACCTGGTGGATCAACATCTGGTGGAGCTGTGTCAATTGCTTTGGATTTGTCTGATATTGCAATCGGAACAGATACCGGAGGGTCAACAAGGATACCCGCTGCTTTCACAGGAATTACAGGCTTTAAACCTTCACAAGACAACGTTTCAAGAGATGGTGTACTTACCCTATCCACTAGCCTAGATAGTGTTGGATTAATGGCAAAAAACGTTGAATTTTGTAAACTTGGCTATCAAGCGATGAGAAGAAAAATTAATACTAAACAAGATGAATTAGAAAACAAAAATCTTAAATTCATAATTCCTTCTAACTTTGGTTTTGAGAGTATTGATACTGAAATTAAAGTTGCTTTTGACCTTGCTAAGAGAAAAATCATTGAAAGTGGATACGAAGTTATTGAAATGAATGTACCAGTTCTAGATTTATACAAAAAAATACCAATTTGGCAATTTGCATCAGTGGAGTGCGCAACAGAGTATTTTTATTTATATAATGAAAAAAAACATTTAATTGATCCAAATGTATTAAGACGAATCGAACGAGCAAAAGAGGTCACGGCTGTTGAATATAATTTATTAAAAAAAATAAGAGAAAATTTAATTTTAGAATTTAATCAATTTTTAAAAAATAATTTACTACTTATGCCAACCGTAACAATTAAACCACCTTTATTAGAAAAATGTCAAAATAGTGAGTTCTATGATGAAGTAAATTTAGTATCTTTAAGAAACACAACTTTGGCTAATTATATGAATGGTTGTAGTATTTCTATACCTTATTTTAAAAATAACAAACCTATTGGTATTATGTTAAATGCTACTACAAATCAAGATGATTATCTATTGAGTGTAAGCTATGAAATAGAAAAAGTGTTACAGAGATAAATTAATCTATTTTTTCTAATACAGCCTTAATGAAAGAAGAATTTTTGATAGCGAGATCTGTAATATTTTGATCGCTATGATTTTCTTGAGACTGAAAAGCAAGAAGTTTCTCTTCAAGAACTTGTCTATTTGCTTTATCAATCTTTTCAGCTCTTTCTGCTAATATTGTAACCGATGTTTCATTTATTTCAGCTATTCCACCATCTATCATTATCTGGAATGAAATTTTATTATCATTAAAAATATTAACTAAGCCCCTATCCAAAGTAGATATAACTTTGGAATGCCTTGGAAGGGCACCAATTTGTCCATCTGATCCTGGTATAATAACCATTTCTACAGGTTCAGATACTATTGTAGCTGAGGGTGTTACTATCGCTAAATTAGTTGTCTCTGCCATTTATATATAACCTCAAAACATTCAAAGGATTAAGCAGCATCTTTTGCTAGTTCCTTTGCTTTTTCTATTGCTTGTTCAATGGTACCTACCATGTAAAAAGAAGCTTCCGGTAAATCATCATACTCACCGTCCGCTATTCCTTTAAATCCTTTAATGGTATCTTCTAAAGATACTAAAACACCTGGAGATCCCGTGAAAACTTCAGCAACATGGAATGGCTGAGATAAAAATCGTTGAATTTTTCTAGCTCTACTAACCACCAGTTTATCTTCTTCAGATAATTCATCCATACCTAAAATTGCTATAATATCTTGTAACGATTTATATTGTTGAAGAACTTCTTGAACTTTTCTAGCAACTTCATAATGCTCTTCACCAACAATTCTTGGATCAAGCATTCTTGAAGTTGAGTCTAATGGATCAACTGCAGGATAAATTCCTATTTCTGCTATCTGCCTTGATAAAACTGTTGTGGCATCTAAGTGAGCAAATGATGTTGCAGGAGCGGGATCAGTTAAGTCATCAGCAGGAACATATATTGCTTGTACAGAAGTAATTGATCCTTTTGTTGTAGTTGTAATTCTTTCTTGAAGTGCTCCCATATCAGTTGCTAAAGTAGGTTGATATCCAACAGCTGATGGTATTCTTCCTAACAAAGCAGAAACTTCGGATCCTGCTTGAGTAAATCTAAAAATATTATCAACGAAGAATAAAACATCTTGACCTTCTTGATCTCTAAAATATTCAGCTAATGTTAATCCTGTTAGGGCAACTCTAGCTCTTGCTCCAGGAGGCTCATTCATTTGCCCATATACAAGTGCTGCTTTAGAACCAGGACCATCTGGAACAATAACTCCAGATTCTACCATTTCGTGAAAAAGATCATTACCTTCTCTTGTTCTTTCACCAACTCCAGCGAATACAGAATATCCACCGTGAGCTTTAGCTACATTATTTATAAGCTCCATAATTAAAACAGTCTTACCAACACCAGCACCACCAAAAAGTCCAATTTTTCCTCCTTTTGCATAAGGTGCTAAAAGGTCAACTACCTTTATACCTGTCACTAAAATATCGGCAGATGTGGATTGATCAACATATTCTGGTGCATCTCTATGAATAGGTAGTGTTGTCTTTGATTTTACAGGCTTACCATCATCTACTGGATCTCCAATAACATTTAGAATTCTACCTAATGTTTCTGGCCCAACAGGCACTGTAATTGGGGCGCCTGTTTGAAAAACTTCCATACCACGGACGAGACCATCTGTGCTATCCATAGCTATAGTCCTTACTTCGTTTTCACCAAGATGCTGTGCAACTTCTAATATTAGTTTTTGTCCATTATTGTCAACTTGAAGAGCATCTAAAATTTGAGGAAGATCTGCATCGAATTCAACATCAACCACAGCTCCTATAACTTGAGATATTTTGCCATTTTGTTTAGTGGACGGTTTTTTCGCCATAATATTTCTCCATATTTATACTATAAGGCTTCTGCCCCTGATATAATTTCAATTAATTCTTTAGTAATAACAGCTTGCCTTGTTCTATTATACTGCAAGGTTAAGTTATCTATCATCTCCCCAGCATTCCTGGTAGCATTGTCCATTGCAGTCATTCTAGCAGCAAGTTCACTTGCTGTACTTTCAATTTGAGAACTGTATAATTGTGTAGCTAAGTTACGAGGTAATAAATCATTTAATATTTCTTCTTCACTTGGTTCAAATTCATATATTGAACTAGAATCATTTTCATCAATTTCACTATTTTTAACTTCAACGGGAATAAGAGATTTAAAAGTAACTTCTTGGCTAATTGCTGAAACAAATTTATTAAATATTACTTTGCATACACCAAATTCATTGTTTTCAAATAATTCAATTATTTTTTTTGCCAAAACTTCAGCATCTGTATAATCAGGTGTTGCGGAATTTCCTTCAATTTTTTCAACAAACAAATCAGAAAATTCTCTATTAAGTGCATCAGCTGATTTTTTACCTACCATTAGTAACTTAACATTTATTCCATCTTCTTTTAGTTTTTTAACTTCAGATCTAACAGTTCTTGTAATTGATCCATTAAAACCACCACATAATCCTCTATCTGCAGAAAAAACAACCAATAAATGAGTTTTAATGTCTTCTTTACCACTTAGAAGATCTATAGAATTTGCAATTGCTTTAGAAGAAATTTTAGACACAACGCTGTCCATAAGAGACGTATATGGTCTCGAGGCCAATGCCTGCTCTTGAGCCTTACGTAGTTTAGCAGCGGCAACCATCTTCATTGCTGAAGTAATTTTTTGTGTAGACTTGACTGAACCAATTCTAGTTTTAAGATCTTTTAAAGAAGGCATTTAACCTAATCCTTACTAATTTAATTTTCTAAACAAAATTCTTTACTAATTCGTCTAGCGTGTCTTTGAGAGCTTTTTCAGTGTCATCTGAAATAGATTTATCTTTACTTATTGATTCTAAAATATTGGAGCTCTTAGTATTTAGTTTTTGGATAAATAATTGTTCAAACTCACCAATTTTTTGGGTTGGGATTTGATCTAGATATCCTTTCACTCCAGCAAAAATGACAGCTACTTGTTCTTCAACATCCATTGGAGAATATTGAGGTTGTTTAAGTAATTCAGTCAATCTTTCTCCTCTTGATAACAGTTGTCTAGTTGATGCATCCATATCAGAAGCAAATTGAGCAAAAGCAGCCATTTCGCGATATTGTGCAAGGTCTAACTTGATAGTACCAGCAACTTGCTTCATTGCTTTAATTTGAGCAGCTGATCCAACCCTAGAAACTGACAAGCCAACATTAACAGCTGGTCTTATACCTTTATAAAACAATTCTGTTTCGAGAAAAATTTGACCATCTGTAATTGAAATGACATTAGTTGGAATGAATGCAGAAACATCGCCACCTTGTGTTTCAATTATAGGAAGGGCTGTTAAAGATCCAGACCCATTTTCACCATTTAATTTAGCAGCTCTTTCTAGCAAGCGAGAATGTAGATAAAACACGTCACCTGGGTATGCTTCTCTTCCAGGAGGTCTCCTTAAAAGTAGGGACATTTGTCTGTAGGCAACTGCTTGTTTAGATAAGTCATCATAAACAATAACCGCGTGCATTCCATTATCTCTGAAAAATTCTCCCATAGCTGCAGCAGAATAGGGTGCAAGAAATTGCATAGGAGCTGGATCAGAGGCCGTAGCTGCTACAACAATTGAATACTCCAACGCTCCTCTTTCTTCTAAAGTTTTAACGATTTGTGCTACTGTAGATCTTTTTTGACCCACAGCTACATAGATACAAAACAATTTCTTAGCATCGTCTTTACCAGCTTTATCATTAGTACTTTTTTGATTTAAAAAAGTATCTATCGCAATGGCCGTTTTACCGGTTTGCCTATCCCCAATAATAAGCTCTCTTTGCCCTCTTCCAACAGGAATAAGTGAATCGATTGCCTTCAGTCCAGTTTGCATAGGTTCACTCACTGACTCCCTTGGCATAATACCTGGAGCTTTAGCCTCAACTCTTGATCTTTTAACGTTTTTAAGAGCACCTTTCCCGTCTATGGGGTTACCAAGTGCGTCAACAACTCTTCCCAAGAGGCCTTTACCTATTGGAACATCAACGATAGAACCTGTTCTTTTGACAACATCGCCCTCTTTGATTGTTTTGTCGCTACCAAATATAACCACACCGACATTATCTCTTTCTAGATTCAAAGCCATACCGGCAATATCACCAGGAAACTCAACCATTTCACCTGCTTGTATCTGATCAAGTCCATAGACACGCGCAATTCCATCTCCCACTGATAAGACCTTACCAACTTCTGTAACTTCAGCATCAGCCCCAAAATTTTCAATCTGATCTTTTAATATTGTTGATATTTCTGCTGCACGAATATCCATTAGTTTGTACCTCTCATAGCTATTTCAAGTCTATTTAATTTAGTTTTTAATGAGTTATCTATCATTTTGGAACCTATTTTAACAATAAGACCTCCAATTAAACTTTTATCAACGCTTGTTAATAAAATTATTTTTTTTATTCCCGTTGCTTCAGAAATTGCTGATACAACTTTTTTTTGTTGATTCTGGTCAAGTGCAAATGATGACGTGACTTCAGCTTTAACCTCACCATTAATTCTAGATACTTCTGACAAAAAATCCTCAATTACCTCGTTGATTATTATTAATCTTCCATTATTTGCCAAGGTTCCAAAAAATTTTATAGATAAATCTTGGGCTTTAGCTTTATTTAAAATTTTAAGTATTGAATTTTGTTTATCTGTTTTAGATATAGCAGGCGACTTGATTAAGTTAGATAAAGAATGACTTTCCATAAGTAACTCTTTAAGCCTTATAAAGTCATCAACTATTTTTGTTAAAATTTTTTTTTCTTCAGCTAATTCATATATAGCTTTAGCATATCTACCTGACAAACCAGATGAAACGCTCATCACAATACTTTCCTTTTAAGTAAATAAAATAATAAGGATAGCTACCACAGCATTCATATCAATGCAAGTAACAAGGGCATCAAATTGAATTAATTTTAAATAAAAGAAAATGGGTCAATATCTATAGTTAATTTAATGTGGTTTGGTGTATTGATTTTTCTTGTCCAATTCAAAATTACATCTTGAATATTAACATTTTTATCAGATTTTATTAAAAATCTTCTTCTAAATCTCCCTCTTAAAAAATATAATGCTGCTGGGGCAGGTCCAAAAATCTTAACATTTTTAAATAATGGAGCTAATTTCAACAATTCTAATGAAAAAGTTTCTAATTTTTTTTCTAATTTAGATGATAATATTATAGCGGCTAACCTACCATAAGGAGGCATATTAGCGTATTGTCTTGACATTAGCTCGTTATCAAAAAATTCATTTCGATTATTTTTGGCAATTGCATTTATAATTGGATTTTTACTATCATAAGTTTGAATAAGGACAACGCCTTTGTCTTCATCTTTTTTTGAATGTCTACCTGATCTTCCTGATACTTGTTGTAAAACCTGAAAGGTTCTCTCTGATGCTCTTAGATCAGCACCAGACAATCCAACATCACTATCGACAATACCAACCAATTTTAAATTTGGAAAATCATGCCCTTTAGCAATCATTTGTGTTCCAATAACAATATCTACTTTATTATTTTTTATTTTTTCAACTGTATCATTAAGTATTTTATGATTATTCATGGTATCACTCGATAAAACTATTAATCTTGCCAGAGGAAAGGTTTCTCTAATTTCTTCTTCGATACGCTCAACCCCTGGACCACAACCTCTAATCTGACCTTTAACACCACATTTCATACAAATGTTTTCAAATATTCTTGAATGTCCACAATGGTGACAAACTAAAATATTTTTTGACCTGTGCTCAACTAGCCAGGCATCACAATTAACACACTTGATTTTATCTCCACATGAATTGCAAATTGATAATGGCGCATAACCTCTTCTATTTAAAAATAATAAACTTTGTTCTTTCTTTTTTAATTTACTTTCTATTTCACCTACAAGTAAGGGAGACAGCCATTTCCCTTTATCTGGTGGAAAAATAGTTAAATCAATAAGTTTAACATGAGGTAGAGTTGCTCCAGTTGCTCTTTTTGGCAAAGTTAAATGAATATATTTACCATTTTTTGCGTTGTAATATGTTTCTAATGATGGTGTTGCAGAAGCTAAAACTATTGGAACTGAGGATCTTGTAGATCTGTAGATAGCCATATCCCTAGCATTATAGCGAATATTTTCTTCTTGTTTAAAAGCTTGCTCGTGCTCTTCATCAACAATAATTAAACCTAAATTTGAAATCGGAATCATTAACGCAGATCTTGCTCCTACAATTACTTTAGCTGAGCCATTTAATGAGGATAACCAAATAATTTTCTTTTTTTTCTTTGTTATTTCAGAGTTCCAAACTAGTGGAGCAAAAGAAAATTTTTCGAAAAATCTTTTTTCCCAATCTGGCGTTAAAACTATCTCTGGGAGTAAAATTAGTGCTTGCTTGCCTTGATATAAACAGGTCCTAACTGTTTCAAAGTAAGTTTCAGTTTTACCAGAACCAGGGACCCCATCAAGTAAAAAACAATCTGATTTTGAGTTAATAATTGATTTATTAATTCTATCTACTGCAAGTTTTTGTTCTAAATTTAAAAAATCATAATTTTTTTTATTTTCTTCAGAATTTTTCAATAAATTATGATTTAAATTAACTTTTTTGAAGACTTTCCTTTCTAGGATTAATTTTTTTTGGACCATATCTTTCAAAATTGCTTTTGAAACACCCGTATGTTTTGTTATCATAAATTGGGACTTTTCTATATTTAAATTTGATAGAAAATCTAAGACTATTTTACGTTTTTTAGAAATTTTAATGTCTTTAAATTCATTTATTTCATTATCATTTAGTAAATTACTTTTATAAAGTTTTTCATAATCCGGAGAAGTAATGGCTTCTATTGGAGATAATATCATTTTTAAAATCAGTCCTCTGAATACACAATACCAACTCGCTAAAAAGTTCATTAATTCAATTGAAGGCTTTGGTATTGGCTGAAGATCATAAACTTTAAGAACTGTTTTCAATTTTCTTTTAGGTATGTTTTTTGTACCATCACCAATGATTATACCAACAATTTTTCTTTTTCCAAAAGGAACCAATACGATTTGACCAACATTTAAATTAATATTTTCATATTCTAAAACGTAGTCAAATGGATCGTTGAAAGGCCCACTGACTAAGACAGACACTTCTTTTGAATTTACAATTTTCATTTACTATCTTTATGAAATAAGTTTAAAGCTAAATATAGTTATAATTTTTAAATAGTGTATTATAAATTATGATTAATGAAATGTTTAAACTTAAAAAAGTTCAAAGGATAAGAGATGCAATTATTTATAGACACTGCTGATATAGAGGAAATTAAATCGTTAAATATTACTGGGTTGATTGACGGTGTTACTACTAACCCGTCTTTAATAGCTAAATCTGGCAGAAATATAATTAGTACTATTGAAGAAATTTGCAATGAAGTGTCAGGACCAGTGAGTGCAGAAGTCACTGCAATAGATTTTGATAGTATGTTATTAGAAGGTAAAAAACTCTCTTCGATTGCTCAAAATGTTGCAATTAAAGTTCCTTTAACATATGACGGCTTAAGAGCGTGTAAAGTATTTTCTGAAGATGATATTATGGTTAATGTCACCTTATGTTTTAGTGCAGCTCAAGCCCTTTTAGCTGCAAAAGCAGGAGCAACTTTTATATCTCCTTTTATTGGAAGATTAAATGACATTGGTGCTGATGGAATGAATTTGATCTCTGACATTACTGAGATCTACGATATTCATGGATTTGAAACTAAAGTCCTTGCTGCTTCAATAAGAAGCGTTCAGGATATTGTAGATTCCGCCAAATTAGGTGCAGATGTTGCTACAGTACCACCAAAATTTTTAAAAGCTATGTATGATCATCCCCTAACTGATAAAGGCTTATCGGACTTTCTATCAGATTGGAAAAAAACGGGACAAACAATTTTGTAATAGATGTGGAAAAATTGAACAAAAATAATATTTCTAAAAATGAAAATAGTACAATTTTGTACTGGATAAAATATCTAGAAACAATTCGTGGTTATGGGGATCACACCCTAGATGCATACAGAAGAGACGTAACAGAATTTTCAAATTTTTGTAATGGGAAAAATTATAAATTTTTGTTACCAGATAAATACATTTTTAGAGAATTTTTGTCAATTTTGTCTGAAAGACAATTATCTAGACCAACGCTCGCTAGAAAAGTATCAAGTTTAAAAAATTTTTACAAATTCCTTATTAGAGACAAAATTATTCCTTCACTCGACATGTCTATCTTTAAAAGTCCAAAACTTAGAAGATCATTTCCAAAGTCCATAGAATCAAATCTAGTAGCACAGGCGTTAGAATCAATTATGAATAATGAAATTGATCATTGGATAAATCTCCGTGACAGGGCAGTATTACTTCTATTATATGGTTCAGGTTTAAGAATAAGTGAAGCCTTATCCTTAAAAAGAAAAGAGGCACCTAATGGTGATTGGTTAAGAGTAAAAGGTAAAGGTAACAAATATCGAGACGTGCCTCTTTTACCAATTATTTGTGAAGGGGTTAAGCAATATATAGATCATTGTCCATTTGATACAAAAGGTGATGAACCACTTTTTTTAGGAAAAAGAGGTGGAGAATTATCGCCAAGAATAATTCAAAGAAGATTAGAAAATCTTAGATATGAATTGGGATTGCCATCCCATACAACCCCACATGCATTACGCCATGCTTTTGCAACTCACTTATTATCTGGTGGAGCAGATTTAAGAGCCATACAACAATTGTTAGGCCACTCTAGTCTTTCAACCACACAAAGATATACAGATGTTAACGAAACTGAGTTGTTGAAATTGCATAAGTCTATACATCCTCGCTCATAAAAAAGGCGGTTTTGAATTTTCAACCGCCTTTTTCCATTTATTGATTTAGCATTTTATAATAAATCAAATCTATCCATATTCATGACCTTATTCCATGCAGCAATGAAATCACTGATAAACTTTTCGTGAGAGTCACTACAAGCATAAACTTCAGAAATGGCTCTAAGTTGTGAGTTTGAACCAAAAGCTAAATCAACTCGAGTCGCCGTATTAACTTTTTCTGAAGTGGATCTACTTACACCTTGATAAGTGTTGCTGTTTATTGGTTTCCATTCAATACCCATATCAAGAAGATTTACAAAATATTCATTAGATAATTTACTCGTATCTTTTGAGAAAACGCCGTGACCATCTGAACTGATACCTAGCGATCTTAATCCACCAATAAGAACAGTCATTTCTGGTGCCGTTAAACCCATTATCTGAGCTTTATCAAGTAACATTTCTTCAGGACTAATGCCGTAATCTTCTTTCTGGTAATTCCTAAAGCCATCAATAATAGGTTCTAAAACAGCAAATGAGTCAACATCTGTTTTATCCTGAGCTGCGTCCCCTCTACCTGGTGTGAAGTCTAAGCTTTGACCTGATGCTTTTTCAATTCCAACGTTTCCAGCTAATACAATTACATCAGCAATTGACGCTCCAGTTTTTTCAGATATTGATGAATAAACTTCTAGAATTTTGGATAATTCGTTTGGTTTATTTACCTCCCAACTTCTTTGTGGCTCCAAACGAATACGAGCGCCATTAGCGCCACCACGCATGTCCGTACCTCTAAAAGTGGAAGCGCTTGCCCATGCTGTCTCAACCATTTGCTTTGTTGACAAGCCACTGTTTGATAATAGGGATTTAACTGCACCTATATCATAATTTTTATTGCCTGCCGGGACTGGATCTTGCCAGATTAACTCTTCTTCAGGAACTTCAGGTCCAAGATAACGTGTCTTTGGTCCCATATCACGATGTAGTAATTTAAACCATGCTCTAGCAAATGCATCTTGAAATTGATCCGGGTTTTCATGGAACCTTTTAGAAATTAACTTATAAGACGGATCTTCCTTCATAGCCATATCGGCAGTTGTCATCATTGTTGTAACTTTTTTTGAGCCATCATGAGCATCTGGCGCCATGTCATCTTCTTTAGGATTTATTGGATGCCATTGGAAGGCTCCAGCAGGACTTTTTACTAATTCCCACTCATATCCAAATAACAAGTCAAAATAACCATTATCCCATTTTGTAGGGTTAGCAGTCCAAGCACCTTCAATTCCACTTGTTATAGTATCGCTACCAAATCCTGTACCATACGAATTCTGCCATCCAAAACCCATTTGTTCTATTGGTGCACCTTCTGGCTCGGCACCAACATACTTATCTGGATCCGATGCGCCATGTGCTTTTCCAAATGTATGACCACCAGCAGTCAGAGCGACTGTTTCTTCGTCATTCATTGCCATTCTAGCAAATGTCTCACGAATATCCCTTGCACTAGCTAAGGGATCAGGATTTCCGTCTGGACCTTGAGGATTTACATAAATTAATCCCATCTGAACTGCACCAAGAGGCATTTCTAACTCGCGATCACCTGTATATCTTTTGTTTTGGAGCCATTCTTTTTCTTGTCCCCAGTAAATATCCTCAGGTGGAGACCAAATGTCTGGACGTCCCCCACTGAAACCAAATGTTTTTCCACCCATAGATTCAATGGCGACGTTTCCTGTTAAAATAAAAAGGTCGGCCCAACTGATTTTATTTCCATATTTTTGCTTAATAGGCCATAACAACCTTCTTGCTTTATCTAAGTTACCATTATCTGGCCAGCTATTAAGTGGGGCAAATCTCTGATCACCAGTTCCTCCACCTCCACGGCCATCGCTAGTTCTGTAAGTTCCGGCAGCATGCCAAGTCATTCTAATAAAGAAAGGTCCATAATGACCATAATCTGCAGGCCACCAATCCTGAGAGTCTGTCATCAAATCATTTAAATCTTTTTTTAAGGCCTGATAATCAAGTTTTTTGAATTCTTCTCTATAATCAAAATCCAAACTCATTGGATTTGATCTCTTATCATTTTGATGAAGTATATTTAGGTTAAGTTGGTTTGGCCACCAATCACGATTTGTTGTACTTACACCACTGTTCGTTGTTACTGAGCCATGCATTACTGGACATTTACCAATATCATCCATTAGGAATCCTTTCTTATAGTGTGATTAAAAACTCGATAGATTAAAAATATGAAGACTGGAAGTTTATGTCAAGTAGTTTAGAACGGTTTTAAAGTAAAAACTTTAAGTTTGTTTCTTTAACTTAATTAACACTTCGACTCCGCTATTCATATAACCTCTGGGAATTTCTGGAAGCTTAAACAGGTTTATTTCTTCATTTTCAATATCAATTAATTCACCAGTCTCTTCATCTAAAAAGTGATGGTGTTGGTCTATATTGGTATCAAAAATAGCAGTTTCTTTAGAAGACTCTACTTGTTTAATAAGTCCACAATTTCTAAATTTTTTGAGACAATTGTAGATAGTAGCGATCGACATAGAGTTACCTGAAGAATTAATCTCATTTTGTAAATTTTCAGCAGTAAAATGTCGATTAACTCCATTTAAAAGAATGTTTGCAATTATCATTCTTTGTTTTGTAGGCCTTAGCCCTGCATTTCTTAATTTTTCTTTATTATTCATTATTATAACAGTATACTATTTGATAATAATTCTCAATAAACAATTAATTTATTATATTATTATGTCATTTTATTCATTCATGCTTTACGTATGCCAAATAAAATGTGATCTTCATCATATCAAAAGGAGTAAATATGACAAGGCCGTGTGATCTGGATGCCGTCGATGCAAGAAAATTAATTGGAAACAAAAAACTTTCACCATTAGAGCTAACAAAAAGTTGTATTGAACAAATAGAGAAATTAAATCCTTCTATAAATGCAGTTGTAGCAATCGATAAGGCAAATGTTCTAAAACAGTCAGAAAAAGCTGAAGATGACGTAATGTCAGGATCAGAACTTGGTTTACTGCATGGTTTACCAGTTGGCATAAAAGATTTAAATGTTGTTAAAAATCTTCGCTCAACATCTGGGTCTAAAATCTATGAAAATAGAATTCCTGAAAGTGACGACACTATTGTAGCTGATATAAGAAGTGAAGGCGCAATAATTTTTTGTAAAACGAACACACCAGAATTTGGTGCAGGTGGTAATACAAAAAATTTTGTTTATGGGGCTACTTCTAATCCATTTGATATAACAAAAACTCCTGCAGGCTCTTCTGGTGGAAGTGCTGCAGCTTTAGCCTGTAACATGATGCCATTGGCTAATGGAAGTGATTATGGAGGAAGTCTTAGGACGCCAGCTGGGTTTTGTGGTGTTAATGGTTTTAGACCTTCTCCAGGTTTGGTACCAGCAACCGAAGCTGCCGTAAGTTTGAACCCTTTTTCAGTTCAAGGTCCAATGGGTAGAAGTGTGTCGGACACTTATTTACTTTTTCAAGCTCAAGCAAGTTTAAATAGAATGGACCCGTTCTCAAGTTTTGAAAGTATTTCAATACCTCAAGAATTGATAGGTGCAGATTTGTCAAATATAAAAATGGCATACTCGGCTGATCTTGGATGTGCTCCAGTAGACAATAATATTAAATCAACTTTTCTTGATAAGGTAAGTACTTTTAAGAGTAATTTTCAAAAATCAGAGCAAGCAGAACCAGATTTTTTAGATGTGCATAATTGTTTTGAAGTCATACGAGGATTTAACTATGTTGCATCACATAAAGAAAAGTATGATAATTCGAAGGATTTATTAGGGCCAAACGTATTAGATAACGTTGAAAGAGGATTAAAGTACTCCCTTTCAGATGTTTCTTGGGCACATGTTATGCAAACAAAAATTTATAAAAATTTTCGTAACTTTTTTAATGAATATGATGTTCTCATCTGTCCAGCTGCATCAGTTTCTCCATACTCACATGAACAATTATTTGTTGATGAAATTAATGGAGAAAAAATGCCAACTTATATGAGGTGGTTATCACTTAGCTATGCAACTACGATGGCGATACCTTGTGTTTGGGCATTACCATGTGGATTAGATCACCAACAAATGCCCTTTGGAATTCAATTAATTGCGCCAGCTGGTAGAGATATAGAGTTATCTGAAATTGCAAAAAGTTTAGAGTCAATTTTAATAAAAAACAAAGAAACAAAAAGACCTGTTCCACAAATAGTTTAAGGTTTGAAAATGATTGAAACAAAATTAGATAAAAATTTCAAAGTTAAGGGTTTTTTTGATGAGGAAACATCCACTATCAGTTATGTCGTTTATGACATGACCTCAAAAAAATGTGCCGTAATAGATAGTGTTTTAGATTTTGATTTTTCGTCAGGTACAATAGATTATCATAATGCAGAAAAAATTATTTCTTTTATTGAAAAGATGAAATTAGATATTGAGTGGCTTATCGAAACACACGTTCACGCAGATCACTTGTCTGCATCTCCCTATATCCAGAAAAAACTAGGTGGAAAAATTGGTATATCTGAAAAAATCTCCGATATACAAAATATTTTTGGTAAAACATTTAATGCAGGGACAGAATTTCAAAAGGATGGTAGTCAGTTTGATAGATTATTTAAAGATAATGATGAATACAAAATTGGAAGTATAAAATGTAAAGTAATCAATACTCCAGGCCATACACCAGCTTGTACCGCACATGTGATTGGAAATTCTATTTTTGTAGGAGACACCTTATTTATGCCAGATCTTGGTAGTGCCAGAGCTGATTTTCCTGGTGGGGACGCTCGTGAACTTTATAGATCGATTCAAAAAATATTGAGCTATCCAGATGATACCTTAATTTTTGTTTGCCATGATTATCCACCGACTTCACGAAAAGTTGAGTGGGTTACAACGGTGAGTGAGCAGAAAAAAAATAATATTCATGTAAAGACTTCAATTGGAGAAGATGAGTTTGTTAAAGTAAGAGAGGCAAGAGACAAAACATTAAATATGCCTAAACTCATAATACCATCAATTCAAGTAAATATGAGAGCTGGCAATCTACCGCCCGCAGAGGACAGTGGAGATGTCTTTATCAAGGTGCCAATTAATAGCATGAAAAATTTAGTCTAATTCTTTTAAAACAGATTGAACAATTTCAAAAATTTTGTCTATATCATGATTTTCTGCAATTAAAGGGGGAGAGAATGCAAGTGTATCTCCTGTCACTCTTAGCATTAAACCTTTATGCCAAGCTTTTTTCATAGCTTCATATCCTCTAGCGCCTACAGCTCCTGGCCTTGGAGCAACTTCTATTGCAGCTACTAAACCTAAATTTCTTATATCAATTACATTTTTATCATTTTTAAGCTGGTGAACGATATTCTCTAAATATTTAGCTGTTTTACCAGCCTTATTGAACAAGTCCTCATCTCTATAAATATCTAGTGCAGCAAGACCAGCGGCAGATGCAATAGGATGTCCTGAATATGTATATCCATGAAAAAGTTCTATGGGCATATCTGCTTCGTCCATCATGGTATCATATATCTCCTTAGACACTACAGCAGCACCCATAGGAATAATTCCATTAGTGATTGCCTTCGCACACGAAATAATGTCAGGAGTAACTCCGAAATACTCAGAAGCTGTTGCTTTTCCAAGGCGCCCAAAACCAGTTATAACTTCATCAAAAATTAATAAAATGTCGTGTTTATCACATATTTCCCTTAGTCTTTTTAAATAATTTTTTGGAGGCGGTAAAACTCCAGTAGAACCTGCTACAGGCTCTACAATCACAGAAGCAATATTGGATGCATCATGAAGTGCAATAATGTCTTCTAATGTATCTGCCAAATAGTCACCATGTTCAGGTGAACCTTTAGAAAATCTATTCTTTTCTGGAAGAAATGTATGGGATATATGATCTACGCCCGTTAGCAATGATCCAAAATATTGTCTGTTTCTTGGCATTCCACCAACTGAAATTCCACCAAATCCGACACCATGGTAGCCTCTTTCCCGACCAATTAATCTTGTCTTAGTTCCTTTACCTCTAGCACGATGATAAGCTAAAGCTATTTTAAGAGTACTATCAACAGCTTCAGAACCAGAGTTTGTAAAAAAAACATGGTCTAAACCTTTTGGAAATATATCAGCGACACGACTTGCAAGTTCAAAAGATTTTGGATGACCATATTGAAAACTTGGAGCAAAATCCAAAGTTGCTGCTTGCTCAGAAATAGCAGATGTTATTTCTGGTCTATTATGTCCTGCATTAACACACCATAATCCGGCAGCACTATCTAAAATATCTTGCCCAGTTTCACTTTTGTAATACATACCATCAGCTGCAACAACCATTCTGGGATCTTTCTTGAAATCCCTATTAGCCGTAAATGGCATCCAGTAAGATTCTAAATTATTTAATCTTTTCATTATAAATCTCCGAGAGCTAAATCTTACAACTCGCTATTTAACTATTTTGACAACATGTATTAATAACGTCAAGTTAATGATTTTTTAATTAGAAAAATTGATCATTAATATCTCCAAGACTTGGAGCAGAGGCTCTTTTTTGGTCTTTTCTAAATTGCATATCTACAGGTATAGGAAGAGCAGGAATTTCTTCACCTAAATTATTTATGATTTTGTTTTCAAAAATCTTTCTAACTTTGAAGTGGTTGTCATTGATTGCTTCTTCAATTGATTTAACAATTGAGCAGCAACAATCTGCTTTGTTAAATACATCGAGCCAGTAATTTTTTTCTTTTTGTCCAATAATTTTTCTAATTTCTTCAATGACCTTTTCTTGATCATTCTGCATTTTAATAAATTTTTTTGGGAGTTCTATTGCCTCACAAAACTTATTCCAAAATCTATCCTCTAAAGGCGCTGCAGCTACATAACTTCCATCACTTGTTTTGTAGATATTATATCTAGGAGAACCTCCTGATAAAACTCCATCACTATTGCCTGGCCATTTGTTATGGGCAAACCCAGAACCTAAACCCCAAAACATAAAAGGAAAAAGATTTTCTGTCATAGATAGATCTATATATGAGCCTTCTTTATTTAAGTCCCTTTTTCTTAATGCTAATAAGATATTAATTACAGCCGGATAAGATCCACCCGCTATATCTGCTACAAGTGCTGGAGGTACAACGGTATCATTATCTCTACCCATGCTTATACTCAGAAGACCTGCATTACCTATATAGTTAAGATCATGGCCAGCAACCATACTTTTTGGTCCATATTGACCATAACCTGTGATAGAAACGTAAATTATGTCTTGGTTAATTTTTTTTATACTTTCGTAATCTAATCCAAGTCTTTTCATTACGCCAGGCCTGAATTGTTCAATTATAATGTCAGCTTCTTTTAAAATTGGTATCAAGATTTTAAGATTTTTAGGATCTTTTAAATCAAGTGATAAACTTTTTTTACCTCTATTAAGCAAAGAAAAAGATACACTTTGTTCACCCCATTGAGGATTAGACAATCTTATTTCATCACCAACACCAGGTTTTTCTATCTTAATTACCTCTGCTCCTGTTTCTGATAGGAACAGGCTTGCAAGTGGTCCAGGTAAAAGAGTTGAAAAATCTATTACTTTTATGCCCTCTAAGGATCCTTTTAATACTTCTTTCATAATGAATTCCTAAAATTTAATTTATATCAAACCTCTTTCACTTAAATTTTTAATCATTGAAGATATGCCAAACTCCCATTGTGGACAAGCTGTGGATAAATTCACATAATTTACTAATTCGCCCAAATTTGGCTCTGAAATAGTTACCTTATCACCAATTTTATGAGTAAATCCCTCACCTACGACGTCTCTATCTTCAGTTGGGGCAAATAAGGTTCCTAAAAATAACATAAAACCGTCTGGATATTGATGATGTCTTCCAATTGTTTGATTTACCAAATCTTCTGGATCCCTACTTATTTCTGACATAGAGCTTGAACCATTTAATATATATCCTTCTTCGCCTTCAACTTTTAATGTAATATGAGCTGATTTCATATCATCTAGTGAATAAGTATCATCAAAAATTCTTATAAAGGGTCCAATTGAACAAGAGGCGTTATTGTCTTTAGCTTTGCCCAAAAGAAGAGCCGAACGCCCTTCAACATCTCTTAAGTTAACATCGTTACCAAGAGTAGCTCCTTTGATTATGCCTTTGCTGTTAACCGCTAAAACGATTTCTGGTTCAGGATTATTCCAATTTGAAATGGGATTTAGACCTACTTCTGATCCAAAACCAACTGATGATAAAGTCTGAGCTTTAGTAAAAACTTCAGCATCTTTACCAATTCCAACCTCTAAGTATTGTGACCATAAACCTTCTTTAATAAGTGCATTTTTAACTTCAATAGCTTTTTCTGACCCAGGAATAATATTTTGCAGACTGTCACCAATCAATCCACCAATATGATTTCTAAGACTTTCTGCTTTTTTAGGATCACCTGCTGCTCTTTCTTCAATTACTCTTTCAACCATTGATTTAGCAAATGTTACACCGCATGCTTTAATTGCTTGAAAATCACAGGGAGCAAGTAGGTGATATTCTGATTTTTTTTTAAAGCTTAATTCAAACAATTCTTCAACTGAAATTAATTTTATACCTTGAACGTTATCTAAATATTTTTTTATATCTTCTAATTCAAGCAAATCTCTTACAGTAGGGATCTCTTTAGATGTAATGTCATATACATTTCCATCTTTTATTCTAATTAAACATGGTCCATTTTTCGAATTGTCCCATATTCGTCCAATAAAACATCCCTTTGAGTAATCCATTCATCTCTCCTTAAAAAACTACTGATGATAATATAAATGAAAATTTGAATATTTAAATTTAATTATATAGTGTTTAATTTTATTTACTTTTAAGAGGTGTTGTAATGAGTGCTTTTTTTGAATTAAGAATTTATCAAATTGCTCCTGGAAAAATGAATGAATGGGTTTCGTTTATGGAGAAAACTATAATGCCTTTTCAAGTAGAAAAAGGTATGGTTATACATGGCAGTTTTGTAATGGATAGTTCAGACCAATTTGCTTTAGAGAATGGTGAACGTGTAATGAATTCTGAACAAAAAGGAAATACATATGTCTGGATTAGAAGATTTGAAAATCAAGATGAAAAAGTGAAACTTTACAAGGCTGTTTATGAAAGCAAAGAATGGTTAGAAAATATTGCTCCAACAGTCGCAAAACTTGTAGATAGAAATTCTATACTTGTTCAGAACTTAAGCTCCACTCCATTATCTGTAATGAAATAAAAAGGATAAATTTTTGATACAATTATATGGTAGAAGGAATTCTATAAACGTTCAAAAGGTCTCATGGGCTCTTTGCGAATTAAATCTTGAGTTTAAATGGCATGATGAACATGGAAAGTTTGGAAAAGTTGACGTAGAAAATTATGAAAAAATAAATCCTCAACTTATCGTCCCAACTTTAGATCACAATGGTTCAATAATTAAGCAATCAAACGCGATTGTGAGATACTTATATAGAAAATATACAGATGTATATGAAATTTCTAAAGACGAAGATATTGCAATTGCTGAGTCATGGATGGAATTTCAAACAACTGATTTGCAACTAAATATGACGCCGATATTTTGGGGATTAGTTAGAAATCCATCAGAAGATCGTGATCAAGAACTGATTGATAAAAATATTATTTTATTAAATGAAAAGTTTGAAATTTTTGATAAATTTTTAGAAGGTCATGAATATATTTTAAATAATAAATTTGGTATGTCAGATATTATAATGGGCGCTGCTTCTTATAGATACCTTTCTTTACCTATTGAACGCCCAAATCTTTTAAACTTAAAAAGTTGGTATGATAAAATAAGCAACCGTGATTGTTTTAAAAAGAATATTTTAGGTACTTTTTCCTAGATTGATGAACATGATCTTTAGGAGATTTTTTCATGGATAAAATTGGATTTATTGGCTTAGGAAATATGGGTAGGCCACTAGCAGAAAGATTAATTAAAAAATATAAACTTTATGCTTACGACCTTGAAAAAACCAACCTTCAATATTTCACTGATAAAGGTGCTATAGCTTGTTCATCTCCTTCCGAGGTTGCATCTAAAGTTAACGAAGTCTTCTTATGTCTACCAACAAGCGCAATAGTAGAAACAGTTATTAATGGAGATAAGGGATTAGCTATCTCAGCGAAAAGAGGTTCCTATATAATTGATATGACCACTGGAGAACCAGAAATAACAAGAAAAATATCTGATAAACTTAAAGAAAAAAATATTAATTTTTTAGATGCCCCAGTAAGTGGAGGTCCAAAAGGAGCTCATCAAGGAAATATAGCTATAATGGTAGGTGGAACAGAAAGCCAATTTGTAAAAATAAAACCTATAATGGATGATATAAGTTCAAATATTTTCTATGCAGGTAAAATAGGATCAGGACACTCAATTAAAGCTGGAAACAACTTACTTAATTTGATTTGTAGGATGGCAACTTTTGAAGTTATCTCACTTCTTGTTAAAGATGGCGTTGATCCAAAAAAAGCAGTTGAAATTATTCAAAAAAAGCTCTGGTAGAAACTATGCTACTGAAATCACACTACCTGACAATATTCTTTCTGGTAAAATGGTCCAAGGTTTTAGTACAGGCTTAATGAAGAAAGATGCAGGAGTAGCAACTAAAATAGCTGATTCAAATAACGTTGAAATTCCATTAGGAAAATTGTCTCAAGAACTTTTAAAAAACACTATCGATGAATTTGGTGAAAACGCTGATATGAGCAATGTTGCTCTTACCTATGAAAAATTAACTGGCGCTAAAATCCGTCCATAAAAATTTATATTCTTACTAAATAATACGATCCAGTGTTGCTTTAATTTGTAAAGCTAAAAACTTAGAAAAAATTCTGCACTGAGCTAAACTTCCTGCATGAAACCAAAGTCCTGGCTGTTTGGTTTGCATCCACATATTTCTTAACTCTTGCCTTTCATCATCAAATCCCCAAATAGGGCCAATTTTGTCTACAACTGATTTGCCAAATAATTCATCAACAACATATTCTTGGCCTTTATATCCAGTAGCCGTAACCATCAAATCTATGTCAAGTTTTTCACCTGATTTCATTTCAATACCAGAGGATGAAAAATTTACAATATTTGAAAATTGTAAAACTTTTATCTTACCATCTGCGATTAAATCTGATGCTCCTACATTGAAATAATAACCACCGCCCCTTGTTAAATATTTAAATTGCCACCCAGAGTTTTCTTCTCCATATTCAAGGTTAAAGCCAACTCTTATAAGTTTATCCAAAAGCGGTTTATCAATTCTCTTTGTTTTTTCAGTTAATAACTGATGTGTCTTTTTGAGTACTTGTAGAGGTGTTGAAATGGTTATTAAATCACAATCATCAGTATTTGGACCTTCACTATATAATTGATATGGCAATTGTGCGCTCGGTTCCACATTGACTACCATAGATGGTGAGCGTTGCACGATTTTTACATTTGCTCCGTGCACATAGAGATCTTGTGCAACATCATGTGCACTTGTTCCAGTCCCGTAAACTAGAACATTTTTTCCATTGTAGTGTTTTCCATTGTCATAATCTGCTGAATGAATAACCTCACCTTTATAGTCATCTATACCAGGTATTTTGGTGCGATTTGGAACTGAACTTACACCAACAGCCATCACAATATGCTTTGGCTTCATAATCTTAATAGTGCCATCAGATAATTTGAGTTTTACTTTCCAGTGCTTTTTATTTTCGTAATATTCCGCCCCAATAAATTTTGTATTAGTCCATGCATTTAATTCCATACTTTCAACATAATACTCAAACCAACCTGCCAACTTATCTTTCGGAATATATGTTGGCCAGGTAGAAGGAAAAGGCATATATGGTAAATGATTGACATGTGTCTGATTATGCAATTTTAAAGAATGATATCTATTTCTCCAGTTATCACCTATTCTTTCATTTTTATCTACAATAAGTGTGTCTATATTTTGTTGTTTAAGCCTTGCTGCAATTGAAAGACCAGCCTGACCACTTCCAACTACAATCACTTCTGGTTCCCTATTTTTATACAGTCTATCTTCATTTCTTTTATCTAACCAATTAGGTCCTTCTATAATATTTTGATATTGTTCAATATTTTTTTTATCAGAAGAACTTAGATCACTAAGGGCAGTCAGTAGACTCCATGCTTTGAAAGAACCCTTTCTTTCTTGATCTTCAAATAGACGAACTACTCCCTCACAATTTCCAAACTTTGTTTTGAATCTTAAAATAACTTCTATAACATTTTTTCCAGCTCTTATGACTTCTCTGGGAAGTGTTCTTTGCTGGTCAATTTGGAAACTCTTGGCATAGACGTCCATTATTTTGTTGTAAAGATTTTCAATTACTTTCGATTTTCCCGATACAGTTTGTATTTTCCATGTAAGGGCTAAAATGTCTCTCCAATGACTATCTTCAAAAAACAGATTGGAAAGAATTTTTATAAATTCATCTTTATTTTTTTGCTGTGAAATAGCTTCATTGAAACTCTGTAGCCAATTATCCACTTCACTTCTGATATTAATGATTTGGTTGTCTAACACAGTAAGCCTCAATAAATTCGGTGTAATTTTAGATGTCTATAATATCAAACTATAGTTTGTAATAATATAAATTTTTTATAAGATATTTCTACATGATTTTTGTGAAGGATTAATTATGAATAGATTAGAGCAAATCGCACAATTTATGTTAGATCAACATAATTCAAAACAAAACTATGAAAACTTACCAGAAACATTAATGCCTAAAGATTTTGATGAAGCTTATAAAATACAAAAAATCTTTCAAGAAAATTCTGGAAGAGGTAGCTTGGGTGGTTTTAAAATTGCTTTAGCTTCCAAAGTGCAGCAACAACTATGTGGGATAGACCATCCTGTTGCTGGTGGTATTTTTGTAAATGAAATCAAGTCAAGTCCTTCAACCTTTGAATTAGAAAACTTTCATGGATTAGGGTTGGAATTCGAAATAGCTGTAACATTATCAGATGATTTGAAACCTGAAATGGGACCATTTAATAAAGATAATATTAGAGAATTTATAAAATCCCTGTCACCTGCTTTTGAATTAATTATAGATCGAAATGCAGATTATTCTAATATAAATCCACTATCAATGATAACAGATAATGCTTGGTGTTCTGGTATAGTTATGGGCAAAGAACTTCCAAATTGGGAAAAATTAAACCTAGATATTGTTAGATCACAATTACTTTGGAATGATGAAATTCCCCAAGACGCAATGATAAAGGACGCTAACCCACTTGAGTCATTATCTTGGGTTTCGAACCTATTAACTTCATTGGGAAGAACTATCCCAAAAGATAGTGTTATAATTACCGGAAGCGTGATTAAGACTCGTGCTCCTAATAAAGGTGATCACATAATATATAAAGTTGAGGATCTATCAGAAGTAGAGATTAAGATAATTTAATTTAAAATATTATACTCTAACAATGATCGTATGATCATGTTAATAGCTGATATGCTAAAAAAAATGAGTAACAAATTTTTAAATGTTTTAGCATTTACTTTATTTCTAAGCTTTTCTCCTATTTGAAACCCTATTACTGCAACCACTGACCCAAGAGCTCCATAAATAAACATATTAGGCTGAAAAACACCTGTTGCAATATATCCAATTGATACAGGTATACACCCAATGGTAATTAAAAAACCACTAACATCAACAAATTGTTTAGGTTTTACATTTTTCATTAATAAATACATAGTTACTGGAACTGCCCATATTGATGCTGCACCTCCTACTAAACCTCCTAATGCCCCAAGACCACCTTGCCAAAAATTGTCATGATTAGGTTTCATTTTAAAATTAAAACCAAAAACTTGCAGACAAACAAATAAAAGAACTGCAACCGCAAAAATGAGACGAACTACATCGTCTCCAATTTGATTTGCATAAAAAGAAGTAATTAAGATACAAACTACCAACGACGTAGCGAAATATTTATAATTTTTTACTAATTCTTTAGGATTATCTGCCTTACTCAACTGCCAAATGTTTGCAACGGTCATTGGTATTAGATTAAGTCCTAATGCCATTAATGGTGAAACAAAAAAAGTCATAATTGTAATTGCTGTTGTTGGAAGACCAATGCCAATTACCCCTTTAACAACGCCAGCAACAAAAAAAGCAAAGCTAACTATTAGTGCAACTTCGTTTGAGTTAGTTGATATATCCAATTATTAAACCTTGAAAAATGTCATTTTATAAAATTTTTAGTATCATGTATTTCAAAATTAATTTAGTCATTTCTTTGTAAAAAAATCAGTTCAGCCTTAAAATTATTACCCCAAAAAATAAACCTAATATTAATAAACTTTTAGTTAAATTTATCTTCTCTTTTAAGAAAAATACTCCCAATAAAACAGCAAAAAGGATAGAAGTTTCTCTCAAAGATGAGACCACAGCAATAGGTAAATATAAACATGCCCATACAACTATAGCATAAGCCGCATAAGATGCCGTGCCACCTATAAAAAAATACATTTTCCCAGAAAGAATTATTCTTTTTAAAATTTCTTTTTCTTTACAACGCGCAAAAACATAAAAGATAAATCCATTGGCTATAGTCATTACACTATAAAACCCTACAGGATTTTGTGTAACTCTTGCCCCGTATCCATCCACAAGAGAATAGCTAGCAATAAAAAACCCTGTAACAACAGCCAAAACAAAGCCTTTAACCTCAGATTTCTTAAGTAGAAATTGTTTCAAACCATAAATTATCAAAGAAAATGAAATTAAAAAAATGGCAAAGATTTCTTGTTTTGAAATTTCTTCGTGAAAAAACAAAAAACTTACTATTAAAATAATTAATGGAGATAAACCTCTTGCTATAGGATAAATCTCTGACAATTCTCCATATCTATATGCATTTAAAAGGAAAACTTGATAAAAAAAATGTAATAAAGAGCTAGCTATTATGAATTTCAAACCATCTATGTTAGGCAATCCAAAAAATAAAATACCAATTATAGCAAATGGAATATGACCTAGAACCACTGAAGTCATACTTAAGAATTTATCTTCAGATCCCTTTAAAACAAAATTCCAAGTAGCGTGTAGAAAAGCAGCGAATAAAACCGCAATAATAATGAATGTTTCTATAATAAAATACCTTTACTCTATTAGATTAATTTTACTAATCTAATCTAACTACAGTAGCAAAGAGTTTTGTAAATAAAAATAGAACATGAAAGCTAAAAATTTTGAGTTTCATTTGGTAAAATCTAACTTAATCTCATCAATTCAAACCAAATGAATTCTCAAAACTATGTCTTTGTAAATAATTTTTATTTCAAATTTATTAGATTAAAAATATTTAAATCAAAACTTCAATTAGAAATGGGCCTTTTTCTTTAAGTCCATGTTTAAAATATTTTACTAAATCTTCAATGTTTTCAACTTTAACGGCGTCTACTCCCATTCCCTTCGATATAGAGACCCAATCTAATGCTGGATCTTTTAAAGACAACATTTCCATTGCCGATTTTCCTGGGTTATCAACACCTACGTTTGTTAATTCTCCTTGAAGGATCTTGTAACTTTGGTTTGCAAAAATTAGTATAACTATATCTAAATTTTCTCTTGCCATAGTCCATAAAGACTGGACGGTATACATGGCGCTTCCATCACCTTCTAATGAAATAACTTTTTGATCTGGAGATGATATTGCCGCTCCAATTGCTACAGGCATTCCAAATCCTATAGATCCTCCACAGTTATTCAGCCATGTATGTGGATGTGATCCTGAAGTTTGATAAAAGAATTCTCTTCCAGTAGTTACAGATTCATCAACTATGATCGCATTTTCTGGGATTAATGCACCTAATACCATTCCCAATGACATTGGGTTAATTGGACCTTTAGGAATGTCTGGAATATCAAATTTTGAAATAGTACTAGGAGTATTATTTGATATTCCAATCCTATCTGATAACTCTTCGACAACTGTAGTGATATCATCTGATATAGAAGCTAATTCAAAAAATTTAGTAGAATCTTGTGTTAAGACTCCAGGCTTATTTGGATATGCAAAAAAGGCGACTGGTCGTCTAGCTCCTATTATTATAATGGTGTCAAAGTCTTTAAGAACTTCAACTGCTTTATCAACGACGTACGGTATTCTTACTGAATTTATTCTTCCCGCACCTTTATCTAAACGAGCATTAAACCAATCAGTTTTAATTGGACAGCCCACTTTGTCCGCTACTTTTGCCAATTTAATAAGGTTGTTTTCTTCTAAAGCCTCACCACCAACAAGTATTAGAGGGTTCTTTGCATCTTGAAGTTCTAAAATTGCTTCCTCTATTATTTTAGAAGAAACTATCTTAGATTTCATATTTAATTCCATAGACTCAATTTTGCTTCCTTCATTCCATGCGGTATCACCAGGCAAGATTAGAGTTGCAATTTTCCCAGGTTTTATATTTGCTTGTCCAATTGCTTCAGCTCCGTCCTTTGCAATATCTTTTGAAGATTTACTCGTTTTTACCCAATGTGAAACTGGTCTCGCTATTCCTTCAATATCTGAAGTTAACGGAGCATTTAATTTTATATGATCAAGAGCGTGCTCGCCTACTATATTTACAACTCCTGAATTAGCTTTTTTTGCATTATGCAGATTTGCAAGTCCATTTGCTAAACCAGGACCTAAATGTAGTAAAGTTGATGCTGGTGACCTTTTCATTCTAAAGTAACCGTCAGCAGCACCAGTAGCACAACCCTCAAAAAGACATAACACACTTCGCATATTTTGATATTTATCTAGAGCTGCAACGAAATGCATTTCTGATGTTCCAGGATTGGTAAAACAGACCTCAACATTACCTTCTAATAAAGTACCAACTAAACTCTCTGCTCCGTTCACAAGACCCTCCAATCTTATTTTTAATTAACATATCAAAATAAAAATCTAATTGGTAATAATTTAATTTTATGTAAAACTTTATTGAATTTGTTTTGAGAATTTTATGTTTAAATCTTTAATAGAGAAAAATGAAAAACGAAGCCAACTTTCTATGATGGCTCAATATCTAAATACATGTTTTATGATTAGTACTATTGAGCATGAATATTTAGTAAATATTGAAAAAGGCGTTGTAAAAAATGTAGAAGAAGGACCTTTTGTAATGCCAAGCTATGTCTTTAAATTAACTGCACCTAAGAACGAGTGGATAAAATTTTTACAACATACTCCTCAACCGGGGTCACATGATATTATTGCAATGCTTCGAAGAAAAGTTTTGAAATTTGAAGGAGATCTCCATCCTTTAATGTCTCACTTACTATACTTCAAATTACTACTGGCCTCCCTAAGACCAGCGGAGAGTAAAAATGAAAATTGAAAAAGAACCTATTTCTGGTCAATATGGAAAATTTAAAATTGATGGTATTGACTATAGGATATATTGGGAAGAAGCCGGTCAAGGCATTCCTTTAGTTTGCCTACATACTGCGGGATCGGATGGTAGACAATATAGAGCTCTTTTGAATGATAAAAAAATATTAGAAAAGTTTAGGGTTATTGTATTTGATATGCCTTGGCATGGAAAATCCTCGCCACCCGAAAATGCTAAAGTTGGAAATTATAAACTATCAACGGACTTTTATATTTCTCAAATTATGAGCTTTATAAATGGCTTGGAATTAGTAAAGCCAGTTGTAATGGGGTGTTCTATAGGCGGAAGAATTATTCTTCATTTAGCAATAAATTTTCCAGATAAATTTAGAGCATTAATTGGGCTTCAAAGTGCTGGTCATTTGGATCCTTATTACGATATCAGTTGGTTACATAGACAAGATGTACATGGAGGAGAAGTTTGCGGAGGCATTGCTTATGGCTTGATGGCACCAACAAGTCCTGAAAGTGATAAGTTTGAAACGATGTGGCATTACATGCAAGGTGGACCTGGAATTTTTAAGGGAGATTTATTTTTTTATAAGTTCGACGGAAATATTGGCAATNAAATAAAAAAAATTGATAATTCAAAATGTCCAATTTATTTATTAACTGGTGAATATGATTACTCAGCAACACCAGAGGAAACAAAATCTCTAGCTGACACTATTGGTATCGAAATGATCAAAATGAAAAATGTAGGCCATTTTCCAATGAGTGAAAATCCAAAAGAATTTTTAAAATACCTTCATCCAGTCTTAAATAAAATTAGTTAGCTACCAGTCTTTTCCTGCTGTCCATCCCCCATCTACGATTAAATTTGTCCCAGTACAAAAACTTGCTTCGTCACTTGCAAGATATAAAACTGCACTAGAAATTTCATTAGGTTCTCCCCAACGTTTCATCGCGTGCAAGTTCCTTACTTTTTGAGAAGCTTCTTCATCTTGAAAATATCTTTCTGTTAATGGAGTTCTAATAACACCTGGTCCAATAGCATTTACTCTAATATCATACTTTGCTAGATCTACTGCTAGTTGCTTAGTTATTCCGGCAGTAGCATGTTTAGAGGCAGTATAAGCACACCTATTAGGCGCAGAAGTTACGCTTAAAGTCGAAGAAGTAATTACAATATTACCCTTTATTTTTTTTTCGATGCAGTGTTTTGCAAATGTTTGTGCAGTTATAAAAACCCCAGTAACATTTATATCAATAACCTTTCTCCATTCTTCAATAGACAATTCTAATGGAGACACAATCTCCCTTATTCCGGCATTACAAAATGCAATATCTAAGCTTCCAAAATGTTCATATGCATTTTTCATGTTTTCAATAGTTTCATTTTGATTTGTTACATCTAATTTAAATGGCTCAGCATTACCACCTGCAGATTTTATTTCTTTAGCCACCCTGCTAGCCATATCAAAATCTAAATCTGAAACAGCTACATTTGCACCTTCTTTTGCAAAACTTAAACCTGTTTGACGACCAATTCCACCTGCTGCTCCAGTAATAAACACAGTTTTGTTTGTAAATCTCATTGAAAAATCCCCCTGTTAATGCAAAGTTTATTTGAATTAGCCTTTTTGACAACATTAATCTTTATTGGAGTAATCGATTGGAAATAGAACATTTAGTATTTGAAAATGGACCTAAAAGAGTTGGCCCCTTTAGTCATGCTGTTAAAGCTGGTGAATTTATTTTTATTACTGGACAAATGCCAACATTGCCAGAAAATCCTGACGTACTAGTAAGTAATGATGTTGAAAAACAAACACATCAAGTTATGAAAAATCTAATTAGTGTTTTAGATAATTGTGGCTCTTCTCTCGAGAGAGTAACTTTCGTAAGAGTGTATTTGGTTAACTTTCAAGACTTCGACAAAGTCAATAAAATTTATAAATCCTATTTCAATGAAAACAAACTTCCTGCTAGAACATGTATTGGTGTAACTGGACTTGCTGTAGGTGCTTCAGTTGAGATTGATCTAGTAGCAAAAGTTTAAATAAGAAAAATTTGTCTATGAAAAGAAAATATAGCCCTTTTAAAAAAGGTATTTTTACTGGCTTTGGTTTCCCTGGCATAGGAATGAGCTCCGCAATGTTTGGATATGGTGTTTTTGCTGCAGAAGCTGGACTAGATCTATATTTGTGTTTAGGTTCAGTTTTAATTTTATGGAGCATGCCTGGCATGGTTATTTTTGTGTCTCTTTTTTCAATAGGCACACCAATCTTCTTGCTATTTACTACTGTTTTATTGGCTAACATGAGACAATTTTTTTTGGTCTTATCTGGCCTTACATTAATGAATATTCACAAACATAAATTATCTTTTATTACAAAATTATTTTGGGCTCACCTCATTAGTCCCACTGGTTGGGCTGAATTAACAAAAGTAAAAAATGAAATAGACGAAAAAGATTTATTTAAATTTTTTCAGGGTCTTAGTTTGGCATTGGTAATATTTAATTCAACTACAACAATTATTGGTTACAAATTATATGATTTTTTACCTAGTGATATTGTTTCTATTCCCGTATTTATAATGCCATTATATTTAACTATCTTAATGCTAAGAGCTATTGAAATTTATTACAGATTAGCAGTTGTTACTGGAGGGATTATCGGGCCCCTTTTATTTCCATATATTGGTGATTGGAGTTTGATTGTTGCAGGATTAGTTGGCGGTTCCGTTGGCTTGATGATCAGTTATCTTTTGAATAAGGATAAAATTAATGTATGAGAATTCAATAATTTTACCTGAAATAATCCCTTGGATAATGCTTTTAGTCGCTAGTTCAGGTATTTTTATTTGGAGATTTTTAGGAGTAGTTTTATCTAGTAAAATACAAAAAGATAGTTTTTTTGCAAAATGGATCAATGCTATTGCATTTGCTATGACGACAGCTTTAATGACAAGAATCATAATTTTCCCAACAGGAGCGTTGGCCGAAACCGAATTGATTGAAAGAGTAGTACCTTTTTTAATTGGTATAATTATATTTTTATTTTTCCCAAAAAAACCAATTTTTGGTTTAGCAATAGGAGTGCTTTTCTTTAGCGTTGGAATATTTATATCTTAGATATTCTAATCTTCAGACACAAGTTGCTTAGCTATTATCAATTTTTGAAGCTCATTAGTTCCCTCACCAATAGCCAACAAAGGAGCATCCCTATAATATCTCTCAATATTATACTCCGGTGAATACCCAAATCCGCCATGAATTCTCATTGCTTCTGTAGAGTTAAACAATGCTGTTTCAGTAGCAAAAAGCTTTGCCATTCCAGCTTGTAAATCTGATCTATTACCAGAATCATATGCCTTTGCAGCTTGTTCAGTTAATAATCTAGAAGCTTCAAGTTTCGTTGCCATCTCAGCTAATTTAATTTGAATTGCTTGATGTTCACTAATTGGTTTTCCAAAGGTCTTCCTTATTTTTGCATATTCTATTGAATCTTCTAGAGAGGCTCTAGCCACACCGACGCCACGTGCAGCTACATTAATTCTTCCTAATTCAAGGCCCGCCAAAATTTGTTTGAGCCCTTTTCCTTCTATTTCACCAATCAAGTTAGAAGTTGGTACTTTTACATTTTCAAGTTGAACTTCTCCTGTATCAATTCCCCTGTAACCCAATTTTTTGAGTTTTCTTGATACAAATCCATCTTTCTTTTCAACGAGAATTAAACTCATACCTTTATGGGCTGGTTGAATTTCAGTATTCGTTTTTACTAAAACAGCTAAAATAGTTCCTTGAACTGAGTTTGTAATCCATGTTTTTGTACCATCAATAATATATTCGTTCCCAACTTTTTTTGCTTTGGTTTTTATCGATTGTAGGTCAGTACCACAGTCTGGTTCCGTAAGTGCGATACCACCTCTTATCTCTCCAGTTGCAAACTTAGGAAGATAATATTTTTTCATCTCTTCAGTGCCAAATCTTTCTACAGCAGCACACATTATAAGATGAGAGTTAAAAATACCAGAAACTGACATCCACACGGCTGACACATTTTCTACAATTTTAGAGTAAGTAACTGCTGACAAACCTAAACCACCATACTCAGGAGAAATTGTAGCACCAAAGAGACCTAAAGCTGCCATTTTATCAGCAATATCTTGTGGATATTTATCTTGTGACTCAAATTCTTTTACATATGGCTTTACATCTTTTTCTAAGAATTTATTTACAGATTCTATTATTAAATTATCTTCAGAGTCTGATTTTTCATTTTCGACTTCAATTATTTTATGTTCATTCATTAATATCTCCTAAATTAATGATTATAAATCTATCTGACTATACTCAAATATTGAATTGACATTATTTGCTTGATCAATTTTAAGCATTAAATCTGTCAACTGGTTAGCTCTTTCATTTGATAAATATGGTTCTGTTAAACCTTTAAATTTTGATATAAATTCTTCATCTTTCATAAAGTTTTCTGGTTCTCCTTTTGGAATCTTTACAAACTTTTCATAAGTCTTTCCTTTTACCACCATTTTTACCTTTGCACTCATAAATTCTGGACAACACTTCTCAGCATCTTTATCAGGATTTACTTTTATTTTGTTACACAGCGCTAATGTATCACTGTTATTTAAGTGATCTTTATAATCATCCCACTTTAATCCACCACTTTTAGCAGCTACAGCAGCACAAAAAGGCATTGAAAATTGCCCATCAACAATACTTTTTGGATTTTGTTTATCCTCTAAAGGATAACCAATTATATTCAATGCTGTTTCGGACAGGCCAATATCAATATCATCTAAATCATCAATGGAAAAATCTAATTCTTTTTTTAGATCTATTATACCGTCAATTGCTNCATGACTATATCTACAAGAAGGATAAGGTTTTACTCCCAAGTTAAGTGTTTCAAATTTATTTCCTAAACCGTCTAATGCTTTTTTTGTGTCTCCTCCTGAAGCATATGCATGTAGATAACCCCACTGACCCTCAAAAGCTTTAGAAGGACCTTTGAAACCTTCCGCCGCCATTGTTGCACAATTTAGACCGTTCTGTGCAGCTTGTCCTACATGCGATCTTTTTGTCCAAGCACCATCTGTTAAAAATTGCATAGATCCAGCTGATTGACTTAGGGCTATTCCAAATGCAGATACAAACTGATCTTTGGTCAAGCCCATAAGATAGCCAGCTGAAGCTACGGCACCAAACACACCACATGTTGCCGTTGGATGAAATCCTTTTTTATAATGTGCTGACGAGCCTCCAGCTAATCCTAGTCTTATTTGTATTTCATAACCAGCAACACATGCTGTTATTAACTCTTGTCCTGATGATTTGTTCATTTGTGCTGCAGCCAAGGCGGCAGAAAGTATTGGAGCACTGGAATGTAAAGAGGCTTCAGCATGAGTGTCATCAAAATCAAGAGAATGAGCTAAAGTTCCATTAAGTAGAGCAGCTGCACTTGGAGAGTAACTATTTTTATCTGAAAAAACTTGGCAACTTCCATTACTCATTTCTAATCTGTCGATTGCTGCGACTAAACTAGCAGTTGATTCCGCATCATGTCTTGCTCGTATTATTATTCCAACAGTATCAAGAATTAACAATTTTGTTCTTTTTATAACGTCTGAAGATAAATTTTCGTATCTAATTTCGGCACAAAACTCAGCAAACTTTTCGGTCATATTTTCCATTTATTTCTCCCAAAACATATTGAAAAGGTTAAACTAAAATTTCATTTTACAAAACTAAAAAATAATCATTAAGATATCGTTATTAAAATCATATGAGAAAATACCATGACAAATCCTTTTGAATTAACTGCAACTGATGCAATTAAACTGATTGGTAACAATAAGTTATCGAGGTATGAGTGGATACAAAGTTGTTTCGAAAGAATACGTGAAAAAGAAGATCTTGTAAAAGCTTGGATATATTTGGATGAAGATAGAGCCCTAGAAAAAGCTAAACAGTTAGATAATAAAAATGATAAATCACAACTTGGAATTCCATTTGGAATTAAAGATATAATTGATGCAAGTAATACACCTACTGGATTTGGAACTAATTTTTATCAAAACAATGTTCCTATGAGAGATGCTGCTTCGGTATCCGTTGCAAAACAATCAGGATGTATTTTTATTGGCAAAACTGTATCTACTGAACTAGGACATAGAGCTCCTGGATTAACAACAAATCCACATAATAAAGATTTCACACCTGGAGGCTCAAGTTCTGGATCGGCTGCAGCTGTAGCATCTATGATGGCACCTGTTTGTTTTGGTACACAAACTACTGGGTCGGTAATAAGACCTGCTGCTTACTGTGGTGTTATTGGGTATAAACCATCTTATGGTGATTTTGATAAATCAGGCATTCTACCAAATTCTCCATCAATCGATACTTTAGGATTGATGTCTAGGTCAGTAGAAGATATTGCACTTTTTCGATCAATCCTTCTCGAAGAAGATTTAGTATCAATACAAAAAGTAGATTTAAGCAAAATTAAAATTGGATTTGTTAGAACACCACACTGGGATAAAACTGATGATTCTACAAAGGAAGCTTTTGAGCATTTTCTTAATTTACTCCGTTCAGATAAATTAAATGTAGTTGATTTAGAAATTGATAACCTTATTTCAAAATCTGATGCACTTCATTTAGATATAAGTGGATATGAATTTAAAAGATCAATATCTCACGAAAGATTCAATTATTATGATCAATTAAGTGACCAATTAAGAAACGGCAGGCTAAATGATGGATATCAAGTGAGTAATAAAAATTACCAGTTAGCTTTAAAAGACTTGTCAATTACAAAAAATCAAATAGACGCTGTATTTGACAATACTGATTTAATAATTACTCCTAGTGCACCTGGCGAAGCATTAAAAGGATTAGAATATACAGGATCACCGATATTTAATACAACTTGGTCTCTAAACGGAAATCCATGTATTACCCTGCCCCTATTTAAGGGTAAACAAGAATTACCAATTGGATGCCAACTTGTTGCCAGGTTTGGAGAAGACGATCAACTTTTAAATTATGCAAAAGCCTTCTTAGAACTTTAATTAAAGTGAGATTCAACTAATAGTTCTGGAAGTGTAAGTGCTAAAGCTGGAAATAGAAGCACTATGATTAATACAACTGTGTCAGAAATACAGAAAGGAAATGATCCTTTTATAACGGTTGTAACTGGTAAGCCAGTTACTCCACTAACAGCAAACAAATTTAAACCAACGGGTGGGATAACACTTCCTATTTCTATGCATAATGCTGTTAAAATTCCTAAATGAATAGGATCTACACCAAGAGCCAATGCAACAGGGAAATATATAGGTACTGTTAAGACTAAAATTGCTACACCTGTTAGAAACATGGATAAGAATAATAACGATCCCATAAGTGCAAATAAAAATCCTGTTTTACTCAGACCCAATTCACCAGCCCATTCGGCAATCATTTGAGGCCAACCCATATTTGCAAGATAAAATTGGAAGATTCCAACACAACCCAATAGAAAAAACACAACTGCAGTTAGGTTCATAGTTCTCAGAGTTGTTGGCATTAATTCTTTCGCAAATGTTTTTCTTTTAAAGATTAATCCATAAAAAAGAGCATAACTAGCAGCGGCAGCACCTGCTTCAGTAGGAGTGAATAAACCTCCATATAAACCACCTAATATAATTACAGGCATTAACAAAGCAGGTAGAGCTTCTTTAAAACACCTCCAAACCTCACATAAATCAAATTTTCCTCGAGGTAATTTAATAAAAAGAGATACACTAACAATTATAACTGCATCACTCATAGCCAACATCAATCCAGGAATTATACCTGCGAAAAACAAATCAACTATAGACATTTCTGTTATGACACCAAACAGAATTAAAGTTATACTTGGTGGAATAAGAAGTGCTATACCACCTGCGGAGGCAATAACTCCCGCTGCCATCCATTTTGGATAACCTCTTTTAATTAATTCGGGATAGGCTATAACACTCATTGCAGCAGCCATTGCTGTGGATGAACCAGAAATTGCTCCAAATAAAACAGCTGCAAGCAATGTTGCATAAGCAAAGCCACCTGGAACCCAACCCACTATTGAGTCAGCAAATTTAAAAAGACTTGCAACTAAACCAGTTTTTTCCATTAAAAAACCAGCAAAAATAAAAAAAGGAATAGCTACTAATGTGTATTTAGTAAGGAAGCTAAAAAAAGCTTCGAACAAGGTGCTATAAGTTAAAAAATCGTCGAAGAGTACAAGAAGAGCTGTGGCACCTGCTAGAGCTATACCTATTGGGGCACCAGCAAATAATAAACCGAATAAAGATCCTCCTAAAGCCCACATTATACATTTCCTGTATTATTAGTATTAAACATCTGTAGCAGCTTCAACTTCTGCAGTAAAATGGTCACCCTTTATATAACTATGTATATCTTCAATAAATTGAAGAAAGGCTACTAAAGACATTAATCCCATACCCAGAGCCAATATAAAATAAAAAGGCCACATAAAGAAAAATAAACTCTCAGTTCTTTCACCAATTTGTATTGAATATTCAACCGTTGAATACGCAGTATATGTTAAAGAACCAGTGAATACAGAAACAAAGAGAGAAACAAAAATTTTACAAAAACCTACTGTTCTGTGAAAACCTTTTGTATTTAAAAGTTGTAACACAGCACTCATAACAAGATGATTCCTATTGATCTGTGTAACGCAAATGTAAAAGGCAACTGAAGAAACCATCATGTAAATAACAGCATCCTGACCCCATTCAAAAACAACACCAAAAATATATCTTCTAATAATTTCAGCTAACGCAAAGAGTGTGACGGCTATCATTAGGAATGCAGAACACCTACCTAATATAGCAGTGATGGAAGACTGAATTTTGTTTGAGATTTTGTAAAAATTATCCATGATAATCAACTAAATAAAAAAGGCCTGACATAAGTCAGGCCTTTTTTGATTGATTTATTTTCTTGACTTTTTCTTGTATAAAGCTGTTCCTTTTGCAAATTTAGCAAAGTCGGAAGCAAACGCTGTACAATCAGTCTTTTCTAAAGCACTTGATCCCATTGGATTAGCTGAAACTAAAGCTTTTGCTTCAGCAGTGAACTGATCAACCATTTTGTCTCCAGTTGCATCAACCTTAGACTTAATCCAGTTATTAGTTGCACCACCTTCTTTTGCTTGAAGAACTCCAGCTTCTGCAGGGCTCATCACATAAATTCCAGGAGCACTTTTATCAGTTACTTTAAACTTATCAACTAACCTTTTATCATTACAAAAGTTAATAGCCTTTTGATAAGGAATAAAATCATTCATAATAATATCAGTTAGAGCTGCCTGTTGTTTTTTATCAAGAGTTGCCCACCATTTATTTGATGCACCAATCCAGTAGTAATCACCAACAATACCATTAATTCCAGCAACTGTGAAATATGGAGCTTGTTCTTTAGTAGCATTAAATCCACCTAAACTTGTTAGCAATCCATCAATAACTCCTGTTTGGAGAGCAGGTGGAACATCACCAAAAGCCATTGTAGTTGGGTTCGCACCTAAAGCTCCTAACAATGCATTTTCAGCTGGTCCCATACTTCTAACCTTCTTACCGGCAAAGTCAGCAGGAACTAACATTCTACTTTTAACAGCACCAGCACCCATATACATACTCAAGTGACCAGAACCAAAAATAGTTATCCCGTGCTTGTCATTAAAAACTTTCTTTAATTGAGCAAAAGTTTTTGTTCCATCAAGGCCGTTGATAGCACCAGGTGATGTTAATTTTCCAGCACCAACAATAGTATTAGCATAGGGCTCAACACTTGAAGTTTTACCAAATTGACCAGTCATCATCTCAAGATTACCTTTTGTAAGAGCTTGTGTTCCTTTTGGAACGTTATAAAGTGACTTAGCCCAATAAATCTGAACTTTACTTCCAGGAATTTTCTTCTCAACCTGCTCTGCAAAAAACATTTCTGCAATAGCTGCAGGATGTGGCGGACCAGAATGGTCAGAAGCCCAACGCATCTTAATAGGTTTTACAGCATGTCCATCAGCTAAAGCTAAATTGGTTCCAGCTGCAAAAGTTAGAGCAACAGCGCCAGCTGCACCTAACAATGATAGTTTATTTAATTTCATTAAATTTCCTCCAAATATTTAGAATCACAACCTATAACGATATGCTTTTCAGGTAAACCCTTAATTGCAATAAAACCGATTAATTAGTTAATATGTTATGTAATTCTGTTTAGATTATGCCTTTGTTTTTGAAAGTACTTATTTGTTCACTAGTAAAACCGATCCCTTTAAGTACATCATCTGTATCTTCACCTAGTTCTGGGGCAGTTTTATCTTGAAAGCTGCTATCTTTCACATGTACTGGTGTTTTCAATAAACTGATGTCAACACCCCTTTTTGTTTTTAATTTTTGGATATTTTTTCTATCTTTTAAAAATGGGTTTTCTAAAGACTCTTTTAAATTTAAAATTGGAGCAGCTGGAACAATTCCTCCAAACTCATCTAGCCATTCAGAGGTCTTTTTTTTCATTAATTCTTCATCAAGAATTCTAGTTATTTCATCTCTATGTTTTTGTCTAGATGAAAAGTTAACAAACTTAGAATCATCAATTAGATCTTTCCTACCTAGTTTTTTACATAATACAGGCCAAAAGCTCTCTTTATTACACATCAAAAATATCCATCCATCTTTAGTTTTATACAGTTGACAAGGAACTAAAATGGGATGAGCAGATCTATCTAATCTCTCACTTTTAAAATCAGTGTTTAGAGTCCAGGCTGCCATATAACTTTGATTAAACAGGGCCGTATCAAACAAATTGACATCTACATCTCTTCCAACACCAGTAGCCCTTGCAGACAATATCGCACTTACAAGTCCAAATGACATAGTAAGTCCAGACATGTAATCAACTATTGAAAGTCCAAATCTTGAGGGAGGACCATTAGGTTCGCCAGTAAGAGAAAAATAACCTGCCTCTGCTTGCATAAGATAATCATATCCTGGCCAATTTTTTCTTGGCCCCTCTCTGCCATAAGCAGAACAATGTGCTGAAACAATTGCTTTGTTATAATTCTTAAGCTGGTCATAAGTTATTCCAAGCTTTTCAGGAACATCTCCTCTTAAATTGTTAGAAACTGCGTCAGCATTCTCAATTAATTTTCGCAGAATAATTTTTCCATCATTAGAGAGTACGTCTAAAGTTATACTTTTTTTATTTCTGTTAAGAGCTTGAAAAAAAATACTAGAAGCAGAATTCCTATCTTCGCCATCAATAAAATAAGGACCAATTGCTCTTAAATAATCACCACTTGTACCAGATGGCTCAACTTTAATTACCTCTGCCCCTAAATCAGCTAAATATTGAGTGCCAAATGGTCCCGCTCCATATTGTTCAAAAGCAATTACTTTCACTCCTGATAAAGGTAAATTCATGGTATTATTCTCTAATTAGCTGCTTCATTTATAATTTCGTCAACTACACTATGGCCACGTTTGGCTACCAAGAAAGATCTAACCATATCCATTACAACAATTTTGTCTTGATTTTTACCAATGTGTCTTACCTTAACGATGCCTTGTGTGGGTCTTGATTTTGATTCTCTTTTGTCTAAAACCTCAGTTTCAGAGTATAATGTATCACCTACAAACACAGGTGCAGGTATTTTTATTTCTTCCCATCCCAAATTAGCTATTGCTTTTTGGCTAGTACCGCTAACACACATCCCTGTTACGAGGGCTAGAGTAAAAGCCGAATTTACCAAATATTTACCAAACTCAGATTTAGAAGCATAATTTGCATCAAAGTGAATAGGATGAGTATTCATTGTTAAATTTGTAAACCATATATTGTCAGCCTCGCTTACCGTCCTACCAGGCCAATGCTCATAAACATCACCTACTTGAAAGTCTTCAAAATATCTACCTGGATCTTCTCTATACCTTTGGGGTCCTATTTTTTTAATTCCATAAGAATTTTTATCCATTTAATCCTCCCTTGATATAATCAGCCTTGCAACCGCTAACACGGGTGCATCAACCATTTTACCTTGATATTTAAAAGCACCAGAACCTGCTGTTTTTGCTTCTTCTAAAACACCTTTTGCCCATTCAAGTTCTTCTGTTGTAGGTCTATAAGCATCATGTATAGGTTTAATCTGATCTGGATGTATAGCAAAACGTCCTTTAAAACCCATAGTTTTGACATACAATGTCTCTTCTCTACATCCATTAGGATCTCTGAAATCCAGCCAGACACCGTCAAGAGCAAGTGTGTTGTATAATGCAGCCGCATTAATTATTTTACCCCTTCCATACGCTAAACTGGCTTTACCCATATCACCACCGGTAGATGCACAATAATCTGCTGACCCAAATCCAATTCCAGAAAACTCTATGTTTGAACAATCCCAACTTTCAATAGTTGCGATACCACGCGGCGTTTCAATTTGAGGTAAAATTAATATATTAGTTCCAAGATCTTTTAAAAAAGTCCTACATTCATCAGCAGACTCTATTTTAGGAATGGCAATAGAGTATGGAAGAGAAGGTAAAGACCTTAACATTGTTATATCATGTTGATATTCTTCAGTATCTAAAGCATTAATGCGCAATAACAGCTTCTCTGCTTGACCGTCATAATTTCTATTTGCCAGATCAGCAAAATTAGATCTACCCATAGCTTTGTTTTCACGGGCCAAACCATCTTCTAAATCGAAAATAACTTTATCGGCCCCAGATCCTATAGCCTTTGGTAACCTTTCAATTTTATCCGTTGGTAAAAATAAAATACTTCTCAAATTTATCTCCTATTTTTTAAGAACTAAATTCAGTTCTAATTTTTTTCCCATGTTCATCTAATTCAGGCATTTTTTTCACTTCTGGTATAAAGTTGTCATGTATTGCCCCTGGACCTAAAACCTTTACTTTGCCGTTTTTGGTTTCAATTTCTAAAAAATTGTTTTGGGGATGGTTTTTTAATTGTTCCATATCAGATATTCTTCCGTAAGCAACGCTTGCTTCTTCAAGTTTTTCAATTAACAACTCACGTTCAAAAGTAATAAATTTATCTTGAATAATTTTTTCTGTTAATTCACGATTAGTGACACGATCTGAGTTTGTTTTAAAGCGAGTATCATTAACCATACTTTCGTCGTCTAATACAATTTTACAAAGTTTCACCCATTCTCTATCATTTTGTATAGCAATTAAAATAGTCAAATTATCTTTACAATTATATGAACCATAGGGAACTATTATTGGGTGGGTCATACCGTTTCTTTTTGGAATTTTGTTATTATAAACATAGCCAAGGTAGAAAGGGTTCATCCAATCTGCAAGTGAATTAAACATAGAAACTGATATATGTCTGCCTTTTCCACTTATACTTCTCTTTATCAGTGCTTGCAAAATTGCTTGATAAGCTGTCATTCCTGCGGATATATCACAGACTGATGGGCCAACCTTTGCTCTTCCATCAACCCCAGCTTTATCTGGAAGACCAGTTATATCAATAACACCAGTTTCAGCTTGAATTAACATATCATACGCTTTTTGGTTTTTATATGGGCCTTCGTCTCCAAATCCAGAAATAGAACATGTAATTAAAGATGGATATTTTTTTCTTAATTCATCTAAATTTAAACCAAGGCGGTCAAGTGCACCTGGTGCTAAATTTTGGATTAAAATATCAGATTTTGAAATAATATTCTCAAAAATTTTAAAATCTTCATTGTTTTTAAGATCTAAAGCAATTGACTCCTTACCTCTATTCAACCAAACAAAATAAGCGCTATTTCCAAGTGCATTGCTATCATAGTTTCTGGCAAAATCACCTTCAGGTCTTTCAACTTTTATAACTCTGGCACCTGCATCTGCCAGTCTGCACGACGTATAGGGGGCTGCCACAGCTTGCTCAACTGTTACGACTAATAAACCTTCTAAATCCTTTCCGGAATTTTGTCTTTCCATTAGCTAACCAAACAATCTACTAAAGAAGCAACTTTACTTTCAGAGGGCGAGTTTAAGATTTTAGAAATTTCATGAGATTTATTTTTTGATAGCAATGAGGCAGATTTGTTAACAATTTTATTTTCCAAAATATTTTGATCAATCTTGTCTGATAAATCATGTTTATTTTTTATATCTCTAGTTCCATCTCTAATAGAAATTAAAGACTGAGTATTTGTTAATTTGTCATTAGGTATGACCCTTACCTTGTCCCTAACATTATTTATTTTTTCATCAAAACAAATATCATCGTTGTACGTCCCTAAGTCGGCTGTGTCTTTGCCATAAATTGACATGGCTGCTGTTAATTTATAAGAAAATTTTGATTCTAAACCAGTTTTAGGTTCTTGAATATTACACACTTTGAGCCAAGAAGGATTAGTTTCAATTGCAATATCTTCAATTGATTCAGGATTAAAGTTGTTTTCTTGTTTTAATTCCTGAAGTGCTTCTAGGAAAGAATGTAGACCATGACAACAGGCATGAAATTTATACTTAATTTCAGGAAACAGGAAGTCTGTTCCTAAGTTTTCTACAGCTCTTGTAGGAGTTTTTTTATCCCAACCATGAGTTTGAAAAAAACCTTGATCACACTCAATACCATCTTCTCTTGACACAAACCCAAGTTTAGATAATTTGGCAGCCTCAATACCATTTGATGCAGCCATTCCTGCGTGATACGGTTTACCCATAGTACCAAATTGGGATTTAATTCCAGATGCTCTCGTTGAAACCAAACCAAGCGCATTTATTGTCTGATCCTCGCTCAAATTTAGTAATTTTGATGCAACAATTGTCGCACCAAATGATCCACTTGTAGCAGTTTGATGGAACCCTGCATTATAATGAGAATAGCCTAAGATATGACCAATTCTAGTAGAGACTTCAACTCCAGACATATAAGCAAGTAATAAATCTTCTATAGATAATTCTAATTCTTCGCCTAAAGCTAAAGCAGTTGGTAATGCACTTGAAGTTGGATGGCCAACAAAAAGAAAGTGAGTGTCATCATAATCTAATGCATGACCAGTAGCTCCATTAGCTAAAGCTGCGCCTCTTGATGAAACGTTGTATCCAGTTGAAATCACTCGTGCTTGATTAACGCCATTTTCTTCTTTAACCATTTCAGAAACTATTTTCGAAACCGGTTCTTGTTTTGCTGCATAGGCTACTCCACACCAGTCTAGAATAGACATCTTTGCAAAAAACTTCATTTCATCATTAAAGCTGTCTAGCGTACTACTAAATCCGTAACTACCAAATAATTTTGTAATCGACATAACTTATCCTTTCCCTAAATCTATTTAAAACGTGCTTCAGCTTGCATGGTCATTCCTGTACCTTTTACGGCACCCCAACAACTTACACTTCCATCAGTGTTTTCTTTTGCGCCAATTATATAGTCACTGTTTGCAAAAACAGGAGCCATAACTTTATGATTAAAAGAGGTTACCGTTTTACCTTTTAGTTTTTCGGCTGCTCTTAATAAAAAAGTAGCTTGTAAGGGTCCATGAACAATTAAATCAGGATAGTTCTCTTCATTTTTAGTATATGGATAATCATAATGAATTCTATGACCTACAAAACCAATTGCTGAATAACGGAACAAAATTGTTGGATGCATAAAAATAGTTTCTGTATAATCTGCATCATCGGGTATTGTATCTGAATAACCAGAACCACCACCTGCCTTAGTTACATCTCTATAAACAATATTATGAAGTTCATGCAATCTCACCTCTTCATTAACTAAGAATTCATACTCTGCAGTAACAAAACAAAGCTGTCCTGTCCTACCTTCTTTTAGTTTTATGTCAGCTACTTTAGATTTTTTTATTACTTTATCACCTACTCTTAAAGGTTTTATTACTTTGATCTGACTCCCTGCCCACATTCTTCTTGGAAGTGGGACTGGAGGCAAAAAATCACCTCTAGCTGGATGAGAATCTACACCAAGTTCGTCATTTTTTTTTAAATCCCAACCTAACATCCAATGCAAACCAGAGGTTGCATCCTCCCCAATTTTGGGATCGCCTGGATCAATATTTAATGTTGCTCTGTACCTCTGTTCAACAATTGGTGTAAGATAATCTGTTACAGTCTCTATATTACCTAACCATTTATTTAAATGATTAATATCAAGCGCTTCATTTTCCATTTACCGAACCTTTATTTTTAAGAATATTTGAAACTATTAAATATAAAAATTATATTAATATCAATTAATAAAATATTTAATGATAGGATCTTTGAAATGCCTTCTTTAATTTTACATGTAGATGAAACCTTAGAAAATATTTTTGAAATTTCTGCAGTTAAAGCAATAGAAAAAAGCATAATAGATATTATCCAAGAAGAGTTAGAGGCTGAAAAAAACAACTGTCAAATTATATGGGTTAAGAGTAAAATAATCTGCTCAAATTATAAAATATTTGGTGAATTGAAGTTTAGAGATAAAGAGACTAGAAATATTGACAAAAGAGATAAATGTTTAAAAAGAATTGGTAAAATTTTACAAAATAAATTTAATGCCTTTATTAGACTTAGGGCATTCTCAATTCAAGATGCATCAATAACTGCACTAGATATTGTAAATTAAAATTGTATTTCAAGTGATAAAAATAGAAGGATCAGTAATGAGTAAAAATATTGTATTAACAAGCGTAAATGAAAGAGGAATTGCTGAAGTTATTTTAAACCGTCCAGAAAGAAATAATGCATATAACGGAGATATGATTATTGAATTAATCAAAAGCTTTGAATCTTTATATAAAAATAATTCTGTAAGAATAGTGCTCATTAAAGGCAATGGAAAACATTTTCAAGCAGGAGCTGACTTACAATGGCTTAAAGAAATTGGTAAACTTAGTCAAAAAGAAAATATAGAGGTTTCAAGAAAAACAGCTTCAGCGATTCAAGGTCTTACAATGTTTCCTAAGCCAACAATAGCCTTGATCCATGGAGGATGCTTTGGAGGTGGAACTGGAATTGCCGCAGCAGCTGATATAGTAATAGCTAGTGAAGACGCTATTTTTTCTATTTCTGAAGCTAGATGGGGTGTAATGGCAGGAATAATAATACCTCATTTAAACGCCAGTATTGGCGTAAGAAACGTCAGAAGATATGCTCTTACATGTGAGCGTTTTAACTCTAGTCAGGCCAAGGAAATGGGTTTAGTTCACCAAGTTTGTAAAACGGGTGAGCTTGAAAATGCTATTCAACCTGTTATTGAGGACTTGTTAATGTGCGCTCCAGATGCATTGGAAGCTACAAAAAGAAGAACTTTGATTGAAAGTGGTTTAATGTTGTCAGATGAAAAATTTGACGAACTTGTTTTTGAACATTCTCAAAAAAGGATGACTAATGAAGCAAAAGAGGGTCTAAATAGTTTTCTTGAGAAAAGAACTGCATCTTGGTATCAAAATTAAATCATAGGATATATAAATGCCTGCATTAGTTACGAATTCAAAAATATGGGGAGAAATGTTTGGTACTAAAGAAATGCATTTCTTATTTTCTGACAAGAGTACCACACAACTTTATTTAGATGTAGAAGCTGCTTTAGCAAGATCACAATCAAAGTTGAATATTATTCCAAAAGAAGCTGGAGAAAAAATAACCCAAGCAGCAAAAGTAGATATAATTGATTGGGAGAAACTTGAAAAAAGGACATCTATAGTTGGATATCCAATTCTTCCACTAGTAGAACAACTAAGTGAAAAAGTTGAAGGCAACTTTGGACAATTTTGTCATTGGGGCGCTACAACACAAGATATTATGGACACAGCAGATGTCCTTCAAATTAGAAAGGGTCTTAAATTGTTATCTAAAGACCTAAAGTCAATTTCAGATGCTTTAGAAAAAATTGTTGAGTATCACATCAAAACACCTATGGCTGGTAGAACACATTTGCAACATGCTTTACCTATATCTTTTGGTTACAAGGCATCTACTTGGTTATCTGGTATAGATAGGCATCACAAAAGACTAGAAGAAATAAAGAAACGTATTTTCAATGTTTCATTTTTTGGAGCAGCAGGAACACTTGCTTCTTTGGGAGAAGATAATGGTCTTAAGACACAGTCAATTCTTGCAGAAGAATTAGATCTGAATGTACCTGACGTAAGTTGGCATTCTATTAGAGATAATTTTTGTGAAGTAACTGGTTGGCTTGCAATGGTCGCCGCATCGCTTGGTAAAATAGCTTATGATGTGATGTTAATGATGCAAACAGAAACACAAGAAGTGACTGAACCATATCTTCACGGACGAGGTTCTTCTTCGACAATGCCTCAAAAAAGAAATCCCATTTCTTCTGAGATAATACTGGCTTGTTCAAAACTATTAAGAGAACATCATTCATCTATGTTAGATGCTATGGTCCTTGACCATGAAAGAGCTACAGGTCAATGGCATGTAGAATGGCATGTAATACCTAACGCCTTTTTGGTTGCTTCTTCATCTTTCAACTCTGCTAAATATCTTTTGGAAGGTTTAGAAGTTTCACCTGAAAAAATGAAGGAAAACATTTATAAAACTAATGGGTTAATTGTGGCAGAGTCTGTTATGATGGCCCTCGCACCCAAGATGGGAAGACAAATTGCTCACGATTTAGTTTATGACTGTTGTAGGGAATCAATCAAAAACAACATATCATTCATAGATATATTATTAAAAAACAAAGAAATTTCTAAATTTTTTAAAGAACAAGATTTTTTAAAAATGATAGATCCATCTAATTATTTAGGAGCGGCTCCTACTATGGCACAGAGACTTTTAGATAAAAGAAAGTTAACATAATCTAATGCAACAATTAATGACAAAAGAAAGCCTTGATAAATTTTTAAATAAAGAATTTCCTCAAGTAAGCAAAAACTTCAAGATATTAAATGTAAGCGACCAGTCTTTTTCAATGCTAATGTACATTACAGAAGAACATTTGAGACCAGGGGCAACAGTTTCAGGCCCAACGATGTTTTTATTGGCTGACGTAACTTTTTATTTAGCAACACTAAGCATTATAGGACCAAAAAGTCTTACTGTTACAACTAATTGTTCAATAAATTTTTTAAGAAAACCAAATGAGAAAAATTTAACTAGTAAAGCCAGAATTTTAAAATTAGGAAAAACTTTAAGTGTAGGCGATGTTTTAATTTATTCAGAAGATATTGACGAGCCTGTTGCCCACGCATCACTTACATATTCTATTCCACAAAAATAAATTCATATTCTATCTCTATGCCAAATTAAATGATCTGACATAAAAGTTGAAATAAAGTAGTATGAATGGTCATAATTTGGATGCATTCTAAGTTTTAAATTAATTTTTGTATCTTTACATGCATCATCTAATAGCCAAGGTCTTAACCCTTCTTTTAAAAAACTATCCGCATCTCCTTGATCAACAAGAATTTCAGGAAAATGATAACCATTTTTAACTAAAGCTACACTATCATACATTTGCCAATCACTTTGATTTAAACCAATATATTTTTTAAAGGCATCACTAGACCAGCTGGCTGTCGATGGCTCGACAATTGGAGCAAATGCAGAACAACTTTTAAATTTCTTTGGGTTTCTTAAAGCCAATACAATAGCTCCGTGACCACCCATTGAGTGACCAAAAATACTTTGTCTAGACATATCAAAATCGAAATTATTTTCAATAATACTTGGAAGTTCTTCAATTATATAAGTGTACATATTATAATTTCTGTTATATGGCGGTTCTGTTGCATCCAGATAAAAACCAGCCCCACTGCCAAATTGCCAATTGTCTTTTTCGTCGGGTATATCTTCCCCTCTAGGACTAGTATCAGGGCAAATAATTGCCATGCCTAATTCAGCAGCCTTTTTTCTGTACTCACCTTTTTCCATTACGTTTAAGTGACTACAAGTTAAACCAGATAGATACCACAAAACTGGAGGTTTTTTTATTTTGGGAGGGATAAAAACTGCAAAAGTCATTTCACAATTATTAACCAGAGACTGATGACTACAGACTAATTGTTTACCCTCAAATGAAAATACTTCAGATATATTTTTCATTAAAAAACTACGACTGATCTTATTGATTCACCAGCATGCATCAAATCAAAGCCTTTGTTAATATCTTCTAATTTTAAGTTATGAGTAATCATTGGATCGATGTCAATTTTGCCTTGAAGATACCATTCCACAATTTTAGGAACGTCGGTTCTTCCTCTTGCTCCACCAAAAGCTGTACCCTTCCAGCTTCTACCTGTAACTAGTTGGAAAGGTCTAGTTTTAATTTCTTGCCCTGCTCCAGCAACCCCTATTATTATACTTTCTCCCCAGCCTTTATGTGCGCACTCTAAAGCTTGTCTCATTACATTTACATTCCCAATACATTCAAAAGAGTAGTCTGCACCACCACCTGTAAGATCAACCAAGTAATTAACTAAATCACCATCAATCTCTGATGGGTTTACAAAATGTGTCATACCAAACTTTTTTCCCCAAGATTCTTTTTTGTTATTCATGTCGACACCAACAATCATGTTTGCTCCTATCATTCTCAAACCTTGAATAACATTAAGACCAATACCACCTAAGCCAAAAACTACTGCGTTACAACCTGCAGTTGCCTTTGCTGTATTGATAACGGCTCCAATACCTGTAGTTACACCGCATCCGATATAACAAATTTTATCAAAGGGAGCTTTTTTGTTTACTTTAGCAAGCGCAATTTCAGGAACTACAGTGTAATTTGAAAAAGTAGATGTCCCCATATAATGCAATATGGGTTTCCCATTTATCGAAAATCTGCTAGTGCCATCTGGCATTACTCCTTTACCTTGGGTAACTCTTATGGCCTGACATAAATTAGTTTTTGGATGCAAACAATACTCACACTCTCTGCATTCCGGTGTATAAAGAGGAATTACATGATCACCTTCTTTAAGAGATATTACTCCTTTACCCACTTCTCTAACAACTCCTGCTCCTTCGTGCCCTAATATTGCTGGGAAAAGTCCTTCAGGATCATCCCCAGAAAGTGTGAACTCGTCAGTATGGCATATACCTGTTGCTTTTATTTCTACTAGAACTTCTCCGGAACGAGGCCCTTCTAAATCCACATCCATAATTTCAAGCGGTTTTCCCGACTCTACAGCAACTGCAGCTCTAGTTTTCATTGTGTCACCCAAACAAGAATTTTTTAAATGTAAAATTCATTATGATTTAATATCCATGACTTGCAAGATTTTTTAGTATATAAATTAGGTTTCAAAGATTTAGATATTAGGAGCATCTCTATGAGTTTTGTTGAAACTGAAATTAGTGGCCAAATAATTACTATCAGATTAAATCGTCCAGAAAGATTAAATGCTTTAAGTACCGTTATAAGAAAAGGAATGGCAGAGGCGTTTAATAGATTTCATGAGGATAAAGATCTAGAAGTAGCAATTTTGACAGGAACTGGAAGAGGATTTTGTGCAGGCGAAGATATGAAAGAATCTATTGACAGAGGCATACCAGGATCCCCAAAAGAATTTGTAGAAGAAAATTTAGTTGACCCATTTCAGAAAGGTACCCTTCAAAAGCCAGTCATAGCAGCAGTAAATGGATATGCAATGGGTGGTGGATTTATGTTAGTCGAGAGAACAGATCTCAGGATTGCTGTAAAAGAAGCAATTTTTGAAATGTCAGAAGCAAAAAGATGGCTTCTTGGCGGTTATAATCATGGACATTATGGCAATCTCCCACATCCCGTTGCAACTGAAATGGCTTTTGGATATAGAATTTCTGCTGAAAGGATGCATCAAGTTGGTTTCATTAATCGTTTAGTGGAAGCTAAAGATCTTATGAGTGAAGCTTATTCAATGGCAGAACATCTGCTATCACTACCTCCTGCTGCAAGAGTAAACACACTTTATATGATGAAGCATATGGCACCAAAAATCAGTCCTAATATTGCAGACCTTGCTGAAAAACTACATCTTCACGGAGACACTGAGGATAGAATGGAAAGTAGAAGAGCCTTTGCAGAAAAAAGAAAACCAAACTTCAAAGGTTGGCTTAAACCAGAAGATAGATATAATATGCCAAAATTAAAGGAAAATTAGAGGTCAAAATGAGTGAAATAAATGGAGCTCTTTCTGGGTTAAAAATAGTTGCATGTTCTACGGCGCAGGCTGGAACTGTTCCCTACATGCTAATGGCAGATCTTGGTGCTGAAGTAATTAAAATTGAAACACCAGGTAAAGGTGATAATAATCGTAACTCAGGTTTTTTAGAAGGAGAGATTGGATCATTTTTTGAGACTAATAACAGAGGAGTTAAAAGTTTAACTCTCAATCTCAAGTCAGAAACCGGACAAAAAATACTTCACAGTTTAATAAAAGATGCCGATGTATTTGGTCAAAATTTTAGACCAGGCGTTGCTGAAAAACTTAATTTTGATTATGAAACTCTAAACAAAATTAATCCTAAAATAGTTTACGCCTCTGTTTCTGCTTATGGACCTAACGCGCCAGATGGACATTTACCAGGAACTGATGCTGTTGGACAAGCTTTGAGTGGTATCGCTGAAGCATATTCGATACCTGGAAATAATTTAAGAACTGGAGTAGCCTCAGTTGCAGATGAAAGCTGTGCAATTCTAACTTTCGGAGGAATTTTAGCTGCATATATAAATGCTCAGAAAACAGGTAAAGGTCAAAAGTTAGAAACTTCTCTAGTTGGGAGTGCTTTTAGACTTCTTGGTTGGACTATGACTACAGCAATGTGGAGCAAAAGACCACCAATTACAGGAGCCAGAATTAATGGAACAAGAGAAAGGCCAGGCATTGCAGCATGTTTTAATGATATTAATGGTAAGCCTTTCGCACTCCAGCTTGATCCAGATGACTGGCGGGAAGCAATGAAAGCCCTTAACTTTTTTGATGTTTTGTCAGAAAATGGCCTCATTGATCTTGGTTTAGCGTTTGAATCTGAAAAAAAGAAAACAGAAATTTTAGATAAACTTGCGGAATTATTCTCGACAGATACTAGGGATAATTGGATATCAATTTTAAGAAAAGCCGATATGATATCCACCCATGTTAACACAATGCTTGAAGCATCTGATGATCCAAATATTAAAGAAAATAATTACGTAACGGAAGTGTGGTACCCAGAACTAAATAAAAATATGAAAGTACACGGTACTCCGTGGAAATTTTCTAAAACACCCGCAAACATAAAAAGGGCTCCTAAACTCGGAGAACACAATAATGAAATATTATCAGGTTTAGGTTATACTAAAGGTGAGATTGAGAATTTAAAAGACGATAAGGTTATTTAATCTCTTTCATCTCTTTTGCAAACTTTTTGAAGTTTGCAACATAATGCTTTGATGACCTTGTCATATTATCAATCATCTCTTTACTTAGTTCTCTTACAGCTTTAGCCGGTGAACCAACAATTAACCAACCATCAGGAAATTCTTTATTTTCAGTAACAAGTGCACCAGCACCTACAAGACAATTATTTCCTATCTTAGCATTATTAAGAATTGTTGCGCCCATACCAACAAGAGAATTATTACCTATTGTACAACCGTGAATAATTGCATTATGACCAATTGTACAATTATTACCTATTGTGACAGGGCAATCAGGATCGACGTGAATAATTGTGTTTTCTTGTATGTTTGTTTCTTCACCAATCTTAATGACATCATTATCACCTCTTAAAACTGATCCAAACCATACCCCAACATCTTTTCCTAAAATAACATTCCCTATAACGTGTGCATCTGGAGCAACCCAAAAAAAGTCATTTTCAGGTAATTGAGGTTTTTTTTCACCTAAGCTATAAATTGGCATTTGCTCTCCTTTAAAAGAAATTATTATAAATATATATTATATAATTTTTTCTTATTGTTAATATATTTATTACTATAAAGATGGTATATCTTAATGATTGATAGAAGTAATATTATTTCTAAAGTTTCAATTTATAGACTAGATGTCCCTCTAATAAAGCCATATAAATTATCCTATAATACTTTCTATTCTTTTGAGCCATTGCTAATTCATATTATAGATGATGAAGGAAATGAGGGATGGGGTGAACAGCACATTTCACCAGGCTCCAGTAGCGAAACCAGAGACGGTGGATGGACATTTGCCAGAGTTATATCAAATTTAATTTTGAATAAAACCATACACGATGCAAAAGAAATAATTTTATCTCTTTCCTCTATCAGTATTGTTGCTTCCAGTGCTATCTACACAGCAATTGAAATGTTAGAAAAAAACGATGTAATAAGTCATAAGAATTCTCTAAAACTGAAATTATTAACTTCCTTTAATGCTGAAGAGAAATTTGAAATTAAAGACGAGTTGGATAAAGTGATCGAGCAAGGATTTACCACTATCAAAATTAAAGTTGGTAAGGATGTTTCTTTTGATCTTAAAAAAATTAGCATTATTCAAGGTCATTTAGATGGAAGAGCTAATATCAGAATAGACGCTAATAGAGGATATACAGTGGAACAAGGTTGTGAGTTTGTTGCTGGATTAAAACCCAATTATATTGAGTTATTTGAACAACCTTGTGATGCAAACAATTGGGAGGCAAATGCAGCGGTCGCAAAATTATCAAGAATTCCGATTATGTTAGATGAACCTATCTGTAGCATCAAGGACATTGAAAAGGCTTCTCGCATTGAAGGAGTGGGATTATGCAAACTTAAGTTGAAGAGATTTTTATCTATAACAAAATTGACTGAAGCAATAAAATTTGCTCACAAATTAGGTTTAAAAATTGTACTTGGGGATGGACTAGGTACAGAAATTAATTGTTGGATGGAAGCTAAAATTGCAGAAAAACTCATTGATAATGCTGGAGAATATAATGGCTTTTTAAAAATAGAACCACAAGCAAGAATTTTGTCCAATCCACTTAAATTTAAAGATGGCTTTTTAATAATTTCTGAAAATTGGGATCTTGAAATTGACAGAGATAAATTAGAAAAATACAGTACTTATAAAGAAACAATTTATAACTAAAATATAACTGGAAATTTGTTATGAAATTATTAAGTAGCGATAAAAGCTTGGGTGGAGAAATTGTTGGGTTGGACATTAGTAAAAAATTAACACATGATCAAGTTAACTTCATTAATGAATCTTGGAATGAAAGACTGGTTTTAGTATTTAAAAAACAAAATTTAGACGATCCCAAATTAATAAATTTTAGTAAAAATTTTGGTGAGCTTGATCCACCTGGACCTAATCCTTATGGAATAACTTTCTTACCAGAATTTCCTGAAATAAATGTAATTTCAAATGTCAAAAATGAACAAGGCGCACCTATAGGTAATTTGGGAGATGGTGAAGCCGTATGGCATGCAGATATGACTTACCTAGAATTACCTCCAAAGGCTGGAATTCTATATGCACTTGAAGTGCCTGAAAACCAAGGTAATACACACTTTGCAAATATGACACTAGCTTATAGTGATTTATCAGACGATATTAAAAAGAAAATTGATGGGAAAATCCTAATCCATGATTCTGCGCATAATAGTGCTGGTATACTTAGAAAAGGATATTCAGAGGTAGACAATCCAACTGAGACACCCGGAGCTAGACACCCAATGGTAATTAAAGATATAAGTACCAACAAAAAACTTCTTTTTCTCGGAAGAAGACCCCATGCTTATATTGTTGGTTTAGAAATTGAGGAAAGTGAAAATTTGTTGGATGAAATTTGGAAACATGCAACACAAGAAAAATATACTTGGACACAGAAATGGGAAAAAGGTGATTTACTAATGTGGAAAAACCTTAATGTACTTCATAAAAGAGATGCCTTTGATCCAAATACAAGAAGAATAATGCATAGAACCCAACTCAAAGGTGAAATGGCGATTACTGCTTAATTTTTATATTAATATATCTGAAACACTTATTGATTTATTATAAAATCAATAGCAAACTAAATTATAATTTTTAATCGGGAGAGAAATATGAGACAACTTAAAAATTCTTTTAGAAGAAGTATTGTAAAGGCAAGTTTAGGTGTTGTCGCTGTTGCAGGAATTAGTACTATTGGTTTAGTTTCTGTTGCTAGTGCTGACAAATATCCCAGTAAGCCGATAGAGTTAGTAATACATGCTAAATATGGTGGGGGAACTGACACTACTGCAAGAATGGTATCTATAAGAACAAGAAGAAATTTAAAAACTGATATATCTATTGTAGCCAAAAGAGGTGGATCTGGAGCAAAAGCTCAAAACTATGTTTTAACTAAGCCTGCCGACGGTTATACAATCATGGCTTTAACACAATCTCATCTCTACACAATGGCTAGAGGTAAGTCTAACATGAAGATTGACGACATAGTAGGAGTTGCAAGAGCAATGGATGACCCAACCTTCATTACTGTATCAGGAAAAGGAAAGTTTAACACTCTAGAAGAGCTTGTAGCTGCTTCAAAAAAAGCTCCATTAAACTGGGGTGTTGCTCAGATTGGGGGAACTGAACATATAGGTTTGGCACAGTTCGCAAAAGAGGCTGGAATTAAGTTTAAAGTTGTGCCATTTGGATCAGGTGCGCAAATGGTACAAGCACTTATGGCAGGCAAAATTGACGCTACATTACCTAATGTGAGTGAGGCTGCTAATCAAGTTGCTGATGGAAGCTTTAAAGCTCTTGCTGTAATGGCTGAAGACAGACTTAAAGACTATCCAAATGTTCCTACTACTTATGAAAAAGGAATAAAGGCAAAGTGCTCGACAACTAGAGGTTATGCTGTATTAGCATCTACTCCGCAGCCAATTATAGATCAGATTTCAAAAGCTATGGTTAAAGCAATGAAACACGACGTCTTTGCTAGTTACCTTGCTGGAGCGGGTTTAACAGTTGAAGGAAGCGTTGCTGGAACAAAAGTTTGGGACAAACAACTAAAAGCTGAATATAAAGTTGCAGCATCTGCTCTTAAAGAACTTGGTTTAATAAAATAAATTTTTAGGTTTTTTAAAATATGAAGAATAAAGAAAATGCATCCAATTCGTTGGGTGCATTATTAAACAAAAGTGATACAATAATTGCAATTATTTTAACTTTAATTATTGCTTTTTTGTGGTTTGAAACAACTAAATTTGAAAAAGTCCCTGATTTATTTTCAAATAATATTCCGCCAGAAATGTTTCCTCAAATATTACTCATAATTATACTCGGGATGGTTTTAATAATACCCTTTGAACATATATTTTTGAAGAAAAGCGGGAAGAATATAGATTCTTCAAGGAAAAACCCTGTAGAGATTTCAACTATTGGAACTATGATCATTTTGACAGCAATTATAGCTTCTTCACAAATTCTAGGCGCTGCTCTAACAATTATTGCTGTTAGTATATCATTACCGTTATATTGGGGAGAAAGAAGATTAAAAGTATTAATATCTTATGTTGTTGGATTTCCATTATTCGTAATAGTTCTATTTAATGTAATTCTTGGAGTTCATTTTGAACCAGGATTATTAGATCTCATAAAAAATTAGAGAGGATCAAAATTTGGAAGATATCGTTAAAGGGATAGGGTTATTACTAGAATTTCAGAATATCCTCTTAATTTTGTCAGGAGTGTTAATAGGTGTTTTAGTTGGAGCCTTACCAGGTTTAAGCTCTCCTATGGCAATTGCACTTCTAATCCCTTTTACAATTTCTCTAGATCCTGTTGCTGCAATTGCTATGATGGCTGCACTGTATTGCGCTGGAACTTTTGGTGGGTCAATTACTGCTATTCTAATTAATGCACCAGGTGCTCCACCTGCGGTTGCAACTGCTTTGGATGGATATCCAATGGCAAAAAATGGTGAACCAGGAAGGGCTCTTGGTTTAGCTGCTGTTTCTAGTGTTTTTGGTGGTATTTTTAGTTTAATAATTTTTATATTCGCAGCTCCACTTTTAGCAAAACTTGCTTTAGAATTTGGACCTGCAGAATATTTTGGGCTTGCCGTATTTGCTCTTTCTATGCTTGCATCTATGAGCGGAAAGTCTTCCCTAAGAAATCTTATTTCAGGTCTAGTCGGTGTATTAATAGGTACAATAGGTATACATCTAACTACTGGTGTAGAAAGATTTACATTTGATATTCCAGACCTTGAAGAGGGTATTCATTTCGTGCCCGTTCTTATTGGTTTGTTTGCTGTAAGCGAACTCTTCAAGCAATCTGAAAAACTAAATGCAGTTGTTGAACGAATACAAGCTAAAGCTCTAAGATTACCATCGCTATTTGAGTTAAAAAAACTTAAATATACAATCTTAAGATCGTCAGGGATTGGAACCTTTATTGGGATACTTCCAGCTGAAGGTTCTACAGTTGCAGCAATAATTGGTTATAATGAAGCTAGACGATGGTCTAAAGATAAAGATAAATTTGGTAAAGGCTCACCTGAAGGCATAGTAGGGCCGGAGGCTGCTAATAATGCAGCTGCAGGTGGAGCTATGGTTCCTACACTTGCACTGGGAATACCAGGAAGTGGATCAACAGCTCTTATATTGGCTGCATTAATTATGCATGGTTTTAGACCTGGTCCTTATCTAATTAGTGAAACACCAGAATTTGTATATGCAATTTTTGGGGCTATGTTAATTGCTAACTTGGGATTTTTATTTATAGGTTTAGTTGGTGCCAAATTCTTTTCTTTGGTAGCTTTCATCCCTAAGAAACTTCTTTGGCCAGCAGTTTTTATCTTTTCTATGATTGGCTCTTATTCTTTCGCATCGTCAATGTTTGATGTATGGGTAATGTTAACTGCTGGTCTAGTAGGTTATTTTATGGATAGACATGGTTTCTCAGCAGCTCCGCTCGTTATGGGATTAATCCTTGGAAAATTAGTTGAGGAAAGCTTTTCTCAATCGATGATTATTCATGACAATAACTTCTTTGCATTATTAGAAAGTCCTGTTGTCTTATTATTTTTTGTGCTGACATTCTTAAGTTTATCATCTCCATTTTGGACAAGGTACTTTTCAAAAAAATAATTTTATTAGATGTAGTAAAATGAATAATATTGAAACTTCTGTCGCTGAAAAATTTTCAGATTGGGTTCACAACCTTAACATAAATGATATACCAGAAGAAGTTGTGAATAAATTACAACTTATTATAATAGATTCTTTTGGACTTATGGTTTCCGCTAAAAATGAACCATACATCAAAAGTCTTATTAATGCGCTTCAAGAACATGGAGATTGCACATTAGTTGGACACAATAAAAAGGTTAATCCATTTAATGCGTCAATAATTAATGGAACAGCAATTCATGGTGAAGATTTTGATGATACCTTTGAAGGAACACCTGTTCACGTAGGTTCAGTAATGATCCCTGCAATTTTATCTTCAGCACAAGCTAAAAACTTAGATGGACAAAAATTTTTAAAAGGTTTGGTTGTAGGATCAGAATTGATTTGTAGACTAGCCTTAGTTGCACCTACTGCAGTTCACAGACAAGGTTTTCATCCAACGGCAATTTTTGGAGCTTTTGGTTCATCAATAGGTGTATCATCTTTGCTTGGGAATACCATAAATGAAATGAGTTCAGGATTAGGTATTGCAGGAAGTATGGCTTCTGGAATCATAGAGTATCTGGCCGAAGGCACATCTACAAAACGTCTTCACCCTGGATGGGCTGCTGGGTGTGGATGGCAGTCTGCCAATTTCGCTAAATCTGGTTTTTTAGGTCCAAGAACAGTTTTTGAAGGTCAACACGGTGTATTTAATAGTTTTGCTAAGAATAATATTGAACCTGACTTTTCACATATAACCTCAGATTTGGGAAAAAGGTGGGAAACAAAAAACCTTGCTTTAAAGCCATATGCTTGCGGAACAATGGCACAACCTTTTATTGATTGTGCTTTAAAATTAAAAGGTAAAATCGGCAATGTTAAGGACATAGATAAAATAATTGCTAGTGTAGGTGAGGGAACAGTCCACAGATTATGGGAGCCATTAAAGGAAAAACAAAATCCATCCACTCCTTATGGTGCAAAATTTTCTGTTCCATATTGTATTTCAATAGGATTAATTAATGGATCTGCAGGCTTAAATGAGTTCACTGAAAAATATTTGAAAAATTTGGAAGTGATAAAACTAGCAGCTAAAGTGAATTATGAAATTAATCCAAAAGATGAGTATCCAAAAAATTATAGTGGTAAAATAAAAATAATTATGAAAGATGGAATAACTTATTCCTCTTCACAAGAATGTTTGAGAGGTGGCAGACGAGATCCTCTTAGCAGAACTGAAGTTATAAAAAAATTTGAAGCTAATTTAAAATTTGCAAATGTAAAGTCCAGTGAGATAGAAAAACTATATAATTTCATTACAAATATTTTTAAATCAAAAAACCTAAACGAATTAAAAGAGATTAACTTTAATTAATTAAATCTCTGCAATTTTTTCCTAAGAGTAAATCATAGAATCTCTTCCATTTTTCTACATAATTACTTCTATTTACAACCCAGTCTATATGTTCAGAATGCGGTTTATTTGGATTTATCCTAATTCCCCACAAACCATCAACCTCATTAGGAACTGCTGAATATCTAACATCTGTTATTATATTTTTATCAATTCCTTTTCCAAGATAACCTTGAGAGAACCAATCAAATCTTTTAATATCTTTGTATTGTTGGCTTTTTTTATTAAGGTCCGAAAAATCATTTAAAAGATCAAGTTTCTTAATTTTAGATCCTTGGCAGTATTCTGATGTAGACAACAATCTTACTGCATCAACATAGTAAAAACCACTATGCTCATAGATTGTTTTCCATAAAAACAAATTTCCCAGACTAGGTTTTACAGTCAGATTTTTACTTTCATGATCCCTAAAATTGGCAATAGATTTACCAACATATTCTGCACGATTCTCTTGAAAAGCACCAAAGGTTAGATATATCAAAATATAAAAAATACCAAAAAAGGTAATTAATTTATTTTTCATTATTATTGCAAAAAATATAACTAGAATTAGCGGAATACTTAAAAAAGGATCCACTACTGATATATAGTTCCAAGAAATTCTTTCATCAGAAAATGGCCATAAAAGTTGCGTCCCATAACTTGTACAAGCGTCTAATAAACCGTGTGTAGCATAACCAAAAAAGCTAAACAGATATGTTTCACCCCAACTTAGATATTTTCTGAAAAGTAGTCTCGAAAAAAAAGTTACAAACAAAGCACCTATAGGTATGAAAATTATAGAATGTGTAAATTGTCTATGAAATTCTAATTTTAATAAAGGATCCGTGGCAGACCTTATAAAGATGTCAAGATCGGGCGCTAAACCTGCAAGGCAACCAACTATTGATCCTACTAAAAATTTTTTCTTATTAGACATTGTTTGAGCAAAAATTGACCCGAATGCACCTTGAGTAATAGGATCCATAATATAACCAAAATTATTAAATAAACTATTTATACACTATGTTGTCTTGACTGTTCATATTTTTTTCTTTTAACATACTGAGTTAATTACAAGAGACTTTTCAATGAACCAAATTAAATCAAATAATAAAGAATATGACGCTATAATCGTAGGAGCTGGTTTCTCAGGATTATACCAACTGATCTGTCTTCGTGACCAGCTTAACCTTAATTGTGTAGTTTTAGAAACAGGAGCTGATGTTGGTGGCACGTGGTATTGGAACCGTTACCCAGGTGCTAGATGTGATACAGAAAGTCATGCCTATTCTTATTACTTTTCTGACGAATTACTTAAAGAATGGACATGGTCAGAAAGATATCCAGGGCATGCTGAAATTAGAAAATATATGAATTTTGTTGCTAACAAATTTGATCTAAAGAAAGATATTCTTTTTCATCATAAAGTTACTAAGGCAACTTTTAACAGTAATGAAAACAAATGGGAAGTGGTTACTAATAAAAAATTAGAGTTTAAAGCTAAATTTCTTATATCTGCGGTTGGTTGTTTATCAAATGCAAATATTCCAAATATAAGAGGATTAGAAAATTTTGAGGGGAAATACTACCACACTGGGAACTGGCCCAAAAATGGTGTTTCATTTACTGGTAAAAATGTTGGCCAAATTGGGACCGGATCTACTGGTATTCAAGCTGTACCTGTTATTGCTGAAGAAGCAAAATATTTAACTGTTTTTCAAAGAACAGCCAATTACAGTATTCCTGCAAGAAATAAACCTTTAACATCAGAATTTAAAAAACATGTAAAAGAAAATTCAAATATATACAAAAAACTAGTTAAAGGCACACCTAATGCTCATCCTTTTGAAATAAGTAATCGTAAAGTTGCTGACGTAAATAGAGAGGAATTAAATCAAATTTATGAAAAGGCCTGGGAGATAGGGGGACTTCAGTTCAGAGCAGTATTTAACGATTTAGTAACTAATATTGATGCTAATAAAACAGCTTCTGATTTTATAAAAAAGAAAATAAGAGAAACTGTTTCAAATAAAAAGTTTGCTTCAATATTGTCAGATATTGACCACCCTTATGCTGGTAAACGTCCACCAATAGACACTAATTATTTTGAAACTTTTAACAGGGATAACATAAATTTAGTTGATCTTCGCAGTGATCCTATCGATAAAATAGACAAAACTGGAATTAAAACAAAAAATAATCATTTTGAATTAGATATAATTGTTTTTGCAACTGGTTATGATGCGATGACAGGGCCATTGTTAAACATGAACATAACTGGAAAGAATAATTTAAAACTTAAGGATGCATGGAAAGAGGGTCCAAAAACTTTTTTAGGTCTTCAAGTTCCCGGGTTTCCTAATTTGTTTACAATTACAGGGCCTGGCAGTCCATCAGTTCTAACAAATATGCCGATGGCTATTGAACAACATGTAGAATGGATTAGAGATTGCATAGAATATATGAACAAACAAGATTATTCAACAATTGAAGCTAATACAAATTCTGCTGAGAAATGGGGCGCGGAGGTAAATTTAGTAGCTAATCAAACACTTTTACCAACTGTAAAACATTCTTGGTATTTGGGAGCGAACATTCCTGGCAAGCCAAGAGTCTTCATGCCGTATGCGGGTGGTCTTCCAAGATATACTGAGGTTTGTAACAATATTAAAAATAATAAATATAAAGAATTCAATTTGAATTAGTTGTTAATTATCAATAGTATTTTTTATTTGATTAATTTTAGTTCTAATTTTTTTCATTCTTTCTTCAAGAACGTTTTTCTTAGGCGGGTTATTTGTGTCAAATTGATCTAGTAGATTCGACATTTCGTTTGCCAATTCATTACTTTGTCTATTCGAATCTAAAAGTCTTATCTGAGTTTTTCTTATTAATGCGCTTAATACGACATTAGATTTAATCATTTTTGTAAAATAAGACTTAGGTATTTTTTTTGCTACTAATTTTTGCGCACATACTTTAGCGGTGACTGTTCTTGGAACGTTGAGTAAAATAGAAGTTTCACCAAATATTTCTCCCATGCCAAGACGATTAAGTTTTAAACCATCTTTGGTCTCAATATTTACATATCCTTCCAAAATTAAATATGCCTCTGAAGCTTCATTACCAGCTTCATATATTATTTCACCAGGTTCCCAAATTGCTGACTTACCATTATCTTGCATCTAATACTCCTCCTAAAGAAAAAGTAAAAAAATTTAAACTGGAATATCTAGTGGCTCCATCCAAAAAATATATCCATAAAATATTAAGTAACAATAAAACAATAAATAAGCCCACCATGGTTTAGGCTTGAAAGTTTTACTTTTTTCTTCAATAACCTCTAATTCTTCTTTATAATTTTTATAATAATTCATCATAAAATTAGATCTACCCAATTGACATCTCCACCATAAATTTAAGTATTAAATATCTAAAAAAATTGTTTCTTCTTCGCCTTGTAAAAATATATTAAATAAATAACTACGATTTTTAATTTTTTTGGCAATTAAACTATTTACATTACGATTTTTTATTATAGATAGAAGTGGATCATTTTTCAATTCATCACTTTCAAAATATATTCGGGTATTAAGTGTCATATTAAGGCCTCTTGAAGAAATAGATAATGAGATATGTGGACTATGAATTTTTCCATCGAAACCCTTATATGGTCCAGGTTTTACAGTTTTCAATATGAACTTTTTTGTCAAATTATTTGGAATAAACCTTGCAAACCCAGTGTCTTCTTTGAATTCTCCTTTTTCATCACACTGCCAAGTTTCTAGCATCACATCATCTAAAGCAATACCATTACCATCAAAAACAGAGCCTTCAATAGTTATTAACTCGCTAACATTTTTATTCTTAAAAGGTGTTTCTCCTAAATCGTTTTGATAAAGTTTTTTTATGTTAATTGCATTAGGCATACAACCTATATGAAGAAAAGGGCCTGCAGTTTGAAAAGGGGTTTCATCAAGGTTTTCTTTTGAGATGCTCAAATCAAAGGCCTTCTTTTCTATTTTCAAAATATGTTTGTTTAACACCCCTTAAAACAATATCAAATTTATAAGCTAATAGATTTTGTGTATTTGATCTAGAGGTATCCAGGGCCCCAATTAAACTTTTTTTTGCTTTTTCATCTGCAATCGAATTTACCATTGGGCAATATTTTATGAGAGGGTCGCCTTCAAAATACATTTGCGTTATTAATCTTTGTCCAAAACTTTTGCCAAATATAGAAAAATGAATATGCATCGGTCTCCACTCAATTCCTCGGTTTGGATATGGATATGGTCCAGGTTGAATAGTTAAAAATTCATAATAACCTCTTGGGGTAGTCAAACACCTTCCACAACCAGCAAAATTTGGATCAATTGGAGCTGAATTTTTGTCATTATTATGTAAATATTTACCAGCTGAATTAGCTTGCCAAATTTCTATAAGTGCTCCTTCGATTGGATTAGAAAATTGATCATGTACAGTTCCATAAACAATAATTTTATGACCGAGTGGAGAATTTTTATTTTTAGAAAAATTTAACGTTAAATTGTTGTCTAGTTCACCAATAATATTTTTGTTAAAAATCGGCCCTAAAATTTCACTATCAGAGGATGGAAATAAAATTTTCTTATTTTTAGGAGCTCTAAAAATACTAGATTTATAATCAGGAAAATCTACTTCTGGTTGTTTGTTATAATTTCTTCTAATTAGTGATTTAACATTCATGCTATTTCTCAAATTTACCAAATTATTGATGATTAAGGTTAATAAGGTAAACCAACATAATTTTCTGCCAAAACTCTCTGAGATGCAACAGAATTTTCTAGATATTCTATTTCAGAGTCCTGTATCCGTTGATCAAAGGAAGACTGTTCAGGAAATTTATGAAAAGTTGTTGTCATCCACCAGCTAAATCTAATAGCTTTCCAAACTCTTGATAAGGCATTTTGTGAATACATTTTTAAATCATCATTTTTATTAAATTGGTAATAATTTTTTAAAGCATTATGTAAATAATATACATCTGAAACAGCTAAATTTAAACCTTTGGCTCCAGTTGGAGGCACTATATGGGCAGCATCACCAACTAAAAACAATTTTTTCCAACTCATTGGCTCACAAACAAATGAACGCAGTGGAGCAATTGATTTTTCAATTGAAATTCCTGTTACAATTGTCTCTGCAGCCTCAGTTGGAAGTCTCTTTCTTAGTTCATCCCAAAATTTTTCATCTGTCCAGTGCTCAATATTTTCATTTAACGGAGTTTGTATGTAATATCTACTCAAGTTATTGTTTCTCATGGACGCTAATGCAAAACCATTACCATGATTTGCATATATTAATTCATCACTTACTGGGGGAGTTTCTGATAAAATCCCTAACCAACCAAATGGATATATTCTCTCATAATTTTTAACTATTGATTTAGGTATGATGCTTCTACTTATACCATGAAAACCATCACAGCCAGCGATCCAATCACACATAATTTTCTTTTCTATACCATTTTTTTTGAATGTTACAAATGGAGTTTGTGTATTAACAGCTTGAGGTAAAACATCTTCAGCATTATTAATTATTTCGCCGTCTTCTTTTCTTATTATGCTATATAAATCCTTAGTTACCTCTGTTTGTCCATAAACCGTTACATGTTTATTAGTTAATTTTTTTAAATTAACTCTAAAACCATGATTTTTAAATGATAGTTGTATACCATCGTGCTTAAAGCCTTCTCTTTCAAGCCTATTAGAAATACCTGCTTTTTTAAGCATTTCAATTGTTCCACTTTCCAAAACTCCGGCTCTAATTCTACCAGTGACATGCTGTTCAGATTGTTTTTCGAGAACTACATTGTTAATGCCGTCAATAGACAAAAGTCTTGATAATAATAAACCTGAAGGACCACCTCCAATTATTACAACGTTTGTCCTCATAAAAATTAATCCTCAATTAATAATTATTTTAAATGTGTCACCAACAAAAAGATACATCCTATTATCTGTAGAAAATTTATAAACACTGAGAATTTATGTAGTTTATTAAACTTAATTGCATCCTCCAAATCTTTCGATTTATTAATCATAGGCATCAAGACTTGCCTTGAGAAAACAAATCCAACCATAATAAGAAAAAAAATAAACATGGATAATTTATTTTCATAATATATTGAAAGGGAAAGACCAATCATACTCAGAGCAAAACCATAAAGATAGTATTTTGGAAAAAAGATTCTAAGAAATTTAGAGGACTGTTTTTCGTCAAAGACTTTAAACACAGAAGTTGCAACCACTAATGGAAAAAAAATCATAAAACTTAGTATAGCTGCAGCTACCAATGTTAACAAATTTCACTCCTACCAGATAAATATTTTCTATTTTCTTATATCAATTAATATCATAAAGTATACTTTGTTTTAAAAAAGTTTTCATGAGCAATAATAATGAACAAAAATATCATACCTTATTCTGTAGATACATTAATTTCAGAAAAAGAAATAAAGAAACGTATTATTGAATTAGGCGAAGAAGTCAACCTTTTCTACAAGAATACTACAAAGCTTTTAGTTGTTGGATTACTAAGAGGTTCTTTTGTATTTATTGCTGATTTAGTAAGAGAGCTTAAAATACCTGTTGAAGTTGATTTTATGACTGCCTCTAGTTATGGAAACTCCATGCAATCTTCAAATAATATTAGAATTTTAACAGACTTAAATACCGACATTAAGAATTTAGATGTACTTTTAGTAGAAGATATTATTGATACTGGACATACTCTTAATCAGGTAATCAAGTTACTAAAAAGTAGAAAACCTAAAAGTTTAGAAGTGTGTTGCTTATTAAATAAATTTTCGCGACGGGAAACTGATATTGAGACTAAATGGGTGGGTTTTGACATTCCAGACGAGTTTGTCGTTGGTTATGGAATTGATTACGCACAAGATAATCGACATCTGCCATTTATAGGGAAAGTTGTACAAGAATAAGTTGGGAATAGCTTTAATTATTTACCTTATTTAGGATAATCGTGGAGATTTTAAAAAGCTATTCCCTTCGTGATGGTTTTTGCAAATTATATGCCAAAATATTATATCTATTCTATTTTAGTAAAATCGTTTAAATCAATTCTAGGAGAATATTCAACCTCACATTTACCTTCAGTAAATGAGACTGTTCCTCCCATCTCCCGAATATCTTGCCAAAATTGATTCGTCCACCCAGCCCTTTGTTGGTTGACATATTCCTTATTTTTGAAAAGATGAAATATCTCTATTGAGTTTTCGGTAACATTTGTAAAAGCTCTAATTATCATGTCTCCATCTTGAAACATATCTTTACTTCTACTTTTTAGAGCATTTATTATAGCCTCTTTAGCCAATTTATTTTGAAACTTGATTGATCTTGTAACAGCCCACATTATTTTCTCCTATAAAATTTTAAAATTACAATATTATTAACTCCATGGTTTGATCACTATTTTTATTGCATCATCTATTCTTTCTCTTGCATACTTTAAAGCAGTAGGTAGATCTGATAAATTGAAAGTATGAGTGTGTATTAGTTTAGCATTAAATCTTTTTTCTTTCATAAATTGCATAGCTCTGTGTGTAGCACTTTTACCCTCTCCTCTTATTCCAAACATATAAATATTATTTATAACCATATGTGCAATGTTAATTTCAACTGGTTTGTGAGGGAAGGCTGCAAGACATATTTTACCCCCTCTATTTGTCATCATAATTGCATCATTCAAAGCTTCTTTTGTTCCCGCACACTCAATGACGTAATCAGAACCTTTTTCTCCAACTATTTTTTTTACACTTTGAACAATATCTTTTTCATTCTTGACATTAAGCGTGTGATCTGCCCCAAGTTGTCTTCCTATATCAAGTCTACTTTCTCTAGTACCAATTAATATCACTTGCCCTGCGCCTAGAGCTTTAGCTACTGCAACGCCTAATAATCCTATTGGGCCAGGGCCTATTACTACTAAACTTTCCCCAGCAATTAAGCCTCCTAATTCTGTAAGACCATACATTGTAGTTCCTGCTGTTACTACTAGGGTAGCCTCTTCATCTGACATACTATCTGGAACTTTTATAAGTGTGTTTACATTATTTACAGCATATTGTTTAAATCCACCGTCTGTCGTAAAGCCATTTGCTCTATGACCTTTATTTAGGTTTCCATAATTCAAACCATAATTATGACATGAAGTATACATTCCCATCCTACATCTTTTACATTGACCACAACCAGAATGAATTTCAACGGTTACTCTATCACCAATATCAAATTCATCTACTGATGGGCCTAATGCTACAACTGTACCCATGTATTCGTGTCCAGGAGTGAAGTTTTTATTAAATGGTAATCCGCCTTCTATTAAAGCTGGCGGGCCATGACTAATAACATCAAGATCTGTTGCACAGATAGCTACTGCATCAATCTTGACTAGAACTTCTGCCTTACCTGGCATAATGACAGGCTTGTCAATTAACGATAGTTCGTCCGGATCTCCTAAGACCCACGCTTTCATTTTTTCTGGTAAAGGAAACTTATCTGAGGTCTTTCCATTAAATCTAGTTGACATAGTAAATCCTTAATAAAATTTAATGAATCCATTTAATATACAATTTGTCAAATAAGATTAAATTTCACATTTTTTCTTTTAATTTATATTCCCGCCAAGTTGTAAATAGTCCTGACCCAATAACTATTAGTGAGCCTACAATAATCATCATATCTATACTTTCAGAAAAAATTGTAACGCCAATAATTGATCCAAATACTAACTGAAGATACGAAAATGGTTGTACAACCGAAGCCTCAGCTACTTGTAGTGTTTTGACCATCATAAAATGTGAGGTTGCACTTAAAAGACACATAATAAAAAGCCAGAAATAATCCTCTCTAAGAATGTTATCCCATATAAAAAGACTAATTATACTCATCGTTACGGCACCACCAATACCAGTCCAGAAAAAACTTGTTACTGCAGTATCTGATTTTGAAACATGTCGTGTTAATATAAGATAAACTGCAAACATAATTGCACCAATGATTGCAAAAACAGATCCTTCTGAAATGACATTTGTAGTTGGTCTTAAAATTACAATCACCCCTATAAATCCTATGAAAATTGCTAACCATCTCCTCCATCCAAACTTTTCTCCGAGAAAAGGAACAGACAAGCCTGCAACTATCAATGGGTAACACGCTATAATTGCATGAGTTTCAACTAAACCTAATAAAGTGAATGTGTAAACAACTAAACAATTATTTAACGAAAGAATCACCCCTCTTGAAAATTGAATGTAGGGTTGATCTGTTTTTAAAATTTCTGATATCGGATTTTTAATAAAAAAACATGAAATTAAAATAACTAAAGCGATAAACCAGTAACGCATTGTCACAAGTGTGAATACATTATTATTTTGAGCAAGATATCTGGAAAATCCATCCATGCTTGAAAACATAAATGTTGTAATAACCATAAGGCTAATTCCATAAAGAACATTATTTTGCATTAAAAGAACTCAATATGACAGATATGATTAGTATATATTAAAAAAAAAATCTATAACAAGAAAAATAGAGACCCGTAGGTCTCTATTTAAATAAGGAGGAATATATAATAATTACTTTATATTCTTTATAACGACTTATAAAAAAAAACGTTTAATTATTATTTAAAGAGTTTTGCAGATTTAATACTTTTTTTATATGTAAGTTAGCTTCTTCAATTTGAAATTGGTCAAAGTCCTTAACTGGTTCTCTACAATAACTTGTGTTAAAAATTCCTTCTTTTACACGCAACATTTTTGAAAATTTGATAGATATATCTATGTGCTGATGTGTAAATGATAAAATTGGTAAAATTTGAGAAAATAGTCTTCTCGAGTCTTCTTTTTTATTTTCTAAATATAAGTCATAGATTTTGTTATAGATTAGTTCCATAGTTGAGGGAATTAAAGCACGCACTCCCCTATTCAAGGCTTCGATCATCCCCATAATAGCCCATCCACCACTCAGATGTAGTTGGTGATTAGTTATATTTAAAACTCTTGTATATTTTGGACCTGAATTAAGGACCTCAATTTTCAAACTTTTAAATTTATCAACATTTTTATGCAACAAAACTATATCTTCATCTCTCAATCCATAATCTGTCCATGATAAATCTTGTATCATAAGATTATCTGGCCCAACTTGAGCAATTTCATTAAAACATTTTACCAATTCACTTCCAAAAATATTTTCAGGTGCTTGACATAATATCCAATCAGCGCCTAATTCCTTTGCATTTTTAGACAAAGAAATTCTTTCTATCTGATTTTTAGCAGTGCAACTTACAATAATTGGAATTCTATTTTTATTGTAATTTACACATTCATTTAATATAATATTTTTTTCATCAAAACTGAGACTTGAATTTTCTCCAGCAACTGCTCCAACAAGCATGCCAGCACAACCAGTTGAAATAGTCTGGTCTATTAATTTTCTTAAACAAGGTATGTCAATTTTATTTTTTTCATTAAATGGTGTATGCAAACTAGGTATAATACCATGCATAGATGAAATATCTTTTGGTAATTCAGCCAATTAATGTTCCATTTTCAAGTTTGACATCAGGACTTAGTAAATGCACATTCTTACCCGAGATTGCGCCAAGTACAAGAACTTCAGACGTAAAACCTGCAATTTTTTTTGAAGGTAAATTACATACAGCGACCACCTGTCTGTCAACTAGTTTATCTAATGAATAATTAGTAATCTGAGCAGAGGTTTGTTTTATACCAATAGCTTTACCAAAATCAATCTTTAAAATATATGCTGGTTTTATCGCTTTTGTGTTCTTTGAAGCATCTAAAATAGTTCCTAAAACAATATTCAATTTTGTAAAATCATTAATGGAAATTTGTTCTTTATTTAATTCATACATTATTCTAATTTTGTTTCATTTAACTAAGCTTTTTCATTTTAGATATATTTTGTACCATTTGAGATATTAATATGCCACCCGAATCTTTAATAATATTTCTATAAAAAACATTTCCATCTACCATCCCAGTTGCTTTTGAATGTAAAGCTTCTGTTTCAATATCAGCACTAATCACTCCTTCAACAAAAATATTATAAGTAGACACTGTCCCGTTAAAGACACCAGTTTTTTTATAAACAAGTTTTTTACATATATGGAACCTTTAAAATTCCCCAAAAGCTCCATATCGTCTAGCCCAGAATAAGAACCTTGGAATAATGAGTTTTTGATGTTTTGATTTATTTATCTAATGTATTTCTCCAATTAACTAACCTTCAAGATAATATTGAAATAAATCAAAATTAATTAATTTTTCTAGTCATTATTCCCGATACATCTTAAAATTATATTTTTTGTAAAAATTTCATTATAATTATTATTTATAGATCTTAAATTAGCGTTAAATGATAATGATTTGTCTTTAATTATAAATACGTAATTTAGTATGGGATTTTCTTCAGTTGAGACCTTACTAATAGCCATTAAAGCCATTTTTGAATTCTCAACAATTTTATATTCTATAGGTTCGCCCTTTTGATCTTCATATTTTACTAATTCACCTTCAACAGTCATTTTAGACAAATTCCCATGTTTTTTGTCTATGCATGAGTATTCAAGCGCATAACAACTAAATGAGAAATATAATAAAAAAAGTATCGAATAAAAAAATTTCATTAAACCTTCCATATTGAAACCAAATAAGTATAAAATATTTAAAATTATTGAAAAATATAATATTATATTTGTAAATAAATTTACAAAAAATAAAAATGAATGAATAGCAAAAATTTATTATTATTTGTCTTTTGGGGGTTAGCTTTTATAGTAATTGCGTGGTCACTACCTTTTTTAGCTAGAGAAAATCAAATTCTTAGTAATTTTTTGTCATTCTGTATATCAATTATAAAATGACAAATTTATTTCAAATTAATTTTGCAAGAAAAAAATTAATCTTACTTTCATCAATAATCATTTCTTTTATAATTCTTTTAATTTTAACTTTTCTTTTTGCAGAATATCTGTCACGTAAAAATGCTCCGAAAAAACTATCAGAAATAATCAATAAAGTTCATTTAACTGATCATTATGGAAAACCTTTTAAAAGTAGCACTTTAAAAAATAAACCTTCATTGTTATTTTTTGGGTTCACAAATTGTCCAGAGATTTGCCCTACAACACTAGCTGATTTATCTGAAATTACCACAGAAGTAACATCAAGCATTGACGAAATAAATATAATTTTTGTTACTTTAGACCCCAAGAGAGATAATGAACAACATCTCAAAGATTATATCCAATATTTTGATGGCAATATTATTGGTGTGACAGGGAATAAAATAGAAATTAAAAAATTTGCAGAGAATTGGGGTGTCTTTTATGAAACTGTAAAAACTTCCAATAATAATTATACTTTAAATCATACAGCAACTGTATTCATGATTGATGAATTAGGAAATTTTAGAGGAACAATATCCTGGGGTGAAAATGAAACTTCTATAATTCAAAAGATTAATAATTTGAGAAAACTTAATTAACAATATACCCTAAACTAATTAATTTATCCTTTACTCTCTCTGAGGATAAAAATTTTAAAAATATCATTGCCTCTGTTTTTTTCTCTCCATTTTTTAATAAAATAGCATCTTGTTTTATCGGAGAGTATAAATTCTGAGGTATATCCCAAACTTTACCCTTTTTATTTTTAATAATAAAATCAGATTTTGCTATAAAACCAATGTCTAAATTACCATAATAATTCATAAGAAAAACTTGATTAACATTTTTACTTAAAACAAGTTTTTTTTGTAATATATTAAAAATTTTCAGAGATTTTAATACTTCCTTAGCAGCCAAGCCATAGGGTACATATTTTGGGTTTCCTAATCCAATATATTTAATTTTTTCGGCCAACATTATATTTGGAAATGTAAAATTAAAAAGATCCTTGTTTGTACTAAACAAAAGTAATTTTCCTGTTGCGTAAGTAAATCGTGTCCCTCTAATTCCTTTAGTAGTAATTTCAAGTTTTTTTGGAAGGTCTTGATTAGCTGAGAGAAAAATATCTAAAGGAGCACCATTTATGATTTGAGAGTATAAACTTCCACTGGAACCACTTGAAAGAAAAATTTTAGTATTATTTTCATTTTCGAAGGTTTTTTTTATAAAATTCATAGGTATTAAAAAATTTGAAGCTACACCTATATGGATTTCTTTTGCAAGCAAATTTTTATAAGGAAAGATCACCAAAAATATCAAAATATATGACGAGGTAATAATTAGCTTTATTTTTTTAATTAAGAAATACATCAAATTAATTAAATAGTGATATTACATTGTATATGAAAAACATTACTATTGATAATGACAGAATAAAAATTACTAAAATTGTTTGCACATAATCTTTTATTAACACTGTAATAAATTGTTTTGTTTTTTTGAAGCCAAAGACAAGCAAACAAAACACAAGAGAAATAGGAAAAGTTAGGAAAAATAACATAGAATAAAACCAAAACTTAAAGAACCCCATTTCTTCAAATTTATTTTTTTCTCGAATGGAACTGATTTTATTCTCCTTAAAAATATGGATTAATTTAAATACAACTCATCATTAACTGAAATAATTCCTGTTTTTATTACCTTTGCGTATACTCCTAAATCTAAATGACCAAAATAAGAATTAATTTCATTGGGTATATTGATATCTCTAACAGCATTTTCAGGATTTACATTTGTTGCTGCACATCTTTGGGTTCTTTTAAAAACTTTTAAAACACTCTCTCCAATTTTAATTTTCTTACCAACCCAATCAAACTCCTTCCAGGGGTCGATGTTATCAATTAATAGATTTGCCCTAAATCTAGATGGATCAATTTTTTTACCTATTTTTTTTTCCAAATCAATAATTGTGTTCAGATTAATTATAGAAATAGCTTTTTCTGGAAGATCAGAAAAGGAATGTTTTAGGTTTTTAGTATTTTCATTTTTTCTTCCCTGGACTAACTTTGGTTTATTGTTGTCACCTAAATTTAAGAATTTTTGAAAAAAAACTTCAACTTTGTTAACACTTGATTCATCATCAAGTGTTTTGTCTAGAACTATCTTTTTCTCAACTTTTATAATTAGTCTTTTTGATTTGCTAATAAATTTTGTACTTAATTTAGCTAATTTGTCTTCTTTAACTAAAGCTAAAAAATTAGTTTTTTTCAAATATACTGGATTACTATCATCAAATGAGACATGCGATCTAGCAAATGCATACTCACGATCTCCAGACAAAACTTGATCTTTTTCTAATAAAATCTCATCTATATTTTCACCAGAGAGGCCTTTTATTGGATAGATAAAAATTTTTTTTAATATGGTCATATTTAAATTTTTAATATTAATCTAAACGAGTTACCAAATTATAGATAATGTTTAATGGTTAAATTAATACAGATTTTTAATCCAATATCTCATCATTTCCATATATCTAAGATGCTGTTTCAAACAAAACCTCAGGGTTTGACATTGTTTTAATTTCAAGAACATTTCCATTTGGATCTTCAACAAAAAATGTTTCTTGTTCGAACTTAGAGCCTATAAACCTTCTATATGGCTTATCAAAATAATCTATATCGCTTGCTTCTATCCTTTTTTTTACTTCTTCAAAATCATTTTCTTCTAGATGTACTCCAAAATGAGGAACACAAACGTCACCCATATCAACATCGTGTCTTTCTCTAAATTGTTTTGACTTGGTTTCATGTAATGTTAATTCATTTCCCCAAAAATTTACATCAATCCATCGACCTTCTTCCTGATTTCCAGTTTTACAACCTAATATATCACAATAGAATTTTAAAGCAGTTTTAATATTTCCAGCAGGTATTGCTAAATGAAAACAGTTGGTCATTGATAATCTCCTAACATAAAATTTTAGTTTAACTAGGTTCTAATATCATAATTAAGTAAACAACTTCTTAGTTATATTTATAATATTTTATAAGTACAAATAAGTCAAAGTTAGCTTATAGACTTTAAAAGTTTTTTTAATAGTTTTTTTGATTTACCATAAACCTTCACTTTTTTAATTTTGTCTAAATTACTTTTATCATCTCCAACAATAACTAAACCTATCATTCCCATAGCTTTGTGAGGAGTACATTGATATAAATATACGCCGGGTTTAGTAAATTTAAAATTAGCATCTTTACTAATTTTTGATTTAAATTTTGATACCCCTTTTGGCATCCCTATAAATTCTACATTATGACCTTTATCTACCGACTTCCAGGTTACTTCGTCATTCACTTTAATAGATATAACTTTTTCAGAATAAACCATTTTTTCTTTCCCAAGTTTGTTTAACATATCAATAGTATGATTTTCCGCATTAGCAAAACTTGAAACTAATAAATATAAGAACACTGTTAGAATAGAAACTGATTTAGTTAAAAACATTTTTTTCCTCTTAATTATTTTATATATATATATATATATTTAGATATTAATTTTAAACCCATATTTTAACAATTAAAGAAGATAATAATGTATAAAATTTAAATATACAATTTGTGAAAAAAATATGGACAAAATTAAGTTCATAAAAAAGGTAATTTTAAAAATTGTTTTTTTCTTATTTATTAACTTTTCAGATGCAGTAGTTTTATTAAAAACACTAGTAATTATATGACAGTAGAAAGTCTCAATAAATTAATAAATCAAAACTTCATTTCAGAGAGTATTACAGCTAGTTGAGCACCATGCATATCTCTATCAAAAATGTCTCCTTGTATTATCTTCCTAGGAAAAGAAAATTTAATTACATTTAAATTATCAATCTCGAATCTCTTCAAATCTTGTTCACTTATCATAAACAAACTTGAAATTTTTGCATTTTTCAATTTATTACAAACATCTTTATATATCTTTTTATCTCCACAAAATACATCAATAGTAATCCAGAAAGGTCCTGCATTCTTAGATCTTATTTTTTTTACTTTTTCACCTAAATTTGACAAATTATACCTCTGAAATTTGAATTTGAAATGCATCCATTGGGTCGTCCAATTCTAAAATATGGTTCAATGCAAATTCATAAACGCATCCCCTATTTGAATGAACTGGAGAAAATGGAAATGCAAAAGTAGGGAGTTCTTCATTAAAAGAAAGCGGAAAATGTAATAAAAAAGGATTTATTAATTTTGCTATTTCAATAGATATTTCATTTTTTGACGTAATCAAACACAAAACACCTACTTCAACGGGACTTCCTAATTTTTTTTCTAGCTCTCCCAAAATTGAATCAAGGCCTATATGTCTGAATTCAAGTGAATATTCTGAAGAGTCTATATCCATTCTTTCATAAATTTCTTTTTTTAAAAAGTCTGTTAGCTTATCTGTCCATTTTTTTATATTTTTCACATAATTATTATCTCTTAATAATACTAATAAAGAAGTTTGATATCCTGCAATCTTAGCTCCCTCTAACTTAACATTGTAATTTATTGACGAATTCCAGATTGCACCCTCAACCCTGACCTTTTTTCTATCAATATTATAATAATTAGAGTAGGTTACATCCATATATCCTCCTGGTTCATATAAAATATAGGGGTCAGCATTTTCATAAAGCATGTGAGCAGCTACTGTTTGAGAAGTGCAGAATGCATTTTTAGACATTGGCTCGACAGTAAATCCAGTTTTGTCAAATTCTACCATCACAACGCCAGATGTAGGATTTGTTGAACATAGCGCACCACACTCAGCAACTTTAGCACCATGCCAAGAAGAACCAGGATTAGCTCCTTTCATTAGAGGTAAAGCAGAAATAATTGCAGTATCAGTTGTCCTGCCAGCAAGAATAATATCAGCCCCTGTATTGATGCATTCTTGTATTTGTTCAGCGCCTGCAAGCGCGACTATATTTGACATTTCGTCAATTACTTTATTATTAAGCTTAGGGGCAGGATTTAAAGAAAGAATTTTATTTAATTTATAACTTTCTTTAATATATTCTTTTTGTTGATCACAATATAATTTTGCAATTTTTAAATGTTGATTTAACTCTTTAGCTAGTTCAATTGTAATGTTCTCCATCCAATCAACCATCCTGTTTGTTCCACAAGTACCACAAGAACCAATAACCAGTGGTACATTAGCTTTTTCTCTGGCTATCATAAGACTTTTCCATTCTGCTTTTATAGCAGCACGTGAATACTTTGATGTCCCTGAACCTAGAGAAAATGGACCACTATCTGTAGAGCCTCCATCAATACTAATTATATCGGGATTATTTTTAATGCCATTATTGAGAGCTTCTAAATCAAAACCTAAACCCAGAACTCCTGAAGGAACTAAAACTTTAATAGGTATCATTGCATAATTATAGATATATTTTATTAATTTTGGAACTTACATTTATCAATAATTAATATTATAACTCTAATTAATGCAATACATCCAATTTTTTTCGTTTATAACTTCACCTATAAATAAAAATGGATCATTTCCAGTTTTTTTAGCATAATCTATCAAATCAGCACTTTTATCTGATTTTATAGTTAATCTATTATTTTTAACCAATCCTTTTGATCCAGTTAGCACTATAAATTCAGATGACAAATCTACTAGACCATTTCTCGGTTGTTTTGGAACCATTATCTTCTCGTATTTGTATCCCCATGAATTCAAGCAATTAATTGAAATATCAATATATTTGGCCTTAACTTTCATTAAGCATTGTTGAAAAATATTTTTATTTATCCCCTCTAAACTACGTATAGGATAGTCAAAATTAATGTCCTCTTTACAGGAAAGATTTTTCCATTTGTTAATTTGATTATCTGATGGAAAAATAATAATTGTATTAAAATATAATTTTGATTTTACTAAAATTTCTAGCTTTATTTCTGAATTAAATTTTGGATGATCTAAAACTTTAGTCTTAATATTTTGAGAATTAAGTTTTTGTTTATGTAATTTTATAATTTTATTTATATCATTTCTTTGGGATGACGGTGTTACAATTTTCTTTTTAAAAAGTTTAACAAACTTTTTACCTCCTTCTTCTTCTCCATAGTATTTATGATATTGATTATCTAAAACACTTAATTGATATAATGAGTCAAAAGATGGTGGAGCTAATTCTCTTATTTCCATTATATTATTGTTAGAACCAATTGAGTACCATTTTGAAAGAGTCCCTCTTGACATCCCAAGTTTTTGAGCTAATTCAACCTGACTATTTTCTAACTGATTCAATGCATTCGTAATTGCTTCTGCCATTTCAAATATGCTATTTTTGACTTTATTTTTGGCTAAATTAATTTTTATTACATGATCATCAAGTGACATTATATTTGAAATTTTTGTGTTCATTTTTAATTTTATATATGTTTAAAGTTAGATAAATATTTACTAAAATTTCTTACCACCTTTTTTAATTCGGTTTTCAAGTTTATGATCCAACCGTGTTTTATTATACTCTAATTTTTCGTAAATTGTTTCACCTAAATTAAAGTTTTTCGATTCAGCTAAATCAAATATTCTAATAACAGCGTCTGCAAGTTCAACTTCCATCATAGATTTGTGTTTTAAATGATTATCCATTAATCCTTTTCTTTCACCCTCCATGGCTTCACTAATTTCAGAATGAATTAAACACAATAATTCTCCAACATTTCTATCTTTTTTTCTACCTTTAGCATCATGCCACCAACCCCCATTAACTGCGGCTTTATGACAATCCTTTGCACAACCATTTATGCCCAAGATATTTTTATTCATTAATTAATCCTTTAAGTAATTAGGTTTAAAAATTAGACATTATTAAAAAACTTGCCATACCTATAGATATTGTAGCAAGAACATTATTCCAAATTATTGCAACTAATATTGCTATTAAAGCAGCATATAATTTAAAATTTTCAATTATGAAAAAATTCTTATTTTCAATAATTGATAAATCATTAACAATAATTGGAGTTAAAACTGCTAAAGGAATATATTTGAATGACTGTTTCACAAATAATGGTAAATTACTAGAGATTATACCTGAAATAGGAATAAATCTTATTAAAAAAGTAATTACACCACACAAAATAATTAAAGACCAAATCATAATTTTTTATCCAATCTATTTGAAACTATTCCTACTAAGATACCAAACAGTCCCGACAAAATTATCCAGAAATTTATATCTAAATTTTTAAAAATCAAAGCTAAAATTCCTGCCGTAATTACTGTTAGAAGAGTTGATTTGGATTTAATCATTGGAACAATTATAGCAATAAAAGTAAGTGGAATAATGAATTGTAAATCCAAAAATTCTGGTAAATCATCGCCTATTAATATACCGAATAATGTGGAAATTTGCCAAGAAACAAATAAAGTAATACCAGAGCCTAAAAGATGATAATGAAGTATAAAATTATTTGAATGGTTTATAAATTTTCTGATTGATACAGCATAAGCTTCATCAGTAAGCAAATAAGCAAGTATCACCCGCCAACTTATAGATAATTTATTCAAATATTCTACCATTGATATGCTGTACAATAGATGTCTTGAATTTATTGCTCCTACAGTTGTTACAACAATACCGAATGGTGTAGAATTTGATAGAAGTTGAACAAATGCTATCTGACTAGCTCCACCAAAAATAATGGAAGACATCAGCAGTGCTTGTAAGAAAGTTAAACCACTTTCAATAGCCATAACTCCATAGATAATTCCAAATGGGAAAACACCTAATTGAAGTGGTAACTCGTCAAGAACACCTTGTTTAAATATTTGCCACTTTTTCATAACATTTATTATAAACTTTTTATGATTAACAAAATTGATATATAATTATAATTTCAAATATTATAAACCTTAAATTTTGAGAATTAAAATTTGTTAAAATCTGAGCGAGCAAAATTTATAATGGAGTTTTTGGAACAAACATATCCAAGAACGCCAGTTCCACTTAAAAATAAAAATGTTTTTGAACTATTAATTGCTGTGTTACTTAGTGCACAGTGTACAGATGAACGAGTAAATAAAGTAACTCCCTCATTATTCAAAATTGCGAGCAATCCTTTTGACATGCAAAAAATCCCTGTTGAAAAAATTTATAAAATTATAAGGCCATGTGGGCTTGCTCCACAAAAATCCAAAGCAATTTCAAAACTTTCTGAAATCCTTGTTAACAAATTTGATGGTATAGTTCCTAAGAATTTGAATGAGTTGGAGAAATTACCCGGTGTTGGCCACAAAACTGCAAGCGTAGTAGTTTCTCAAGGTTTTGGCATACCAGCTTTCCCAGTAGATACACACATTCACAGACTAGCTCAAAGATGGGGACTAACTAGCGGAAAAAATGTAAAAACAACTGAGAAAGATATGAAAAAGTTATTTCCAAAAGAAAAATGGAATAAGCTTCATTTACAAATAATATTTTACGGACGTGAGTTTTGTTCAGCTAGGAGTTGTGATGGAACAATTTGTAAAATATGTACAACTTGTTACCCAAAAAGAAAAAAGGGTGTCAAAACTAAGAAGAGTTAAAATTATATGAGTTGGAGTTGAATTTTTCTTGTTTTCGTCGTTTTAGTTCTTGTTCTACTTCCCAAATTTTTTAACACAATATTTGAATTTTTCCTATAACCTTCTTTTTTTAATATGGATGACAGTTTTGCTTTTGCGTCTCTTATTGCAGTAGTATGGTCAACAATTGGTTCAGGGTAATCTTTACCAATTAAACAATTAATTTTTTCTTGTGTCTTTATATCCATTTTCCAGGGCTCATGTATCCACTTTTCTGGTATGTTTCTTAGTTCACAGACCCATTTTTTTATGAATTCTCCATTAATATCATGATCCATTGATTGCTTTATTGGGTTATATATCCTAAATGTATTAATACCAGTCACTCCTGATTGCATTTGTAATTGGCTATAATGAATACCAGGCTCGTAATCAGTAAATTTCTGAGCTAAATGATGTCCCGTTTTTCTCCAATCAAGCCAAAGATCATAACTTGCAAAACTTACTAACATTGCCCTCATTCTGAATGTGATCCATCCATTGTAATTTAGACTTCTCATACAAGCATCTATAAACGGGTAGCCAGTCAACCCTTCTTTCCAAGCTTTATAATATTTTAAATTCATATCACCTTTTCTTAATTCATCGTAAAAAGGATGCATACAAGAGGTTTCTATTGAAGGTTGAGTTTCTAATTTTTGAATAAAATGACACCTCCATGATAGTCTAGATTTAATTGCATTTAAGTTTTTATTTAAAATGTTTCTTTTATTTTGTTGGTTGATGTTTTTTGTTAAATCCAATAGGTTTATTATTTCTTTTGAAGAGATAGTTCCCCAAGTCAAATGAGGAGAAAGACGAGAGCATGTTTTTTCAGAAACTCCTGGTTTGGAAATATTAAACAAATAATTTTTACTTCTATCATTAATGAAACTTTTTATTATTTTAAGAGCTTGAACTCTTCCACCTTTTTGAACTTTACCTACAAAATCGTTCTTAAAAATAGGGCTATCTTTTTTAGGTATTAGTCCAATCTTAATACTTTTAACAGGTATTAAAGAAAGAGGCTTAGGAATCAAACTTTCTTTCATTCTTAGATTTCTTAGTTTCGACCAATTATCCCGATTTTTCAAATTTCTAACTATACCGTTAGTAGGATACTCTAGTAACGATATATTTTTTTTTTTACACCAATTTTTTACATTTAGATCTCTAACATAAGTCCATTTGTTTCCTGTTTCTTCATGAGCATATATAGAAATAATATTAAACTGAGTTAATAACTCGTTAAAAATATCTATAACAGATCCTGTGCGTATAATTAAAGATTGACCAATTTTTTTTAATTCGTTTCTTAGCTCCATCAAACTCTCATTAATAAAATACCAATGCCTTCTATTAGAAAATGGTTGTTTCCAATATTCATTTTCCACTACATAAATTGGTAAAATTGGTTTTAAGGTTTGTGAAGCTTCAAATAAAGGTTTGTGGTCTGTAATTCTCAAGTCTCTCTTAAACCAGACTATTTGTACTTCAGATCTTTGCATGTTTTGCTCTACGGCCGTAGACTCTTTCTCTCCAAACTTGAAAACTCGTCTTTTTTAAATTTGACCTCATTATTTTTATAACTTCTTTTTCACTCAAGTTAGTTTGAAGCTTAATAGAATCAAAACTTGTTTTGTCACACCAAGCCATCTCGATAACATTATTGATATCATAATCTTTACCATTTGTTTTCATTTCACCTTGTTCCTATTTCTTCTACATTTTTCACTACAATACTTGACTTTATCCCAAACTCTTTCCCATTTTTTTCTCCATGCAAATGGTTTTTCACAAATAGTACAAATTTTAGTGGGTAAATTTCCTTTTTTGATCATATAAGTTCTCTTTTAGTTATTATCAATATCTGTTGTCTTAACTAAAAAAGCTGTATGTAGTCCTGAAGCAGCTATCTTACCAGAAGAAGAATATAATCTACCTTCTATAGAAACTATCTGCCTACCTATTTGAATAATTTTAGCAGAACCTAGTATTTTGCCTTCAAATAATGGTCTATGAAAAGTTATGTGAATATCTGTTGAACTAGGTAAATATTCGTCTTTTGTTAATATGTTTACGCTTATAGAAGTAATCTCGTCTATTGCACTTGCGATCATTCCACCTTGAACAGTATTGAATGGATTTAGACACTGTTTTGAAAATTCAAGTTCATATTTGTAAAAACCATCCTCTAAATTCAAAAATTTTGTATTTAAAAATTTATTAGTTCCTCCCGAATTTGCTCTTTTTAATGATTTCTCTAAACTTTTATTGTCCACATCAATTCCCTTTTTTTTTTAATTATTATAATGTTTAATAAATTAAAAAAAAGTATATATCCTAATAATAAACTTGAAAGGAAGATTTATGCCTAAAGGTTATTTTTTAAGCGCCCACCGCTCACCAGCTAATCCTGATAAAAGACAAGCATACCTAGATCTTGCTGGACCTGCTATTTTAAAAGGGAATGGTAAAATATTAGCTAGTACTAATAAGGTAGATGCTCATGAAAACGGGGTAGCTGAGCAAACTGTACTTGTCGAATTTGAAAGTTTAGAAAAAGCTAAAGCATTTTATTACGGCTCCAACTATCAACAGGCTTTAAAAGCTTTAGATGGTGGTGCAGATAGGGATATTAGAATTTTTGAAGGTATATAATCATTTGATACTGTGAAGATAAAAGTTAAATTATACGCATTTAAACTATACAAAACTTTTTTTCTTATAAAATCTAATTATATATTTCACTACAATTTATAAATGCTTAAAATTATTCAAATTACTTTAATTTAATATTTGCCATCCGGTCATATGTTTTGAATAATGCTTGATTGCCATTTTTACCCTCATGATGGGCACGTGTTTCTAAGAATAATGCTATAACTAGAGATAGACCAGGAAGAGGAACCCCACTTTCAAAAGCTGCTTCACTTGCTATTTTAAGATCTTTTAATTGCAGGTCTATTCTAAATCCAGCTTTATCATCTTTCTCGATTACCTGCTTTCCTAAATTTTCTAACATCCATGAGTTCGCAGATCCTCCAATCAACGTTTCTCTTAATAATTTAAGATCACCGCCTTTAGATTTGCATAATGTAAATGCTTCACACATTGCTTGAATATGAGATCCTACCATAATTTGGTTACACATTTTAAAAATTTGCCCCATACCTAATTTTCCTGCATAGACAATATTATTTCCAAAAGCTTTAAAAATTGGTGATGATTTCTTGAAAGTGTCTTTCTTTCCGCCAATCATAATTGCTAAATTCCCATCTATAGCACCTTTAACACCTCCGCTTACGGGAGCATCAAGAAATTCAATTTGTTTTTTTTGCAATTCTTTTCCTATTTTAATTGCAGAAGAATAAGCAATTGTGCTCATATCAATAACAATTGTTCCTGGCCTTAAAAATTGATTAATGCCTGTATCATTATTAAATACAGTCTCTACATTGTTTGTGTCTGGTAAAATGGATATAATAAAATCACTATTTCCTAATGCTCTCAAATTATTAACGGACTTAATGTTTTCTTTTTCTAATTTTTTTGTAACTTTAGGATTAATATCATAGGCTCTAACATTAAATCCGTTATTTATAAGTTGCTTTATCATTGGATTTCCCATTTTTCCTGCACCAATAAATCCAATTGAAAATTTATTAATATTATTACTCTTCTGCATATTCAAATTATCTCAATATCTTAAACTTATTTAACAAGACAAGTTTTAAAAAAAATTAATATTGTTAAAATTAATTAAACATGTAGCATAACGAAATTGCTTAAAGGTATCAATATATTAAAACTCAACTAATAACTGATATTTAATGAATTAATATAAATAAAAATAATGCAAAATTTATTCTTTGTAGCAGGAATATGTTTAAAGGTAACTAAAAGATCCTTATCTAAATTGTGGTCTTTAATGAGAAAAAAGAAAAAGATCTTCAATTATATAGTCTATCATTGACAGTAAGAGAAATTTTTAAAATTATAATCCATCTTCAAGATAAATAAACTAAAATGAGCTTGGAAATTGTTTTAAAAAATTTGTCCCCATACAAGAGTAACTTTTTTTTAGATATTAAAAAAAACTTCAAACTAATGAAATGATACATATTTTCAAAGATAGCAAGGATGACAGAAAACCATTAATAATAGACACAGAAAAAATTACGAAGTAAAAATTTTAACATGTAATAACAAATTTAATTTTTTATCAAAAAATGATTACTTTGAAATTAGGTTTTAAGTAGTCTATCATTAAAAAAATGCGTAATATATTTTAAATATAGGGTTAATAAAAATATTAAAATTTACAATTAAAATAAATCAATTAGAACATAAAAATGAGTTATCTTAAGTATCTAGAAGCAGAGTCTATTCACATAATAAGAGAAGTAGTATCAGAGACAGAAAATCCTGTAATGCTCTATTCTATTGGAAAAGATAGTAGTGTAATGTTGCATTTGGCTAAAAAGGCATTTTATCCTGGAAAAATTCCATTTAAAATTTTACACGTGGATACTGGTTGGAAATTTCAAGAAATGTATAAATTTAGAGATATGGTTGCAAAAGAATTGTCTTTAGATTTAATTATTTACAAAAATAAATCAGGTTTTAAAAATAACATCAATCCATTTACCTTTGAAACTTCATATTATACAAAAATGATGAAAACTGAGGCATTAAAACAAGCTTTAAAGGAAGGTAACTTTAATGCAGCCTTTATAGGCGCAAGAAGAGATGAGGAAAAAAGTAGAGCCAAAGAAAGAATATTTTCATTTAGAAATTCAAACCATCAATGGGATTATAAAAACCAGAGGCTTGAATTATGGAACTTATTTAATACAAGAATTAACAAAAACGAATCTATTAGGATTTATCCCCTTTCTAATTGGACTGAGTTAGATATTTGGGAGTATATATTTAGAGAAAATATTAAGGTTGTACCTCTTTATTTTTCAAAATCTAGACGTGTTGTAAAAAGAAAAGATTCAATAATTTTGATAGATGATGATCGTTTTGTATTCCAAAAAGGGGAAAAAATAGAATATGATAATATAAGGTTTAGAACTCTAGGCTGTTACCCTCTAACTTCAGCAGTTAAATCATTATCTTCTAATGTAAAAGAAATTATTTTAGAAATTCTTTCTCATGAAAACTCCGAGAGAAATGGAAGACTTATTGATCATGATAATCCTTCTTCTATGGAAAAGAAGAAAATTGAAGGATATTTTTAGTGAAGAAAAATACTTTTGAAGAATATTTGATCTCACGTGAAAAACTAGAATTGTTAAGATTTATTACTTGCGGTAGTGTTGATGATGGAAAGAGCACATTAATTGGCCGAATGCTGAATGATATAAATAGCATTCGTAAAGATGAATTAGAAGCATTAAGAGCAATTTCAAAAAAAAGTGGAACGCAAAAAGGGAATATTGACTATGCCCTCTTACTTGATGGTTTAACTTCAGAACAGGAACAGGGAATAACTATTGACGTTGCTTACAAGTATTTTTCTACTGAAAAAAGAAAATTTATCGTAGCAGACACTCCTGGTCATGAAGAATATACTAGAAATATGGTTACAGGAAGTTCTGTTGCTGACTTAGCTGTAATATTAATAGATGTAAATAAAGGTATTTCGAAACAAACCTTAAGGCACACAAATGTTTGTAACTTTATGGGAATAAAAAAAATTATACTTGCAGTAAATAAAATGGATCTTATCAATTATGACATGAATACTTTTTTAAATATTGAGAAGCATTACTTGTCAATATGTAAAAATCTCAAATTTGAAGCTATTCAAACAATCCCTGTGTCCGCAATAAATGGAGAAAATATAAGCTCAAAAAGTAAAAACATGTCTTGGTACAAAGGGCCTTCAATAATTGATCACTTAGAAAAAATCAATATTTCACAAAATATAGAAAATCAATTTTTTTTGCCAATTCAATTAGTAAATAGACCTACTTCTAACTTTAGAGGCTTTTCTGGTCTGATTGCATCTGGCAATATAAATAAAAATGAAGAAATTTTTGTTTTACCTAGTGGTTCAAAGGCAAAAGTTAAAAGCATTCTCATCGGTGACAAGGTCAAAAACAACGCATCATTTAATGAAAATATTACGTTAACACTTAACAAAGAGATAAGTGTTTCAAGAGGAGACTTAATTTTATCAAATATAAACGATGTATATGTAGCCAATCAATTTGAGGCTAACATTGTTTGGCTTTCAAAAGATACAGGTTATGTTGGTAGAGAGTACATTTTAAAACTAAGCACACAAACAACAGCAGCAAATATTACATTCATTAAATATGAATTGGATATTGAAAATAATAAAAAATTAGCTTCAAAAAAAGCAACAATTAATAATTTTTATGTAGTCAATCTTAAAACAATAAAAACCATATGGTTTAAAAAGTTTCACCAAAATAAAACATTAGGTTCCTTTCTTTTAATAGATCAATTATCAAATGAAACTGTAGCTGGTGGAACTATTAATCATAATTTAACAAGATCTACTAATTTAGTTTATCAAAATTTTCTAATTAACAAAGAAACTCGTAGAATTAAAAATAAACATAAAAGCAAAGTTTTTTGGTTAACAGGCTTAAGTGGATCTGGAAAGTCAACAATAGCAAATTTTTTTGAGCAATTTTTACACCAAAAAGGGGTTAACTCTTATATTTTGGATGGAGATAACATTCGTCAAGGTCTTAATAATGACTTAGGATTCACCGACGAAGATAGAATTGAAAATATAAGGAGAGTAGGAGAAGTTGCAAAATTATTTGTTGATGCTGGAATTGTAACCATTGTTTCATTTATATCTCCTTTTAAGAAGGATCGAGAAATGGCTCGAAGACTTTTTTCAACTGATGAGTTTGTAGAAGTTTACGTTAATACATCACTAGAGGTTTGTGAAAAAAGAGATGTAAAAGGTCTATATCAAAAAGCACGAGCAGGACTAATACCAAACTTTACAGGAATAAATTCTAAGTACGATATTCCTTCTAATCCAGAAATAACAATTGATACTGAGAAAAAAAACCTAGAGGAGATAATAGACCTTCTATACAATTATATAAAATAAACTAAACTTTGTAATATTTCTATTTTTTACGTATGACACAAATACAAACTTTTTTTAAATTTTAAACAACATATAAAGTTTATTCATGTACTTTTTAAAAATAAATGTTTTTACAAATTAATTTGACAACTTATCTAATATCGGACAATTTGGCCTATTATCACCTTTACAATTTTTTGCTATATAACTAAGTTCTTTACGTAATTTATTTAAGTCATTTAATCTTTTATCTATTTCGTTTATTTTTTCCATTGTTATAACTTTAACTTCTTTACTTGATCTGTTTTTATTTTCATACAAAGATAAAAGTTCTCTGCATTCTTCTAAACTAAAATCAAATTTTCTGGCATTAGCAACAAACTTTAGCTTTAAGATATCATCTTCAGAATATTCTCTGTAAGAGGTAAACTTATTTTGATATGGTTTAACTAGACCTATTTGGTCGTAATACCTAAGTGTTTTTGCTGTTAATCCTGAAAATTTTGAAGCTTTACCGATATTCATTATATCATTACTTTACATTACCCCTAGGTTAAGGTTTATAAATTAAAAGATAAGGTTTAGTCAATGGATGATATAATTTCAATTAACTGGTTTTGCAGTAATACTTGGTATACAGCTTCAAAAAACACATTATGGTGTTTGCTTGGTTGTTGCATTGGAGATTTAGGTACAATTGCATACTTCCAATTTATGGAAATTAAATGGCCAGTTTTATTAATTATGTCTCTGGCTATTATTAACGGGATACTAACTTCTATCGCATTAGAGACATTTATTCTTTCCAAACAAATGCCTATTAAATTGGCTTTTAAAACAGCTGTTGGAATGTCTTTAGTTTCAATGATTTCTATGGAATTAGCTATGAATATAACTGATGTTGCTCTTACTGGTGGTGCAATTTTAACTTGGTGGGTAATTCCTATAATGCTGGTTGCAGGATTTGTGACACCATTGCCGTACAATTATTGGCGATTAAAAGCTTTAGACAAAGCATGTCATTAAATTTTAAACATTTTACTAAAAATAAATTTTTATTTTTAATATTTATTCCTTCCATAATATTGATCTTTGGAATATTCAAATATATGCCTGAAAAAATAGTTGCTAAAGCAGCAGTTACTTTAAATCCTTACAATAAAGAAACCATTTTATTAGGAAAATCTGTATATATTCAAAATTGTGCATCATGCCATGGTACAAAATTAGAAGGTCAAAAAGATTGGATGTCAAGACTGCCAGATGGATTAATGCCTGCTCCTCCACATGATGAGACAGGTCACACTTGGCATCATAGTGATAAATATTTATTTATGATTACTAAATACGGTATTGAAGAAATTATTGGTCAAAAATATCCTAACAATATGCCTGCTTATAAAAACATTCTATCAGATAAAGAAATTATTTCAGTATTATCCTACATAAAAAGTACTTGGCCAAACAAAGTTATAAAAATCCACGATCAAATCAATGACCGTGAGAAATCAAAGTAACATCTAATTAAGTTATTAATGGAGATTGATATGCTATCTCGACGTCAATTTTTAAATTAATTTTACTTAGATTTTTATTTAATTTGAAATATTTAAATTAACATAGCATTTTGAAGAGCAACCCTAGATAGTAATCTTTCTAGATAATTGCACAAATTAGTCATATTTGAAATATCAGCACCTACTCTTTTTGCACCCAAACATGCATGACCTGTCATTATATCCGCCCCTGAAAACGAACCTATTAAATAATCTTTATTTTTTAGATTATTATCTACATTCTTCAGCGCAACATTTAAAAGTTTGAAAGCTCTGGCAACATTTACTTCATTCTTTCTCTCAGGAGGCAATAAAATAGTTTCTACAACAATAATGTTAACTTGTCCCATAATTGAACCTTCAGCATAATGAAGCCATTGAAGATAGTAAGGAAAAGCTGGATCATTTTTATTTGGACAAAACTTTCCTTTGTCATATTTAGCTAGTATGTACTGTAAAATTGCTCCAGATTCATATATTTTAATATTTCCGTCTTCTAACACAGGTACTCTTCCCATTGGATGTAATTTAAAATATTCAGATGTTCTTAGAGCTTTATCTCCCACTGTAAATTTTTTTATTTCATAGTTCAAACCCAACTCTTCAAGAAGCCACGCAATTCTTACGGCTCTTGAGTTAGGCGCAAAATATAATTTCATCAAAACCTCCCATGTAGAATGAATAATTCTTTAATTTTGTATATTAGATTTTTGTGTTTTATATAATAAAATAATAATAAATTAACTAGAAAATGTAGAGAAAATAATGAATTTAGAAAATATACTTATTACGGGGTCATCCGGTTTAGTAGGTTCCCCATTAGTAAAAAAACTTTTAAAAAGATGTAATCTTATTATTGGAATTGATCCCATTATTAATTCAGAAAATAATATTAAATATAAACATGTTTCAAAAACTTTGAGTGATACTAAAGATATTTTGAGTTTATTAAAAAAAAATAATATTACAAAAATAATTCATGCAGGTGGAATTTCTGGTCCAATGCTCTATAACGAAAAACCAAATTTAATAATTGAAAACAATATCTTCTTCACAATGAATCTCATTGAAGCAGCTAGATTATATAAGGAAATTAACAGATTTATTTTCTGCTCCTCTATTTCTTCATATGGAAAACTCACAAAAATTAACACAAAGGAAGATTATCGTTTTGCACCCGAGAATCTCTATGGCGCAACAAAAGCATCTTGTGATATGATTTTAAAGAAATATTTTGAAAATTATGGATTAGACATAATATCCTTAAGATTATCAACTATTTATGGCCATAAAAGAAAAACAAGTTGTTTTATAAATGACATTATAAATTCTGGAATTAAAAACAGAAAAATAACACTGCCATTTAAAAAAGATTTTTGTTGGCCGTATATATATGTAGATGACGCTGTATCATGCATTGAAAAATGTTTATTTCATAATGAGAAGCATTTTTATGATTACAATGTCTCGGGACCAGATTTTCCTTCTTATGAAAAAATAGTAAATGAGATTAGTCTACACTTTAAAAATTTAAAAGTTAATTTTCTAAATCATAATTCCATCAATGATAGAAAACTTTTTAGTATAAGTAAGATTAAAAAAGATTTTCGTTGGAAACCTAACTATCCGATTGAGATGGGTATTAAAGAATATATTACTAATTTATCGTAACTGTCTACATTTTTAAAATATCTCCCATAAAGATTATAATATTAATGTAGGAGAAGCCAGCGGGTCTAAACTAAGAACAGTTAAATATTAAAATACTTAAATATTTTTTCAATTAATAAATTTTTTATTCAAATATACATATTTTATTAGTAACATTTTACGTTAAAGTTTTGAAGTCACTAAAGCTCATATCTATAATTAATAAAAAAATTTAATAAAACTTGTTTTTGTTTATAATTAACATATGACAACAAAGAAAAAAATATGTGTGGTAGGCGCAAGTGGCCTAGTTGGATCTAGCATAGTCAGATATGCACTAGAACGAGGTTATTTTGTAAATGGAACTCTTACAGACAAGTCAGATATAACTAAGGTCAAGTATCTAAAAAAACTTAAGAATTCTGGTAACTTAGAATTGTTTAGTGCCAAAATGGAAAACGAAAAAGATTTTATAAATCCGATGCAAAATTCAGATGCTATTTTTATAGCATGTCTAATTCCCACATATAAGGGTAAAGATGGGACCCTAGCCAAAGATATGGACGATAAAAAAGGGTATGAAGAAATAATAAATCCGACAGTTAATGGTTGTTTAAATATAATAAAAGCAGCTAAAAATAATGGTATAAAAAACGTTATCATATGTTCTTCTACATCTAGCACGAACCCTGTTCCACCTGTAGAATATAAGAATGAAATAGAACATTGGTCCGATGAAAAAGAACAATGTAAAGCAAAAAAATACACATCTGCTACTAAAACAGTGATGGAGAAAATGGCTATTAAATTTTGTGAAGAAAATAATATTAGACTTTCAATTATTTTACCTACAGGTTTATATGGTGATCCCGTTTTACCTAATCATTTAAACCACAACCCATTTATTTGGTTAAAAAGAGTAATTGAAGGTGGTAGTCCTCGACATGAGAAAATACCTAATGATTCTGCTTCGATGATACATTTAAGGGATCTTGCAAAAATATTTTTAGCAGTATACGAGAACCCTAGTGCTTCTGGTAGATATTTTGGCGTTTATAAAAGTTTTCACTGGGAAGATATTTATTATGAATGTAAAAGGTTAATACCAAACATGAAGATGCCCCAACGTTTTTCCGAAGCACCAGTAAAACCAACTACTTTTGATTTTACCAGAAGAGACAGACTTAATGTAAAAATAAGAGATTTTTCTACAACTTTAAAAGAAACTATTGAATGGCTAAAAACAGATCCTTTTGGCAAAAACACAAAAAATGAATAGAATAGAACTTATTTTGTTTTCATTATTCATACTTTTTTTACCTACAGTATTATATTGGGTTAATATTTAATTTTTCTTTATTTTCTTAATAACATGAATAGAATCTTATTATGAACTATTTCAAAGAAAGAAATTTTTTCCATGCAGGTATGAGAGAACTCAAAGACCTTTTTGATGGCCGAAGAACAGTGGAAGCTATAAAAAAATAGAAAACATTATGAATTTTGGAAAGATGAAGTAGAATTAATAAAGATTTCTTAGTTTTTCTTTATTGCAAGTTCATGGAATGGATACATTGATTGTAACATAAAATCTGGGGATCCAGGTTTTGTAAAAATAATTGAAAAAGGAATTATTGAGTATCCTGAATATGACGGAAATTCAATGTATCGTACTGCTGGCAACATTTCTAAAAATCCAAATATAGCTTTACCTGTTCTGAACTTTGACGGAAAAGTCGAAGAATTAGGATAAATGGTTATGCAACTATCCATCATGACAACAAATCTCTAGAAAAATATTTTGGTGCCAAGTTTGTTGTAAGAATTAATTGCGAAATATATTCAAACTGTCCAAGGTATATTCCAAATCTAGAAAAAGATGAACCGTCAGTTTATATAACAAGAAAGGGCAAAGGAGATCCACCTGCGCCTGAATGGAAAGAAAGAGATTATATAAAAAATATATTACCCAAGAATGACCCTCATAAAAATTGAAATTAATATTAGTTTCAGAGTGACTAAAATTGATTCGTTGTGAATTATAATCTTTGTAATATATTGAATAAATTAATAAAATATATGCAAAATTTTTAATCAATAATATTCTCTTATATTAAGTTTTCTTTTGTAATACAAAAACAAATATAATTTGACTTAAAGTTTACTAATATATTATTGCCTATTTATTGGGCAAAAATCTTTCTTGCTAACTTTTAATTGACTCATCATTCTATTTTATCAATCCTAAACAACACTTGGAAGTTATTGGTGAATAACATTCAATAGATAAATAAATTGGAGGAGAAATAATGAATAAGTTTTTTAATTATATTTTTTATAGTCTATTTTTTTTATTATTTTCAAACTTAACTAATGCTGACACAATAAAATTTTGGACTACAGAGGAGCAACCCGCGCGTCTTGCAAAACAAAATGCCATGGCTGCAGATTTCTGGCAAAAGACTGGACATGAAGTAGAGGTTATACCTGTCTCAGAAAAAGATCTAGGTAAAAGAGCAACAGCTGCATTTGCTGCTGGTGACTTACCTGATGTTATCTATCATACATTACAATATGTTCTACCTTGGTCAGAGGCTGGTATTTTGGATGTAGAAACTAATGATGACATAGTTAATTCTCTAATGAAAAGGACCTTTGCACCAGGCGCAATTAAAATGGCGCAATTTGACGGCAAAACAGCTGCAGTACCAGTTGATGGTTGGACGCAGATGGTAGTTTATCGTAAGGATATTTTTGATGCTGCTGGATTAGCTCCACCAAATAGCTATGCAAACATTGAAAAAGCTATTGATAAATTACATAATCCACCAAATATGTATGGTTTTGTTGCAGCAACTAAGGTTGATGAAAATTTTATGAGTCAAGTTTTAGAACATGTTTTTTTAGCTAATGGGGTATCTCCTGTAAATAACAATGGTTTCAGCCCATTGGACCAAAAAGCAACTTCTGAAGTTTTAAACTTTTATAAAAAGATTGCTAAAGCTTCTCCAGCTGGCGAGTTGTACTGGAAACAGTCTCGAGCAATTTATTTTGCTGGTAAAGCTGCGATGATCATATGGTCACCTTTTATTTTAGATGAATTAGCTGGTTTGAGAAACTCCGCACCACCTACAATTAATGATGATCCAACTTCAAAGGCTTTAGCACAAAAGACTGGTATTGTAACTACTTTTGGAGGTCCATCTAATCCTGCTGGTGCTGCTTGGGCAGATATAAGATATTTCGGAGTAACCTCAGACGCAAATACTGACGTTGCTGCAGAGTTTGTTAAATATTCAATGAAAGATGGTTATACTAAAACACTGTCCATTGCACCAGAAGGCAAATTCCCAGTTCGTAGAGGTGAGCCTTTTGACACAGCAAAATATGTAACTGCATGGTCAAAGTTACCAGTTGGTGTTGATAGAAAAGCTCCTCTATCGGATTTGTATTCAGATGTTACAATTAATAAAATTGTCTCTGGACTTCAAACTGCTGATAGATGGGGTGTAAAAGAAGGTCAACTATCTTTAGCATCAAAAATTATTAATTCTCAAATAATTAATAGAGTTGTTCGTGAATTTATTGATGATCAAATTGATGTCAACACTGCTGTAAGCAAGTTAAATAAAGAACTTTCAAAAATAAATTAGATTATTTGTTAGACGATCTTTAGGAGGTCGTCTAACTTTAAATAATAATTTTAAGTATTTTTGAATGACAAATATCAAAAAAAAAAATAAGAACACCTTATTAGAAAAAGAAAAAAAACTTGGTCTAATACTCCTACTACCAACTATTTTAATAGTATTATCTGTAGTTATATTTCCACTCTTAGCTAATTTTTGGATTTCCTTTAAACCGGTATCCTTGGGAGACCTTCGTCCACCAACGCTTATAGTAAAAGAACACATTAAAGGAAAATTATCTGACAAAAATCATCTTGCAGAAATTAAATATAGATACAGAAATTCATCAATTAAATATGATCTTGAAAATGTAATAATTAAAGACATAATACCGAATGGTTTAACAGTTAAAGATTTGCAACCAGCACAATTTTGTAAGTTAAAATTAAAGGAGTTAACGTGTAATTTAGATAATGTTTCCTCAAGATCCTCTGGAAAGATACTTATTAAAGTGCATAAGAATGATCAATGGCAAAAAGAACTAGATAACCCAAAAAAAACCAAACCGTTGGTGACTTTTTCAAGTAAAAATGTACTAACATCTTTTGAATTTAACACTGAAAATTTTAAAAAAGTTTTTTCCGCTTCCGAATTTTTTGAAGTATTAAAAGTTTCTTTTTACTACACCATATTTGGCACTGCTGGAGCATTGTTAGTTGGACTTCTAGCAGCACAAATTTTACAAAAATCTTTTAGGGGAAGGTCATTGGTTCGTGGTTTACTTCTTTTCCCTTATGTCTCACCAGTAATAGCGGTAGCTTTTGCGTGGGTAATATTATTTGATCCTTTTTCAGGTATTATAAATTCAATGTTAGTTCAAATGAATGTCATTGACCAACCAATTAATTTTTTTGGACAAAAATATACTGACATAATTATTTTTGGTTATGTGTTTAAATTTCCTTTAGCTTTGTCAATGGTAATAGCTTTTGAAATTTGGAGATATTTTCCTCTTTCTTTTTTATTTATTCTTGCTCGTATGCAGTCGTTTCCTGAAGAAGTATATGACGCTGCCAAAATTGACGGGGCGTCACCATTCCAACAATTCATTTATATTTCACTTCCATTTTTAATTGGTATTATGTCTATTTTATTTTTACTAAGATTCATATGGACCTTTAATAAATTTGATGACATTTTCTTATTGACTGGCGGAAACGCAGGAACAAGAACCTTCACTGTAAATGTTTATGAACAAGCATTTGCAATTTCTAATCTTGGAGCAGGAGCGGCCGTGGCAGTAGTAATTTTTATATTTCTACTTACATTCTCTTTACTTTTTATGAGATATTCAAACAAGGAAACATTTTAAAATGTTTTGGAAATATGGCTTATTTTTTTCGATTTTGTCTGGAGGTATATGGGGTATTTTTTGGCAAATCTTTTTTACCGTAGTTGGCATTTTAACGTTTGGAACTCCCTTAAGTTTAGATTTAAGTCAAATCATGATTATTGGACCATTAGCAGGTATTATGTACATCAAAAATCAAAAATTTTTATCCATAAAATTCCATCTTACTGCTATAATTATAATTACTTTTCTTATTTTTATTTCTCACTTAGGAAACCCATATCAAGCAGAAGATGAAAATCAACTAATAATATTTATATTAATTTTATTAACTTCATTTTTTATATGGGTAAGTTTGAACCATTCTTTATATAATTTAAGTCCTGGAAAATTGTCAAAACATGATATCGAAAGTTTTTTCATAAAATTCATGTGGGGAATAGGTTTAATTATATTAATTTTGATAACCTTAATTCCCTTTTATATTATGATTATGACAAGTTTAAAAAATCAACAAAGCTTGATTTTAAACCCTCTAGATTTGTCTGTTAATTTAAATACCGATTTTAAAATTCTATTTAATTCTTACATCGAATTGTTTACTAATTTCAATTTTCATTTGTTTTTAATTAATTCTTTCATTGTATCCTGCACAACAGTAATTATAACTTTATTTTTTTCAATTCCTGGAGCTTATGCACTTGCTAGATTAAGGATACCCAACAAAAAAATTTTTTCAGGTACTGTAATTTTAATTTATTTAATTCCTTCTATAGTTTTAATTATTCCACTCTATGCAATTTTTTCTTATATAGGCTTAAGAAATTCTTTATTTGGTCTAATACTTGTTTACCCAGCAACTACAATTCCTGTTGCGCTTTATATGCTAAGAGGTTACTTTAGCGCATTATCAAGCGAAATTGATGATGCTGCGTTAATGGATGGTCTTTCTCGTATTCAAATAATTTTAAAAATAGCTATACCTTTATCTAAACCAGCTATTGTTAGTGTTGGGTTATATGTATTCATGATTGCTTGGAATGAATTCTTAATTGCGTTCATGTTTTTGGATGATCCTAATATATTTACATTGTCTAGAGGTATCATGTCTTTAAACTCTTCAGAAATTCCACAACAGCACCTAATGGCGGGGGCAGTAATAGCAACAATTCCTGTCATGATAATTTTTCTCTATTTAGAAAAATTTTTAATATCTGGTCTTTCAGCGGGTGGGGTTAAAGGATAATGATTAGAGAAGGATTTCAAAAAGCAGTTGAAATAATAACCAAAAATGATCGTGGTGGTTTTACTGTTCCAACATCTAAACTTTATCCACACCAATGGAATTGGGACTCTGCTTTCACAGCTTTAGGTATTTCTACTTATAACAAAATAAGAGCATGGAAAGAACTAATTTTTCTGATTAAAGCACAATGGAAAAATGGAATGATCCCTCACATAATTTTTCACGAAAATAATCCAAATTATTTTCCTGGTCCAAATCATTGGCAAATCAAATCAAATGCTAATACTAGTTGTCACTCTCAACCACCAGTGTTGGCTAGCATAATATGGGATATGGTAAATAATGGAAATAATTATGATTTACGGAAAGGTAAAAGTCTTTTTAATTCTTTAATGGCATATCACGAGTGGTTTTTTTCTGCAAGAGATCCAAATAATGAAGGTTTTATCAGCATAATTCACCCTTGGGAATCTGGAAGAGATAATTGTCCTGATTGGGATTTAGGTTTACATAATGTCAATGTTCCAGATAATTTTGGAGATTATATTAGAAGCGATACATCACATGTACAAATATCTCAGAGACCTACAAATAAAGATTATGATAAATTTATGTCTATAGTCCAATATGGAAGAGACTGTAATTGGGACCCAAAAAAAATGTATGATGAGGGTCCTTTCTTGGCAATTGATCCGGGAATAAATTTTATTTTTTTAAAGGCAAATAAAGATCTTTTATCATTAGCAAAATTATTTAATTATACGAACACAGTAAATAAAATTGAGAGTTGGATAAATAAACTTGAGGACGGTTGCCAAAAATTTTGGAATGATAAAGTAAAAGCATTCACAGCATTTGACATGAGGACCAATCAATTCTGCGATGCTATAACTAATGCATCAATGCTTTGCTTATATGCTGGCACAGGTTCAGAAAAGCAAAAAAATTATACAATTAAGCATTGTGAACGAATTTTAAATAATTGCGTTTATGGAATGCCAAGCGTCGATCCAAAACATAAAAAATTCGAAAGTGAAAGATATTGGAGAGGTCCAGTTTGGTCAATCATGAATTATATGATCTCACATGGTTTAGAGCATGAAGGTGAATACTCACTAGCCAAAAGAATTAAGGATGATACTATTAAACTTATAGAGGTTGGTGGTATGCATGAATATTTTAACCCATTTACAGGAAAAGGCCTAGGTGGACATGACTTCTCATGGACAGCTGCAATTTTATTAGTACTTGGTAGAGATAGTTCTAATTTAAAATTTATAGACAATTAGTGAGCACATAATGGCTTCTATTATTTTACAAAATATCTCAAAATGGTTTTCTAGTAATCAAGTAATTAAAAACGTTGATCTAAACATTAAAGATGGAGAGTTCATTGTTTTTGTAGGTCCCTCAGGATGTGGCAAATCAACACTTTTAAGAATTATCTCTGGTCTTGAAGATTTAAATGATGGAACTGTTTTAATCGATGATTTGGATGTAACAGATAAAATTCCATACGATCGAGGCCTATCAATGGTTTTTCAATCTTATGCACTATATCCCCATATGAGTGTTTTTGATAACATAGGTTTTTCACTGAAAACCTCAGGCGTAAACAGTGATATTTTAAAGAAAAAAGTTGGAGAAGTAGCAAAAATTCTTCAATTAGAAGATCTTTTACACAGACTACCTAAACAACTATCTGGAGGACAAAAACAAAGAGTTGCAATTGGAAGAGCAATTATAAGGAAACCAAAAGCTTTCTTATTTGACGAACCACTTTCTAATCTAGATGCAGCATTGAGAGTTGAAATGCGTTTGGAAATTTCAAAATTGCATAAAGAACTTGGAGTTACCACAATTTATGTTACTCACGACCAAGTCGAAGCAATGACACTTGCAGATAAGATAGTCGTTCTTAACGAAGGAAAAATTATTCAAATTGGCTCTCCACACAAACTCTATAATTATCCGAAAAATTTATTTGTTGCAGAATTTATTGGCACACCAAAAATGAATATTTTAAACTGCATTAAAAGAGGAGAATATATTTATTTAGATGAAAGTAAAAAAACTAATATTAAAACTAATAAAGAAAATATATTCAAAATGGGGATAAGACCGGATAATATAGAAATTTGCAAATTAGAAAAAAATGTATTGAATGGGAAAATAAAATTTTGTGAATACTTAGGTTCTGATCAATACATTTATGTTGATTGTGGAATTAATGATAAGCTAATTGTAGCAAAAATAGACCCGAGTATTAAAGTTATTCTCAATAAGAAAATAGGCTTAAAGTTTATTTCTAAATACGTTCACTTTTTTTCAAAAAATAATATGAGAATAAATTAAAAAATTGGAGTGCAATTAATTCTAAAAAATTTTATTGCATTTTCCAAATTATGATTACTATAATAACAGTTATTAGAATTTTAAAATGTTTAATAAATTTATATTCATATTTTTTGTATTTATCTCTCATTCTGCATTTTCTGATGTATTGAAATGTAATGTTGAACCAATTAACAATACTTCTGTAAAATACTTTAACAAGTGGATAAACCCACTTAACGTTCACGTGATAAAAAATAATAAAATTGAATTTATAAATCGAGAAAAAACTAAATTTTTAACTAAGGACAAATACTTCGGCCAAATTTTAGAAAACACAGAGGAAAAACTTAAATGGAGATATTATTTAAAAAGTAAACTCGTTAGAGGAAATGATAGCCACGTTAATAAATATATTAATGATAAAACAACTTATAAGCTGACATTTGAGTTAAGAAAAAAAACTAATTTCGCCTTCTTTGATATAAACTTTAAGCAATCATTCAAACACAATCTAGTTGATGCTCGTGGCAAATGCAAATATATAGTTGAAAGTGCAGTTGATAATAAAGCTATTGAAAACAAATTAGAAAATCCAAAACTATCTGAATTAGACAAAAGATTAGAAAGACTCGAAAAACAAAAAAAATTAATAGAAAAAGAAAGAGAAGAAGAAAAGAAAATATCTTTACTTGAAAATAAATTACAAAGATTAGAAAAATTAGAAAAAGAATTATTAGAAAAACAACGGCTTAAAAAAATTGAAGATAAAAAAAAGATTGAACTAGAAAGTAAATTAGCCAGATTAGAAAAACTAGAAAAAGAATTATTAGAAAAACAACGGCTTAAAAAAATTGAAGATAAAAAAAAGATTGAACTAGAAAGTAAATTAGTCAGATTAGAAAAACTAGAAAAAGATTTAAAAGAAAGGCAGAGCCTTAATCAACAACTAAATTTGAATAAGTCAGATAATTCTCAAAAATGTATAAATCGTAATTTTAATTGCGAAAAAAAAAATAAAGATACTACAAATAAAGTTACTTCTAATAATCTTTCACCAAAGTCAGATTTAAGCAAATCATTAAACATATTTGATCCAAAACTTGGAAAAGCGAGTGATATAGTTAATTCCAAAAAAAATAATGAAAATATATACATTAAAAAATGTGATATTAACTTAGGTACTATACAACTAGCTGATACTAAACAAGATGTTCTAAGACAGCTATCTTTTTTCAATATTCCAAAACCAAAACAACTTCTAAGAATTATAATTCAAAAATCTGGATGTTTTACAATTGTTGAAAGAGGCATGATACTTAACAACATACTATTAGAGAGAAAATTGGCAAATATTGGACAACTTCAGCAAGGGTCAAATGTTGGTAAATCTCAACTTGCAGCCTCTGACTTTATTTTATCTGCAGACTTAGTATTTACAGGAAATACTGGTGGCGGCGCTTCTGTTGGATCCTCTATAGGTTCTTTATTTGGGCCTATCGGTGCTGTTGTAGGTGCTGTAGCAGGAAGTGTTAAAGTTAAAGAGGTACAAACTTCAATTATTATTGTCGATTCTCGTTCAGGTATACAGGTAACTGCTGATCAAGGAAATGTTTCCAAAACCGACTTTGGTTTTTCAGCATCTATGTCAGGTCTAGGATTTTCGGGTTTCGCTAATACATCAGAAGGCAAACTTGTAGCTCTAGCTCTTTTAAATAATTTTAATAACATTGTAGAAAATATTAAAAATAGTAAAGAATTGATAATACCTAAAAATAAAAAATCAATTGAAAATTCAAAAAAATCATTAAATAAGGTGTCTTTTGCTATAGGGGATGTTCTATCGCCTAAAATATCAGGAGTTAAGATTCTGTCAATGCCACAGAAAAATTCAAAAATATTATTTAAGCTTAATAAAAATGATGAGATTTTATTTCTTGGGGATAAGAAAGGTGGTTACTTGTTAGTAGAAGGTGCTATGGGAGAGGGCTGGATACGTGAAATAATGGTTAAAAAAAATAATAACTTAAACTAGTTTCTTTTTTAAAAAAACTAAACATATTATCAACAAGAATAATAATACTACGTTAAAAATTTGCTTTATCTTTAATTAATTACTTAAAATAAAATTTAAACTGAAAGATGAATAATGAACAGAGATAGCCAGTTATCATCAAGATTTACACAAGTATTTTTTAATACAGGTGTTGGTATTATGATAGTAGATAAAAAGCTTACATTAATTGAAGTAAACCCAAAATTTTGTGAAATATTAGGTTATAATAAACACGAACTAATAGGTAATAGTGCTGAGATGATCCATATCTCTAATCAAACTTTTAAAGAATTTGGTGAAAAGGCTTTTAACCAGGTAAGAAATAAAAAAACCGTAAATTTGGATTGGCCATTCAAAAAAAAAAATGGTGAAGAGATTTGGTTTAAAATTGCTGGAGACCCCGTTGCAGATAAAGATGAAGTTTTATGGACTGTAGTTGACATAACTCAAAGAGTGCAAACACAAAATAAAATTGAACAACTTGCATCTCAATTGTCAAAGTATTTATCACCTCAAGTTTATAAATCAATATTTTCTGGAAAGAAAAATGTTAAAATTGAAGCCTATAGAAAAAAACTTACAGTCTTTTTTTCAGATATTAAAGGCTTTACTGAAATTACTGATAGATTAGAGCCTGAAGTATTAAGCTCATTACTTAATAGCTACTTAAATGAAATGTCACAAATAGCTCTCAAACATGGTGGAACAATAGATAAATTTGTTGGTGACGCTATTTTAATATTTTTTGGTGACCCTGAAACAAGGGGGGAAAAAGAGGACGCAAAAGCCTGTGCTCTTATGGCTTTGGAAATGAGAGAGCGTATGAAACATTTAAGGAAGATCTGGGAGAATCAAGGAATTTCAAATCCCTTAGAAATTAGGATAGGAATTAACACAGGATTTTGCAATGTAGGAAATTTTGGTTCTGAAGATAGATTAGATTATACCATTATAGGCGGGGAAGTAAATTTAGCTAATCGTCTTGAATCAAACGCCGATCCCGGACAAATTCTCATTTCTCATGAAACTTACTCTCTAATTAAAAAGGATATTGTTTGTGAAAAAAAAGAAGAGTTGAGTGTTAAAGGTATATCTCACAAAATACAAACTTATCAAATATCTGACACAAGTAAAAATCTTGAAAAGAAAAAACTACTTTTAAATGAGGAATATGAGGGATTTAATCTGAATATAGATTTAAATGTTGCTTATAAAGATCAGGTGATTTCCTCTTTAGAAAGTACGTTGTCAAAAATGAAAAAGTTTAGGACTTAGAAATTTACTCGTAAAGTAATTGGATTAAAATAAACCTTATTGTACTGAATTAAATTTTAATTTTTGAAGTGTGTAAGAAAAAATGAAAAATCGTATTTGAATTATTTAGAATAATGCAGCAAAATAAATATCATTATTGGGTAATATAATAAACTTTAATACCATCATCTGATAGAAATTTAATTTTTTAATTATAAAAGAAAGATCACTTATGAATATGATATCTAAGAGTTTTGATCCAAAACTAGTAGAATGGCGAAATGTTAAAGATCCAGAAAATAAGGAGTTTAAAGTTGATTTTGATTATAGTCTTCTAGGATATGATATTAAATCAGGGCGCCTTGATATGCTATTAAGGTATGCTAATTTAAGTCACTGTAGAAGACACAGACACGTAGCTTCAACATTAACAATGGTTTTAGAAGGTGAACAACATCTCACTGAATGGCAACCAGACGGATCCAAAAAATCTATAATAAGAAAAAAAGGTGATTACGCTATAGCAAGTGCCGATGCACTGCCACACGATGAGCGTGGAGGCGAAAATGGCGGAACAGTTCTTTTATCAATGAATGCACCTGATGGAATATTATTTGAATATTTTGATGAAAACATGGAAAATGGATGGACATTATCGATAGAAGAATATGTAGACAATTGGAAAAAAGGAGAAATATACGGGCAGAGAAAATAAGAAGAATTTTCAATGATAAAAATCTTATTATTAACAACACTTTTGGTATTTTCTAATAATTCTTTTGCTAAAAATAATACTGTTGATATTGACAAACTTTGTTTAGGTAAGACTTGTACGAAACCAATAAAACAATTTAAAATTTCAAATTTTTTTTTTAAAACAAGAAACTGTGAAACAAAAGACTACAGAAAATGTCTGCTTTGGTTTGGAAATAAAGAAAATAAAGTAAAAATTAGTTGGGTGAAATATTACAGAATAATTAATGGTCCAATTCCAACCAAGTCAACTTGTATAAAAGGAAAACCAGTTTGGTTTCAAGATATTCCTTTTCCAAATAATAAAGATCGAAAGATAAATATTTTAAAATTTTTTCGAAAATTTAATTATCAAAATAAAGAAAAATTGTACTTTAATGATCCAATTATTAAAACATTTAACTATTTTTCTCAATCCGATAAATCCTTGGGAGTATTAGTTCAAAGTAAGAACTTTAAAGGTATTAGAAAAAAACAAATATATATATTTGACACCCAAGGAGATAATTTTGAGGTTGTTAAACCACTTTGTAAAAATGATTAAAATGACAACTTTAAAGCCTTTTAATATTATGAAGTATTAATTAAGACAAAAAATATAAAAACAGATATTAAATAAATAAAAAATTTAATAATCTCTATGGAGAATTAATTTATGACCAAAGGTTAAATAATCAGTTTAAAACCAAAGTCTTAGTGTTTTGAAGAATTTTGGAATAATATCAAAGAGCGTAACAGAAATAGAGCGCTTGCCGAACCACCAACTCATTATTTATTGACCACTCCTGATGAAGTAATTGCAATAATTTTTGGACAAGATAGTGAGTTCTCAGAGAGCTCGGCTAAAGGTGTTAATTGGTTGGATACCCAAAGACATTTATTAATTGAATATAGCAAGCAAGACGGACAAACCATTCCCCTGACTGGAACTTTGATTAAATATTAATCATGCAATAATTATTAGTAATCTAATATAATTGGATTAATTATATTGGTAAAACTTTTTAAGTACTCATCTTGCTAACTTTATAAAAATATCACCCATACCAGACCTCAATTCATTAATCGGTGTTCTATTTCTAATTGGGCAAAATCTACCTGTTATCTTATTTGCAAATATTTTCCTTAAATCTGATGGTTCGCAAAACTTTGCTTCGTGTAATATTCCAATTATTAATTTACTATCTTGTGTTTCAACTTGTTCGTAGTCTAATTCATTTCCTTTACAAAAATAATTCTTGTTAACTTTTTTAGGAAAATCTTCTTTTGTACAGGGGTTGTCTATAATTAGTGCATATACATCCTTGAAACCTTCTTGAAATTCTTTAGTGATCTTTTTAACCCGAGCATATTTCATTAGGTCGCAAACACAAGGCCAACAACATTTATAGTAGTAACCACAAATTTGTTTTTCAGTTTGATCCTCTTTTACATTTACAAATTGTGGGATTGAACCTGATCCAATTAGTGACCCTGAAACAGCACAGTAATGTTTATTATACTCTTGAAACTCTTCAAAATTTTTATAATTATCAGAAATATGCTTGTAAAATTTAGGTCCAGCTGCATTTCTATTTCCATCCGGAAATATTGATCGCCAGTCTTTGGATAAACTTTGATAATATTTACCTTTGTCATCACTTGCATAAGAAATTACTATGTTCGTCAAGAAAAATACTAACAATAAACTAAGAAAATATTTTAACTTTAACACCAAATTAAATGCCCTTACTAAAAACGTAAGTTTTGTTTAATTGATTAATTTTAAAATTATTAGATGATCCGTCAGTCCATTTAATTGTAACACTTTTAACTTTTTCATCTTTTCTAAGTCCATAATGAGCAACGGGCTCCATCTGACACAAATAACCAGAACCAGCATCAATGGTTTTTGCATGATTTCTCATATTTGTATTTAATATTACTGTGGCTCCTCTTGCTGGTGCATTAAAAGTTGTCTTAGGTAAAATTCTTACAAACCTAAAAGGTCTATCAATATTTGCCTTATATAATGAAAGTGGTTGTTGACCAGATTCACCGTGTGAAACTAGCAATTCAAGAATACCGTCATTATCTATGTCTGCTACAGCTGCACCTGTTCCTAATCCAGATGGTTCTAGTCCATTGTTTATTTGAATTTGTTTTAATTTTCCATCAATCAGAATTTTAAACAGTTTATTCGGTTCACCAATATTATTTACAAAAATTTCATCAAAACCATCATTATCAAAATCAGCTGAGATAACAGTTCTTACTCTTGATGGCTTTTTAAATGCAGCAGTTGCAACATCATTAAATTTATTTTTATCATTGAGAAAGATTCTGTGTTCACCATTCCAATTACCACTAACAATGTCTAATTTACCTCTATATAAAAAATCAGTTAGTGTAGTACCACGACCGTTTTCAAATGTATCCTCAACACCGAGTTTTTCAGCTAAATCTCTAAAAATACCATTATCATTTAAATAAAGAAAGTTTGACCCTCTTTCGTTTGCAGCGAATATATCCATTCGATTACTTAAGATATGGCCTGAAACAACCGCTCTTCCACCAGTAATTTTGTTTATATTTAACAGTGGCGCTTGATCTATTATATTTCCATTTCTTAATTCATAAAAACGAGTTGGACCTCCATAATTTGCAACATAAATTCCGTACTTACCTTCTCCATTTCTATCAACACATACAACTGATCTTCCTGCTGTTAGATTTAAGGATTTTAAATTTTTATCAAGTTGAAATAAATCAGTTATATTTATCTCGTTATCAAGCAATCTGTCGGAAAACTGTTTGTGACCACTGTATGTGTCTGTATTAAGAAAATATAATTCTTCAAAACCATCATTATCCATATCGCATGCAGCAACACCAATAGTAGATCTAGACACATCAGCAAACAATTTGTCTTTGTTCACATTTTCCAAATAGCCATTTTTATAAGATAAGATTAAATTTGGAAATCTAAATCCAGTTACAACAAAATCAAATTTACCATCTTTATTAAAATCTGTTACAGAGATACCGTAACTCAATCTCTTTGAATTATTTTTTATAGAGCTAGATATATTTATAAAAAATTCGGCAAAAGCAGATTTGGACATTAATAAGAAAATTATTATAATTATTGATTTCATGATTTTCATATATTGTTTTAATAGAATTTTTCAATAGATGTAATTTATGAAAGTAGATTTTGAGTATAATGAATTCATTTTCGTAATTAGGTTTTCCTGCTATATGGTAAATTTTTGTTTTCTTTTAGAAATTTTAAGTATTGATAAATTAATTAATTTATTAATAATCATATTTTTAATTTTTCTTAAATTATAATATTTTTTAAAAGTAATTTAGACTTCTAAGTTGCTGTTGTTTAAACATAAAAAATATTAATAATATCATTTTGAATCTTATATCACTTTATCTGGCCTAAAAATAATTATTGGTGCCAGCCTAAATTGTCCATAACTTTAATAATTTTATTAAATTGTTTAGACCATATGAAATTAGCTGGATTTGTCCTGCCCGTAAACATGGCTTTAGTATATTTATTTTCTAATTGATTGTATTCTAGCAAATATTTTTTCTGATTTTCGAAATCTTTTTCTTGATCGAAAACATACAAAAGAAATATGAGTGCGTATCCTGAGTTTCCACAAAAAGGACTTTTACAATTATCAATTTCATCAGAAGTTTTTCTGTCTAAGATAATTTTTTTAGCTAATTGTTTGACTACTTCTAGATTATTATTTAAAAAACTCGCCTGCATGTAGAAAGACGTAAATGTATCTGTAGGATTGTCATCTAGCTCAAATAATTTTTTGAAAGAAGCAGTTGCCTGCTCAAACTTGTTACAAAGTGTGAAAACTTCTCCTGCTAATCCATATTGATAAGAATTATTATTTATCAGACTATGACCTTTTTCAGCAAATTCTCCAGCTTTTTCGAGACCACCCCATTCATAAGCTCTATCTCCATCACGATTTAAGATATGCGCCGAAGCTAAAAAATAACCCTGTGCTAAATATGCGTCAGCTTTATTTGGATTTATTTCAATTGCTTTAGTTGCAAACTCCATTGCTTTTAAAAAGCATGCAGTTGACGCTGCTCTTCGTTCTTTCTTTGATGGTTTATTACTTTTGGGTTTACAAAACCCGAGTCTAAATTTGTAATGATGTTTCCATGCCTGACTTAAATTATGAGCATATCCATTAGGATTAATTTTATACAGCTTGTCTAAGGCTTTTTCATAATCAGAATAACCTTCTCTAGACCACTTTTCCCTTTCTTTTGCAGCAAATTGTAGAAGTCTTAATTCTTCTATTGTTTCAATGTCGTCATTTGACACACGAATTTTATCCTCTCTAAGATTAAATTTAGAGAGAACTGAGAGTACTAATTCATCTTGGACTTTAAATAAATTGTCAGTTTTAGAATTTTTTAATTGTGAAAGAAGTATTTGATTTTTTTTAATGTCACGAATTTCAATATTGGTTCTCATATCTTTGCCATAAACCGTTACAGAACCGCTCAGTAAGTATCTCACGTTATAACTCTTTATCAATTCTTTCTTTTGCAGATTTTTTTTTGCAACGAACAGGCTGGTATTCTTGGAAAGCACTTTTAAATTTTCATAACCTGATAAACCACCTACAAAAAGATCAAGCATACTTTCTGATATAAAATTATGTTCAGATGAATTTGCCAAATTTTGAAATGGAAGGATGAGAATGACTTGTTTGTCTTCTAAGCTAGAATCTTTTAAATGTTCATTTTTATTGTAGAATTGATATGAGATAAACCCAATAAGCAATATTGCTACTAATCCGATAGAACTAAATGCTACAATATTTTTCTTAGCTCTCGTTTTACTAGATCTTTTTTGTGAAGGATCTAAAAGTACATCAAATGCGTGAAATTCGTTTTGTTTAACTTTTTGAATGCCAAGGTCATTAAATGTGATTTTTGTTTTAGGCACTACAAAATCATATACACTCTTGGATATAGTTATACCATTTGGTTGAGCAAGAGCTTCCAAACGTGCTGCAATATTAACTCCATCTCCAATAAGATTACCATCTTTATTAACTATATCCCCCATATTGATGCCAATACGAAATTCTAATTTAATACCAGTTTTATTAGATTGATTTCTTTTTTTGATTTCTTTTTGGAATTCAACACCACACTCAACAGCATTGACAGCACTTGCAAATTCAGCTAACACCGAATCTCCAGCTGTATTAAACACAGATCCATTATATTTGTTTAAAAGTTTTTTTAAGATTCTTTCACATTCATTATAACTGTGCACTGTCCCATTTTCATCTAATTCCATATGTCTGGAGTAGCCCACAACATCGGCTACAAATATTACAGCTATTTTACGATTTATTTCGGNAGGCATGATTTAAGATTAAGTAGATTTAAAATTTTTACAAGATCGAAATTAATGATGCATAAATTTTAGAATAAAAAAGAGTAGTTAATTCATTTTATTTTTAAGTTATAGTTACTCCATCTAATTCTTTTTTTAACAAATGAATTAATAGAGGGTTATAAACCCCTTTTATACTCTTCTATATTTAATTTTAAATTATTTGTCAGATATTTAATAATACTCTCGATGAAATCAAAGTACCAGCATTACTGGCTTTAAGAACAATCTTTTGAAATTCTTCTGACATACCAACTCTATCAATTTGTTCTCCCATAGCTGACATATCTCGGAAATAATAACAAGCAACTAATCTATCCATGTTGGTTGCTAACAAAGGTACAACTGCCATAAAAGAAGCGTCTTCATCTTTTAAAATAGCATCTATTTCAGGAAAAATTTGAACAGCTTCAGACATATTATCTCTAGATAACTGGTATTCCCGCATCATAATAACATTATGCTCTGGTGAAATATTACCATAAATTGTTCTAAAAACTTCAGGTCCAATTAAGTGACCTCCAGGGTCAGCTTCTCTCTCTTTCATTAGAGCAACTCTAGAAGGGTCTTGTGACATTTCGTTAAATGACTTGCAGCCCTTTTCCATGTTTTCATATGAAGCAGTTAAATGAATTGATCCTGCTAAATCACCTGCAACTATTCTTGCAACTCTTGCTTTCGCTCCATGCTTAGTCAGTATATCTTGCATGGATTTAGCACGATTCAATACTAAATTGCTTTTACCTAGTATTGGTGTCAGTATACGTCTTGAAATTATCATTTTATCTCCTTTTCTACAAAATTGTTAAACTCTTAATTAACTTTACATGTATTTTCTAAAAAGTTTAAGAGGTTTGAATGTTTGCAGTCAATGTAACAATAAAAGTGCAAAATGAATTAGCAAAAAGGCAATTATACTTGCATTAAAAGACTGGAGCCATGATCTTTTTCAAAATAACGGTTTGATGTTTAGGTGTTTTGTAGATAGAACAGAAAATCAGGTTGAAATCTTTCATGTTTTTCGAACAAAAGAAGAAATGGAAGAGGTTCGAAAAAATTAAGTCTAATGAATTTTGGAAACAAATAAAAGATATGGGCGGTCAAGTAACAAGATACGAGGGAAATTGTGAAGTTGAAGTTTCAAAAGGATTAGAAGACTTAGATTTAAAATTTAAATAATTTTTATTTAAATTTTTTGACTTATAAAACAGACTAGAATATTAAAATTTTGGATTTTTAATATTCATATAAAACGAACAATATCTATACCTTTCAAGAAATAATTTAAACTTATCATATCAATTAAAAACAGAAAACCTGACGACCGGTTTGCATAACGGCTGGTATAAAGAATAAAAATAACAATAAAAAACCTCAAAAACTGAAGTCTTTGAATATAATCTAAGTCATTGATTTTATTGATATAGCTGGTTGTAGGGGGGGGGGGGGTAGGATTTGAACCTACGACCTTCAGGTTATTAGCCTGAAGTTTTTTAGGGATTTCAAGGGTTTTTTGTTATGTTTAGCTATAAAATCTACTTCGCTGAAGATCTATAGCAAAACATTTTTACCTAACGAACTTTAGTAAGGTTTATGTTGCCTGCCGACCTCACTAATATTAAACTTTATTGTATAAGTTAAATTTAATATTAATGGTTAAAAGGAAATTAATTTGAAAAAACCTTTAGTTAAGAGTTTGTCTGTTATTACTGTAAATGTACCTTTAGAAAGACCTATCGTGGCCTCATTAGGAACATTTGAATATTGGCCGTATATGTTAATTGAAATATCTTTAAGCGACGGAACAATTGGTAAAGGTTATATTGGTCCATACTTAGTAAATTATACACAAACTATTGCATTAGCAATGAAAGAGCTTTTTAAAAATTTCCAAAATAGAGAAATTGCCCCTTATCAGTTTTATAATGAAGGTATGAACCATTTAAGTTTATTGGGAAGATCAGGAATTGCTCTTTACGCTTTAGCCGGACTAGATATAGCATTCTGGGATGCTAGTTCTAAAATATGTAATGAGCCGTTATGTGTTCACTTAGGTGGTTCAGTAGATAAAGTTAAGGCATATAATTCCAGTGGATTATGGCTAGATCATCCCCAAACATTATATGATGAAGCATTGTCTCTAATATCTGAAGGAAATTTTGATGCTGTAAAAGTTAGATTAGGCAGAAAAAAATTAGATGAAGACCTAAAAGCAATTGAACGTGTTAAAAAAGGTATTGGGGTGAATTCAGAACTTCTTTGTGATTTCAACCAATGCTTATCACTACCACAAGCAATACATAGGTTGAATAATTTAGATGAACAGGGATTATATTGGTTTGAGGAACCTATAAAATATTACGAATTTGAAGGTTACAAAGAATTAAGAAAAAGAATGAAAACACCAATAATTCTTGGTGAAAACTTTCATGGTTTTGATGATGCTTTTACTGCGTTGAAAAATCAAATTTCAGATTTTATAATGCCAGATTTATTAAGGATTGGTGGTGTAAGTGCTTGGTTAAAAACCGCATCCATTGCTGAAGCATTTCAAATATCTGTTTCATCTCATTTATACCACGAAGTTTCATCACATCTAATGCGCGTAACACCAACTGCAGGTTATTTAGAGTGGACTAGATGGTCCAACATTATTTTAGAAGAACCATATGAATTAAGTGATGGGCATGTTGTAATTCCTAATAAAATAGGTACTGGAATTGATTTTAATAAAGAGACTATTAAAAAATATGAGTATAAATATTAAAGTTTTAAATTTAAAATTTTAACTAATATTAATAAATTTTTTTGATAAAAAAAATGAAGTACCAAACTAGGGGGAATGATACTTCACTGTATATCGGGTAATATAAAAATAAGTATAAGGTAAAAATTTAATAGTCTCTTTATACACTGAAGTTGATTTAAATTTATTTTACATAAATCAAATTTTAAGAATGGAGTTCAATATGAATGAAAAAAATGATGATGATAAGTTAGCTATTCAAAGTTTATACAATTATGTGAGTTTATTTAATGAAAAAAATAAGGATAAGATTTTGGATTGTCTGCATTTTCCACATATGGCTCAATCTGAAAATAATGATCCCTTAATTTATAATAGTAAAGAAGAAATATGGAGTTATCTAAGTTTTCTCTATAAAAAGTTAGAAACCGAGGAAAATTGGGATCATTCAACATTAGATAAAGCTGAAATCATTCATAGTTCAAAAAATGCTGTTCAATGCAGTGTTGAATTTAATAGAAGAGATAAAAATAAAAAAAGTTATGCAAAAGCAGTAGGTATATTCACTTCAACAAAAAAAAATGGTAAGTGGGGATTGCAGTTAAGAATTATGATTCCAGCTTCAGGCGATGTAACTTTAGCTGGATCAAAAATTAATTAAATCTTTTTAGAGTTAATTTTTATATTATAAATACATCGTTATTTATTATTCAAATTCAATGTCAAAAAAATATTTGTCAGGGTGATGTTCATCACTCTTGTCATAATTAATTTTAAATAAATAATTATCTTTTTTTTGATTCGAGTTATATTTTCTTTATATACTTTTGTTATAAAGCTTAACACACAAAAAATGAAAAAAACAAAGTCTTTGAGGGTAATCTGAGTCATTGATTTTATAAGTATAGTTGATTGCATAGGATAGGATTCGAACCTACGACCAGAGTTGTCATACCAAATCATAAAGTGTCTTATAGTGCTATATTTATAAGGGTATGATGGTCATATAATGTCATACTTTGTCATAAAGATTTTTACTTTTTCATACGCATTTTGAGAACAGGCTATTGGCTAGTGTAAATGACAGTCGATAAGCAGACTAAATATTAGGTCAATCCTAGTGAACTGAGCTTATCAATGAGTTCGTCTATGAAACCTTTATTTTTAAGCATACTTAGCTCTCCTCTTATTCTTTTAGCACTTTTTCCTTTTCCGTCTTCACTTTTTTGTTTCTCAAATAATTCCTTTGCTTTTTTTTCATTACCCCGTTTCATATTAATATATGCTGAAAGAAGATACATGGTTTGTGAAAATCCTCCGAAAGCATGATCTTTCTGCAACTCAATTTCGAAAAACATCAATGCTTTATCAAAGTCACCGCTCTCTACCAGAGCATAACTATATAAGTTCCTTGCCCATGAAGAAAAATGTGGAGCATTGTTTAACACATATTCATAATTCGCTATGGCTGAGACTAGGTCTCCACAGTTTTGCGCTCCAGCAGCTCCCAAAGCCGTATCAAATATTGTTACTGAATGCTGGAAGATTTTATCAACTTTTTTGCAGGCTTCATTATGATTTCCCATCATTAACTCGAGTGAAAGTTCCAGTGATAGAGCAGGAGCATGTGTTGGACGAATTGACAAAGCCTTTTTAGCAAGCTTTAAGCCTTGTTGAATATCGTCTCTTGGGTTATCGGAGATCCTCAAAACTATTTTTTGCCAATAAACCCAACCTAAACTATTGATGAACCTGATATTCTCAGGCTCTCTTTCTAATCCCTTTCTCCAAAGGTTTTCTGCTTCTTTATTCGATGTACGTGTATTTTTTGCAAAAAGCGATTGTGCTTTAATGTGCAACTTATATAGCTCAGGATCAATAGAAGCTAATTCAGGACGTGCGTATTTTGATGTTATTCGCGTGGCTTTTAGAATAGAGAGAGCAATTTCATCTTGAAGATCAAAAACGTCTTTTGTTTCATCAAAATCGTATATATCAGAGAAAAGTATGATTTCTTTATTCAAATCTGTCATTTCGACAGATACTCTAATTTTACTTCCTGCTCCCTGTACACTACCCCTTATAATAAAGTCAAAACCATATTTTTCACGAATTTGGGTATTTTCGTAATTATTTTTAGAAATGAAGTTTGTAGTGCTAGAAGGAGAAACTTTGACACTTTGGGTACTAGTTAATACTGAACGAATGCTTGTTGTAATTCCATTTCCTAAGAACCCATTATCCTCATCTTTAGTTAGGTTCTCAAAATTCATAACTAAAATAGATGGTTTATCGGCTGATTCTATAGGTTTTGAATCATTAAAAGAATTTTGAAAAATTGTAAAATAAAACACTCCAACCATTACAACTAAAGCAGCAGCAACTGCCCCCAGTATAGTTAGCATAGAGCCAGACTTTGTTTTTAATTTTCTCTTTTGCGAAAAATCAAGAAGGATGTCAAAGGCATGAAACTCATTTAGCTTTACCTTCTGTACGCCCAAATCGTTAAACGTCATCTTGGTTTTGGAAACAACAAGGTTATACACACTCTTGGATATAGAGATGCCATTCGGCTGGGCTAATGCTTCTAATCGTGCCGCAATGTTTACACCATCACCAAAAAGATTACCATCTTTCTTAACAACATCACCCATATTAATACCAATGCGGAACTCAAGCTTTACCTCTATTTTATCGGATTCATTTCTTTTCTTTATGTAATTTTGAAACGCAACACCGCATTCAACAGCATTTACTGCACTTGGGAACTCCGCTAAGGCTGAGTCACCAGCTGTATTAAAGATAGATCCTTTGTATTTCTTGAGACAGGTTTTAAGTATTTCCTCACATTCGGCATAAGCCTTTAGCGTTGCATTCTCATCTCTTTCCATGTGCTTGGAATAACCTACAACGTCTGCAACAAGGATTACAGCTATTTTACGATCTATTTCGGTGTCCATTGTTTAACAGTATTTATAGTGAACGTATTTTACAACCAAGATTTAAAAAAACCTGACGACCGGTTGGCATGATGGTTGGTATAAAGACTGAAAATTACAACAAAAAACCCCAAAAACCGAAGTCTTTGAGGGCGATCTAAGTCATTGATTTTATTGATATAGTTGGTTGCGGGGGTAGGATTTGAACCTACGACCTTCAGGTTATGAGCCTGACGAGCTACCGGGCTGCTCCACCCCGCGTCATGCTAAAATATTTAGTTGTAAGGCTAAAAGGCCTGGCAACGACTTACTCTCCCACACCTTAAGATGCAGTACCATCAGCGCTACAGAGCTTCACGTTCGAGTTCGGAATGGTTTCGGGTGGTACATCTGCGCTATAATCACCAGGCCATTTAGCCTAACAGTTTAAAGAAGACAACCCAAATAATTGCTTGCATATAGGTCATTAAATAAACCGATATCTACTTTCATGAAGGACACGATCAAGCCTTTCGAACTATTAGTACTAGTTAGCTTCACACATTACTGCGCTTCCACACCTAGCCTATCAACGTGGTAGTCTTCCACGGTTCTCGGCGAATCCTAGTTTTGAGGGAGGCTTCCCGCTTAGATGCTTTCAGCAGTTATCCTTTCCGCACATAGCTACCCAGCGATGCCGCTGGCGCGACAACTGGTACACCAGAGGTGCGTCCATCCCGGTCCTCTCGTACTAGGGACAGCTCCTCTCAAGATTCTAACACCCACGGCAGATAGGGACCGAACTGTCTCACGACGTTCTAAACCCAGCTCACGTACCACTTTAATTGGCGAACAGCCAAACCCTTGGGACCTGCTCCAGCCCCAGGATGTGATGAGCCGACATCGAGGTGCCAAACACCCCCGTCGATGTGAACTCTTGGGGGGTATCAGCCTGTTATCCCCGGCGTACCTTTTATCCGTTGAGCGATGGCCCTTCCACACAGAACCACCGGATCACTATGACCGACTTTCGTCTCTGCTCGACTTGTCAGTCTCACAGTCAGGCAGGCTTATGCCATTACACTCAACAACCGATGTCCGACCGGTTTGAGCCTACCATCGCGCGCCTCCGTTACCATTTAGGAGGCGACCGCCCCAGTCAAACTACCCACCATGCAGGGTCCCGGACCAGGATAACTGGCCACGGTTAGACAACAGAAAGCAGAAGGGTGGTATCTCAAGGATGGCTCCTTCATAGCTGGCGCTACAAATTCCAAGCCTCCCACCTATCCTGCACATCGGCTTCCTGATGCCACTGCAAAGCTATAGTAAAGGTGCACGGGGTCTTTCCGTCTGACCGCGGGTACCCCGCATCTTCACGGGGAATTCAATTTCGCTGAGTTGATGTTGGAGACAGCGGGGAAGTCGTTACGCCATTCGTGCAGGTCGGAACTTACCCGACAAGGAATTTCGCTACCTTAGGACCGTTATAGTTACGGCCGCCGTTTACTGGGGCTTCAATTTGTTGCTTGCACAACTCCTCTTAACCTTCCAGCACCGGGCAGGCGTCGGACCCTATACATCGTGTTGCCACTTCGCAGAGCCCTATGTTTTTAATAAACAGTCGCTACCCC
>KB910521.1:165000-230567 GCA_000383115.1 alpha proteobacterium SCGC AAA015-N04
TACTGGTCCACATTTACATTATGAGGTGCTTATACATAATAAACAGGTTAATCCAATGAAAATTAAATTACCATCAGGAAAAAATCTTCCCAAAAAAAAATTGATTGATTATAAGAAACACGTAAAAGAAATTCTAAAACAAAAATATACACTAGAAAAAAATCTTAATAGTGGTCAAATTGCTGATAATTTAAATATGATAATTCCAGAAAAATTAATAAAAATAAATTTTTAGGTCAAGTTAATTTTTATATTGTTATTTTCTACAGTAAGTTTGATTGTTTGACCTTCTAGGATTTTTTTATTTATGATAATTTCGCTAATTTCATCTTCAATTACGTTTCTAATTTCCCTTTTAATCGGCCTTGCCCCATATTCAGGGTTATACCCTTTTAATGCAATAATATCTTTAACAGAATCATTCCATTTCAAATTAAAATTATTTATTGCTAATCTGTTTTTAAGTTTATCAAGCTGAATTTCTACGATCTTTGCTACATGAGATTTACCTAATTTAGAGAAAAATAAAATTTCATCAATTCTGTTTATAAATTCAGGACTTAACTTACTCTTAACGTCGCTCATAATTTTATGTTTGATATGCCTAACTTTTTCACATACTTCATTAAAGTTTATGTTAGTTTCAAAATGTTGAGCGCCTATATTACTAGTCATAACAATAATTGTATTAGTAAAATCAACAATTTTTCCATGACTATCAGTTAGACGACCATCATCCATTACCTGTAAAAGTAAGTTTAAAACATCCGAATGGGCTTTTTCAATCTCATCAAAAAGAATAACTCTATATGGTCTTCTCCTAACTGCTTCTGTAAGCACCCCACCTTGATCATACCCTATATAGCCTGGCGGGGCTCCAATTAGTCTAGAAACCGAATGCTTCTCCATGTACTCTGACATATCTATCCTAATTAGAGATTCTACTTCATTAAATAAGAATTGCGCTAAAGTTTTAGCAGTTTCAGTTTTACCTACACCTGTAGAACCTAAAAAAATAAATGAACCGAGTGGGCTTGAAGGATCACTCAAGCCTGCTCTTGAACGAATAATTGTTTTAGAAATCGATTTTATAATAGAATCTTGGCCAACTATGGATTTTTTTAGTTCTTCCTCGATTTTTAATAATCTTTCACGTTCAAATTCTAACATTTTTTCTATAGGAATTCCTGTCCATTTTGATACAACAGAAGCAACATCTTCCTCAAAAACAGCTGTATTATTATTAAAATTATTTTCTTTGATTGACATTTCTAAACTAGGTATAATCTGATAAGATAATTCACCTGCTCTTTCCCAGTTCCCGTTTCTTTTCACAATATCTAACTCATTTCTAGCATTCTCAAGATCCATTTTTCTTTGTTGTTCTGCCTCAATAAATTTTTTATTATATTTCCATTTTTGAGTTTCTTCTTTTGACAATGATTCTAAATTCTTTAATTCTTGATCTACCTTATCTATCCTTTCGTGTGAAGATTTATCATTTTCTTTTTTTAACACTTTCTTTTCAATTTTTAATTGTACTATTCTTCTATCAGTCTCATCTAAAGCATCTGGTTTAGAGTCTATTTCTATTCTTTTCCGACTTGCTGCTTCATCAATTAAATCAATTGCCTTATCAGGTAAAAACCTATCGTTTATATATCTAGCAGATAAGTTAACAGCAGCTAAAAGTGCTTTATCAGTAATTGTAATACCATGAAATAATTCATATTTCTCTTTCAAACCTCGCATCATTGATATTGTATTTTCAATGTCGGGTTCATTTATATATACTTGCTGAAATCGACGAGCTAATGCTTTATCCTTTTCAATGTACTTCCGATATTCTTCAAAAGTAGTTGCCCCTACACAATGTAATTCACCTCTAGCTAACGCAGGTTTAAAAATATTAGATGCATCTATGGATCCGTCTGCACCACCAGCTCCAACAAGAGAATGAAGTTCATCAATAAATAAAATTATCTTATCTCTTTTACTCTCAATATCATTTAGTAAAGATTTTAACCTCTCTTCAAAATCACCCCTAAACTTTGCGCCAGCTAGAATATTTGCTAAATCTAAAGAAAATATTTCTTTCTCTTTTAATTTTTCTGGTACATCTTGATTTGCAATTCTTATTGCAAGACCTTCAATTATAGCTGTTTTACCAACACCTGGTTCTCCAATTAAGACTGGATTATTCTTTGTTCTTCTTGATAAAACCTGTATAACTCTTCTAATTTCTTCGTCTCTTCCAATGACTGGATCAAGTTTACCTTTTGAAGCTTTGTCTGTTAAGTTAGTTGCAAATCTGCTGAGGGCATTAAACCCAGATTCAGCTTGTTGATTCATTGCTTTTTTTCCCTTTCTAAACTTTTTAATTGCAAACTTTAGTTTATCAAATGTAACACCTTCATTAGATAATATTTTACTAACTTCATCTTCTATGTGAGTAAATGAAAGCAACAAAATTTCAATTGAAACAACATCATCATTATTTTCTTTGGCTAATATATTAGCTGTTTTAACTAATCTTAATAAACTTTCATCAACTACAATTTTTTCATTTACTTTATTTGATTGTGAATTAAGAGAAGAAATTTTATATTTTAATCTTTCAGTATCAACATCTAATTGTTCAAAAATTTTTTCTAAGTAATTACTTGCATAAATTAAAATTGCTAACAAAACATGACGAGAAGATAAACTAGTATTATCTTTAAGTGACAATTCATACGATAAGTTAAATATCTCTTTAGATCGATCCGAAAATTTATAAATTAAGTTATCTATTTTTATGCATCCATATATATTAAATCATTGATACATATGGTGATTTGTTTTAAATAATGCAATATTTAATTATTTCCAACTTAAACTCAGTTTTCACTAGATAAATTAAGTTAGTGGGTCATTTCTTGAATTTTTACTTATCTTGTGTTTTTTTTGTAGTTACAAAAAATAAAATTTTTCTAATTTGTTTTAGATTCAACATTACGAGAAACATCTTCTGAAGTTTCTATCTCTTTTGAAGCAAAATTTTCAGATTTATGTTCATTGTTTAACAACTCTTTTTCCCTAATTTGAAAACCTCTTTTACGTCGAGAAAGTTTTTTTTCTTTTTTTTCACTATCTTCATCATCTGAACCAGGAAAAGTGTCAATTATGTTTTTTTCTTGTTTAAATTTCGCTTCTTTTGCTTCAATACTAATTTCAATTTCTTTACAAAGCCTGTAGTAATGGTCTGCAAATTGAAGATATGACTCAGCTAGAATTCGGTCATCCGAAGCTGCTGCATCGGATGCTAGACTTATATATTTTTCGTTTAATTGCAATACAGAACCTCTTTGACGGCCATCAGGACCAGAGCTATCTAAAACTGTGTTTTTATTTAAATTGCTGTAACCATTTCCGTTACTATAATTTCGACGGTTTGATCCTCTATTTTGACGACGCCGACCATTAATTTGCTGTCTCATATCATTCCCGAATTGAAGATTATAAATATTTATACATTTCTAATGTAAATAATTAAGGAGTCCTTTTCAACCTTCGGACTCAAATTTATATATAATTAAGATTTAAAGTAAATCATATTATTAAGTATATATATAAACTTTTTCTAATTAAGCCAAGCATAAAAAAATTTATTTAATAATAAATTTTATTACTCTTATTATACCGGATAAATCTTTTATATATTCCATTGTTTCAAAACCATGATCTTGAGCAATACTTGAAACATTATACTCTTGCCCTTTTCCTATTTCAAAAAATGTCTGTCCATTTGACTTCAAAATATATTTTAAATTTGGAAATATAGTCCTATATGCACTTAAACCGTCTTTGCCACCATCAAGAGCAACTAAGGGATCATATTGTTTAATTTCTGTTTGTAAATATTTTATTTCCTTCGAAGGAATATATGGAGGGTTACATACTATTAAATCAAATTTTTGACCATAATGAAAGTTTAATAGACTTTTTTCCCAATTAGGTAAATTCCAATTAAAGTTTATAAATTTAGATCTTTCTAATAAATTATAGCGAATTACATTTGACTTTGCTATTTCAAGTGACTTTATTGAAATATCTGAAAAGTAGACTTTTGAAAATATATATTCAATCATTAGTGACAAACCAATACAACCAGACCCAGAACCTAAATCTAAAATTTTTAAATTTTGTGATTTATCGAGATAATTTTGTAAAACACTCTCTATGATTACCTCAGTGTCAGGTCTAGGGTCTAAAGTTGCTTCATTTAACTTAAATTCACTTTTCCAAAAATTTTTCTTGTTAATTATTCTTGAAATTGGTTTACCTGTTTCCCTTTCTCTAATTAAACTATGAAAATTTTCAATTTGATTTTCTGATATTTTTACTATCTCATGAGTATAAACCGTTGTTTTTTTTTGTAAAACTTTTGAAAGCATCAATCTACAATCTAATACTGCAGTTTTAATACCTTTCTTACTTAACTTCTCAATTTCTGGTTTGATTAAAGTATAAACATCAATAATTTTATTCTTCATTTGAAGCTAACTTAAGCATTCTATCTTCAACCACTAAAGCATCAATCAACTCATCTAAAACCTCTCCATTTAAAATTTTATCTAATTTATGGAGTGTCAAATTAATTCTATGATCCGTTACTCGCCCCTGAGGAAAATTATAAGTCCTAATCCTTTCTGATCTATCTCCTGAACCAACTTGATCTTTTCTTGATGAAGATCTTTCATCTTGCTGTTTTTGTCTTTCTGCATCATACAATCTTGACTGCAAAATTTTTAGGGCTTTCGCTTTATTTTTATGTTGTGATTTTTCGTCCTGTTGAGTTACGACAATCCCTGTTGGAATATGAGTAATTCTTACGGCAGAATCTGTAGTATTTACAGATTGACCCCCTGGTCCACTCGACCTAAACACATCTATTCTTAAATCTTTTTCTTCAATCAATATTTCTAAGTCTTCTGCTTCTGGAAGAACTGCAACAGTTGCAGCAGATGTGTGAATACGACCACTTGTTTCAGTTGTGGGAACTCTCTGAACTCTATGAACTCCTGACTCAAATTTTAATCTACCAAATACACCATGTCCAAGAATATTAGCTTGCGCCTCTTTATACCCTCCAACACTAGTTTCTGAAACTTCCATTACTTCAAATTTCCAATTATTTTTTAGAGAAAGCTTTTCATACATAGCAAATAAATCTGATGCAAATAAGCCTGCTTCATCTCCACCTGTGCCTGCTCTTACTTCTAAAATCACGTTTCTAGTATCATCTTTATCTTTAGGCAATAAAGAAAATTGAATATCTCTATCAATATTGCTTACACTTTCTTTTAGAGAATTAAATTCGTTAACAGCAATATCTTTAATATCTTTGTCAGCAGTTTTGTCATTTAAAATCTCACTAAGATCTAACATTTCTTTTATTATTAAATCTTTTTTTTTTGCTAATTCTGTAATTAGTTTAATTTCTGACAATTCTTTAGATAATTCAGCTAATTCCGATGGCTTTAACTGTGAAGAATTGACTAACAATTTTTCAATTTCACGCTCTCTACTAATGATTTTATCTATATTATTGTTTACACTCAAACTAAACTCCAATTAATCATTCAAATGATTTTTTAATGTTTTTATGGCATTAACAAGAGTAATTAATTCTTCACTACCAGACGATAAATTTTTTAATTTAATAATCTTTTTTGTTAATTCTTCCTCTCCTAAAATAATTGCATAAGAGGCTCTAATTTTATTAGCTCTTTTTAATTTTTTTGATATATTGCCCGTATATATAATTTCTACTTTGAAACCCTCGTTTATTAAATCGATTAAAATTGGAAATAAAAGCAAATTATGCTTTTCTAATTGTCCTATTAGAGCTATGTCAACACCGTTTATGTATTCACTTTCCATCATCATTGCTAGCCTATCTACTCCAGCAGCCCAACCCACACCAGAAATATCTATACCACCTAAAATTTTAGATAACCCGTCATATCTCCCACCAGCAAGAACTGTACCTTGCGATCCTAAATTGTTAGTTATGAATTCAAAGGTAGTATGGCAATAATAATCTAGACCTCTAACTAAATTTTTATCAACAGAATATTTAATATTTAGTGTATCTAGTCCCTCACATACTGTTTCAAATCTAATTTTGGCATCTTGACTTAAATAGTCTAATACGCTTGGGGCATTTAATAAGATTTTTTTGTCAATATCATTTTTAGAATCAAGTATTCTAAGCGGATTAGTTGACAATCTTCTAAGACTATCGTCCGAAAGTTCCTGTTTAAAGTTATTAAGATAATCCACTAAAACTTTTTTATAGTTAATTCTACTTTGAAAATCACCTAAAGAGTTTATTTTCAAATTAATATCTTCTATCAAATTTAAACTTTTTAAAAACTCATATCCAAGTGAGATTACTTCAATATCAGCCATCGAACTATTTATACCAAGACATTCAATTCCGAATTGTTTAAATTGCCTCAACCTTCCTTTTTGAGGTCTTTCATATCTAAACATTGGCCCAAAATAAGAAAACCGCTTTGGAATATCTTGAGACAAACCTGCATTTAAAAATGCACGCACAACACCAGATGTCCCCTCAGGTCTTAACATTAATTCATCGTTACTTCTGTCTTTAAATACATAATTTTCTTTAATTACAATGTCACTTGATATTCCAAGTGGTTTTGTAAAAACCTCAGAAAACTCAAATATTGGGATTTCAATTTGAGAATAACAAAACTTTTCAGCAATTTTTAACCCATTCTCAATAATTTTATTATGCTTGCTTAACACATTAGGTAAAAGGTCGTGAACACCTCTAACTGATTTAATTTTTATCATACTAAATCCAAAGTTTACTTTTTCACATATTAAATAGTATTATATGGTTTATTTTCTTTTCGCTGTTTTAATTTTTTTTCTACAAACTCAACTATATAATCTGCTACGTTCTGATTTCTGATTATATGATCAGTAATACCATTTACATAAATCTGATGGTTCCCTTTTCCACCACCAGTTATACCAATATCTGTTTCTTTCGCTTCTCCTGGTCCATTTACTACACATCCAATTATTGAAACTGTGATGCTTTCTGTAATATATTGAAGTCTCTCTTCAACCTCTTGTACAGTTTTTATAACATCAAATTGTTGTCTGGCACATGAAGGACAAGAAATAACAGAAACACCCCTTCTTCTTACTCCAAGTGATTTTAACATTTCATACGCAACACGAACCTCTTCTTCTGGATCTGCCGATAAAGAAACTCTTATTGTGTCTCCAATTCCAGACCACAATAAATTTCCTAAACCAATTGACGATTTTACAGTTCCAGCCCTTAAGCTTCCTGCTTCAGTTATTCCAATATGTAAGGGGCAGTTGTCTGCTTCAGCGAGTTGAGAATAAGCCTCCACAGCCAAAAAAACATCAGAAGCTTTCACACTAACTTTATATTCATGAAAATCATGATCTTTAAGTATTTTAATGTGTGCCAAAGCTGACTCTACCAATGCTTCTGGGGTTGGTTCACCATATTTGTCTAAGATATGTTTTTCCAAAGAACCTGCATTAACACCAATCCTTATTGAAGATTGATTTGATTTTGCTGCTGAAATTACTTCTTTAATTTTATGTTCACTTCCAATATTACCAGGATTAATTCTTAAACAAGCAGCTCCTGCATCTGCAGCTTCAACTGCTCTTAAATAATGAAAGTGTATATCAGCTACTATGGGAACAGGTGACATTTTAACTAACTTTTTTAGAGCAGTTGTTGAATTTTTATCAGGACAAGAAACTCTTACAATGTCAGCTCCAACCTCTACAGATCTATTAATTTGATCTAATGTTGCATTAATATCAGTGGTTGGTGAATTTGTCATGGTTTGAACAGAAATTGGAGCATCTCCACCAACGAAAATATCACCAACTTTGATTTTTTTTGACTTTCTTCTTAGTATTTGCCTATAAGGCCTAACACTCATAACTACTTCCTAACATAAACATATTTTATTGAAAATATGCATTTTAACAAAAAAACTAATCCATAAAAGCTTTAATGTTTAATGGACGTGCTTTAATTATCTCACCAATTTCTCCAAGGGAAGGTATGATTATCTTACCTTGTGATAAAGATAAAGCTCCAGCGTTTCCAGTATTAAATGTTAGGCCCGAAATATTTGGCACAACATATGTTTCACCAGGTCTCATCAGTCTAGTCATTAAAATATTTCCGTCTATATCTTCTATTTCAACCCAACTGTTACCTAATGCTTTAAGTACCATCTCGGTGCTAGGATTTCTTTCATTAGCTTCTGCAGACATTTCGTTAGTCTCATTAATAATCTTATTTTTAATGTCATCATTATTTTTTTTATAATCATTTTCATTAGCTATCATTTTGTTATCAATTAAATTTTTGGTAGCTTTAATTCCAATGTTTGCAGTTAAATCTTTTTTTTCAGTAATTTTAGGTAATATATTAACTTCTGCATCATTTGATGTGCTTAAATTAAAATTTTCTTCAATTATGGTATAATCACTATCATTAACATTAGTAGATGAAACAGTTTGACTATTTTCATATCTTATTTCATTATTTCTGTCGCTGTAATACCAACCCGTATAAAAGATTGTACAAATTAAAAAAGAAATTACAGCACCAACTGGCAATAATCTATTACGTTCAATAACTGGTGACAAAAATTTATATTCTTCTTTTAAGTCCCCAATTTCTATACTTTCTTTGAACTCTTTAACTAATAGATCTCCATCTAAACCTAATAATCTTGCATATGACCTAACAAAACCAATTTTGTAGGCTAAGCCAGGTAAGTCAATGAAATCTCCATTTTCAAAATCTTGAATGATTTTAAGCCTTACTTTTAGTATAGCACTTGCCTGCTCTTGAGTTAGACCTTTATTAACTCTAGCATCTAAACATAATTTACCAACAGTTGAAATCTCTGTATTATCAAATGCATTATTAATAGCATCAGAAACTGACATATCAGACGTAAAATTTTCGACGGAAGAATTTTTTTTATTTTTTCCAATTTTAGAATTCATTACCTTGCCTTTCGCCGAGTTATTTTATATTGACTTCTGTTTTAAATCAACATTTGTTTTAACGACTTAATTTCTAAAATATTTACGATTTGTGATTTAACTGTCCAAACCAAATGCCGAATGTAGTGATCTAATCGCCAATTCATAATATTCAGATGAAATTAATACTGATATTTTTATTTCGCTTGTGGAAATAACTTGGATATTGATATGGTTATATGCTAGAGTTTTAAACATTGTCTTAGCTATACCTGATTGTGTTTTCATTCCATTTCCTACAACAGATATTTTAACAACATTTGTCTCANTACTGAATTTTTCAAACTTAATATTTTTCTTAATTTGATTTATTATTCTTTCTGCAAGCTGTAAATCAGATTCTGGTAATGTAAAAGTAATGTCAGTAGAGCCTTTGTTTATTGATGAAGACTGAACAATCATATCAATATTTATTGAATTTTCAGCTAAAGCTCCAAAAATTTCAGCAGCTTGGCCAGGTTTATCCGGTACATTTGATAAAGTAACTTTTGCCTCATTTAAACTATGAGCAATACCACTGATTTCAGATTTTTCCATATTGTTTCCCTCTTTTAAAATTGTAGTACCTGGTAAATTTTCAAAACTGCTTAAAACTCTTAAATTTAATGAATATTTCATAGCTAAGGCAACTGATCTCTTATGTAAAACTTTTGCGCCTTGAGAGGCTAGTTCTAACATTTCTTCAAATGTTATTGATTCAAGTTTTTTGGCTTTTTTTACTATCCTGGGATCTGTTGTATAAACTCCGTCTACATCAGTGTAGATATCACATCGGTTAGCTGAAAATGATGCTGCCAAGGCTACCGCAGTTGTGTCTGATCCGCCCCTACCTAGGGTTGTAATTCTATTATCATTGGTTACCCCTTGAAAGCCAGAAACTACTGCTATGTATCCATTTGCAATGCATTCTAATATATTTTTTGTTTTGATTTCTCTTATTTCTGCTTTCCCATGTACATTATCTGTAATAATTGGAACTTGCCAACCTAACCATGACCTTGACTTTAATGACAAGTCATTAAGGGCTATAGATAATAAAGCGGAAGTTACTTGTTCACCTGAGGATAGAACAGCGTCATACTCTGAATGGAGAAAGTTTTTTGAAGTATCCCTTACTAATTCAGCAAGACTATTTGTCACACCTGACATTGCTGAAACTACTACAATTACTTTGTTACCTTGTTCGACTTCATGTTTAACTTTTAATGCAACACTCTTAATTTTAGAAATATCTGCAACTGAAGTACCCCCAAATTTTAATACCACAAGTTTCAAAAATCTGTTACCCTTCATAATTGTTAGGCTAATAAATCAAATAAATTATAATATTTTATGACAAATACAATTGACAAAAAAGAAATAGAACAATTTTCTTATTTAAGCAACACATGGTGGGATAAATCTGGTCCTTTTTCACCGCTACATAAAATGTCAGATGCCAGAATTAAATTTATAAGAAGAAACGCAATTAGAATTATTGACAATAAATATACAGATCCTCACATGCTAAAAGGACTAAATTGTCTAGATGTGGGTTGTGGTGGTGGAATTTTGTCAGAAAAATTAAGCAGGTTAGGTGCAATTGTCACTGGTATTGATGCTTCTGATAAAGCAATTCAGGTCGCTAAAGCACATTCGCTTAAAAGTCGTTTAAAAATAGATTATAAATGCATGACAACAAGCGATTTGCTTGAATCGAATTATCAATATTATGTTAATAAATTTGATTTAATAATAGCATCCGAAATTATAGAACATGTAAAAAATAGAGATATTTTTTTATCTGATTTATCAAAACTTTGCCGCAATGGCGGTTTAGTGGTTTTTACAACTATAAATGACTCTTTTTTAGGGATTATGTTAGGTAAATTTTTTGCAGAAAATGTAATAAAAATTATTCCAAAGAGAACTCATGATCATAATAAGTTTATTTCACCTGAAAAGCTTACTTTTGAAGCTGAAAAACACAATATAATTTTAGATAATTTTACAGGTTTTCAGCCAGTTTTCAGTTTTCAATCTATTTTTAAAAAAGAATTTGAAAATTTTAAATTGTCATCATTTCTTGAAATTAACTATGGTGCAGCTGGCATCAAAGTCTAACCTAATGGTCATCTTGAACCCAAGGTATATCTACGACATCTATACCTTCATCTTTTAGTTCTTCTATTTCATTGTTACTACCATAACCGTGGATAGCTTTTTCTTTTAAGGTACCTTTTTTCATTGCACGGGCTTGTTGAACAAAATCATCTCCAACAAATGTGGAGTTTTTTTGGACTTCTCTTTTGAGTGTTCTAAGAATAGTCATTAAAACTTTGTTATTATCAATTCCAGAAATATCGCTGTCTGATTGTTTTTTTATTTCTTTGTCATGTTTTTGTGATACAGATTTTTTTAAATTTGGTGCAGTGAGTGACTTAACAATATTGTCACTACCACAAGTTGGACAGGTAATTAGCCCACCATTTTTTTGCTCTTCGTAAGATTTTATATTTTGGAACCAACCGTCAAAATCTTTATTTTTAGAACAAAATTGAGCTTTGCATTTTAGTTTATATTTAATCATAGTTACTTATTATATTTTTCCACAACAATGTTTGAATTTTTTTCCTGAATTACATAATGGACATATCGCGTTTCTTGGAATTTTTTTTGTTCTATCAATTTTTGTTTCATCATTATTATCTATTATATCAGATTGTTCTTGTCTGATTTCAATATAAGACAGGACTGATGTAATATTTTTTCTAATTTTATCTAACATATCCTCAAATAATTCAAATGCTTCTCTTTTATATTCATTTAGAGGATCTTTCTGGGCATATGCTCTTAAGCCTACAGACTGCCTTAATTGGTCTAACAATAAAAGATGGTCCTTCCAACTTTGATCTAATACCTGCAACATTATTGTTTTTTCTGCCTGTCTAAAAATATCAACCCCAATCTTAACTGCACGTTCTGCCATGTAATTATTGGACAACTCAGTCAAACGAGAAATTATCTCTTTCTCAATTATACCGTCTTCTCTAATCCAATCTTTGATTGGAGCTGTTAAACCCAAGTAATTTTTAGTATCCTCTGTTAAAGCAATCTCGTCCCATTCATTGTGGTAACTCTGATCGGGTATTGATTTATAAACAAAAGTTTCAATAACCTCGTGACGCATATCAGTGACCATGTCGCTTATATCTTCAGATCTCATGATTTCTTTTCTTTGGTCAAATATAACTTTTCTTTGATCATTCATAACATCATCAAATTTTAAGAGTTGCTTTCTTATTTCAAAATTATGAGCCTCAACCTTACCTTGTGCTTTTTCTACGGCTTTGTTGATCCATGGGTGAACAATAGCTTCACCTTTTTCAAGTCCAAGTTTACCTAACATATTCTCTAATCTATCTGAGCCAAATATTCTCATTAAGTCATCTTGCAAAGAAAGTAAAAATTTTGATTTACCTGGATCACCTTGCCTACCTGTTCTTCCTCTAAGTTGGTTGTCAATCCTTCTACTTTCATGACGTTCGGTGCCGATAACGTATAAACCTCCAGATTCAAGAGCTATATTTCTATTTTTTTCAATATTATTTTTTAAGTCTTCTAACTCACTGTTTTTACTTGGTTTTTTTATCTCTTTTGCCTGTCTAATTTCTAAGTTACCTCCTAGTTGAATATCAGTTCCTCTACCTGCCATATTAGTTGCAATAGTTACTGCACCTGGCATTCCCGCATAACCAATAATTTGGGCCTCTTGTTCATGAAATTTAGCATTAAGTACTTCATGTTTAATTTGTTTTTTATTCAGTAGCTTTGATAATATTTCAGATTTTTCAATTGAGACAGTTCCAACAAGAACTGGCTGATTATTCTTTTGACAGCTTTCTATTAAATTAACTACAGCTTCATCTCTTTCTTGGTTTGTTTTATAAATTTCATCATTACTATCAAGTCTAGCGACCTTTAAGTTAGTTGGTACTTCTATGACATGTAGATTATAAATTTCCGAAAACTCTCCTTCTTCAGTAAGAGCTGTACCAGTCATTCCAGACAATTTTGGATACATCCTAAAATAATTTTGAAACGTTACGCTAGCTAAAGTTTGATTTTCTGGTTGAACAGTAATCTTTTCTTTCGCTTCTATTGCCTGATGTTGACCTTCTCCAAATCTTCTTCCTTCCATAGCTCTTCCAGTAAACTCATCTATAATTATAACGCTATCATTCTTAACCATATAATGAGTATTTTTTTTAAATAATTTATGAGCCCTTAATGCTTGGTTTATGTGATGAAGTAAAGAAACATTTTTAACATCAAAAAGACTGCCCTCCTCGATTAAATTATTAGACTTCAAAGTATTTTCTATTGCACTAATACCTTTGTCAGTAAGATTACAAGTTCTTTGTTTTTCATCTAATTCATAGTCGTCAATTTCTAAAGAAGGAATAAATTTATCAATTTTTTGGTACAGCACTGAAGAGTCTTCTGATTGACCCGATATAATAAGTGGTGTTCTGGCTTCATCAATCAAGATAGAATCAACTTCATCAACAATAGCAAAATTGAATGGACGCTGAACCATTTCATTTAAGCTATATTTCATATTGTCTCTAAGATAATCAAACCCAAATTCATTGTTAGTACCATATGTTATATCAGCGTGATAAGCTTGTCTTCTTTCGTTGTCACCCATATCAGAGGTAATACAACCTACAGTCATTCCTAAAAACTCATAGATTTGTCCCATCCATTGAGAATCTCTTCTCGCTAAATAATCATTAACAGTGACGACGTGAACTCCTTTTCCCTGTAATGCGTTTAAATAGCACGCTAAAGTAGCAACTAAAGTTTTACCTTCGCCGGTTTTCATTTCAGCAATTTTACCTTCGTGGAGAACTGCCCCACCTATTAATTGAACGTCAAAGTGCCTTTGATTTAAAGTTCTTTTTGCAGCTTCTCTCACTAAAGCGAAAGACTCAGGTAATATATTTTCTAAATTTTCTTTTTTTAACAACCTTTCTTTTAAGTTTTGTGTATTAAACTTTAATTCGTTATCAGTTAAGATCTCGTAATGGCTTTCTAATTTATTTATTTTGTCAACTAGTGGTTTATACTTTTTTAATTGTCTTTCATTAGAAGATCCAAAAATTTTAGATGTTAATTTGTTAAACATTTAAAGTACTCCAATTAACTTGGGAAAATTTATTTTACATAATAATTAATTAGTATAAATAAAAAACATCAATTCTTGTGTAGAATAAAAAAAACTTGTAAAAACATAAAACTTATAATTGGAAAAATTGAAAATGTCTTGTTTTAAAATCTTTTTTATTATTATAAATTTACTTCTTACACTATCAACTAGTTGTGCCTTTGGAAAAGATCCAAATAAAATAGTAGCAGCCAAGGTTAATAATTTTATTATTACAGCACAAGACGTATTAATAGCGTTTGAAAAATTGCCGATTAAAATTAAAGAAAAATCACTACCGACCCTTTATCCAAGAATTGTAAATGAACTGATCAATCAACATCTAATAGCTAAGCAAGCTTATAAGGATAAATTACACTTAAATAAAACTGTTTTAAAAAAAATAAAAAAAAATAAAGATCAAATCCTAGCTAATTCTTGGTTAAACATTTTTCTAAGAAATCAGACAAAAAGAGAAAATGTTGAGATCTTTTATAAAAATTACTTAGATAATTTTAAAACACAGAAAGAATATAACGCTAGTCATATCCTAGTGAAAAATGAAGATGAAGCAGAAAAAATAATTGACAAATTAAAAAATAATTCCAATTTCTCAAGATTAGCTGAGAAACATTCTATTGGTCCTTCAGCTAAAAACGGAGGTAATCTAGGCTGGTTTTTCTCGGGGAAAATGGTTAAAGATTTTGAAAACGCCCTTTTATTTCTTAAAAAAGGAGACTACTCAAAAACCCCAGTAAAAACAAAATTTGGATATCATATAATTTTGTTAAATGATAAGAGAGATTCAAAGCCAAAAAAATTATCTGAAATTAAAAATAAAATAATACAAAGAATAAGAAAAAAATCACTCCTCGATCTTGAAAAAGAAATTAGAAAAAATAATGAAATCACAATAAACGATTTTGATAAAGTTGCAAAAAAAGCTAACGAATAAATAACATAAATAAATTTATGAATGAAAAAACAAAAAATAAACTTTCTGTAGCTGAGTTGAATGGGGTTAAAATATTAACTACTTACGCAGGAATTAAAAAAACTTTGAATAATCAAGATGATCTTTTGCTAATTGAATTTGAAAATGAAGCGGCAATTGCTGGTGTTTTTACTAACTCATTAACATCTAGTGCACCAGTAAATTATTGTAAAAAAAACTTAAACATTAAAAAAGAACCTTCAATAAGAGCGCTTGTGGTTAATTCTGGCAACGCAAATGCATTTACTGGTAAAATTGGTGACCAAACAGTTTTAGATATTTCAAAAAATTTATCTGAAAATATTAAATGTAATATGAATCAAATTTATATGGCTTCAACAGGAGTAATAGGAGAGCAACTACAATCAAAATTAGTTATCGACAATATAAATAGAATGAGATCAGAAAAAAAAATTTCTGACTGGTCAAATGCTGCAAATGCCATCAGAACAACTGACACATTTGAAAAAATTGTATCAAAGTCATGCACAATTGATAATGTTAAAATTAAAATCATAGGTATTGCAAAGGGATCAGGAATGATTGCTCCAGATATGGGCACCATGTTGAGTTTTATTTTTACAAATGCACACCTATCATCAAGTATTCTTCAGAAAATATTGAAGCCTATCAATGAAAAAAGTTTTAATTCTATAACTGTAGATAGCGATACCTCAACAAGTGACACTGTTTTATTAGTAGCAACAAAAAAAGCTAAACATCGTAAAATCACTTTTCATAATGACCCTTGTCTTAGTAACTTCAAAAAAACATTACAAGACCTTATGTTAGAACTAGCTAAATTAATAGTTTATGATGGAGAAGGAGCGTCAAAATTTATTACAATTAATGTTATTAAAGGAGTTTCTAAAAAATCAGCGAAAAAAATTGCACTATCAATAGCTAATTCACCTCTAGTAAAAACTGCAATTGCCGGTGAAGATGCAAACTGGGGTAGAATAATTATGGCAATAGGCAAGTCTGGTGAAAAAGCTGATAGAGATAAAATTAAGATTTTTATAGGTAAAGAACAAGTTACCGATAATGGAATGATTTGTAAAAATTATTCAGAGGCAAGAGCATCAAAACACCTTAAACAAAAAGAAATTCAGTTGACCATAGATTTAGGAGTGGGTAAATCATCATCAACGATATACACATGTGATTTAACACATAAATATATTGAAATAAATGCAGACTACAGATCATAAAAAACTAAAACTGGTAGTTTCAATTGCACTTATAAATCAAGAAGAGAAAGTTTTGATTTCGAAAAGACCTGCTAAAAAGCATTTATCAGGTTACTGGGAATTTCCGGGAGGCAAAGTTGAAGAAAATGAAACCCCGGAAAGAGCTATAATTAGAGAAGTTTACGAGGAATTAAATATTAATATTAATGGCAAATGTATAGCTCCTTTATGCTTTTCAGAATATAAATATAAATCTTTTAATTTATTATTACTTTTGTATGTATGTAGAAGTTGGGAAGGAAGCCCTGAATCTATGGAAAAAAATGAAATAAAATGGGTAAAACCAAATACTTTAAGGAATTATAAAATGCCACCTGCTGATAACAATTTAATTTATAGCTTACTAGACTTATTTTATAATTAACTATAAGAAAGGAATGTTAATGAGAGAAAGTAGCAAAGTAGTAATTTACACAAGTCCTTTATGCGGATTTTGCTATAAGGCAAAATCTTTATTAATGAAAAAAAACATAAATTTTCTTGAAATAAATGTTGATATAGATTTAAAAAAAAAAAAAGAGATGATTTTGAAATCTGGGGGCAAAACAAGTGTTCCACAAATTTTTTATGAAAATCGACATATTGGAGGTTGTGACGATTTGATCAAAATTGATAAAAAAGATGGATTAGAAAATATATTTGAGCAAGATGTCTAAGTATTTGTCTGTAGCTTGTCTTCAATATGCATCAAAAATAAAAGAAGAAAAAACTTTGAAGGAAATAATTCCTTTAATTAACAAAGCTGTGAATCAGGGTAATAGATTAATTACCTTACCGGAATGCGCAACATCAATACAAAAGAACGCTGTTATTACAAAAAAATTTGCTACAACAGAAAGAAATAATATCAGTTTACAAACTTTAAAAGAAGTAGCTAAAACAAATTCAATTTATATTTTAATTGGGTCTTTGCCAATTAAAAATAGATATAAACTATCTAATAGATCTTTTTTAATTGGACCTAACGGAAAAATTTTATACAGATATGATAAAATTCATTTATTTGATGTTGTTTTGCCTAACGGTAGTATTTTTAGAGAATCACAAACATATAAGCAAGGTTCGAAAGCTATTATTGCAACCTTAAAAGAAATTTGTGATGTGAAAATCGGGTTGACAATCTGCTATGATCTAAGATTTCCTTATCTATATCGTGATTTAGCAAGTAATGGAGCACAAATTATTACTATACCCTCTGCATTCTCTAATTTCACTGGTCCTTTACATTGGAATATTTTATTAAGAACTAGGGCAATTGAGACTGGGTGTTTTATACTTGCACCAGCTCAAACAGGTGTTCATGAATGCGGAAGAGCTAGTTTTGGACATTCACTAATTGTTTCACCTTGGGGTAAGGTTATAGCTGATGCTGGTAAAAAAACCGGATTTATTTCTGCAAGAATCAATTTAAATGAGGTAAAAAATGCCAGACAGTCAATTCCTTCGTTAAATTCAACAAGATTGTATTCAACCAATTTTTAAAAACTTTTCTTCTTTTAACTTCGTTAACTCTTCTTTATTAAGAGATAAAAGATTAGTAAGCCTTTTCTCAATTACTTCAGAGATTTTGTCCATAGTTAATTTTGGATCCCTATGAGCTCCTCCTATTGGCTCTGGTATAATTTCATCAATAATTTTAAATTTTTCCATATCTTGGGCTGTTAATTTCAAAGCTTCAGCAGCTTGATTTGCATTCTCAGAACTTCTCCAGAGTATTGATGAACATCCTTCAGGAGATATAACAGAATAAACTGCATGTTCTAGCATGATAATATTATTTGTTACTGCTAGAGCAACAGCTCCTCCAGAACCTCCTTCACCTGTAATAATCGAAATAGTGGGGACACTTATTTCTAAACTTTTTTGAATACATTTTGCAATAGCTTCTGCTTGCCCTCTCTCTTCAGCACCTTTCCCGGGATAAGCACCTGCAGTATCAACAAACATCAATATTGGTATAGAAAATTTATCTGCTAAATCCATTAATCTAACCGCTTTCCTATAACCCTCTGGTCTTGCCATACCAAAATTTTTCTTAATTCTGTCATTGGTATTTTTTCCTTTGTCAATTCCAATTATTAAAACGCTTTTACCTTTAAAAAAAGCTGTTCCTCCAGTAAGTGCCTGATCGTCAGCAAAATTTCTATCCCCTGCAAGGGGAGTATAATCAGTAAACATATGGTTAATTATATCTTGAAAGTGAGGCCTGTCAGGATGTCTGGAAACCTGAACTTTTTGCCAGGGAGTTAAATGTGAATAAGTTAATTTTAATTCTTTAGATACAGCTACTTGAAGCTTACTAATTTCTTCTGCAATATTTATCTCACCACTCGAAGATAAATGACGCAACTCTTCTATTTTACCCTCTAAATCTGAAATTTGTCTTTCAAATGATAAAAAATGTTTGATCATAATTAATAACTTTCTTAAGTTTTAATATTAAATTTGTTTAACGGATGAGCATCTTTGATTAATCCTTGCATCCTGTTAGGTTGAACATACGTATATATTTCAGTTGTGCTAATATCAGCATGACCTAATAATTTTTGTAAAGACCTTAAATCTGCACCTCTATTTAAGAGATGAGTAGCAAAACTATGTCTGATTTTATGAGGCGACACACCTTTATTTTCAATTCCAATTAACTTACAAAAATCAATAATATCCTTATAAAGTACTTGACGAGAAACATGACCTATACCATTTTTTTTTGGAAACATATATCTATTTTTTTTGTGATTATCATATAAAGATCTATGCTCAAGCCACAAATTTATAATTTTCAAAGATTTCTGATTAAAAGCAACTAATCTATATACATCTCCTTTTCCTCTAATTTGAAGCTTGTCTTTAATATTTAGAAAATCTGACACCGGTAATCTTAAAAGCTCTGTTATTCTCATACCAGTAGAATATAGTATCTCTAAAACTACTAAAGTTCTTAAATTTCTAGTTTTTTGATTTAAAGTGCTCTCTTGTATATTATTTAAATTGTTTCTTCCTTTTTCTAAAAGTTGGATAATTAACTCTTCTGATAACGAACTAGGTAAGTTCTTTTCTATTTTAAAACATTCTAAATTCTCTAGCGGATTATTTTTTATGTATTTCTCATCTTTTAAAGTTAAATAAAATTGTTTAAATATAGACAATTTTCTACTTAGAGAGCTATTTTTATAATTTTTACTTCTCAAATAAGAAAAAAAATTATTAATGTCTTTTTCGTTTGCTTCTAAGTAACCAATTTTTTTGTTTTGAAACCAATTAAACAGTAATTTTATATCTGAAATATATGCATTTTTAGTATTTTCAGATAAGCCTCTTTCAATACCTATAATATTTATAATTTCTTCAACAAAATGATAAGTCAGTGTTTTATTATTTACCATTATTACTAATCTTTAATAATTTAACAGTTTAGATGCCATTATCTCATGAGTTAGTTTGTCAGCTAAATCATTAAACCCTATTTTAGTTAGAGCTGATCTTATTATTACCAAATTATTTAAATCTACATCGATGAGAGAGTTATTTCCAATCATTCTTGCTACAAGAAGGATTGTTAAAGATTTATTATTTTTATTTGCAGCTTCCTCAATACCTTTAGCTAAAGTGTAAGTATTAACATTAACCATAGTGTTCCACTTGTCAAACTCAACCTCATCAAACTTTATTTCATTAAATTTATCTAAATAATTTAACCAATTTATTGATGAAGGTTCTTTCATTCCAGCTTTTTCGATTATTGGTATGATCTGCCAAGCTTTCTCTTTTAATATTATTTCCCAATCCCATTCTTCATCTTTTTTTAACATTAATATGTTAGCTAAATTATTATTTTCGTAAAGACTAGGATTATAAGTGACCTTAATTTTCTCAATTTCTTCGTTTAATTCTTTAGTCAGTGAACCACCATTAATTTGTTCTAAAATTGGCAAATAAATACTTGCGCTATCAAAAAATCTACCTGCTTTTGTTTCATAATTTAAAAAGTTAAGGATTGATTTAGCCTTTTTTATATCATCTTGTAATGTTAATATAGATAGCCATACATTTGCTCGACTCTGCCCATTTGGTTTTTTGATATAAATGGAAATAGCACTTTCTACATTTTCATTTCCATTACTAATAGCCTTATATCCGTTTATTATTTCATTGCTAGATACATGAGAATAACTTATTTTTTTATCTAATAAAAAAGACCGTGCTTCAGGTGTTAAGTATGTCAAAGAAAGTAAAGGATCTGTATATTCAATACTAAAATGGGCAACAAAATTGACTTTTATTGCCATTTTAAGAGTATCCATCATAATAAGATGTATAGGAAGAATTTTTTTTTGGTTGTTCTCTATTTGAAAAGCATCTTTATCACCAGTCATTACTTGAAATAAATTTTCAAAAATTGGATCAGAAAAATCTCTAGTTTTTAATAAATCAATAATAAATTGAGCTTGGCTCAATTTATTATTGATTGCTAAGCAAAAAATCCTCGCGGACTGCCAGAAATGATTAGAATTATTTTTTGATTTTTTAAATATTTTCTTACAAGCTTTTTTGTCCTGACGAGTGATTAATTCATATTCAACTAACCATTTTTTCCAAACACTCCATCTTTTTCCTTCAGGTAGTTGTTTAACTAACTGATACAACTTTTCACTTTCACCACTAGTCTTAATTTTAACCAATCTAGTTTCTAAAAATTTAATAATCTCATCAGAACTACCACTTGGAGGGTTTGAAGTAGTAAGATACAAATCTAGTAAAGTTGACTGAAGATTTTTACTCGACACAACGTCAGGAATATAATTAAAATGCTTTACTATATTTGATGCACTCATTCCTGACCAAATATTTAAATCCATAACTTTATTAAGTTTAGTCTCAACTCCGAGAGACCCAAGAGATGGTTTTTCTAAACTACTTACTTTAATGTTTGGACTTGACATACTAGATCTAAAATTTCGATTATCTACATCATCTGTTTGATCCGCAACCAAAGATAAGAGACCTTTGTTAAAAAAACTAAAAAAGAATAGAAATATTAATAAGAAAAGATTAATTAACTTCATGGTTATTTACGTCTAAAACCTTGATTTTGATTTTATTTGGAGCAGGAATTTCAATATATGTGACTAAGACAAACATTCCTAGAATGACAAACGTTGTAGCAAAAAAAATAAACTTGTAATTTTTCATTTAAATTCCAATCTGAATAACCCTTGTAAACACAAATTATGGCGAGTTTTTGTCTAACTCCCTAAAATATTGCATAACAATCTAAGTTTAAACTATTTTTTCTAAAAATTTAATGTCTTTGAAAAATTAATATGATATTTTGGATATATGTTAAATGATTATAAGAATAACTATATAACTAATCTCCATGATAAAAAAAAATTAATAACTTTAGTTGGAATGATGGGAACTGGGAAATCAAAATTTGGATATCTAGTTTCCAAAAGTTTAAAATGTTGTTTTTATGACACAGACAATTTAATAGAAAAGGAATTGAATACTTCTATAAAAAATATATTCAAATCTTATGGTGAAACATTTTTTAGGAATATTGAAAAAGAAAAAATTAAAACGATTATTAATAATATTTATCAATCAAAAGAACAAGCCATATTAAGTGTTGGTGGAGGAGCATTTGATGATAACGACTCAAGGAATCTGTTATTAAAATTTACCCAGGTAATATGGCTAAATACCCCTGTTGAAACACTTGTCAAAAGAATTGGTGATGGACATAAACGACCGATGATTAAAGGAAATGTAGTAGATTCTATAAATAAAATTTTAGAGAAACGAATAAAATACTATTCTCTTTCTCATTACAAAATAAACACAGAGAAGTTTTCACAAGAACAAATTACACAAAAAATTAAAGATATAATATTAAAATAAAAGTTTGAATATATGAAACCAGAAGTTATAAACATTAACCTTGAAAAAAATACAGAAACATTATCTTACCCGATTTTTGTTGGATATAATTTATTTTCTAATGCAGGTATTTTATTAAAACAATACATCCAGAATAGAAAAATTATTATTATATATGATACTTATTTTTCATATAAAAATAAAGCTAACAAAAACTTTAATGAATTTATTAATTCTATTAAAAACTATACTTCTTCAGTTAAATTAGTACCAATTAGCGGAGGGGATGAAACTAAAAAATTGACAAAAATAATGAAACTTGCAGAAGAATCTATTGCATACAAAATAGATAGAAATAGTTTAATTATTGGGTTTGGAGGCGGGGTAATAGGTGACGTGGCAGGATTTCTGGCTTCTATTTTATTAAGAGGTATAGGTTTTATTAATATACCAACTACGCTTTTGGCCCAAGTTGACAGCGCGGTGGGTGGTAAAACTGGGGTAAATTCTAAATTTGGTAAAAATTTAATAGGTTCTTTTCACCAACCTATTGCTGTTCTTTCAAGTATAAATATCTTAAAATCACTACCTAAAAGAGAGTTTCGGGCTGGCTTTGCAGAAGTCATTAAATATGGCCTCATAAAAGACAAGACCTTTTTTTCTTGGTTAGAAAATGAATATGAAAATATTCTTAAATATGATGAAATTAAACTTAATAAAGTAATAAAAAAATGTTGTTTAATAAAATCTGAAATAGTTAAAAATGATGAAAAAGAAAGTGGAAGTAGAGCTCTTCTAAATCTTGGACATACATTTGCACATGCCATTGAGTCTTTTGGAAATTATGATGGTAGAATCATTCATGGTGAAGCTGTTGCAATAGGCATATGTTTGGCTTTTAAATTATCAAATAAATTAGGTTACTGTTCAGTATCTAATACCAAAAGGGTTTTAAATATTTTTAAAAAATCAAAACTCCCTACTTCCTTAAAGGATGTGTCTAATTTGTCAATTTCTGCTACAAAGATGGTTGAAAAGTTTAGATATGATAAAAAAGCAAGAAATAATAAACTTACATTCATACTAAATTATGAAATTGGTAAGTCATTTATCAACTATGATATGAATGAAGATACTCTAATGGAGCTTATTAACGAAGAAATTTAATGCCAGACTTATTTATTTTTATTACGAATATTTTGTTATTAATAATTCTATCTGCCTTTTTTTCAAGTTCTGAAACAGCTCTAACAGCTGTTTCCGAAGCAAGAATACATGAATTAGCTTTACAAGGCAGCAAGAGAGCTATCACTATTGAAAAAATACTCGCAAAAAAAGAAAAGATGATAAGCACAATATTAATAGGAAATAATATCGTTAATATCGTAGCGTCTGTTTACGCAACTAGCTTTGCTATTAGTTACTTTGGAGAATTTGGATTAGTTTTTGTAACCATTGCACTTACAATTGTTCTTGTTTTTTTTGCTGAAGTTATTCCAAAAACATACGCATATAACCACGCGGATCAAACAGCTTTGGCAGTCGCACCAATTATTAATTTCATAATCTTAATTTTAACACCTGCTACATTCATTACAGAACGTTTTGCTAAGGTGGTATCTGGCCCTATAATTGACGATGAAGAAGCTAAAACAGAAGAATTAAAAGGAATGATTAGGTTGCATGCAGGAAATGAAAGTCGTGCAAAAGAACGTGGAAAAATGATGTCAAGTATGCTTGATATGGATGATGTTACAATTGAAGCTGTGATGACACATCGAGGAGCAGTAACGATGATAGATTCGAAATCAGAACCAGAACTAATTTTTAAAGTAGTTGGAGAAAGTCCTTTTACCAGAATCCCAATATATTCAGGTAATCCAGATAACATAATAGGAATTTTACATGCAAAAGAACTATTTCGTAACCTAAGAAGGCGAAACTTTAAAAATATTGATACCATCAACCTTTCTGAATTAATGATTCAACCATATTTTGCACCAGAAACAACCCTTTTATTTGATCAATTAGAGATATTCAAAAATAGAAGAGAACATTTTGCTGTTGTTGTAGATGAATATGGAGATTTTAGAGGTATAGTAACGTTAGAAGATATTTTAGAAGAAATTGTAGGTGAAATTGACGATGAAACTGATATACTTGTAAAGGGAGTAAAACCTCAACCTGACGGATCTTTTATAATTGATGGATCAGTTACTATAAGAGACTTAAATAGATCTTTAGGCTGGAATCTACCTGACCAAAATGCAAATACTATTGCTGGCTTGGTACTGTATGAATCCAAAACAATACCTGAACCTGGACAAGAATTTAGATTTTTTGATATCAGATTTAGAATTCTTCAAAAAAAGAATAATTACATATCACAACTTCGTTTATGGAATGAAGTTATAAATAGAAAATCCAATATTTAAGAAATTTTTTTATATTCATCAATAGTGTAAGCCTTTATGCTTATTGAATGTAAATCAGAGTAAAATTCATTTTCTAACATTTTATTAACCATTCTATGTCTACTTATTCTGTTTTTATTATAAAATTTTTCAGAAACTACAATTATTTCAAAGTGACTTTCAACATTTTCTATAAAATTTGCATGACCCCTATGTTGCTCAGAAACATCATTTACTGAGAAAAAATATGGATTGAAATTATAAAGGATCAATTTTGTAATTTTTTCTTTTCTTGTCATGAATATTTTCCATCTATAAAATATTTAATTAAAATCAAATACAATCTTGCAAGGTTAGCAACATAATTCTATAATTAAAATAAAGATTAAAAATAGCATGTTACATCCAAAAGAAAAAGAAAATACAGACAGACTTTGTTCTAATCCTAAGTGCGATGAGTTAGGTATATATCCTGCTCCAAAATCAAGAGATCAACTAAGAGAATATTTATATTTTTGTATAAATTGTATTAGAGATTTTAACAAATCTTGGAACTATTTTGAAGGCTTGAATGAAAAAGAATTAGAAGTTGAAATACGAAAATCTGTTACTTGGGATAGGCCTAGTTGGAAATTTGGTACAAAGACTTTAAATCATGATTTTGAAAAAGCTTTCAAAAAATTTGAAGATCAAAAATATATTAATAACAAAAAAATGTTAGACAGAAATTTAGAAAATGCATTTCAACTTTTAGGATTAAATTATAACTGCAATATAAAAGAAGTAAAAACTAAATATAAATCTTTAGCAAAAATATGGCATCCAGATGTGCAAAACAAAAAAAAATCAAAAGAAAATGAAGATAAATTTATACATATAACTAATGCATATAAAATTATTTTAGAGTCACTTACGAAATCAACAAAAAATTAAAAATTTTGGAGATTATATTATGAACGAAGTTAGTTTAACTAACAATATGGATTTTAACAATGAGACCTTTCCTAAATCTCAAACTACTATAATTGATCCTGAAAAAATTTTTGGTTTTAAAACTAATATGAAGATTATTGGTTTTGATGAAAAAACTAAGTTTGTTCCTGAAATTGACGAAGCTTATTTATTTGACGAAACAACTACGAAAGCAATACTCGCTGGGTTTTGTTACAATAGAAGAGTTATGATACAAGGTTACCACGGTACTGGAAAATCAACTCACATTGAACAAGTGGCTGCAAGATTAAATTGGCCTTGTGTACGAGTTAATTTGGATAGTCATATAAGTCGTTTAGACTTGGTAGGTAAAGATGCCATTGTCTTGAAGGATGATAAGCAAGTTACAGAATTCAAAGAAGGTGTTCTCCCTTGGGCACTTCAAAATCCAGTTGCTATTGTTTTTGATGAATATGATGCAGGAAGAGCAGATGTAATGTTCGTTATTCAAAGAGTTTTAGAGGTATCAGGAAAACTAACTTTACTTGATAATAATCGGGTAATAAATCCTCACCAAAATTTTAGATTATTTGCAACTGCCAATACAGTTGGTTTAGGAGATACAACAGGTTTGTATCACGGGACACAGCAAATTAATCAAGGTCAGATGGACAGATGGTCTATAGTATCAACGTTAAATTACTTACCAAGTGAAGCTGAAGAAGAAATTGTTTTGTCAAAAGTTCCAAATTTTAAAAATAAAAATGGGAATGAGACTATTAAGTGTATGGTATCTGTAGCTAATTTGACTAGGAATGGATTTATGTCAGGTGACTTATCTACAGTGATGTCACCAAGGACAGTTATTACATGGGCAGAAAATACAAATATAATTGAAGATATTGATTTGGCTTTCAAGCTAACTTTTTTTAATAAATGTGATGAAATGGAAAGACCAACTTTGTCAGAATATTACCAAAGATGTTTTGGAAGACAATTAATTAAAGTTGAAAAAAGTATAGACTCTTAAAACTTAAAATGACCAAAAATTCAATAAACATTCAATTCCAAAATGCTACTGCCTCAACTTTAAAATCCATTTCTGGAGAAACAATGGGAGAAAGGGAAATAAAATTTTCTGGATCTACAAGTTATTTATCATCCAAAGAAATTAGATTACCAATCATATCAAAAGAATTAAATGATTCAGAGTTAGATAAATTAAGAGGGGAGGCAGATAAAATTGCTCTTAAGATTAAGTATCATGATCCTGTTTTACATAGCAAATACTTACCTTCTTCGGATTTATCATCTCAAATTTTTCAATTAGCAGAAGAATCTAGAATTGAAGCTGTTGGATCCAAAAACCTTATAGGTATAAAGAAAAATTTACAAAATTTAGTTTTAGAAAAATTTAAAGAAACAATTCTACCCATACCAGGTAGCGAAGATAAAGAAGCATTAGTAAATGCTTTACACTTAGTAATAAGAGAAAAGATTACTGGCTCTAAATCTCCTTCAAACACTTCTGTTTCTCTAGAGAAATGGCGACCTTGGATTAATAATAAAATTGGTAATCTCCTTAACCATCTTGCAGAAAACACTGATAATCAAGAAGTTTTTGCTAAATATACAAAAGAATTATTATCCGCTTTGCATGCTGATATTGGAGAAAGAGATCCTAATAATGATGGTGATGACGAGGATACTGAAGACAACAATCCTGACGAAAACGAAGAAAATGACTCATCTGCCGAAAGTGATAATAATAATGATGAAGACACCGGATTAGATAGTAGTAGCGTTTCCCAAGAAAATGAACAAGAAATACACGGTGAAACTCAGGATGCAGATGTTGATAATGAAAATGAGGAGAGCGAAGGAGAAATTGTACCCAATCCTCTATCAGGACATAATTCAAGGAAAAATAATATTAATTATAATTATAAGGTTTTTTCAACAAAACATGACGAAATTGTGAATGCTACTGAGTTATGTGAAGAAGAAGAACTAAATAGACTTAGAGGAACTCTTGATAAACAATTAGAAAATCTTCAAGGAGCTATAGCTAGGTTAGCCAACAAACTTCAAAGAAAATTACAAGCAAAACAAAATAGGTCTTGGAGTTTTGATCTTGAAGAAGGAATGTTAGATGCATCAAAATTGGCCAGAGTGATTACTCAACCACTGTTTCCTTTGTCTTATAAACAAGAAAAAGATATGAAATTTAGAGACACAATTGTCACTTTACTAATTGATAATTCTGGATCTATGAGAGGCAGACCAATTACAATAGCAGCAATCTGTGCTGACATTATGGCTAGAACACTAGAAAGATGTGGGGTAAAAGTTGAAATCCTTGGTTTTACAACAAAAGCTTGGAAAGGTGGTTTATCAAGGGAACAATGGATTAATGAGGGCAAACCAACTTATCCTGGTAGATTAAATGACTTGAGGCATATTATTTATAAATCAGCGGACGTACCCTGGAGAAGAGCCAAAAATTCACTTGGCTTAATGCTAAGAGAAGGAATTTTGAAAGAAAATATAGATGGAGAAGCTTTAATTTGGGCACATGAAAGATTATTAGGTAGGCCAGAGGATAGAAAAATTCTTATGGTAATAAGTGACGGTGCACCAGTTGATGATACTACACTTTCTTCTAATAGCGGTAACTATCTAGAACTCCATCTTAAACAAGTTATTTCGTTTATAGAAAATAGATCAACGGTAGAATTAGTTGCAATTGGCATTGGACACGATGTAACTCGTTATTATGATAAAGCTTTAACTCTTACGGATGCAGAACAACTTGGTGGCGCGGTTACTGAACAGTTAGCTGAACTTTTTAATGAAGATTGATACAATGTAATTAATTAGTTTCTTGATTTTTTACTATTGTTTTTTTAATGGCTATAGCTTGAGGTGCCAAAATTCTATTACTAGTTTTTTTAAGGTAATTATCTAAACCTCCATTTTTTTCAACGGATTTTAGTGCCCTCACAGATACCTTCATTGGAATATATCTGTCCAAAGTTTTGCTAAAAAATTTAACTTTTTGAAGGTTAGGGAAAAATTTCCTTTTGGTTTTATTCTTTGCATGACTAACGTTATTGCCACTCATAACATTTTTTCCTGAAATTTCGCATACTCTTGACATTACTTACCTCAACTTTAATTAAGCGATTTATATGATAGGGGATATTAAAGGTCAAGTTAAATGGTAAAAGAATCTAATTTTTCTATTTTTTAAAACCACTAATTGCAATATTCATGGCATCTTTAGGATTATTAATAATTCCTACTATATCAAAAATATTTTCTATATTGTCTCTTTTCATTAATTTGAACATGCCACTTATTATTTTATTTGCAACTAAAGGTCCTTCAAATGTAAGAGAAGAATATAATTGAACTAAATGTGCTCCACATAAAATTTTTACATAAGCGGTCTTACTGTCTGACACACCACCAGCTGCAATTAAATATAATTTATAATTATTATTTTTAATTATTTTGTTTGCTTGCGACAAAATATCAGTTGATTTTTTAAATAGTGGTTCTCCAGATAAACCACCTAATTCGTTAGATTTATTTGATTTTAGATTGCTATCTCTATCTAATGTAGTGTTAGAAATAATCAATCCAAAAATTTTTTGAGAATAGGCTGTTTCAATAATAGATTTTAATGTTTGCATATTTATATCTGGAGCAATCTTCAAAAAAATTGGTAACTTTTTATTTAAAGAATTGGATATTGAAATACCCTGTTTAACAAAGTTTATAATTTTTTCTAAGTTCTCTTTTTTTTGAAATTCTCTTAATTTAGGGGTATTAGGTGAAGATACATTTATGGAAATATAGTCAGCAAATTCTGACAAATTTTCAGCAAGCACTTTATAATCGTTAAACCTATCTTCGCTATCTTTATTGGGACCAATATTAATTCCTACTAGAAAATTACTTCCAACTGGAAATCTTTTTCTATAGCCCTCTAATTTATTTCTTGCTTCTAACATTCCTAAATTGTTAAAACCATTTCGATTTATTATAGCTTTATCTTTTTCTAATCTAAAGATTCTTGGTTTTGGATTACCATATTGAGATACTGGTGTAATAGTGCCAACCTCAGTGAAACCAAAATTCAAAAATTGAACTTTGTCTATAACCTCCGCATTTTTATCAAAACCAGCAGCAACGCCAAGTAAATTTTTAAAAATCAAATTACCGACTTTTACTGGAATTACACTTTGTTTCAATCTTGGATGTATACCAAGTCTCAAAAATTTAATGGTTAATTTATGAGCAATTTCTGGATCAAGTTTTCTTACAAAAAAAGTGATAAATTTCCAAATCATTTAAGCTTTTCTTTAACTAAGTTACCTGTAATAACGTTTTCTAATAATTTTATAGTTGGTTCAATCCCATAGAGTTTAATGAAACTTCCCATTCTAGGCCCTTCAGATTGTCCCAGAACAGTCTCATACAGACCTTTGAACCATTCACGTAAATTTTCATATTCAAGTGTTTTTCCAATTGAAAATACGATAGATTGAATATCATCAGAAGAAGTCTCATTATTTAATGTTGATAAAGTGTTTATTAATTCAGAAATACCTTTTCTCTCTTTTTCATTTGGAAGTCTGTACTGCTTTTGAGGTTCTATTTTCTCTTTGTAATAATTAACTGCTAAATCAATTAAATCATCTAATTCTTTAGTTCTTTTTGAATCGGGTGAGTAGGTTTTAACATATCCCCATACTATATCTGGATCACTTGCGTAACATACAGACACTAAATTTAACAATAAAGTATATGTAACTGGAATATTATTAAATTTTGGTGAACCTTTATGTAAATGCCATACAGGATTATCAATTTTTTCATAAATTTCCTGTTCAGAAAATTTTTTCAAATGCGAAAAATATTCATCGGTGGTTTTTGGTATAACATCAAAAAAAAGTCTCTTAGCTCTTTTGGGATTTGCATACATAAAAAGACTTAAAGATTCAGGTGAACCATATCTCAACCACTCTTCTATAGATAAACCATTACCTTTTGATTTTGAAATCTTTTCACCATTATTATCTAGAAAAAGCTCATATGAAAAACCTGATGGAGGTGTTCTTCCAAGGAGCCTCAATATTTTACTAGATAAAATTACACTTTCAGATAAGTCTTTACCTGACATTTCATAATCTACCCCTAGAGCGAACCAACGCATTGCCCAATCACATTTCCACTGTAACTTACATGATCCGCTAAGAATAGATACAGTAACTAATTCTTTGGTATCTTGATCAACATAACTTACAGTATTGTTTTTGGTATCGATTGAAGTAATATTAACTTGCAAAACTTTTCCAGATTTAGGGCAGATGGGAAGAAATGGGCTATAAGTTTTTTTGCGATCTTCACCTAAAGTAGGCAAAATTATATTTTTTATTTTTTCGTAATTTAATAAAAATTTTTTGAGCGCATCATCAAATTTTCCACTTTTATAACATTCTGTAGCTGAAACAAATTCATAATCGAAATTAAAATGATTTAAGAATTCTTGTAGTTTATGATTATTATGATCACCAAAACTACTAAATTTTTCAAAAGGATCTGGAACACTAGTTAGGGGATGATCAATAAATTTTTCAAGTAAATCTTTGTTTGGAACATTTTCTGGAATTTTACGAAAGCCGTCCATGTCGTCTGAAAAACAAATTAGCCTTGTATTTCTTCCAGTTAAAACTTCAAATGCATTCCGTACTATGTTAGTTCGCGCAACCTCACCAAATGTTCCAATATGAGGAAGTCCTGAGGGACCATACCCAGTTTCAAATAATATTGGGATATTATTATCTTTAGAAGCAGAACTCTCAATTTTATCCAATCTGTCCCTTAAACTTCTAGCTTCAACAAAAGGCCAAGCGTTAGATTTTTCTGCAAATTTTTTAATTTCTGATTTTTCCATAACTTATTTCAAATTATTTTTATCATTGCTATATGAGTTAATAAAAGTAGGCAACAAATAATATAATAATTAATCAAAAAAAAACACCCCTAACCATTTATAGCTAGAGGTGTTAAAATAATATAGTATTTCAGGATTACATCATGCCTGGCATGCCGCCCATGCCACCCATGCCGCCCATGCCGCCCATGCCGCCCATGTCTGGCATGCCGCCACCACCGCCTGCTGATGGCTCTGGCTTATCCGCAACCATAGCTTCTGTAGTTATCAATAGACCAGCTACAGATGCCGCGTTTTGCAAGGCTGACCTTACAACTTTAGTTGGGTCTATAACTCCAGCTTTTACTAGATCTGTAAATTCATTAGTTTGAGCATTGAAGCCATAGTTTGCATCAGTTGATTCTAGTAACTTTCCAACTATAACAGCGCCATCTTGACCAGCGTTATCTGCTATTTGCTTAGCAGGGGATTTTAGAGCTCTTCTTACAATGTCAACACCCATTTTTTGGTCTGAGTTGTCAACTTTAAGCTTATCTAGTGCAGCTATCGCTTTTACAAAAACAACTCCACCACCAGGTACAATACCTTCCTCAACAGCAGCTCTTGTAGCGTGCATTGCATCATCTACACGATCCTTACGCTCTTTAACCTCGACTTCAGTAGCTCCACCAACCTTGATAACAGCAACTCCACCAGCTAGTTTAGCTAATCTTTCTTGAAGTTTTTCTTTATCATAATCAGAAGTAGTTTCTTCGATCTGTGCTCTTATTTGATTACATCTGGCTCCAATGTCATCCTTGGATCCTGCACCATCGATTATTGTAGTTTCTTCTTTTGTAACTTCTACGCGTTTAGCTGTTCCAAGCATTTCAAGTGTCACATTATCTAATTTGATACCTAGATCTTCGGAGATCAAATCACCTTTAGTTAAAATTGCAATATCTTCAAGCATTGCTTTTCTTCTATCACCAAATCCAGGAGCTTTTACTGCAGCTATCTTTAATCCACCTCTTAGCTTATTAACAACAAGAGTTGCTAATGCCTCACCTTCAACATCTTCAGCAATGATTAAAAGAGGTTTACCGGATTGAACGACCTTTTCTAATATTGGTAACATTTCCTGTAAGTTCGCTAATTTTTTTTCGAATAATAATATGTATGGATCTTCCATGACGACTTTCATTTTATCAGCATCTGTTATAAAGTAAGGAGATAAATACCCTCTATCGAATTGCATACCTTCTACCACATCTAATTCAGTCGCAAGTGTTTTGGCTTCCTCAACTGTGATAACTCCTTCATTGCCAACTTTATCCATAGCTTTAGCAATCATGTCACCAATTTCAGACTCACCATTAGCTGACAATGTTCCTACTTGCGCTACTTCTTCATTAGTAGAAATTTTACTAGTTCTTGATTCTAAATCAGCAACTACGGCTTCGATTGCTAAGTCAATTCCTCTTTTTAAATCCATAGGATTTAAACCAGCTGCAACCGCTTTAGAACCTTCTTTTACAATGGCTTGAGCTAATACGGTTGCAGTAGTTGTACCATCACCTGCAACGTCGTTAGCTTTGGAAGCAACTTCTCTTACCATCTGAGCTCCCATATTTTGAAATTTTTCTTTCAATTCAATTTCTTTGGCAACTGTAACACCATCTTTTGTAATTCTAGGAGCACCAAATGCTTTATCAATAACAACATTTCTGCCTTTGGGGCCTAAAGTAACTTTTACCGCTTCTGCAAGGATATCTACTCCTTCTAACATCTGTGCTCTGGCGTTAGCACCAAACTTGACTTCTTTAGCAGCCATTTTATTTTCCTTTCAAATTATAAAGTAACTATTATTTAATTTAGGGATTAATTAACCCATTATCCCCATGATATCGCTTTCTTTCATGATCAAAAGATCTTTGCCATCAAGCTTAACTTCCGTACCGGACCATTTTCCAAAAAGTACAACATCACCTTCTTTGACATCCAAAGGTTGAATCTTACCAGTCTCGTCACGTGCTCCAGAACCTGCTGCAATAATCTTACCTTGCATTGGCTTTTCTTGTGCTGAATCCGGAATAATTATTCCACTAGCTGTTTTTTCCTCTGCTTCGAGACGCTCAACAACAACTCTATCGTGAAGTGGCCTAAACTTCATGCCTTTTCTCCCTTGTTAAAAATGTTAAAGTCAAACAATAAACACGTTATTGATCTGGTTTAGATAGTGTACTTCTGATGAACTTTCAAGATAAAATAAAAAAAATATTTAAAATGTTGTTTTTAATAAAAAACACCACATATAACAATAAATAAATAAATCAATAAAATGCAACTAACTCCTAATTCAAAATTCGTAAGCCTATGGCTTTACACTATAATCACTATGGTAGTACTAATGATATTAATTGGTGGTATTACCAGATTGACAGATTCTGGCTTATCTATGGTTGAATGGCGACCGATTTGGGGATTCTTACCTCCCATTTCAGATTTAGAATGGGAAAGAGTTTTTTCATTATATATTAACACACCTGAATATACTTTGAAAAATCAAGGAATGAACATCACGGAATTTAAAAAAATATTTTTTTGGGAATATTTTCATAGGTTATGGGGAAGATTAATTGGGATAGCTTTTATTATCCCTTTGATTATTTTCTACTTTTTTAACAAAATTCCAAATTCAATTTTACTAAAGTTATTGGTTGTTTTGTTGTTAGGAAGTTCACAAGCAATAATAGGTTGGTGGATGGTAAAATCTGGTCTTGTAGATGACCCTACAGTTTCACAATATCGTTTAGCTATTCATTTATCTAATGCATTGGTAATATTGTTTCTTTTATTGTGGACATTATTAGAATTTAAAAACGGCAATTCAAAAATTAAATTAGACTTTAGTTTTCTAATTTTTTGTTTTTTATTTACGACAATTGTCGCTGGTGCATTTGTTGCTGGAATGGATGCTGGTTTAATGTACAACGAATATCCCTTGATGGGATATAAATTAATTCCAGAAAATTATGGTGAATATGGATTTTTGGATCCATTTGAAAATCCTGCATCAGCTCAATTTCATCATAGGCATATTGCGTTGTTAACTACAATTTGTATACTGATTTATTGCTATATAAATTTTACGCAAAGTAGCGACATGTTTGTAAAAAAATGCTCCCTTTTAATCTGTGCAATAGTGTGTTCTCAATTTTTCTTAGGTATATATACTTTACTAAACATGGTTCCAGTATACTTGGGAGCACTTCATCAAAGTGGAGCTGTACTACTATTCATATCTCTAACAATTATAATGCATAGACTGAATTTAATAAAAACTAATTAAGATTAGTTTTTTTATCCAACTTAATACCTAATTCTCTTAATTGAAGGTGATTTATTTCGTTTGGAGCTTTCATCATTAAATCTTCTGCTTTACCAGTCATCGGGAATAGAATAACTTCTCTAATGTTTGGTTCGTCAGCTAATAACATTACAATACGATCAATTCCTGGAGCTATACCGCCATGAGGAGGTGCGCCAAACTTGAATGCATTAATCATAGCTGGAAATTTATTATCAACGACCTCCGGTTTGTGACCTGCAATTTCAAAGGCTTTATACATTATATCTGGAACATGATTTCTTATAGCACCAGATGAAAGCTCAATCCCGTTACACACTAAATCATATTGATATGCCAGAATATCCAATGGATTTTCATTCAATAATGCTTCCATACCCCCTTGTGGCATAGAAAATGGGTTATGCGAAAATTCTATTTTGCCAGTATTTTTGTCTATTTCAAACATAGGGTAGTCTACTATCCAACAAAATTTAAATATATTGTTTTCAATTAATTCTCTATCTGTTGCAATTTTAACTCTTGCTTTTCCTGCTAAATTTGCTGCATCAGTTTCTAATGCGCAAGAAAAGAACAAAGCATCTCCATCATTTAAATTAAATAAAGTCTTCATTTCAATAGCTTTTTCAATTCCTAATGCATTTGCAATTGGCCCTTTAGCTGTGTTTTCACTAAAAATAATATATCCCATTCCAGGAGCGCCTTCTTCTTGAGCCCAACTATTCATTCTATCAGCAACTGAACGTGAACCGCATTTTGGTCCAGGTATACCTCTTACTACAGATCCATTTTCAATAGATTTTGCGAAAATAGTAAAACCAGAGTTTCTAAAAATATCTGTTACATCTTTAATCTCAAGAGCAAATCTTAGATCAGGTTTATCATTTCCATATTTTAACATTGAATCTTTGTAAGTAATTTTTTGGAAAACATCATCAATGCTCTTGCCTGAATATTTTTTAAAAACTTCTTTAATCACAGGTTCTACAACCTGAAAAACATCATCCTGTTCTACATATGACATTTCTAAATCAAGCTGATAAAATTCACCTGGTGATCTGTCTGCCCTACTATCTTCATCCCTAAAACATGGTGCTATTTGAAAATATTTATCAAATCCCGATACCATTATTAGTTGTTTGAATTGCTGAGGAGCTTGTGGCAAAGCATAAAACTTACCTTTGTTAAGCCTAGAAGGGACTAAAAAATCTCTGGCGCCTTCTGGGCTAGAAGCAGTTAGAATAGGGGTTTGAAATTCTAAAAATCCTAACTCTAACATTTTATTTCTAATAGTCTGAATAACTTTAGATCTTAAAACAATATTGGTATGAGGCCGACTTCTTCTTAGATCTAGAAATCTAAATTTCAATCTAGTTTCTTCACCATAATCTTCATCTGAATTAACTTGCAAAGGCAATGCTTTTGATAGGGAAATAATTTCTAATTCAGACAAATTAATTTCTACTCTACCTGTTGGTAAATTGTCATTTATAGTTTCCTCAGACCTTTCTACAACTTTTCCTGAAACAGTTATTACACTTTCTAATGGTAAGCTCTCAAATATAGAAAAATTCTCATTTGATGAGTCAACAACTACTTGTGTTAATCCGTAATGATCTCTCAAATCTAAAAATATTAATTGTCCATGATCCCTTTTTCTATGAACCCAGCCTGATAACTTTACCTGATCGTTAACGTTTTCAATTCTTAATTCATCACATTTATGTGTTCTATATTTATGCATTTGAAAATTCCTATAAATTAGAATTAAATTTCGTAAGAGATCTATTTTTAATCTTTTTCATAATCTCTAAGGCTTTTTTATTGTTTATCTGTGGCCAACTAGCAATCTCATCAGACGAACGCAAACATCCTGTACATAATTTACTTTTAGGATCAATTGAACAAACTCCTACACAAGGACTAATTTTATTTATTTGCTTCATTTAAAATCCTCTATGTCTCTTTATTCTCTTTGATAACTTGCGCGAGCATTTCTAAAAGATCAGTAATACCGGACTCACCACTTGTTGCAGTAATTAGGTTTTTATCTCTAACCGTTGGTTTATCAATAATTTCTGCTCCAGCCGCTATCAAAAGAGCAGTGTCTGCATCAGAAGCTGCAACCTTCCTACCCTTTGCAGCATCTATTGTGGTTAACAGGATTGTTGATATACCGGCTAAACCAACAGGTTCATCTTCTCTAAGAAATGCTCTTAAAATTCTTCTTACATGCAAATCATTACTTAATGTTTCAATCTGATTAAATCCTCCAGGTATTATGAGAGCATCATAGTCAATTGCTAAAGTCTCAACTACAGATTGGTCAACTGGATAAGATAATCCCCATTTCTGTGAGGCCCAACCATTAGTCGTACCAATATCTCGAGAAATTATAGTATAAGAACCCCCAGCGTCTAAAATTGTTTTCTGTATTATTAAAAATTGCTCTTCATTAAAACCACTTGCAACCATCACAGCAATTTTTTTACCTTTAAAAGCTGATGTATAAGACAAAATATACTCCTAAGTTTTTGTTTTAATTTCTATAAAAGATTTAATTTATCTTATCAAGTAATCTAGTGAAAATTAAATTTTCCATTTTATAGTTTTTCTATTGATAAGGGTAATTGTGAGTAACAATAAGATTGGAAAAAATATTTGAAAAAATGTCGCAATTCCCAGATCTTGTTTAGAACCACTCAAAGCTAAATTTAGAGCCTCGACTGTCAAGGTTGTTACTCGGCCTGCTCCTATGAAATACACTGGTACATATAAAGAAAAAGAAACTATAACCCCTATAGCAAATGAAGTCAAAAGTGAAGGAAAAACTAATGGTATTTTAATTTTTAATAACCTTTCTATTCTATTTATTCCTAAACTAGAAGCTATTTTTATATAATCAGATTTTACTTCTCTTATAGCTGGAGCAAGTATAATAAAACAATATGGAATTACATAAAATAATTGAACAAATATTAGAGGCATTAAAAAACTATTAAAGTTAAAGAAAATTATAAAGCTTTGCATGCCAATCAAAAAAGAAATTTGAGGAATAAATAAGGGAATAAATATAATCCATTCAAATTGAGTTTTTTTCACGTTTAAATAGTCTAATAATTCAACCCATATGATTGTCAAAAATGATGATAATAATGAAACTATTAAAGGTATAAATATAGAAATAAATATTAGTGATTCGTTTTGATTATAAAAGCTTAAAAAACTATCTATATTTAGATCATTTGGAAAAAAATTTGGAAAATACCACTTTTCACTAAATCCCCACAATATAGAAGAAATTATACCTATAAAAGATAATAAAAATAAACTTACACCAAAGCATAAAATAACAAATTTAAAAAACTGGGATTTAAATGAAGTAATTTTTAAAAAAAAAATATAAAAATATTGTAGTTTAACAATTTTCTCTAAAACAAACCAGAATATGAACAAAGTAATAATTACCAATAGTTGAATTAGAGATAAATTGGAAGCTATAAAAAATGATTCTATATTTGAAGATTGAAAAATTTGTAAAATTCTTACTGATAAAGTTGATGGAGTTGATGGTGCCAGAAGTAAAGACATATCAACTACAGATGATGAAAATGCAATGATTATAAAGACAACAAGTCTAATTTTTTTGTATATGATTGGAAATATTAATATAAACCAAGTAGAAAAACTTGAATGCTGAAGTGATTTTCCTAAGTCAAAAATTTTCGTTGCAGAAAACTCTTTCAAAGCTGATAAAGAAACTAAAATGATGAACGGAATTTCTTTGAGCATAAGTCCTAATATTAAAAAAAAACCATATTCATCTGGAAATATATAAGAGTTTGGAGGTCTATCAAAACCGGTCAACCAAGGTGAAATAGATCTTAATAACAATCCACTTGGAGACAATAGAAAAATTAAACCAATAGCCATTGTGATGTGTGGTAGAGCAATTAAAGGTGTAATAATAATTTTTATATAATAATAAAATTTTGTTTTAAAAAAATATAAAAGAATTATTTGGGAAAAAAATAACGCTAAAACAGTTGATACTAAACCAGTAAAAATTGACAATATTATTGACTTATAAATCCCTGGGATATTCATTGATATATAAAAATAATTTAAACTAAATTCCTCTTTTCCTAAAATTGGAAAATAATTAAATGATGGAAAAAAAAAACCAAAAAAACCAGAAAGTATTGGAATAATAATAATTATTCCAATAATTATTATAGAAATTTTGGAAAGAAACCGACAGAAATCATTTACCATTTATGACCTAATTATTTGAGCCATATTTTTCTATCCACCCTTCTTCTATGGCTTTGACCCACGAAGGGTGTGGCTCCTCCAACTTCATTGTTAACTCCTTATTTGAGAGTGTTGCAATGCCTCTAGGAAGAATAGAAAATTTATTTTTCCACTCTTTATCTAATTTTTCCACTGAAATCACACTTGGATCACCCCAAAAATTTTTGTCTTGTTTTTTTAATTGTGCTTCTGGTGATATTAAAAAATTGACAAAAATTTTAGAAGCAGTCTTTTTACCAGAATTATATGGTATTGCCAAAAAATGGACATTTGCAAGAGTTCCATCTTTATGTATGTAACTTCTTACTGTCTTGGGTAACTTTCGCTCTGATATTGCATTTGATGCATGCGCTATATTAAATGCCATTCCAATGTCAATCTCTCTTTCTGCGACTAATTCTGTTAAAGCCAAATAATTAGGAGGGTAATTTTTTCCTTCTCTCCAAAAATAAGGAGTTGTCTGATCTAACCATTTCCATAGTGGGTTTAGAGTATTTTTATGTTTATGAATAACATACTCTGATTTCAACAAGCTTTTATCATCTATCAATTCAACTAAAATTTGTTTTAAAAAACTAGTCCCCGTAAAGTCTGGTGGCTGAGGAAAGGTAAACCTTCCTTTATTTTTAGTAATATAGTCTTTTAATTCAATTGCCGATCTTGGAGGATATTCAATATATTTGCTATCATAATAAAAATTTAATTGTGATACTCCCCAAGGCATTTCCATACCTTCTGTAGAAATTCCGAAATCATTTAACAAGCTCGGGTTGTTATCAAAATCTAAATATTTTGAATTTGGCAAGTCTTTTATCCAATATCCAGTAAGAAGCATATTATTTTTTTTCATTACTGAAAAATTTTCTCCATTAATCCATACTAAATCGACAGCTCCATTATTATCTCTTTTAACAGTTTTTTCTGATAAAATTCTTGCTACTACATTAGCAGTATCAGATACTTTGACATGTTTAACTGTGATATTATATCTTTTCTTAACTTCATCTGATGCCCATTTAATATATGAGTTTATATTCTTTGCTCCACCCCAAGCATGAAAGAAAATAGTTTGCCCAGAAACCTCTCTAGTTTTTATTTCCCAATCTTTCTTTTTTCCTGTAGCATTGGAAATTGTACTAATTATAGAAAACATACAAATAAAAAAAATTTTAAAAGATACTTTAGTTAAATTATTGGCTAATTTTAAATACATTTAGATTTACCTCAAAGATTATTCTTGAATAGACAAATATTGATATTAAATATATTAATATCGATGATAGTTATTATCCACAAATACTCAACACAGAAATAGCTATATAATTATGAATGCTTTCTTGATACTGATAAATGAAATTATAACGCTCTACTTATATACATTATTTATATATGTTGTAATGAGCCTTCTAATTCAATTTCAAATGATTAATAGCTATAACAAAATTATTAATGCAATTTTTCGAGCACTGATATCTTTGCATGAACCTTTGTTAGGAAAAATTAGACAGTATATACCATCTCTCTCAGGAATAGATTTATCTCCTGTAATTGTTATTCTTTTATTGAGCTTTTTAAAAAATTTAATTCAAGATTATAGATTAGGTTTATAAATTAATTAATGACGATTATGAATAAAATAATTGATGGAAAAATGTATGCTGAAAAACTGTTGGAGGAAATTCATCCTCTAAGCAAAGGATTTTTAGATAATTTTAATCGTAAACCATGCCTTACTGTCATACTAGTTGGAGACAATCCCGCTAGTAAGATATATGTAAAAAATAAAATCCTAATAGCCAAAAAAATTGATATAAAATCTAGAGAAATCTTACTTGATTCTGACGTTACAGAAGAGGAATTAATACACCAAATCTCAATACTAAATAAAGATGAAAATGTGGATGGAATTCTTGTTCAGCTTCCACTTCCAAAACATATTTCAGAAAAAAAGATCATCAATATAATTAGTCCATTAAAAGATGTTGATGGATTTCACCCAAAAAATTTTGGTAAACTTTTCATGGGGGATCCAGAATTTATTCCGTGCACACCCTTAGGCTGTCTTTATATGTTGAAGCACGAAGTTGAAGATATAAAAGGAAAAAACGCTGTTATAATTGGAAGATCAAACATTGTTGGAAAACCAATGGCGTCACTGTTACTATCTTCAGACTGCTCAGTTACAATAACTCATTCAAAAAGCAAAAACATTGACGAACATACTAGAAAAGCAGACATCTTAATTGTAGCAGTAGGTATTCCTGAAATGATTGACGAAAAATTTATTAAACAAGGCGCTATCGTAATAGATATTGGAATTAATAGATTAGAATCTAAAAATAGTGATAATTCTAGTAATAAGGTAAAACTTGTTGGTGATGTCAAATTTGAAAAAGTTTTAAAGATTGCAAAAAAAATTACCCCTGTGCCTGGCGGAGTTGGGCCAATGACCATTGCATGCTTAATGCATAATACTGTTAAGGCCGCCTATATTAATAAAAAAAATGATTTTATTAATGTCTTAGAAGGAATTTTATAATGGATTGGTTAAACATTACTTTATTTCTTTCTATGACATTAGTGGTTCTTATTCTTGCATGGGGCTTAATAACAATGGCTAGAGGTGGAGAATACAATAAGTCACATAGCAATGTTTTAATGAGATACAGAATAATTTTTCAAGCTATAGCAATATTAATTTTTATATGCTTATTAATATATAAGAGATATTACAATGGTTAAATTAAATAAAATTTATACCCGAACGGGCGACGATGGATCAACTGGGTTAACCGATGGAACTAGAGTTCCAAAGCACTCACCTAGACCACAAGCGTATGGTTCAGTTGATGAATTAAATTCCTCCTTGGGAATAGTATATTTTTGCTTAAACAAAGAAAATTCAAACGCACTTCATGTTGAAATTAAAAACTTAATCAGAGAAATTCAAAATGATTTATTTGATTTAGGTGCAGATTTAGCAACACCAATATCGAAAGAAAAAGAAGAGTATCCAGCACTTAGAATTAAAAAGGAACAAATTGATAAAATAGAGAATAAAATAGACGATTATAATAAATCATTAAAACCTCTTAATTCCTTCATTTTACCAGGTGGGTCAGAAGCCTCTACTTTGCTACACCAGTCAAGAACAATAGCTAGAAGAGCTGAAAGAGACACTAGTTTACTTTCAAGTATGGAAGTTATAAATATACAATCATTAATTTATTTGAATAGATTGTCTGATTTATTATTTGTATTATGTAGAGTTTTAAACGAAAATGGATTAAAAGATGTATTATGGATACCAGGTTTGAATCAAAAATAATTTATTTAGTAAAGGGAGTTTAGGTTGAAAATTTTAGTGCCTGTTAAAAGAGTTGTAGACTATAACGTAAAAGTCAGAGTTAAAAATGACAATTCTGGTGTTGAATTAGAAAACGTTAAAATGTCTATGAACCCTTTTGACGAAATAGCTGTTGAAGAGGCTTTAAGATTAAAAGAAAAAGGAATAGCAAATGAGGTTGTAGCTATTTCTATCGGCACATCACAGGTTCAAGAAACTATAAGAAATGCTCTTGCAATGGGTGCAGATTCAGGAATTTTTGTTGAATCCAACACTAATCTTGAACCACTTAACATAGCAAAAATTATTTCATCTATTGCTAAAAAAGAAAATATCGATTTGATAATTTTAGGTAAGCAAGCAATAGACGATGATATGAATGCTACTGGTCAGATGATTGCAGCCTTATTGGATTGGCCTCAAGCGACCTTTGCAAGCAAAGTGGAAATTTCAGGAAAATCAGCAATGGTTAGTCGCGAAGTTGACGGTGGAATTGAAAATATTAAAATTATATTACCTGCAGTTATAAGCACTGACCTACGATTAAATGAACCCAGATATGCTAGTCTTCCAAACATTATGAAAGCTAAGAAAAAACCAATTAACGAAATTAAGATTGAAGATCTAGACATAGAAATACAAAAACATTTAAGTATTTTAAAAGTTGAAGAACCTGCTAAACGTCAATCAGGGATTATGTTAAAAACTGTAGATGAATTAGTTGATAAATTAAAAAATGAAGCAAAAGTAATATAAGAAAATGAAGGAATATAAAATGAAAGTACTTGCTATAGCTGAACATAATAACCATGAACTTTTACCTGCTACATTACATACTGTAAACGCAGCCAAACAAATTGGCGATACTGACTTATTAGTTGTGGGTCATAGTTGCCAAGAGGTTATTGATAATGCGAGCAAAATTGATGGTCTCAATCAAGTTCTTTATTGCAATGATGAAATGTATAAAAACTCAATAGCAGAAAATTTATCTGTCCTTATTAAATCTATTGCACAAAATTATTCTCACATTTTATTTTCGAATACAGCTAATGGAAAAAATACAGCTCCTCGTTTAGCTGCATTGCTAGATGTTATGATTGTTCCAGATATAATTGAAATAATAGATGAAAATACCTTTAAAAGACCAATTTACGCTGGTAACGCCATAGCAACTTGCAAAAGCGAAGATAAATGTAAAGTTATTACTGTAAGGACTACTGCATTCGAAAAAGCTTCATTGAATGAAAATCAAGTTAACGCTGTATCTATTAAAGCTGAGCAAAATACTGAATTAACAAAATATATTAATTCAGAACTTTCACAAAATGAAAGACCTGAATTAACTGCTGCTGATATTGTTGTTTCAGGTGGGAGAGGTCTTGGATCAGCCGAAAACTTTCACGTTCTTGAAAAATTAGCTGACAAACTAGGTGCTGCAATGGGAGCAAGCAGAGCAGCAGTAGATGCAGGCTATGTGCCTAACGATTGGCAAGTAGGCCAGACTGGAAAAGTGGTTGCACCTAATTTGTATATTGCTGCTGGAATTTCCGGAGCTATACAGCACTTAGCTGGTATGAAAGATAGCAAGATTATAGTTGCAATCAATAAAGATGAAGAAGCTCCAATTTTTACAGTATCGGATTACGGACTTTCAGATGATTTATTCAAAGCTGTTCCAGAAATGGAGAAGTTAATAAAATAAATTTTTAATTTCAGAAATAATTTCATCATCAGACCATTTTAGAATGCCTTCATACTTTGAAATTACGATTCCTTTTTGATTTACTAAAATTGTACTTGGAACACCTCTGAGTTTGAGTGCTTGAAATAAGTTCATTTTTTTATCGAAATAGTGATCTAAATTTAATGCTCCATTTTCCTTCAAAAATTTCAGTTGTTCTTTTGTTTTCCTTTTATCTATAGAAATTGTATACACAGTAATATTATATCGTTTTAACTTCAATTTTAAATAATTAAGATCAGGTAGTTCTTTTCTGCAGGGCACACACCAAGTTGCCCAAAAATTAATAATATAACCTTTAAAGGGAGAATTATTGTTAAATTTTAAAATTAAAGGATCATCTTTGCTGTTGAAAATAATCTCTTCAGGAATTTTTATTGTACTTTCAATTTTTTTAAGATATTCACTTGCATAAGTAAGATTACTATTAAAAGTAACTTGCAATAATATAAATAATAATAATATTTTTTTATTAATTTTTGATGTATTCATATTCTAGGTTAGATTAATTCTGATATAGTGATAACAATTTAATTAATATATATTAAAAAATGAAAAAAAATAGATATAAATCAAATGATAGTAATAAGGTATGGGGTGGTAGATTCAAATCTTCAACTAATAGATTAATGGAAGAATTTAATTCTTCAATAGAATTTGATAAAAACTTATATATTGAAGATATTGAAGGATCAGTAGTTCACTCAGAGATGCTGGCAAGACAAAAAATTATTTCTAAAAGAGACTATCAATTAATAAAAACAGGATTAAATAAAATAAAGAAAGAAATTGATAATAAAAAGCTTATTTTTTCTTCGAAATTAGAAGATGTGCATATGAATATTGAAAATAGGTTAATTGAATTGATAGGTGATACTGGAAAAAAACTTCACACAGCAAGATCTAGGAATGACCAAGTTGCTACTGATATAAAGTTGTGGCTTAGAAAAAAAATAGATGATGTTGAGTTAAATATAAAATCATTTCAAGCTATATTAATTAAAAAGGCAGAGCATCACTATGATTTATTGATGCCTGGATATACTCATCTTCAAGTTGCTCAGCCTGTAACATTTGGTCATTATTTACTTTCATATGTTGAAATGTTTGGCAGAGACAGAGGAAGATTAATTGATTGCAAGGAAAGAATGAACGAATCTCCCCTAGGGACTGCAGCTTTAGGTGGCACAAGTTATCCAATTGATAGAAATTTTGTAGCTAAAAAACTTGGATTTAGTAAACCTACAAGTAATTCCATGGACTCAGTTTCTGATAGAGATTTTGTAGTTGAGTTTATTAGTTGTTCATCTTTAATATCTATACATCTATCTAGATTAGCTGAAGATCTTGTTTTGTGGTCTTCTGATGGATTTAACTTTGTAAAGTTTCCTGAGAGTTTTACAACAGGTTCAAGTATAATGCCACAAAAGAAAAATCCAGATTCAGCTGAATTAATTAGGGGTAAATCAGGAAGAATATTTGGAAACTTGATTAGCTTAATGACCACGCTTAAAGGTTTACCAATGACATATGGAAAGGATTTGCAAGAAGATAAAGAGCCTTTATTTGACACAGTTAGTACTATACAGACATGTGTAAAAATTATGAGTGGAATTATACAAGATTTAGAGCCTCAGCGTAAAAACATGTTAGATGCTCTTCAGAAAGGGTTTCCTACTGCTACTGATCTTGCTGACTACTTAGTAACTGATTTAAATATACCTTTCAGAAATGCCCATCAAATAACAGGAAAAATTGTTTTGTTAGCTGAAAAAAAAGGCTCCACTTTAGAAAATATTTCATTGGAAGAATTAAGGTCTTTTATTCCTAATGCTGATAAAAAGATTTTAGAAGTTTTAAAAACGGAAAATTCTATTGCCAAAAAAACTTCATATGGTGGAACTGCACCACAAAATGTAAAAAAAGCTATAATAAAAGCAAAAAAAACATATTTAAAGGATTGAGATTTATGAAACATAAAATTGTAATTTTAATAATAGTATTTTCTTCTTCAATTTTTTTAAATAATTGTGGAAGAAAAGCTGAACCTATTAAACCTTCTGAAATTGTAATTAAAAATTAGTTTTGCAATGAATTCATCAGGTTTTTACAGAAAAAAAGATAACGAACTTTATGTTCAAGATATTTGCGTAAGTAAACTCGCTAAAAAATATGGGACACCACTATTCATTTATGACTGTAGTCAAATAAGACAAAGATACGAGACTTATTTAAATACCATTTCTGAAGTTAATGGAAAAATTCATTATGCTGTTAAAGCTAATGACTCTTTAAGTATTCTTAAATATTTTGCTAAATTAGGATCTGGTGCTGATATTGTTTCTATAGGTGAATTAAAGAAATGTATTTTAGCTGGAATAGAACCAAAAAAAATAATATTTTCTGGAGTTGGAAAATATGAATATGAAATAGAAGAGGCGCTTAAACAAAATATTTTACAATTTAATATAGAGTCAAAAGAAGAATTGTATGATATACACAAAATCTGTTTAAAATTAAAACTTAATGCTAATATATGTCTCAGAGTTAATCCCAATATAGCACCAAGTACCCATAAAAAAATTTCTACCGGTGACAAGGGAACTAAGTTTGGTATTGATTATGAAAATGTTAAATCAATATATAAAAAATTACATAATCTAGATTATATAAATCCTGTTGGTTTAGCTGTTCATATTGGTTCTCAAATATTTGATTTTAATTACTTTCATGAAGCATATCAAAGTTTAAAAAATTTAGCAGATGACTTAATCAAAATTGGATACAAAGTCCCATCCCTAGACCTTGGTGGAGGAATTGGTGTAAGTTACAAAAGAGATAAAAAAATTGATTTTCTGTCTTACAAAAAAATTATATCCAATTTATTCAAAGATACAAATTATGAATTAAGTTTTGAACCAGGTAGAAGCCTTATTGCAGAAGCAGGAATATTAGTTACAAAAGTTATAAGGAATAAAAAAACCAAGGCTAAAAATTTTGTTATCATCGATGCAGCTATGAATAATTTAATTAGACCAACTTTGTATGATGCATATCATCAAGTTGAACCAGCAATTGAAAATGATAGATCCTTTGTCTTAGCCGATATTGTAGGTCCTATTTGTGAAACCGGAGACTATTTAGCTTTAAATAGAAAAATTAAAAAAGTAAATAAAGATGAACTACTAATAATAAGAGCAACCGGAGCCTATTCATCTGTTATGAGTTCCAACTACAACTCAAGACCTGATGCAAAGGAAGTTATAATATATAACAATAAAGATTACTTAATTAAATACTCACAAACAATTGAAGACCTTATCTTGAAGGATAAATTAATAAATTTTGATTAAAACTCAAAAATATATTTTAATATTATTGCTTTAACAGTTATATTATCCTCTTTGAAATTTATTTTCACTTGATCGTTGAAGTCAATTTTTGACGATGGATAAATAATTTTATCATTTATAATAAAAATCTTTTCCATTAATATTTTTCTGTCTTCACCTATTGCTAAGATTCTAATTCTTGGTGCTAAAATTGGTCTCAAAGAATGATTTTTCAAAATTCCAGAAAACTTAATTGTATCAGATTTAATTGTGGCTGCAAAATCAGTCATATTAATATAGTGGTTCTCACTAGGAATGGGTAATTCTATAATGTTAAAAATTTCAAAAATTTTTTCCTCATGCTTTTCAATATATTTTGGAAAATAAAAATAAGCATAAGCTAATAATTGTGATCGAAAGAACAATAACCCTGCCAGAAAAAATATTAACGTAACAAGTATTATAACAAGTCTTGTAGATTTACGTTTTGTATTTCTTTTATTAATTTTGACTTTTGTTTCTTTAGAATTTTTCTTATTAACATTTAGTTTAGATGCAGACAATTCTGAAGATATTTCTGCTATAGACTTATTCTTTACATCTAATATTGGATTATTTTTGGACATTATCTTTGACTTATCTTGAACTACTGATTTTATAGAAGCTAATTCACTTTTAACCTTCTCTGTTTCATTAATAAGTTCTTTAACTTCGCTTGAAGCTTTGTTAATTTTTTTGGTATTTTTGTCATTTTTATTAACTTTCCACTTTGACTTACAAACACTACATTGAAACCAAAGTATATTTTCTGTCAAAGTACTTTGATCAAATTTAAATTTTGTTCCACACAATTTGCATGTCTCAAACATCATTGTTGTTCCAAAAGTTATAAGAAATTTTCAATTATTGTATACTATCATCTATTTTTTTGCCAACATGTTTAGGCACAACAATTATAAAACTATAATGATGAAACTTTTAATTAAAACTTTTTGTTTAATATTTTCAATAATTATAATTAGTTATTTTTTTGTAGGACTTTTAAATTACAAGGATAAAATAATATCATTACAAAGATATCAAAGTAAAATAAGCGCTAATATTGTTATTCTCACTGGTGGTTCTAATAGAATAATAGAAGGTTTTAAAATATTAAATAATTATAGCAAATCTGAAAGACAAAATCTAAAAATATTAATAAGTGGCACTGGGAAAGGATTTACAAAAAATTCTCTAAAGAGAATGTTGCAGTCTAATTTAATTTTAAAATTAGTTGAATGTTGCATAACTCTTGAGAATATTTCAAAAGATACATACTCAAATGCAATTGAAACATCTAAGTGGATCAAAAAAAATAACATAAAAGAGTTTTTATTAATTACTAGCAACTATCATATGCCAAGAGCACACTTAGAATTTAAAAATATTATGCCAAAGAAGTCCATTTTAAACTATTCGATAACTCCTAAAAGACATAAAATTAAAAATTGGCTTAAATCCCCCCAAACTTTTTCTCTTATTTTTGTAGAATATGTTAAATTCATATTAACAGATCTAAGAATTAAATTATTGAAAATTTAAACACTTAACTAACTCTGTCCAGCTTCAATTATTTTTTTTCTTATGTTCCTAGTTCTAGAAAAAAATGAGTGTAATTTTTTACCATCTTTTTTTCTTATGGCTTTTTGAAGATCAGAAAGATCTTCATTAAACCTCTGAAGCATTTCTAGAACGGCATCAGCATTATTTAAAAAAATATCTCTCCACATAATTGGATCGGAGGAAGCCAAACGTGTAAAATCTCTAAAACCTGAAGCTGAAAATTTTATAACATCATTTTTCAAATCAACTTCAAAGTCTGAAGCAGTACCGACAATTGTAAATGCAATTAAATGAGGTAAATGAGAAGTTATTGCTAGTATTCTGTCATGATATTGAACATTAACAATTTCTACTATTGAACCCAATCCTGAAAAAAATGAATCTAATTTTTTTGTTTCTTCAGATTCATAATTTGAAACGATTAGCCAATATCTATTTTCGAACAAAGAACCAAAACCAGATTTAGGTCCTGAATATTCTGTCCCTGCCAATGGATGTGATGGAATAAAGTAATTTTTTTTGGGAATAAAGGGCTTAATGTCATTAATTACTGATAATTTTGTTGATCCAGTATCAGTCACAATTGCACCTTTTTTTAAATGCTTACTGATTTGACCTGCGACCTTCTTCATAGAACCAACAGGAATGGACAGTATTATCAAGTCGGCATTTTTGACCGCATGCTCAATATCTTCAGATACAATAGTAGCTATATTCATGTCTCTGACAATTGACCTGTGTTGAGGATTAATGTCATATGCATATGTAGTTATTTTTTTTTCTACTTTGTTTTTTAAGGCATGCAAAATAGAAGTTCCAATTAATCCAAGACCAATTACGGAAATTTTTTCAAAAATAATCTTCATTCATTTTTTTCTAGAAATGTTTTTAGCTCTTTTATTAATAACATGTTTTCCGCTTCATTTCCTATGGAAACCCTGATATAATCATCCAAACCATAAACTTTCATACCTCTAACTAAAATTCCACGTTTAGCTAGAAATTTTTCAGCGTTTTGTGCATTTTTTTTTAAAGAATTAGGAAATTTTATCAATAAAAAATTGGTTACAGATGGTTGATAAACTAGATTTAAAGAGTTCAATTGCATTTCCATCCAACTCATCCATTTTAAATTATGCCTTACAGATTTTTGTTGAAATTTTTTGTCTTCTATTGCAGCTATACCAGCAGATATTGCAGCAGAATTCACACTGAAAGGACCTCTTACCCTCATTAAACAATCAACAATCTTTTCAGAGCAGTATCCCCAACCTAATCTTAAAGACGCTAACCCATGTAATTTTGAGAAAGTCCTCAACATAATGACATTTTCATAATTTTCAGCTAATATACTACCGTCAATATAATCTCTATTAGTTATAAATTCAGAGTAAGCTGCGTCATAAACTAATAATATTTTTGAAGGGATTGAATTGTGAAGCCGAATTACTTCTTTTTTCGGAATATAAGTTCCGGTAGGGTTATTAGCGTTAGCTAAGAAAATTACTTTAGTTTTATCATTAATTTTTGATAAAATATTATCTACACTTGTAGTTAAATTTATGTCTTTTGCAACCACTCCTTTTGCACCAGACAAAGCTATTGCTTGAGGAAACTGTAAAAAACCAAATTCTGTATATATTGCCTCATCATTTTTATCTAAAAACGCTTGTGAAATAATTGATATTAATTCGTCAGAACCATTTCCTAAAATAATTTTTTTCTTTTCTAAGTTGTATCTTTTGGAAATTGAACCGATTAATTCTTCACTTACCTGTGGAGGATATCTGTTTAAATTTATTGAAAAAGTATTAAGAGCTTTTACAGCATTCTCAGAGGCTCCTAAAGCACCTTCATTAGCAGATAGTCTAATAAAATTTTTTATTTTACTTTTACCAAAGTTTGGTTTGTATGATTGTAACTTGTGTATACTTGATCTAGGAGAAGGTCCAGTCATATAAATACCTATAATTAGTCATTTTTAATTTTAATAATTTTAAATTCTTGTTGATTAATACTTTTGTAAAGTGGAACGTTTGCTAGAATTTCAAAATTAACTTTAATTTCAGTTTGATTTTTCAACTTATAAATGCTTTCACTATCAATAAAACCTATTTCTATGTCTTTTTTTTCTAAAGAGGCTAACAAACTTACAACACTTGAAAAATAAGTGGTGCTGAAATAATTTCCAAAATGAGCAGAATAGGCCGATTTAATCTCATCATTATTGCCTGCAACTCCAATTTTAAAAGCTTTTTGCTCTGCTAAGTTAGATGAAATAATTTGGCGCCAGACCTTTTCAACTAAATACTTATTTAGTCCCATATTTACTATTTTTTTTATTAATTCCTCTTCTCGTTCAGGATCAAAAGGAAAGCTTCCTTTTTTTGCTTTCATAATTTGGAATGCTAAAGACTGCCTTTCTTTGATTAACTCACATAAATCAGTATCAATTTGATCAATTTTAGACCTCAACGCATCCAATTCAGTATTTTTCATTTTATTCCTTTATTATAAATAAGTATTTATATATCGTAATGATTTAAAATACACTCTTTAAGTGTATCCAATGGTAGAATATTTTAAGTTAATTATTATTTACGTAAATATATTAACATTGAAAGGTAAAAATGTTAGAAATACACATAATAAAAGCTCTTACTGATAATTATATATACTTATTAAGAAATAAAGAAAAAAATATAACCAGCGTAATTGATCCAGGAGATTCCAAACCAGTTATTAATTTTTTAAATGATAAAGGTTGGAAACTAGATCAAATTATTAATACTCACCACCATCATGATCATATTGGTGGGAATTCAGAACTATTAAATATCTACAAATCAAAATTAATAGCTCCATCGTATGACAAAGAACGTATATTAAATGCAGACATATATGCTTCAGATAATGAAGAAATTTCAATTGCTGGAATAAATACAAAGGTAATATTTACACCTGGTCACACACTTGGACATATTTGTTTATATATGGAAGAAGAAAAATGTTTATTTTCCGGTGATACTCTTTTTTATCTTGGGTGTGGAAGAGTATTTGAGGGTACAATGAAACAAATGTGGCAAAGCTTACTAAAATTAAGATCACTGCCTGATGAAACGATGGTATACTGTGGACATGAATACACTATGTCTAATGCAAACTTTTGTAATTACATAGATCCTAATAATAAATTATTCAAAAAAGTTTATTCGAAAATAAAAGAAAATACAGAAAAAAGTTTGCCATCAATACCTTTTAAATTAGGAACGGATAAGCAAACTAATCCATTTTTAAGAGCCGACCAACTGGAATTTTTAAAGTCAATAAATATGGAAGGCACAGATCCTGTAAATGTTTTTGAAGCAATAAGATTACAAAAAAATAATTTTTAAATATTAGAGAGCTCATATCCTACTTCACAATCATTAAAAATATCAGGCTTGATAATTTTAACTTTAACGCCCAGTGTACATTTTTGATCAATTATGTCGCTATATATTTGGTTAGCAATTGTTTCAATTAATTCATAATGCTTTCTTTCAACTATTTCCAATACTAATTTTCTAAATTTACAATAATCTTGTGTGCTATTTAAATCATCTTTATTTGGTTCAGATTCATTTGTAAGTAACACTTCAAGATTGATTTTAATTTTTTGTTTTTGTTTTTTTTCTTGTTCATAAACACCAATAGATGCTAACAAAACTAAATCATTTATTAAAATTTTTCTTTTTTTTATGTTCATTACTATACTATTTATAAGGCTACATCTCTTCTTGGTGGCGCCAGATGTGCACCACCATCTAATAACGTTATATGCCCAGTCATAGATTTAGATGTTATGATAAAATTTACAGCATTTATAATTTCATCAACTGTTGAGGATGATTTAAGTAAATTTTTTTTATGAGATTTCTGAAAATCTTTTTGATCCTGACCTGGAGCTGAAAGAGTTATTCCAGGAGCTATCCCATTTACTCTTAAACAATTTGAATATGATAAAGCGGACATTTTAGTAAGACCATACATTGCTTGTTTTGATAAAGTGTAAGTATAATAATCAGGATTAAGACCAAATATTTTTGCATCAATTATATTGATAACAAAACCTCTTTCATTCCTTTTCTTCTTTTGTATATTTAATGTATAATTTGCTAACGCTTTAGTCAGAATTACTGGAGCAATAAAATTAACTGACATATGTTGTTGTAAACTTTTATATTGAAAATTACTACCATTATCGTAGCTAAAGTAGCCTGCATTGTTGATTAGGCCCGTCCAGACTGAATTTTGCTCTTCTATCTCTTTTATTAACTTTTCTAGGTCAGAATTAAGAGTCAAATCAGCTTGGTGCAACGTTACTTTTCCTCCAATTTCAAATAATTCATTGGCTGTATTTTCAGCTAACTTTTTTGATTTATTATAATGTAAAGCTATATTCCAACCAGATTTGAGTAAATCAGTTGCTATAAATTTTCCTAATCTTTTACTTGAGGCAGTCACTAAGATTGTTTTATTTTTGTATTTCAATTGCAATTTTTTCCTTTAATACATTATATGAACTTTCCCTAATTAACTTTATATAATCACGAAAACATTTATTTTCTAGAGATTTTCTAAGTCCTAGTTTATACCAAGGTATAGATTTTTTATTTTTGGGAGGACTGTATTTTTTTACTACTGTTATGGGTGCCAATCCCGTGATTAAAACTTCATCACTTAGCAATGCAGCTTCTTCAATTGAATGAGTAACCATAATAATACTAAGAGTTTCTTTTTTTATTGTAGATATTAATTCTGAAGAAATAATTTCTCTACTTAAGTTATCTAAAGCTGCAAAAGGCTCATCTAAAAGTAATAATTTAGGCTTAAAGAATAAGGCTCTAGCTAATGCAACTCTTTGTATTAAACCACCTGATAGCTGGTGAGGATAAAAATTAGAGAATTCTTGAAGACCGATATTTATAATCAAATTTTTTAATTTACGACTTGTTTTTATTTTGTTTATATCGCCTAACGCAATATTTTGGTAAACATTTAGCCAAGGCATAAGTGAATTATTTTGTTGAACAAGCGTTATATCACTTATTACGCTTTTAACTATATTTCCCTCAAACTTGATTTCTCCACTTGTGTAATTTATTAAACCAGAAATTAGTTTTAACAAAGTTGTTTTCCCTGAACCTGAAGGGCCTATAATGCTGGTAAATTTCCCTTTTTTAAACTTACAACAGAAATCCTTAAAAATTTCATTTTTATTTAATTTATTATGATAAGCAAAAGACACTTTATCAATAAGAAGAATATTCTGAGAATTAGTGTTCATTTTTAAGGACTTTCAATAATATAATCAGGCAGAATTCCGGTTTTTTTTATCAAACTGCCAACATTTGAATTTTTAAGTAATCCGTATTTTGTCATTAAAACTGATTTTAAACCAAAACTATTTGCTCCTAAAATGTCTGTATGTAATGTATCTCCAACCATACCGATTCTAGATAATGGTATATGTCTTCCAGAGAGTTCATTAATTCTATTGATAGCAAGTTCAAAAATAGTTGGGAAAGGTTTTCCTAACCAAAAAGGCAAACTTATACCATTTTTGATTAAATGAGACACATAATAAGCCGGTTCTATTGAAAAATTTTTTTCATGAGGAGCTACTAAATCTGGATTCGCGACAAAAAAAGGTCTTGGATTATATTTTAAGGAGCTGAATAAAATTTCTTGCCAAACAGTATCCCATTGGTTTGTACCTAGTAAAAGAAAGGAATTCATCTCGTCGAACATATTTACACTTTGTTCTAATTCTACACATTCTATATCTAATATTTTGAAAGCATTCCCGTTATTGCCCATAACACCTAATGGGCCGTTTGGTTTATTATATGACAAAAAAATTTCAGCTGCGTCTCGGCTTGAAATAATTTCTTCAATTGAGAACTCTAATCCTAAAGCTGAAAGTTGATTTCTTTTAATTGACACATTATTACTAGCACCATTTGTGACAACTAAAAGTGTTATGTTTTTTTCTCTAGCTTTGTTTAATGTATCAATAATTCCAGGTACAAGATCTGAACCAATATTTAAGACACCGAAAGCATCTAGTAATAACGCATCGAAATGATCTAATATATTGATTAACTTAGGAGCTAAAATAGTTTTCTGATCATTGTAATGATATTGAGGGAAAAAAGGTCGCATTGCTTGATAAATATCTACAACATTTTCAGCATTTAGGTTTTTAATAGGAGGAATCCTAAAATTTCCTTCAAAATTAAATTTTTCCAATATAAACTCAGGTTTAATAATAAAATTATCCATTATATTTTTTTCCAAATATTATATAATTGTTGGAAGTGCTTAATTATGTCAAAAAAAATTCTAATCATTGGTTCAGGAATAGCAGGAATCTCTTCTTCATTAAAGTTAAAATCTTTTGGCTTTAATACAACTATTATTGACAAAGGAAATTTTATAGGTGGGAGAATAAGTACTCGTGAGGTCACTATTGACAGAAAATTAAACTTTTTTTACCACGGAGCACAATTTTTTACCGCTAAAACAAAAGATTTTAAAAAAATCATTTCTACAGGAATTAAGAACAATTACATAAAAGAATTTGGAAATTTTACTCCCAAAAGGTATAGAGGTCACAGAACTATGAGGGAATTTTTACTAAATCTTTCGAATGAGTTACAGATTCAACAAAAAGTTAAAATTACTCAGATTAAACCATTAGGAAATAAAATTAATGTTCTTGATGACAAAGGTAACGATTGGGAAGGTTATGACGGAGTGATTTCTTCTATCCCTGCACCTCAGAATTATAATTTAATGAAAAATTTTCCTTCATTAAAAAAAACTCTCAAAACAGGTTCATATCATGCATGTATAGCTCTAATGTTTACTTTTGATAAAGTTCCATTTGATTTAAAAACTCATTACGATTTTAACAAAAAGTCAGGAATACTTGGTTGGATGGCCTCTGGTAGCAACCCAAATGTTTGGACTGCTCATACTAATGAAGAATATTCAGATTTAAATTACTGTAAAGATAAAAATTTTCTAAAAGAAGAAATAATGTTCTCCATAAAACTATTTTTTAGATCAAAAATAAAGTTTCATAGTTTACACATTTGGAGATATGCTAAAGTAAAAAGTAAATACTCAGGACTTCAGATTGATCCAACGTACCCAGTTGCAATTGCAGGTGATTTTTTGCAAGGCCCAAATATTGAAGATGCATTTATATCAGGAAATAAAGCAGCTTATTTAATTTTTGACAGACTAAAATAAATTTGATTGGTTATTTAGTATAATTTAATGAAAGAATAAAATGATTAAAGTAAAAACTTCGGTGATGAAACTTGTAGAAAGTGCCAAAAAACAAATTAATAATCTAGAAGTGATTGATGCTATCAAAATGCATTCTAACAAAATTAATCTATTTATAGATGTAAGAGATATAAGAGAAATCCAAAAATCTGGACGTATTTTGGGAGCAAAACATGTTCCAAGATGTATGTTAGAGTTTTGGATAGACCCTGAAAGTCCATATCATAAAGAGTTTTTTAATGATAATTATCATTTTATTTTTTATTGTGCATCTGACTGGCGTTCAGCACTTGCCACGCTTTCAGCAAATGAAATTGGACTTTTAAACACCTCTCATCTTGTTGGAGGTTTCAACAAGTGGTTAGAAAAGGAAGGACCAATTGAAAAACCAAGATAATTTATTTTAATAGTTTTCGTAATAAAAGGGCTATCCATATTTATAATATAATCCCAATAATTTTTGTAATTCTATGGTCTTCAGCGTTTATTACTAGTAAAATCATAGTTGATAATGCTCCACCTTTTCTTTCACTTTCAATAAGATTTGGAATAGTTTCCTTTTTATTTTTCATGTTTTTTATTTTTTTTTCAAAAGACAAATATATTTCATTCAAGGCATTTAAAAATGCATCAATTAGTGGGTTATTATTTCATGGATTATATTTGGGTGGAGTTTTTTTTGCCTTATCTAAAGGTATATCAGCTACTCTTATAGCATTAATAGTATCATTACAACCCATTCTAACATCTTTTCTAGCAGGGATTTATTTGAATGAAAACCTAACTAAATTTCAGTGGGTAGGAATCCTTTTTGGATTTAGTGGTGCAATGATAATCATAATTTCTGATCTAATTGATGGCTTAACCACAGTTGCATTTTTTGCTGGAATAGTCGGTCTGATTTCTTCTTCACTAGGTATTATTTGGCAAAAAAAAATAGGATCTGATTTACCTTTATCTGGAAATAATACTATACAAGCATTAAGTGCCTCAATTTTTCATTTTATATTAGCATGTTGCTTTGAAGAATTTCTTATAAATTTTTCAAATAAATTTATTTTAGCTATGTCTTGGCAAATATTTGCTGTTTCACTTGGTGCATTTTTAATTTTGATGTGGTTACTAGTAAATAATAAAGCTAGTGAAACATCTACTTTATTTTTTTTAGTTCCTCCTATTTCAGGTTTACTTGCATTTTTAATATTAGAAGAAACATTCACTTCCTTTGACCTCTTGGGTTTGTTCCTTTCATGCCTTGGGGTTTTTATGGTTACAAAAATTCAGATAAAAATTTAAAAATTTTATACTATTGTTTTTATTAACAAATATTGTTAAAGTAATTTTATCATTGTCTTTTTATGTGAGAGAGTTTTTTTATAACCGCCGAAGGAGCAACCACCCCGGAAACTCTCAGGCACCCGAAACATAAAAAGTTGATAATCTGGAGAGTGATGATTTTATCATCCACCGAAGGGGTAAGCCATTTTGGTCAATCTTTCAGGTTCCGTGACAGATGGGGTACAGTTGATTTAAGAAAACTTTGTCACGGAGTTTATTATGAAAAATATAGCAATTATAGGTGCAGGTGTAACTGGCATAACCACTGCTTATCAACTTTTAGAGAGAGGATATACAGTATCCGTTTTTGATAAAAATCGTTATGCAGCTATGGAAACAAGTTTTGCAAACGGTGGCCAATTATCTGCTTGTAATGCTGAAGTTTGGAATAGTTGGTCAACAGTAGGCAAAGGTATTCAATGGATGTTAAAAAAAGATGCACCATTGTTATTCAGTCCTAAGCTAAATTTTCATAAAATCAGTTGGATAATGGATTTTATAAGTAATATTCCTAACCACAAAAAAAATACAATTTTAACAGCTAAAATGGCTATAAACAGCAGAGATGAATTTAAAAGGATTTTAAACCAAGAAAAGATAGATCTAGATCTAGAAGAAAAAGGGATCATGCATTTATGTGATAGTCAAGCTTCTCTGGAACATGGAAGAGAAGTTAATGAATGGCTTTTGGAAGCAGGATTAGATCGTAGTGAAATTTCTATAGATGAAATGCTATCTATTGAACCAACTTTAAATCTTAAGAATTTTATTGGTGGATTTTACACAAAAAGTGATATGTCTGGTGATATTCATAAATTTACAAAATTACTGGCTGATTCTTGTGAAAAAAAAGGGGTAAAATTCTTTTATGAAACAGAAATTATTAAAATTATTCATAACAAGAAACAACCAATACTTATCTTTAATCAATCAAATGAAATTCAAAAACAAAATTATGATGGGATAGTAGTTTGTGCTGGTGTAAATAGTAAATTTATAGCAAATGAACTGGGTGATAAAATCAATATATATCCTGTAAAAGGGTATTCAATTACAATATTACTTAACGATAAAGAGAGCATCAAAAATGCTCCTTACGTGTCTTTACTAGATGACAAAGCTAAAATTGTTTCAAGTAGATTAGGAAAAAACAGATTTAGAGTTGCAGGCACTGCTGAATTTAATGGTTATAATAAAGATATAAGAGCTGATAGAATTAATCCTCTTATTAAATGGTGTAACGAACTTTTTCCTAAAGTGTCTACTGAACACGTTATTCCATGGACTGGCTTACGGCCTATGACACCAAGTATGGTTCCAAAAGTTGGAAGTGGAAAGTTACCTGGTGTGTTTTATAACACTGGCCATGGACACCTTGGGTGGACACTTAGCGCATTTACATCTCAACAAATATCTGATCATATAATGAGAAAAGATAATATCTTTAATTAATTTTATATGTCTAAATTACTTACTCTTAGAGCATTATCTTGAATGAAAACGCGCCTGTGCTCTACTGTTTCTCCCATTAAAGTTGAAAATGTTTCTTCTGCATCCCCCTCATTTTCAACCTTTACTTGTAATAAAAATCTTGAATTTGGATCAAGAGTTGTTTCCCACAATTGTGCTGGATTCATCTCTCCTAATCCCTTATAACGATTTACTTGAGAACCTCTTTTGCCTAAATCTGTTATTCTATCTGCCAAATCAAGTGGCCCTGTTAAGTCGAAATTTTTACCATCAAGTGAAAAGACACAATTTTCATAAAAATGGTCTCTTAGAAATGATTTCATATTGTTTAAAATTTTAGCTTCATCTGAAAGCAAGTCTTCTTTATTTAAAATTATTATATCTTTTACGCCTCTATTGGTTCTATATATCTCTATACTTTTGAAATTGTTGTTTTCTTTATTTAAATTATAATTACCACTCCAACTTCCATTATTTTTGTTGAAAGCTCTATTTAATCTGTCAATAACGATAGGAAGGTTTTTTTCGTTATTTAATAAATCCAAATTAAACAATCCTAAAATGGCTATTTGTGAGATCACTTCTGGAAAACCAATCTTTTTTGAAATCTTATCAATTATTCTTTTTGCATAAACTGATTTTTCTACTGAAATTTTTAAATCCTCACCTAAAATTGTTTCTCTATTTCCTACTGATAAAGTAACGTTTTTTATACCAGAATTTATTAAATAGTTATCAAGTGCAATTTGATCCTTTAAGTAAACTTCAGATTTACCATTTTTAGCCCTAAATAATGGTGGTTGTGCAATGTACAAATATCCAGCATCAACCAAAGGCCTCATATGTCTGAAGAAAAAAGTTAACAGTAATGTTCTTATATGACTTCCGTCCACGTCTGCATCAGTCATAATAATGATTTTATTATATCTTGCTTTTTGAAGATCAATTTCTGAATTACCAACGCCAGCACCTATTGCAGTAATTAGGGTTCCAATTTCAGAAGATGATAACATCTTATCAACTCTAGCTCTTTCTACATTTAAAATTTTTCCTCTTAGGGGAAGAATTGCTTGATTAGATCTGTCTCTTCCTTGTTTTGCAGAACCACCTGCTGAGTCACCTTCTACTAAGAAAATTTCTGATTTAGCAGGATCCTTTTCTTGACAATCTGCTAATTTTCCAGGAAGACTAGCTATATCCATAACACCCTTTCTTCTAGTTAATTCACGCGCTCTTTTTGCAGCCTCACGAGCACTCGCAGCTTCAAAAGCTTTTGCAACTATTTTTTTTGCTTCTGATGGATGTTCATCAAGCCATTGACTTAAAGATTCTGAAACTAGTTGCTCCACGACTGGTCTTACTTCACTTGAAACTAATTTATCTTTTGTCTGGCTTGAAAATTTAGGGTCAGGGATTTTTAGAGATAATACAGTTGTCAGACCCTCCCTACAATCTTCACCGGATAATTGTATTTTTTCTTTTTTAGCAATACCAGAGTTTATAGAATAATTATTAATAACTCTAGTCAAAGCAGCTCTAAAACCAGCAAGATGAGTCCCACCATCTCTTTGCGGGATATTATTTGTAAAACAAAGTGTAGTTTCATGATAACCGTCAGTCCATTCTAATGATATATCTACTATAATACCATCTTTTTCGTGTGTTGTGGATATTACCTCATGAATAGCATTTCTAGACCTATTTAAATATTGGGTATAAGCTTTTAAACCTCCTTCGTAAAAAAAAGACATTTTTTTTTGATCACTTTCCCTGTGATCAATTAAATCTATATAAACACCACTATTTAAAAATGCTAACTCTCTTATTCTATGTTCTAAGGTTGTATAGTCAAATCTACATTTAGAAAAAGTGCGAGAACTTGGTTTAAAGTTAATTTCAGTTCCATTTTTTTCACTATTATTGCCAATTATAGATAATCTGTTATTTGCAACGCCATCTTTAAATTTTATTTGATAAACTTTTCCATTTCTATAAATAGTAAGAGTTAGATACTCTGAGAGTGCATTTACAACAGAAACACCAACACCGTGCAATCCTCCTGAAACTTTATAGGAATTATTATCAAATTTACCTCCTGCGTGTAATTGTGTCATTATAACCTCTGCAGCTGAAACACCTTCTTCAGGATGTAAATCAACGGGAATACCTCTTCCGTTGTCAGAAATTGTTACAGAACCGTCTTTTAATAATATTACTTGTATAAGATCACAGTGTCCTGCAAGGGATTCATCTATAGAATTATCTAATACTTCATAAACCATGTGATGAAGACCTGATCCATCATCAGTATCACCAATGTACATTCCAGGTCTCTTTCTTACCGCATCTAAACCTTTGAGAACTTTTATTGAATCTGCGTCATAATTTGTATTTATTTTATTCAGTTCTATTTCTTGTTCAGACATCAAAATTTCTCCATTTCAAAATCGTAATAACTTTTAAAATTATTTTTTACAGTTGGCAGGTGAATTTTATCTATTTCATGAGGATATGCTTCAAATGCACTTAAGCTTGTACTTGTAAAAAATGATTGGGCACAATGTTTAGATACTTCTTTGTACAAAGCATTTCTATGTTTTTCGTCTAAATGCTCAACAATGTCATCTAGTAATAATATTGGTGGGAAATTAAATCTAACATTTAGCATTCTTGCATGTGACAAGATTAAAGATATTAATAATAACTTTTGTTCACCAGTTGATGAAATATTAATATTTTTTTTATTTAGTCTATTGTAAATTTCTATTTGAGAAATTTGTGGTCCGCAAATATCCGTTTCTTGAGATAACCGAGATTTTTGTAAATTTGACTTAACATAATCTTCAACCTCAACAGCATTTTTTTTAAGTAATAAATTTTCAATTTGACCATTAAATTTTATTTCGACAGGTGGAAAATTATTAATTAAAAGATCTTTTCTTTTCTCTTCTATAAACAACCCATTTAGATATTCTAATAAATCTAACCTACTTGCAACTATAGAAACAGCTAGTTCTGAAATTTGTTTTTCTATAGTATTTATCCAAGTAATGTCACTACACTGTTGGAACAAAATATTATTTCTTTGCCTTAACAGTTTTTGATACTTGTAAACTCTGTTCAAGTGAGATGGATCAATTGAAGATGTTAAATAATCTATAAAACGTCTTTTTTCACTCATAGAACTTTGAAACATGACACACATCTGTGGCGTTATCCAAGATACTTTTATAATTTTGCCTAATTGAATCTGAGAAGCATTTTCAAAATTAATTCTGACAACTCTAGACTTATTCTCTGTAGCATCTTTTATTCCTGTACCAATGTTGAATTTTCCAATAGGTGTGTTAAGTCTAGCATTAATCCCCCAACTATTTTGATTATCATGTATAAACGAATTTTGGGATAGGTAATCTTCGTTTTTAGCTTTACGGAGACCTCTGCCTTGGGTTAACAGTGAAATCGATTCTAAAATATTTGTCTTTCCACAACCATTTTCTCCATAAATTAATATTGAATTATTGGGAAGCTTAAGTGTTAAATGTGAGAAATTTCTAAAATTTTTAAGCGCTAAGGTTTCTAAATGAAGTGTATTAGATTTAACTTGCATTATATAGTCTCTATTTAGGCTAAAAATGTTATTATTCATATTTGTCCTAAATTTTTTAATAATTAAACTCTCATAGGCATCAAAACAAAAATCACACCATCTTGATCAGGGTCTGTAATTAGCGCAGGTGAAGCAGAATCCGATAATAATATTTCTATTTCTTTACCTTGTATTTGCGCAGCAATGTCTAATAAATATTTAGAATTGAATCCAATATCTAAGTTATCACAATCATAGTTAACTTCTAATTCTTCAGAAGCATTGCCTAGATCGTGACTATTAACATTTAATGCTAAAATATTACCTTTTAATGATAATTTAACCGCTCTTGATTTTTCCATTGAAACCGTAGAGACTCTGTCAATTGCTTTTGAAAAATCATTGTTAGACACAATTAACTTATTTAAATTCTTCTGCGGAATAACTCTTTGATAATCGGGGAAAGCACCATCGATTAATTTTGTAGTTAATATAGAATTTGGAAAAATAAACTTTGCTTTAGTACTTGAAATTATTACTTTAACTTGTCCGTCTGTACTATCAATTAATTTTCTTATTTCCCCTACTGCTTTTCTAGGTAAAATTATTCCTTGTAATTCTTCTGCGCCATTTGGTAATGGAATTTCAGCCTGCGCTAATCTGTGTCCATCTGTCGCAACAGCTCTTAATTTATCTTTATTCGATGTTGGAACATGTAAATAAATACCATTTAAATAATATCGTGTTTCTTCTAAAGAAATTGCAAATTTGGTATTATCGATTAAATTTGCAAGATCAATTGATTGTACAGAAAAATTACTGCCTTTTTCAATATCTGTCATGACTGGATAATCGTCAACTGGTAATGTAGGTAGAATGAATTGGGATTTACTAGAAGAAATTTCTAAATTTGTATCTTTTAATTCCACTTTTATTTCTGATCCATCTGTCAATTTTCTAACAATATCATATAATGTGTGTGCAGCTACTGTAATTTTACCTGGATTAGAAACTATACACTCAACTGTTTCAACAATGTCCATATCCATATCCGTAGCGGTCAATGAAACTTTTGAAGAATTAGTTTCTATTAATACATTAGATAGAATTGGAATAGTGTTTCTTTTTTCTACAACTGAATATATATGTCCTAATGGTTTAAGAAAGGTATTTCTATCTATAGTAAAATTCATTTTTAAACCTCAATCTTGACCCTTAAATTAACCAATAATAATGTGTTATTATAGCATGTTAAAATCAGTTTCAGCAAGTAAATCATATACGAAATTAAATTGAATTTTGGTTAAATTAGAGAGAGAAAATCAATTTCTTTAGATCATGAATTTGTTTTTTTAAATTAAGATCTTGTTCGCATAATGAAGAGATTTTTTTTACAGCATGCATTACAGTGGTATGATCTTTTCCTCCAAATGCCTTTCCTATCTCTGGATAGGAGAAACTAGTCAAGTTTTTACATAAATACATTGCAATTTGCCTTGGCCTTGCAACGTTTATTGATCTTCGTGAGGAGATCATATCAAATATTTTTAAATTGAAAAAAGAAGAGACTGTTTCTTGAATGCAGTCAATAGTCAAATTCATTTTATTTTTCAACAATAAATCAGATAATAAATCTTCTGAATTTTCTACTGTAATTTCTTTGCCAGTTAGTTCATGGTGCGCCAAAATTCTATTTAATGCTCCTTCTAATTCTCTTACGTTTTTAACTATTTTTGTTGCAAGAAATTCTAAAACTTCATGTGGAAAACTAATTTCAATTTGACCAATTTTTTTTATTAATATATCCATTCTTAATTTGAAATTCATTGGAAGAAAATCAACAACCAATCCACCACCAAGTCTTGATCTAAGTTTTTCATCTAAGTCACTTAATTCAACAGGAGATTTATTTGATGATATTATAATTTGTTTACCCTGGTCAATTAAATCGTTAAAAGTGTGAAAAAACTCTTCTTGAGTCGAATCTTTTCCACCTATAAACTGAATATCATCAATTATTAATACATCAATGGATCTAAATTGATCTTTAAACTTTATTGTATCTTTCAATCTAATTGCCTTAATGAATTGATACATGAATCGTTCTGCCGACATAAATACAATTTTCATATTGGAAAAATTTTTTTTCAGATCAATTGCTATAGCATTTAACAAATGAGTTTTACCCATCCCAACATCTCCATGTATATAAAGAGGATTATAGAGAGACGAAACAGATTCCGAAACTTTTTTTTGATGCAGCAAAAGGCATTTGGTTTGACTTTCCAACAACAAAGTTTTTAAAAATAAATTTAGGATTTAGTTTGAGTGATACACTTTCTACAAAAGACATTGAAGAATTAATGTTTAAATTCTGATT
>KB910522.1:0-2268 GCA_000383115.1 alpha proteobacterium SCGC AAA015-N04
GTCGGAGCTTGCCTATTTGTGGGTTGTGCAATCGGCAAAGTACCAATCGAAAAAGCAGTTAAAACAATTTGGCCATTTTATTTTGCTATCTTTTTGGCCCTTATGTTAACCACATTTATTCCTGCTATTTCTTTAACATTGCCTAATTTAATCAGATAATAAGAACATGTGTAAATATATGAATAGAGATTATGAACCACGTTAATGTAGATTGTGTTTTAGACATAAAAGCCAGTTTAGGAGAAAGCCCAATTTGGTCAGAAAAAGACCAAATTTTATATTGGGTTGATATTAATAATCACTTAATTTGTAAATTTGATCCAATAAATAAAATAAATAGCATAATTAATGTTGGTGACTTTATTGGATGTTTTGCGCTTAAAAAAAACTTAAATATAGTGTTAGCTTTAACTAATGGTTTTTTTGAATTAGAACAAAAAAAAGGGAAAATATCTTTTCTTTGCAATCCTAAGGATAACAATCCCAAAAACAGATTCAATGACGGAACGGTTGATTCTAGGGGAAGGTTTTATGCAGGAACTATGTCCTTAAATCCAAAGAATAAAGGAGAAGAACCAGAAGGAAGTCTATATTGCCTTCATCCATCAGGAGATATAAAAAAAATTTTAGAAGGGTTTTATACTATCAATGGTCTAGCATTTTCTCCCGATTACAAGACAGCTTATGTTTCTGACAGTGCTCCGTGGATCAGGACCATATGGTCATATGATTATGATTTAGAAGATGGTATTTGGTCTAATAAAAAAGTTTTTTTTGAAACTCACAAGGTTAATGGAAGACCAGATGGAGGATGTGTTGATGCAGATGGTTGTTATTGGATGGCAGGGGTTTCTGGATGGGAATTAGTTAGAATTACCCCAAAAGGTAAAATAGATATGGTGATAAAAATGCCAATAGAAAAACCAACAAAAATAGCTTTTGGTGGTGCCAAACTTGATACTATATATGTTACTTCAATAGGGAGTGACATCACACAAGGAACAAATAAACAACAGCCTAAAGCTGGAGGCATTTTTGCATTAAGCATACCTGGCATAAAAGGAATTAACTTTCCTTTTTATGGTTAGAAATTGTCAATTTCAATCTTAATTGAACCTTTGATTTTCTGATTAGGCATTAAAATATTATAATTTATATTCTCAATTTTTTTATATGCTAAATTAAACCCATCAGTAGGATGACTTACAGGCTCAACACAGAAATACCTAGCATGTTCTGGAACATGTATAATTAAATGTTTGAAAATTTTATCTGTTTTGATCTTTACTTTTTTTCGATTTGATACCCAAAATATTTCAATCTTTTCTTTGAAATTCTCATAACATATTGTTTTTTGTTTTTTCCATAATTCACTTCCTTTTTTATAATCAAAATTATTTTCTACAGTCTTAGTTTTGATCGGAAATTCTTCTGGGCAACCTAACCATTCTCTTTCAGCAGAGAATTTCAATTTAACCTTGTCATTAAAATTAAAATATGGATGAATACCAAATCCAAATGGCATTGGGTTATTTGATTTGTTTAAAATGTCTAATTCAAAAACAATATTATTACCATCTAAAGTTATTGTTTGAAATGTCTCATAGGACCATGGCCAACCAAATTTATTTGCTAAATGCTTATAAACGATAACAGCAGATCTCTGTGTTTTTTTTAATATATTCCATTTTCCTAAATATGCATGCCCATGAATTGCATTAGGTGGATCATTCTTAGCTAATTTAAGTTCTAATTGATTAAAATTAAACTTAGAGTTTTTTATTCTGTTTGAAAAAGGTACTAAACAAAAATTTCCGCCCTTATAAGACTGTAATGGTTTTATACTTTGAATTTGAAACGGACGAAGAATGTGAAATTCATTAAAAACTAATTTGTTTATTCTCCCTCCAAGTTCCGGTATGAGATCTAATTTCAGTCTATCAGTTGTTAGTTTTATTACATTTAAATAACTCATATATCACGTGTGGTAGTAATTTTTTTATTAGTGTCTTGAGAAGCTAATAGGGAACTATTTAAATCTACACCTAATCCAATACCTTTCATTGGCAATGCAAAACCATTTTGCACTTCTGGTAAATTATCAACTAAAATTTTATAAAAACCATTATAAAATGATCGAACACTCTCTAAAATCATCACATTCGGATATGCAAGACTAATATGTAAGTTTGCAATCCAAACTACTGGTCCTGTACAATCGTGTGGGCACATCATCCTATTATTTCCGTGAGCTATACCAGATATTTT
>KB910522.1:2324-212458 GCA_000383115.1 alpha proteobacterium SCGC AAA015-N04
AGACTAATATGTAAGTTTGCAATCCAAACTACTGGTCCTGTACAATCGTGTGGGCACATCATCCTATTATTTCCGTGAGCTATACCAGATATTTTAATTGCTTCTGTTATACCTCCAATCCAACCTAAGTCATAATGCATATAATCAATAGCTCCTAAAGAAAGAGCATCGCGATACCAAATAGCTGTGCCTAAAGCCTCACTACCCGCTATAGGTGCAATTGTGTTTTGCTTAAATTCAGCCAAATCTTTTAAATGAGCCATATTAATTGGATCTTCATGCCAAAAAACATCAAATTCATCAACATGCTTAGCAATTTTTATTGCTGGAGCTAATTGCCATAGTGAGTGATATTCTAACATAATGTCAATCTTACTTCCAACTACGTCACGAACTTTTTTTATTCTATTAATGCCTTTTTTTAGATTTTCTAATGAAATCATTTGACCTTTAGTGATAAAAGCAAATTCGTCAAATGGCCAAATTTTCATTGCTTTAATACCTTCATCTAAAAGACTTTGCGCAAGTTCTCCTGGATTTTGTGTCTGGAGCTCAAGGTCATCATAGGTTTCTTTATTTTGCTTTGATTTAAGCTCACTCACTAATCGAGATGAAGAATTTGCATTCCAGTTATATCCACTAGCAGCACAAGTATTGTAAATTGGTATTTTATCTCTGCACGGTCCACCTAAAATTTCAACTAACTTTAAATTACTTGATTTAGCTTTTAAGTCCCATAAAGCAATATCAATTGCTGAGTTACCCCTATATTCTACAGATCTTGTTGGATAACCAATATAAAATTTGGTCTTTTTCTGACCAAATTGGGCTTTCTCCTAAACTGGCTTTTATGTCTAAAACACAATCTACATTAACGTGGTTCATAATCTCTATTCATATATTTACACATGTTCTTATTATCTGATTAAATTAGGCAATGTTAAAGAAATAGCAGGAATAAATGTGGTTAACATAAGGGCCAAAAAAGATAGCAAAATAAAATGGCCAAATTGTTTTAACTGCTTTTTCGATTGGTACTTTGCCGATTGCACAACCCACAAATAGGCAAGCTCCGACCGGTGGTGTGCATAATCCAAGCCCCAAGTTCATCATTAAAATCATGCCAAATTGAAGTGGATCCATACCTAAAGACATAGCTAAAGGTAAAAAAATTGGTGTGCAGATTAATATTAAGGCTGCCATATCCATTATCATACCCAACACTAAGAGCATAACATTTATCATTAATAGAATTACAATTGGATTACTCGATATACCATTCATAAAGCTTATCATTTGAGATGGTACTTGGTAAAAAGTAAGCATGTATCCAAATGCCGATGCACTAGCAACAAGTATCATCACCATAGAAGTTGTTTTTACTGCATTAATGACGGCAATTTTGAAATTTTTCCAAGTTAATGCTCTATAAACAATTATAGTAACAACAAAGGCATACATTGTTCCAAAAGCACCAGACTCAGTAACAGTAAAAATTCCTGAGAGCACACCTCCCACTATAATCACTGCCGTAAACAACCCAGGTAAGGCAGTTACAAAATGCATAAATAGAGTATAATATCCAGGGAACAACTCAGATTTATATCCTCTTTTAACGGCAACCAAATATGCAACTAATGCTAAGCAAATGCACATAACAACACCTGGAATTATTCCAGATAAGAAAAGTTGAGTAATTGAAACCCCTTCTCCAGTAGCCACAGCAAACAAAATCATATTGTGACTTGGAGGTATCATTATTCCAGCTATGGAAGACGTGACTGTAACATTTACAGCGTAATCTTCATCATATCCTTTTTCTTTCATTACGGGTATTAAAATGGAACCAAGAGCTGAAACGTCTGCAACGGCTGATCCTGAAATGCCACCAAATAACATTGAAGCAAATACATTAACAACACCAAGTCCACCTCTTATCGCTCCAACTGCAGAAGAAGCTAATCTTACAAGCCTTACAGCTATTCCACCGTGAAACATTAATTCGCCAGCGAAGATAAAAAATGGAATAGCAAGAAGGGAAAAAACATTTATGCCTGAAATAATTCTTTGAAAAGCAATTATGAGTGGTAATCCTTCGAAATAAAATGCTGAAACCGCTCCAATACCAAGAGCAAAGGCTACCGGAACACCAATAACAACACCAAAGGCAAAAATTCCCATCATAATTAATAGACCCATTGCCTACCTCATTTAGGATTTTTATTATTAGTCATCGTATCTTTATAATTAGCAATATGACCAATAGAAAATAGTAAAATTAGACCACCACAAATCATAATTGGGACTGCTCGCAAGCCCTCAGGAAGATGTATCAATGGTATTTGAGTGCCCCACTTAAATAAGACTAAATCATAACTATAAATCATCATAATAAATCCAAATATCATGATTAAAAAGTGATTTATTAAATCTAATATGATTTTAATTGGAGCAGGGGCATTATCTCTAAAAAAAGTTACACCCAAATGAGTTTTTTTATGTATACCAACGGCTGCTCCTAAAAAACCTATAAAAACTACTAATAATAATGATGCTTGCTCTACCCATGTTGGAGTGGCATTTAGAACATATCTTCCATATACTAGCCAACTGAATATAACAGTCATAGTAACAAGTGCAAAACCTGTGAGTACCTCACAAACATAAGCTAGTTTGTCAAGAGTATGTGTAAAGGTTTTTAATAATTGAGAAGATCTTTTTGGTATAATAAATCTCCTTTTAATATACAAAAATTATTGGCCATAATCATATGGCCAATAATGATTTAAATTTTATTTAGTATTTTTAATTAAATCAACTAATGGAACTAAGTTAGGATTAGCTGATAAATATTTGGTGTGAACAGGTTGCATGGCATCCATAAATGCTTTTTTATTTGGAATTTCATTAAACTCAACCCCAGCTTTCATTACTTTTTCACGACTGGAAATTGCTCTTTTTTCCCACAGAGCTCTTTGTAATTTTGCTGATTCACGTGCAGCTTCTTTTACCGCTTTTTTGTTTTTATCAGACAGACTGTTATATACTTTATCATTAATACAAACACATTCAGGTATTATCAAATGTTGTGACAAAGAATAATATTTTGCAACTTCAAAATGACCGGTTGATTCATATGATGGCCAATTATTTTCTGCACCATCGACAACACCTGTCTTTAGTGATTGATAAACTTCTGAAAATGCCATTGGTGAAGGATTTCCTCCTAAAGCAGATATCATCCCAGAATAAAGTTCATTATTCATTACTCTGACTTTTAATCCTTTAACGTCTGATGGTTTCATAATAGGTTTTTTTGAATTGTAAAATGATCGAGCACCTGAGTCATACCAAGCGAGTGCAATTATACCAATTTTCTCCATACCTGCACTTATTTGGTCTCCAGCAGCACCATCTAAAGCGCGATGCATATGTCCCATATTCTTAAAAATAAATGGTAAAGACACTACGTTTGCTTCTGGGGCCATTGGTCCCATAGGTCCTAAGTTAAAATTACCAATTTCAATTCCACCTATTCTGACTTGTTCGATAGCGTCAGGTTGATTGCCTAAGACACCTGAGTGAAACATTTTTAATGTAATTTCTCCACCAGTTTTTTGTTTCACTAACTCAGCAAATTTATCCATAGCGACTGTGTTAGGATAGCCTGGTTTATGAATATTCCATCCACGCATTTCCTTGGCAATAGCTAAAGTAGATAAAGTAGATGCTACAGCTAAAGCAGAAAAGCCAAGTATAATATTTTTAATATATTTCATTTAAACTTCCTCTTTTAATTATATGATTTTAAATCATGCATTGATTGAATAATAAGAGTCAACTTCAAACTGACTTTAAAATGATAATTGTACTTTCATACTTTGTTCTTCGTTATTCATTGCCAGTTCAAAAGCTTCTTTAGCGGATTTAAAATCTAATTTATGGGTAATTAATGGATTCACATTTATTAATTTTTTTTTCATCATATTAACAGCCAGCTCAAACTCAGTATGAAATCTGAATGATCCTCTTAAATTTAACTCTTTTGTTGTAACTAACACTAGAGGAATTAAAACATCTCCTCCAAGACCAAGTTGTATCAAAGTACCTTTTGGCTTAAGACAATTTATTGAGTCACTTATACCTTGTTTAGATCCTGAACATTCAATAGCTATGTCAAAATAACCTTTATTAGATTCATAATTTTTTTAGCTCATCATGTTCTTCAAGAACATTAATAACTCTGTCTGCCCCTACAGATTTTGCAAATGTAAGAGCATTTTTAGAAATATCTGTAACTATTATTTCTTCTGCCCCAGCTCTTCTGGAAGCCGCTACGCATAATGTTCCGATAGGGCCGGATCCAGTAATTAAAATTTTTTGTCCAAAAATATTCCCTGCTTGTTTAATAGCGTGAAGACAGACTGCAAGCGGTTCTGCCATTGCAGCTTCTTCTGAAGACAGACCATCAGCAGGAACGCATTGATAATCTTCAGCTATTAATATTTCTCTAAATGCACCTTGAATATGTGGAAATGGCATTGCAGAGCCATAAAACTTCATATTAATACATTGAATTTGATATCCGTTTAAACAAAAAATACATTTATTACATGGCCTTGATGGTGATACAGAAACTAATTGTCCAATTGATAATTTTTTTACATTTGAACCAATTTTTGAAATAAATCCAGAAACTTCGTGACCCAATATCATTGGCTCCCTTAATTTAATTTGTCCAAATCCACCATGTTTATAATAATGTAGATCTGTTCCACAAATTCCACCGATAGCAACATTAATTTCAACTTGATTAGGCTCCAAATCATCTACTGGATGATTTTCTATCCTTAAGTCTAACGGACCATGAATCTTTAAAGATTTCATTAATTGCGCCTATATTTTTTTATAATATAAAACTTAAATTCTAGAAAGATAATTAGCAATCTTTTTGTTATTACTGTACTTTTACATAAAATTAAAATGGAGAAAAAATGGTTTCGGGATTAAAATTATTTGACCTCAATGGCAAAACTGCTCTAATTACCGGTTCCTCACAAGGAATTGGATATGCTTTGGCTAAGGGCTTGGCTGATGCGGGTTCTGACATAATTTTAAATGGTAGAAATATTGAGAAGTTAAAAAAATCTGCTGAATTACTTAATACTAAGCAAAAAATCTTTCAATTATGCTTTGATGTCACTGATTATAAGCAGACTAAGCAATCGATTAATGAGTTTGAAAGAGAAAATAAGCCAATTGATATTTTAATTAATAATGCTGGAATGCAATTTAGAACCCCCTTAGAAGATTTTCCGCCTGAAAAGTTTGAGCTACTATTAAAAACTAATGTCTCTTCTGTCTTTAATGTAAGCCAAGCTGTTGTGAAATATATGATTAAAAGAGGTGAAGGTAAAATTATCAATATAGCAAGTGTCCAGACGTCACTAGCTAGGCCAGGTATTGCTCCTTATACAGCGACAAAGGGTGCTGTAGGAAATATTACAAAAGGTATGGCAACAGACTGGGCGAAATATGGTATTCAATGTAATGCTATTGCGCCTGGTTATTTTGATACACCTTTGAATGCCGCTCTTGTATCTGATAGTGAATTCACAGCTTGGTTACAAAAAAGGACTCCTGCTGGCAGGTGGGGTGAGGTTCATGAACTAGTAGGAGCTAGTATATTTTTAAGTTCTGCTGCCTCAAATTTTGTAAACGGTCATACTCTTTATGTTGATGGTGGTATAACTGCTTCACTATAGATAATTTTTTTTATTAACTTTATTCTACAAGAATGTTTTCAGCTAGATCTGTCCAGTATTGAGCTCCAATGGGTAATAGTTCATCATTAAAATCATAATATGGACTATGTAGCTTTTCTGAGTTTGCTCCTGCGCCAAGCCATATATATGCTCCCGGTTTTTCTTCTAGCATATAAGAAAAATCTTCTGATCCCATTGTTGGTGTTTCTTTTAAATTAATTGAGTTTTCACCATATGTTTTTTTAAAAATTTTAGAAGCCAGTTTAGCGCATTCCTTATTATTTATAGTTGGTGGGTATCCTGGACGAATTTCAACATTCACTTCACAATTACTTATTGCACAGGCGTTAGTAGCAACTTTTTTTATTTTCTCAAGCATCATATTTCTGTTTTTTTGATCTGTAGATCGCAGTGTTCCTCCTATTGTTACAGTGTCAGGAATTACATTAAATGCAGATCCACCTTCAATTTTAGTTATAGATAGGACAGCACTTTTAAAAGGATCTAATTGTCTTGATATTAAACTTTGAAGCGCAGTGATAGTTAATCCAGCAGCTACCATAGGATCATTTGAATATTGAGGTTGTGCTGCATGTCCCCCTTTACCTTTAACTTCAAAAACAATTATATCACCTCCAGCCATAGCAAAACCTTCATGAATGACTGCTTCACCAACTGGAATACCTGGCCAATTATGAATTCCCCAAACACTATCGATTTTAAATTTCTTAAAGAGACCATCATTTATCATAGCTTTAGCGCCTGCATTACCACCTTCTTCGGCGGGTTGAAATACACAATAAATTTTTCCATAAAAATTTTTTGTTTCTGACAAATATTTTGCAGCTCCTAATAACATTGTAGAATGTCCATCATGCCCACAAGCATGCATTGCTCCTTCATTTTTTGAAGAATATGGCAAGTTAGTCTTTTCTATCATTGGAAGTGCATCCATATCTGCTCGAATAGCAATAGACTTTTCTTGTCCTTTATTTTCTTTTCCTTGAATAATTCCTATAACACCTGTTTTGCCAAATTCTTCAATTACTTCTATTCCAAAATCTTTTAATTTATTGGCTATAAATTTAGATGTAACTTTTTCTTGATATGCTATTTCTGGTTTCTCATGTATTTGATGTCTCCATTCCGTCATTTCTGGAACTATATCTTTAATTTTTTGCTTGATATTCATTTTTACTACACTCAATAATATTTATACATTTTGAAAATAAGGAATCCATTTTGCTAGATACGATTTTAAACGTTGATGGAGAAGAAGGTCAATCTATTCCTTTAATAGTCGATTCTCCTCATAGTGGAGTTATTTATCCATCTGATTTTAATCATCAAGCTGAATTTTCAAAATTAAGACAAGCAGAAGACTCATATGTTGATGAATTATATAATTATGTTTCTGAAATAGGTGGTGTAATTCTAAATGCTAATTTTCCTAGATCTTATATAGATCCCAATAGAGCAGAAACTGATTTTCCAAGTGAAGAACTTATTGATTTTGACGTCAAGAAAGAAAAATTTTTATTCAACCCTACAATTAAGAGTGAATTAGGGATTGGTCTGATTTGGTTGCGCATTCCTCCAAATGGAGAGCCTATGTATGCAAATAAAATAAAATTTAGTGAATTCATTCACAGGGTTAAAAATTATCATAGACCTTATCATAAAACACTTAAAGAAATTATGAGTAGTGCTTATCAACGTTTTGGAAAGTTTTATCACATAAACGCTCATTCAATGCAAAACAAAGCCACAGCAATGTCAGATCAAGAAAAAGGTACTAGGAGACCAGATTTTGTAATTGGTGATAGAGATAGAACATCTTGTAAAAAAGAATTTACTGACCTTATTGTAGATTTTTTAAGAAGTTTAAACTACTCTGTTGATATTAATGATCCATATAAAGGTATGGAACTTACAGATGCTTATAGTGATCCTAAAACAAATAAGAATTCAGTCCAAATTGAAGTCAATAGAAGATTATATATGGATGAAATAACAAGAATAAAATCAGACAATTTTGATCTTTTAAAAACAAATATTGGAAGTCTGTTAAATGAGATTAAATTACAAATTGAAAAAGGTATTTTATGAATAAAAGTAATTTAAATATCAAAAATAAAACTCCTGAATCAGTTGTTGAAGTAAAAGATCTTAAAGTTCAATTTCAATTAAAAGATAAAGTTGTAAAAGCTGTTGATGGCATTTCTTTTAAAATCAATAAAGGTGAGACTATTGCAATAGTAGGTGAATCAGGCTCAGGTAAGTCTGTTACGGCATTATCTTTAATGAGACTTACTGATTATTCTGGAGGTAGAATAGTTTCTGGTGAAATAAACCTTCAATCAAAAAACAAACTTAATCTAAATTTAACCGAGCTTGATCAAGAAAAAATGAGAGATATCAGAGGCAATGACATCTCAATGATATTTCAAGAACCTATGACATCACTAAATCCAGTTTTTACTATTGGTATGCAAATTACTGAAACAATAATCAAGCATCAAGGCAAAACAAAAAAAGAAGCTTTTGAAATTGCACTTGAAATGATCAAGTTGGTAAGAATACCTGAACCAGAAAAAAGGTTAAATCAATATCCACATGAACTNTCTGGTGGAATGAGACAAAGAGTTATGATTGCAATGGCATTAAGTTGCAAGCCATCACTATTAATTGCAGATGAACCTACAACAGCATTGGACGTCACAATACAAGCACAAATACTAGATTTGATAAAAATGTTACAAAGAGACATAGGTATGTCAGTAATGTTTATTACTCATGATATGGGTGTTGTGGCTGAGGTTGCTGACAGAGTCGTTGTCATGTTTGCAGGTAAAAAAGTTGAAGAAGGCACTGCTATTGAAATATTTCAAAATCCTAAACATCCATACACTAGGTCTTTATTGGCAGCTGTCCCAAAACTTGGAAGTATGATTGGTAAAAAACTACCAGCAAAATTTGTTAATCTTGATGTTAAATCTTCTGATGAACACAAAAATAAAGAAAGAATTTCAACAAAAAAAGTTGTAGAAATGAAAGATACTGTAAATAGGACTTCTTCTCCATTGCTTGAAGTTAAGGGTTTGACAACAAGGTTTCTAATCAAACAAGATTTTGGGAGGGCAGGTGGAAATATTCATGCAGTTGAAAATATAAGTTTTAATTTGCAACCAGGCGAAACACTTGGATTGGTTGGTGAGAGTGGTTGTGGAAAGTCCACAACAGGAAGAAGTATAATAGGATTAACGTCACCAACAAGAGGTGAAGTTTTTTTTGAAGGCGTAGACTTAACTAATTTAAATAATAAAGAAATGATACAATATAGAAAAAAGATGCAAATGATTTTTCAAGATCCTTTTGCTTCTTTAAATCCAAGAATGACTGTTGGTCAAATTATAGCGGAACCAATAATGGTGCACGGATTAGAGCGTAAGTTGGGATCAAATAGTAGGGTAATAAAATTATTAAATCGTGTTGGACTTGATGAACAATATTACTCTAGATATCCACATGAACTCTCTGGAGGACAGAGACAAAGAATTGGAATAGCTAGAGCTCTAGCATTAGAACCTAAGTTAATAATAGCTGATGAAGCAGTTTCAGCACTAGATGTTTCTATTCAGGCTCAAGTAGTAAACTTGATGATGGAGCTACAAGAAGAATTCGGTTTAACATATCTATTCATAAGCCATGATATGGCTGTAATTGAGAGAGTAAGTCATAGAATAGGTGTAATGTATCTGGGTGAAATTGTCGAAATTGGACTTAGAAGCCAAATTTTTGAAAATCCTCAACACCCTTACACAAAAAAACTGATGGCAGCAGTTCCAATTGCAGATCCAACAAAAAGAAAAAAGAAGTTAAACTTAATGAATGACGAAATTCCTAGTTTATTAAAGCCAATAGGCTATGAACCTGAATATGTTCAAATGATTAAATTAGGAGAGGATCACTACGTTAAACCATTTGATGGAATGAAGGTTTGAAACTAAAAACTATGAATGATCCTAAATTAGATTATAAAAATGAATTTCCAGTTGAATTAGTTAATCCTGACATTTCACCTTACAAAAACTCTAACACAGGTATTGACTATGTTATTACATTAGATAGTGGTTTAAGTGGTCCACATGTTTTTATATCATCAATTGTACATGGTAATGAACCTTGTGGGGCACTTGCCATAGATTGGTTTCTTAAAAATGACTATAGGCCACTGAGTGGAAAATTAACTCTAGGTTTTATGAATATTGAGGCTTATTTGTCATTTGATCCTCTTAATCCAAATAGAACAAGATGGGTTGAAGAGGATTTTAATAGATTATGGGCAGAGGGTGTTCTAGAAGATCCCAAAAGAAAAAGAACTAGTGAATTTTTAAGAGCTAATGAAGTTAAAAATATAGTCTCTCAAGTCGATTATTTGTTGGATATCCATTCAATGCAAAAACCTTGCGTGCCTCTTATGATGGCTGGAATGTTAAAAAAAGGTATTGATTTCGCTCGTGATGTAGGCATGCAAATGCCAATAATATCTGATTCTGGTCATAATGAAGGAATGAGAATGAGAGACTATTTTGGGTTTTCTAATAAAGAAAGTCAAAAAAATGCTCTTCTAGTTGAATGTGGGCAACACTGGGCCAAGTCGTCTGAAATTGTTGCAATTGAGACGATGATTAGATTTTTACGAACTACATCAATAATGGACGAAAATTTTGCAGATGATTTTATCTATAAAAATAAAGCATTGAACTTTCAAAATGATGTTTATAAAGTTGGGGAAATTATAACTATCAAAAGTGAAAATTTTAAATTTGATCAAGATTGGCAAGGTTTTGAAACCTTAAAAAAGGGAGTGTTGATTGGGAAAGATGACGATGAAGAAGTATATGCTCCCTTCGAAGAAACTATTTTAATTATGCCTTCCAAAAGATTATTTCCTGGTAAAACAGCAGTAAGACTTGCGTATAAATTAAGTGACTATCATTAGTAATTTTAGTGAAGTCTTGGGTTAAACATATCCCGCAGATGATCTCCGACTAAATTTATAGAAGCGACAGTTATAAGTAATGCAACCCCAGGAAATATACTAATCCAAAAGTCGCCACTATACATATATTCAAAACCATTTCCAATTAGAAGACCCAAAGATGGTTCTGTTATGGGAAGGCCTAAACCCAAAAAACTTAGTGTGGCTTCTAAAGAAATTGCGTGTGCTGTTTGCAAAGTACCAACAACAATTAACGGAGCCATACAGTTAGGCAATATATGTTTAAACATTATTCGTGTGTTTCCGAATGCTAAACATCTAGCAGCATCAACATATTCTTTATTTATTTCAACTAGAGCACTTGATCGTGCTGTTCTAGCGTAATAAGCCCACTGTACTAAAATTAGAGCAATGATAGTTTTTTCAACACCTTTTCCAAAAGCAGCTAAGATAATTAAAGCAACTAAAATAGATGGAAAGCTTAGCTGAATGTCCACAATTCTCATAATTAATGATTCGTATCTACCACCAAAAAAAGCTGCAGAAATTCCAAAAAATGAACCTATTATCAGAGCAAAAATACCTGATAGAACGCCAACTCCTAAACTTACCCTCAATCCATAGAATATAGCTGAAACCATATCCCTACCTGCGCCATCAGTACCAAGTAAAAAATAATTACCAGAAAAATCTTCTGAAAATGGTGGTAATCTACTATTCATAATACTAACAGTATTGAGATCGTAAGGATCAGTCGGAGATACTAAAGGCGCAAATATTGCTACGAATAGAATAAGTAAAAAAATAAAAAAAGCGACAAGAGCAACCTTGTTTGAAGAAAAATCTTTACAGAATTCTATAAATTTTCTTAATTTTGGGTTCATTGATGATCCCCTTTAATTCTTACTCGTGGATCTAAGAACGTATAAATTATATCGACAATTAAGTTTAAAAATACGAAAAATGTTACAATGATCATTAAGTATGCAACAATAACTGGGCGATCAAGATTGTAAATTGAATCAATTATTAACTTTCCCATCCCAGGCCATGCGAACACAGTTTCAGTAACTGTTGAGAAGGCGATTAAGGAACCAAATTCAAGGCCAACAACAGTGACAATTGGAATTAAAATATTTTTCAAAACATGTATCAATACTACTCTTTTTTCAGAAATTCCCTTAGACCTAGCAAACGTAATATAATCTTGAAGAATTATTTCTCTTGTTCCGGCTCGTGTTAGACGTATGACTGAAGAAATTTTAAATAAAGCCAAATTTAATGCAGGTAAAAAAACATGAGATAGTCCATTTAGAGTAAACAAAGAACTATTTATGCCCATAAAGGTTCCAATCTCACCTCTACCAGTTGATGGTAACCATCCAAGTTGAACAGCAAATATCATAATAAATATAATACCAACCCAAAATGTTGGCATAGAAAAGCCTAAGATAGAACCTGCCATAATAACCTTACTTGCTTTGCTGTCAGGGTTATATCCTGCGTATATACCTAAAGGTATTGCTATAATTAAGGATATAAATAATGAGAACAAGGCTAGTTCTAATGTGGCCGGCATTCTTTGGATTATTAACTTTAGGGCAGGTTCTCCAAAAATAAATGAGCTTCCTAAATCCCCTTTAAAGGCGTTTACTAAAAAATACCAATACTGTTCTGTTACAGGTCTATCGAGTCCAAGTTCGCGGATAACTCTTTCTACTTCGGCTTGATCAGCTTCAGGATTAATTAGCATTTCTACAGGATCACCTACTAGATTTACACCTCCAAAAACCAAAAGAGACATAATAAATAAAACAAGTATACTTTGAGCGAATCTTGTACAAATAAATGCTGTCATTTTAGAATTCTTTAATAATAAGAACCAGAGCAAACCTGCTCTGGTTCTTAGGTTATAACTTATTTACAATTTAAATATGTTGCTATTGTTCTTTCATCAGTTCTTGGAGTGTAGCTACAAGAAGATTTTGCAGCCCAAGTATTCATTTGATAATGAATTGGAATAACACCATAGTTTTTACCAACTGCCACTTCGGTAGCTTCAGCTAAAAGTTTACCTCTGGCGTCTGAATCAACTGTTCCAAGCGCCTTTTGAATTAGCTTATCAACAACTGGATCAGAATGTCTTCCTCTATTCGCTCTACCCATACCAATAGATTTGTCATAAGTATGTAATAAAGCTCTTAATGGAGATGATGCTTCTCCAGAACCAGCACCCCAACCAAGGACCATAAAACTAAATTCAGGGCTCTTATTTGGACCACCTCTTGATGCTCTTTTGAAGTAAACAGCTTTTGGCATTGTTTCAACTTTTGCTTTAATACCTATCCTTGAGAACATCTGTGCAAGTGCCTCAGCAATTTTTGCATCATTGATGTATCTATCATTTGGACCATGGATAGTCATTTCAAAACCGTTTCCATAACCAGCATCTGCTAATAACTTTTTTGCAGCTTCTGGATCATATGGATCTGGTTTCATTTTATCTGAGACACCATGGAAACCTGCTGGTAATAATTGGCCTGCTTTTACAGCAATACCTTCCATCACTTTTGAAACCATTGCATCACGATTAATTGCTAAAGAAAGAGCTTTTCTGACCCTGACATCCATTAGAGGGTTTTTAATTTTACCACCACCTATTGCTGTAATATGAGGTGAATCCTCTCTAAATTGGTCCATATGAAGATAAATCACTCTATTAGAAGATCCGCTATTTAACTTAATAGTTGGATTTTTTTTCATTTTTGCAACATTTAAAGGAGGTACATTATCTATAAAATCTACATCCTTAGCTAATAGTGCTGCAATTCTTGCGGGACCAGATTTAATTGGCTTAAATAAAATATTTTTGTATTTAGCCGCTCCAGTACCTGCACCATGATAATTTTCGTTAGCTTTTAATACTATTTTATCTCCTGGCACCCACTCTACAAACTTATAAGGACCAGTACCAATTGCTGCTTTACCACTATTATAGTCAGCTGTGGTTGCGCCTTCTCCATTTTTCTTTGATATAATTTTAACTGTCATGATATCATTTGGCATTAAAGGATAGGGTTTCTTAGTTTTTATGTGAATTGTATGACTATCAATTTTAATAAATTCCTTTCCCTTTAAGTAAGTACCAAAACCTGATGGAGATTTTGGAACATTTTGTGCTCTTTGAGCCGTAAAGAGAACATCATCTGCAGTAAAATCACTTCCGTCATGAAACTTTACACCTTTTCTGAGCTTAAATTCCCAAGTGGTGTCATTGATAGGTTTCCACGAAGTAGCTAAATCTGGATAATGTTGTTGGTTTTCGTCTGACCCAACTAATGTCCCATAAATATGGGTTGCAAATGCATTATTTGGACCAAGATTATGATAATGTGGATCAATAGAGCTGGGCTCTGATTTCAATCCAACAGTGAGGTCTTTTGCCAGTGCAACACTTGATAAAAGACAACTTATCAAAATAATAAAAAGTCTGTTGATTAATTTCATTTTTACTCTCCTAAAATATCCTTAAAAAAACATTGAATTAAAAATAACATAGAGTCAAAAGATAAAATAAATTTATAAAATTAAATCTTTTTTGTTTTTTTTATTATAAAAAGTAATTATAGGAGGCGACATTGAACCACTTAGAAATTTTGAAAAAACTTCCCGAATTACAAATATTTAGTGATAAAGAATATAATTTAAACACATCTTTTAGGATCAATAAATTTGATGATAATATACCAATTGTATTCTTGCATGGTTTTAACGGGAATAGCAAAAGTTGGGCTTTTCAATTTTTACATTTTAGAGATAAAAGGTCAGTAATTGCAATTGATGCACCTGGTTTTGGAAAATCAGATGCTGCGGATTTAAATATGTTTGAGATTGCAAAGCTAGTGAATAACTTACTAACAAATTTAGGAATTAAGAAATTTGACTTAGTAGGTCACTCGATGGGTGGCATGTTAGCTCAAATTGTTTCAGCTGACTTTTCCGATAGTGTAAATAAATTAGTTTTGTCATGTACTCATAAAGGTTACGCATTACCGCCTCAGAGTCCTTTAAGGAAACCCTATAGTCAAAGACTTGAAGAAAGAAAAAAGTTGTCTAATGAAGAATTTGGTAAATTAAGAATTAAAAAGATGTTGCCTGAATTGAAAGATAAAGAAATATTCAGTTTCTTATCTATTATTAGTGAAGAAATTACAGAAGGTTCCATAATGTCAGGTGGAATGGCTATGCAAACACTTGATACTTCAACTAGTTTGTTAAAAGTTAATCAACCATGTCTTATATTAAAAGGTTCAAAAGATATTGTTGTATCAAACGATCGTTCTAATAGATTACAACAATCATTACCTCATGCAAAAGTATTAGAGCTTTCAAATGTTGGCCACGCACCTTATTGTGAAAACTCATCTGACTTTAACGAAGCTATAGAAACTTTTTTTAATTCATGAATGCCTTATCAAATAGATCTTTTAGCTTATATTTTTTTAGTAATACGGTTTCTCTTTTTGGGCTCTGGATTCAAAAAATTGGAGTTGGTTGGCTTACTTGGGAAATTACAGAATCTACATTTTGGACAAGTTTTGTAACTTTAGCTCTTATGGCACCTGCAGGAGTATTAGGACCATTTTTTGCTGTATTTGCAGAAAATTGGAATATGAGGGTAGCAAGTGTAATATTAAAAATATTAATGTTTTTAATCGGAATATTAATTTGGTTCTTACAATATTTAGATCAACACACATTATTTACTTTAGCTTTTTTGTCTGTTTTACAAGGTTTATTAAGTGCTTGTTATCACCCTGTAAGATTGGTTTTTGTCTCTATTGTTGTTCCAAAATATTTACTCTCTAGTGCTGTAGGTCTAAATTCAGCATCCTTTAATGGATCAAGAGTTGTTGGTCCTGCTTTTGCTGGAGGATTGATAGCTTTTTTTAATCTTGAAGTAACTTTTTTGATTGCTGCATTAACTTATGTTCCATTGATTCCAGTCTTAATTTATATGCCCTTAAGAACAAGGATTAAGAAAGAAGTTTTACAAGGGAATTTCTTTCATAGATTTTTGGAAGGTGGAAAATTTGCGGTAAGGACCCCCATTATTCTAAAAGGTTTATTTGTTGTTTTTGTAAGCGCCTTTTTTGTCAGAGGGATGCTTGAAATTCAACCAACAATTGCAGGAGAAATATTAAAACAAGGGAGTTATGGATTATCTTTAATTACAACTACTGCGGGTATTGGGGCCTTATTGGCGTCAATTTGGATAGGTTTTAGAAATAGTAATAAAAGTAAAATTGAAACTAAATTAGTATCAATGTTAATGCTTGGTCTGATAATAAGCTGCATTATTGGCTTTATTTCAGAAGTTTATACAATGGCAATATTTTTTATAGTTGTCGGTTTTACTACAACTGCAGTTGGTATTGGAACTCAAACAATTATCCAATTAGAAGTAGAAGAAGTTTATAGGGCTAGAGTCTTAACTTGGTGGTCAAGTATTTCTTTTGGATCATTAACAGTTGGAGGTATAATTTTAGGATTTGTGGGTGAATTCACTCCTTTAAGTAATGGTCTTATAATAATGCCAATTATTGGTTATTTTATATTTAAATTGATTCTATACTTTAAATTTAAAAATAATTTATTTAATTGATTTTATTTTAGCCTCTCTTTTGAAGATATATATACCTGAAATTGTTATAATAAATCCTCCTACAATTGTAGAAATTACTGGATGCGAGTTCCATATCAAGTAATCAAAAATAATTGCCCATACAATTCCTGTATAATTAAATGGACTTACAATTGAAGCAGGTGCTTTTTGTAATGCGTAAGTCATTAACAATTGTGTTAAAAAAGCTGATACACCTAGTCCAATAAATAACAAAATGACTCTTAATGAAGGTTCTTTCCACAAAAATGGTTGAAAAAAAGAAGTTAGAATAAAACTCACTAACATAAAGTAAAAGACTGTTTTTACAGGATGTTCAGTTGTCCCTAGTAATCTTAAAAAAATAATAGTAGTAGACCACATTAAAGTGCCAATTAAAGCATAAATTGAAGCAATTGCTATGGAGCCAGTTGGATTTATTGCAATTACTACTCCACCAAATCCAATTAAAATAGCCAACCATCTTCGCCACCCTATTATTTCGTTAAGAAAGATTATTGCAAAAATACATGAAAAAATTGGTACTGCTTGAGATATTACTGTGACATCTGCAACAGGTAGTCTTTGAAAGGCTAAAAAAAACATTATGTTCCCAGTAAGTCCCGCTAAGCTTCTAAAGAAATGAAGATAAGGCTTATTTGTTTTTAAAAATTTTATGCCTCCTAGCTTGTAAATTATAGGTAATAAAAGAATTATTACTACCATGGCTCTTGCAAATGTAATCTGTACTGCATGGTATTCAATACCTACTAATTTAGCTTGAACGCTCATAATAGTTACGCAAAATACAGCCAAAATCATTGCCAGGATGGCTTTAAAATTACTAGAAGTATTTTTATAAATGGTTACTAAATTCAATTTAATTTATTTCTTCATTTCTGTAAGTTTTTTACTTTCTCTTAAAAAGAAAAAACATAAAAATGCTGAGAAAAAAGGATATAATGCAGAAAGTCTTATAGTTGTAATTAGGTCATAACCAAGATCCATTGAAATTGCGAACGGCATTGCGCCAATTGATGCCCCTACAACTAATATCATTTGACCTGTGCCTTGAATACTACCAACATGTAGTCTTCCAAAATACCTTGGCCAGATATAGCCAAATAAAGATAAATTAAATCCATTATTAATTCCAAAAATGATCGCATAAATCATGGAAAAGGTAGAATCACTTGCAAAGGTTATGGATAATAGTGATGCAGTGGTAATTAATAATGCAACTCCAATAATATTATGAGTTTCAAATCTGTCTAAAATTTTACCTGCAATAGGAATAAAGATAATCATCGAAACCATTGTTGGTATGAATAAAGCAGCAGCAGTGCTACTCGCCATTCCAAAGTATTGACTTAAAATTGTAACTTGAAAAAAATGAAGCGCAGTTACTAATGAAGATATAGAAAAAAATGAGAATGCAAGTATGTAGAAGCTTTTTTCCTTTAGGGCTTCTTCAAGATTGAGACCAAAAATTTTTTCACTATTTTTACTTTTTTTATTATTTTCTAAAATTCCATCTGGTTTAATGCTTACATCTTCAGGTTTATCTATTGCTAAGAAAATTAATGGTGGTAACATGATTAACCATGTAGATAAACCTAGTATAACCCATGCCATTCTCCATCCGTAATTTGAAATTAAAAAGTCAGAGATGTATGGATGTAAACCCATAGAAATAGCAAACCCTAAACCCATTAATCCAAGTGCAAACCCTCTTTTCTTATCAAACCACTGTGTTATAATATTAGCAGAACCAAGCATTAGAGAGCCTTGCCCAAAAAATCTTAAAAATCCAAATGCGATGGCCAACATCAGAAAGTTTGATGCAGCTCCAAAAATCATACATCCAATTCCAAGGAGTAAGACGGTATATATTAAAATTTTTCTTGGTCCGTATTTGTCAACTAATTTTCCCATTTTTGGCAATAGAAAAGCAGCAAATAAAGTTGCTATCATATAAGCAGTAGTAATTGATGTACTGGAAATTTTAAGATCTTGAGATATTACTGGTATAAAAGGACTAAAGGTATGAGATTGTCCTGCGCCACTCGTAAAAATACCAAGGCTCCCGATTCCAACAATCACCCAACCGTAGAAGAATTTATCTTTTGTAGCTTCGAAAAATGTTTTGTTAACAAGAAACATGTTAATGATTTACTTCATTTGTTAACTAATTTACAAGTGTTTTTATATTTTATTTTTTAATTGCATTTACATACATATCAAGTACATCATTTAAAGATCTTGTCTCATCGACTGTTTCTCTAGTCTCTCTAGCAATTGGTGTTTTATTTGCCAGTGACATTATATCGGCTGCACCTTCGTGAAATTTTGAGGTAACTCCAGCATCAGAAAAAGTATTGGCAATTTCATACATTTCTCCTTCCCATCTTGCTGCATCAAGAGGAATTCTTGGAACCATCCTTTCCATTGCTGATAATATATCAGGTTTGCTATATTCCAATTCAGCAAAATATTCAGAAGTAAGACCGAGTTTGTGAGCAGTTATCAAAACTGCTGCATGAAGTGCAAAAGTTCCTTTTGTTGCGCTAGCATAAATCATTTTCATTGCAGAAGCTTTACCTATTTCTAAACCTAAATCTTTTATTATAAATCCTTTTTTGTGGAGTAATTTAACTGGTTGAGTATTAGGTCCAGATATATACAACCTTGTTTGTCCATTTTCTACAATCGGATTGAACCCAATAATACCACCATCTATAAAATTACAAAACTTAGAGGATATTGAGTCATTGATTTTTAATGCTGTTTCAGGAGATACAGCATTGCAATCAACATAAGTAATGTGTTTTTCTTTTTTTAAAATTACATCGTTGACTATTTTAGATTGTTGAAGAGCAAATTCAGGAGGCAGTATTGATAATATGATATCAGAATTTTCAACAACATTTTCAATCGTACCTAAATCTTCAAAACCAGAAAATTTAGCCAGTTTTTTAGTTCTAATACTTCTCTGACTTAAACAAGTTACAACTCTAAAATTATTATTTTTAAGTGCTTTTCCGCATCCATGGCCCATATCTCCAGGCATTAATATTGCAATTGTTTTTGACATAAAATTTTAAAATAAATGTTTTAGTACTTTTTCATTGGGCCACCATTTTTTTCCCAATCTGGAATCCCTCCTACATTAAGGACATTTTTATACCCCATTTCTATAAGTGTCTTACCAGTTAACGCAGCCTGGCCGCCAACTCCACAGATAAGTATTATTTCCGCATCTTTTTTAAGGTTATTATTGTAGAGTGGAGTTGCCTCATCAGCGACAAACTCAATTAGGCCTCTTGGAATTTCTAGACCATCTAAAATTGTTCCTGTTTTTTTAATATCAGAACTATCTCGTACATCTATAAAAATTGCTGATTTTGATTTATGCTTTTCAATTGCTTCCTTTACGTCAATTTTTTTCACAACTTCGTTAGCTTCTTGAAGGTAATCTTTTGCTGTTTTCATATTTTTCTCCACTTTATTTTAGTTCAACTGCCCTATAAATTGTGGTTGTGTAACCGCAGTCGTCATCCAACAATTTTTGCAATCTTTACTTACAGATGCTTTTTCTAAAAGCCATGTTAAATTGTAGCGTTTATTATCGTATGCGTCTACATTAACTGAATACGCAGCTTTGTTTTTATTTTCTTCGATTAATTTAATTTTGAATTTAGTTGAATTTAACAATATTTTATAAGATGTATCAGAAATCATTTTTTTGAAATTACCAAATGGTCCTGTATATCTCTTATTTTCTGGATGTGCAAACAGCCAACATTGGTAAATGCCAGAATTATTTTTAATTGAGTTTGTCTGAAGGGAGCTCATTTGAAGTTCAACAACTTCCACTGACGAAAATAAATCATTTGGCAAAACGTCGCTAATAGCTTTATTTATGTTGATTAAAATAAAAATAAAAGAAGAAATAAGAAATAATCGCATGTTTATCCTAGAAAAATTTAAAGTAGTTTATATATAAGGCTATATTTCTTAAATTAAATGGAGCACTAATGTTTTATCAAATCTTTTTCAAAAAATTCATAAAATTTTTTACAATAATTTCTTTAAGTCAATTACTAGTGGTATCCTCCTTTGCTGCTGGAGGTGGTGGAGATGACAGTAAAAAGATGGATGTTAAATCAAATTATTACTATAAAGCGGTTAAATTAATTAATAAAAAATCATATGAAGCCGCTATAGATAATCTTCTTAAGGCTGAAAAAACCAATAAAAAAGATGCAGACATATATAATTATCTAGGGTTCTCATATAGAAAAATGGGTAATCTTGATAAAGCTGCCCAATATTATGATAAAGCTCTTAAAATTTCTCCAAAGCACAAGGGTGCTCTTGAATATCAAGGAGAAATGTTTCTTACTCAAGGAAATTTGAAAAAAGCCGAAGCTAATCTAAAAAAACTAGGTAAAATATGTTTTCTTGGGTGTAAAGAAGAAAAAATGTTAAAAGAATCAATAATGAAGTATAATAAGGGTCAGAAGAGCTCATATTAAACATTATATTTTAAATAAGGGAGAATTTATAATGAAACAATTTGATGAATTATCTCTCTTAGATATTGTTGATGAAGTTAAAGATGGAGATTTAGTTGGAATTCCCGCGGACTACTCGGGAGTTCCAATGAAGTTCACAAAAGAACTAATAAAACGGGGTGTAAGAGATTTAAAGCTATATTGCTTACCTTTAACCACAATACAAGGTGATATGTTAATAGGTAGTGGATGTGTTTCAGAAATTGAAGCTGCAGCAGTAACCTTGGGTGAATTTGGTCTAGCTCCTAGATTTTCAGAAGCTGTTGAAGCAGGTCATATATTAATAAAAGACTCCACATGCCCAGCATTGCACGCGCAACTCCAAGCTACTGAAAAATCTGTTCCATTTATGCCTCTTAGAGGGGTAATTGGCTCTGACATACAAAAATATAGAAAAGACTGGCAAGTTATAGAAAACCCAATGAAATCTTCAGGTAACAAGAATGAACCAATCTTGTTACTTCCTGCAGTAAAATTAGATGTATTAATATTTCATGCACCTTGTGTAGATAGAAATGGAAATGTTCAAATTGGGAGGAGACGGGAATTAGCAACTCTAGCACATGCCTCAAAAAATGTATTTGTTACAACTGAACAAATTTTGGACATTGATTTATTTGATGATGAATTATCCGCTGCTACTTGTTTGCCGGCATTATATATTGATGGAATATCTGTTGTTAAAAATGGTGCCTGGCCATGTGCTTTGCCTGGAGTTTATGGTGCAGATAATGATGAAATTAAAAAGTACTCTATTGCTGCAAAGACACAAAAAGGCTTTGAGGATTATATGAAAACTTTTTTGTTCAATTAATTTAAGGGTTTAATTTTTGATTGAACTTAAAAGAGAAGAGATATTAATAAGTCAGTTAGCTGATTTGCTAGTTAATGATAAGCATATAGCCGTGGGTGCAGCATCGCCAATTCCTGGTGCCGCTGCTTTGTTAGCAAAAGAAGAAGCTAAAATACAAAATAATAGATTAAGAGTAACAATCTTACATTCAAATAAATATAACAATTTCACTGATGGTGCTAGGGAACTATTTGATTGTGCAGCTCAAGGCAGAATAGACACGTTCTTCCTAGGAGGTGTTCAAATTGACGGCCAAGCTAATATAAATTTAGTTGGCACTGGAAGCTATGAAAATATTCAAAAGAGGTTCCCAGGTTCATTTGGATCTGCTTTAATGTACTTTGTAGTACCACAAATTATTTTATTTAGGGAAGAACATTCACCAAGAACATTGGTTAATAAAGTAGACTTTATCTCGGCGCCTGGGTTTTCTGATGAAAACATCTACAGACCTGGAGGACCGAAATTTTTATTAACAAACAGAGCTTTATTCAAATTTAACAAACAAAAAAAATGTTTCTGTCTTTTAAAAATTCATAATAATGAAAGCTTAGAAAATATCATTAAGCTTACAGGATTTAAATTTGACGTTGATGATAAAATAACAAATATGTCTATACCAAATAAAACTCGTATAGATATATTAAGAAATAAGATTTCTTATATGGTCTCAGAATTTTATCCAGAGTTTTCCGATAAGATTTGGGGTATTTAACTCATAATGGGAAGACCTGCACTATTAATTTTTATTTTACTTAGTACTTTTTTACTATTTTACATATATCTACAAGAAGTTTTCAATTTAGATAAATAAAAGGAACATGTTGCATTTCTGAAAACATGGGTTAGTGAAGGAATTTATATATAAAGGATTTCATTATTCACTTTATATGTAATGTTATCAGGTTTGTCTTTCCCTTTTGTACCTACTACTGGCATCGCCTCTGGAGCCTTGATTGGAGTTATTGAGGGTATAATTATAGTTTTTTTGCTTCTACGGTTGGAGCATGTATTTGTTTTTCATTATTAAGATATTTTTCAAAAGATTTCATTAATGATAAATTTAAAATAATAAAAGTCGTTATAGACAATAAATTTAGTAAAAATGGTATAAATTATCTTTTAAGTCTTAGATTGATATCTAGTATTTCGTTTGTATTAATAAATTTAATTATGGTAGTATTACCTATTTCTTATTTAAGGTTTTACCATACAATCCAACCAGGAATGTTTCCTGCAACAGTAATTTATGTAAATGCTGGATCAGAAATTTCAAAGGTAAATAACATTAATGACATTATGTCATTTGTACTTATTGCAAGTTTTTTTAATAGCTACTCTTCCGATTTTGATAAAGTTTTCAATAAATTATTTTACCAAGCTGAATAAGATTTAGGTGTTTTTTCTGTTTTGAACTAAATTTTGAACTACTTGTGGATCAGCTAATGTAGATACATCACCTAGCTCCTTATGTTCGTTAGCAGCTATTTTTCTAAGTATTCGTCTCATTATCTTACCTGATCTTGTTTTAGGAAGACCAGGGGCAAATTGAATTAAATCTGGAGTAGCAATGGGGCCTATTTCCTTCCTCACCCATTGTTTTAATTCTTTCAATAATTCTTCTGATGTATCAACACCAATATTCACAGTAACATAGGCGTAAATGCCTTGACCTTTTATGTCATGTGGATATCCAACAACGGCTGCTTCAGCAACATCTGTATGAGCTACAAGAGCGGACTCAACTTCAGCGGTTCCCATTCTATGACCGGACACATTTATTACATCATCAACTCTTCCTGTTATCCAATAATATCCGTCTTCATCTCTTCTACATCCATCACCAGAAAAGTATCTTCCTGGAAAGGTTGAAAAATATGTATCTATAAAACGTTGATGGTCACCAAAGACTGTTCTCATTTGACCTGGCCAAGACATGTTTATGCATAAATTTCCTTCAGTGGCTCCTGTTAATTCTTTATTATCACTGTCAACAATCACTGGCAATATTCCAAAAAAAGGTTTTGTAGCAGAGCCTGGTTTTGTATCAGTTGCTCCTGGTAATGGAGTAATTAAAATCCCACCAGTTTCAGTTTGCCACCAAGTATCAACTACTGGACAACGTCCATCACCAACAATATTATTATACCAATTCCATGCTTCTGGATTAATTGGTTCTCCTACACTACCTAAAATTCTAAGGCTATTTCGTTTAGCTTTTTTTACGGGTTCATTACCTTCGGCCATTAACGCTCTTATTGCTGTTGGTGCAGTGTAGAAAATGTTGACTTTATGTTTGTCTACTATTTCCCAGAACCTACTTACTGTAGGATAGTTTGGTACACCTTCAAACATCAATGTAGTAGCGCCATTTGATAATGGCCCATAAACTATGTAAGAATGTCCTGTTACCCAGCCTACATCTGCAGTACACCAATAAATTTCATTTTCCTGATAATCAAAAACATAATGGTGCGTCATAGAAGCATAAACCATATACCCCCCAGTGGTATGAAGAACTCCTTTGGGTTTTCCTGTAGATCCTGAAGTATATAATATAAACATTGGATCCTCGGCATTCATTTCAACTGGTAGAAAATTAGCGGATGCTTTTTCCATTTCTTCATGATACCAAAAATCCTGACCATCTATCCAATTAATTTCCGCCCCTGTTCTTTTGACTACAATTGTGGTTTTGCACATTTTAGCTTTTGAAATAGCCTCATCAGCATTTGATTTTAAAGGTATTTTTTTTCCACCTCTTATACCCTCATCCGCGGTAATAATAATTGTTGAATTACAATCCTCAATTCTACCAGCTAAAGCATCTGGAGAAAATCCACCAAATACAACCGAATGAATAGCTCCAATTCTTGTGCACGCTAACATTGCAACTGCTGCTTCTGGGATCATTGGCATGTAGATAGTAATTCTATCACCTTTTTTCGCACCAGCTTTTATTAATACATTAGAAAATTTACATACTTGTTCGTGAAGTTCTTTATAACTAATATGCTTGGATTCACTTGGGTCGTCACCTTCCCAAATAATTGCTGTATTATTACCTTTTATTTCTAAGTGTCTGTCTAAACAATTATAACTAGCGTTAAGTGTTCCATCCTCATACCATTTGATATGAAGATCTTCTTTATTGTAGGACACATCTCTAATTTTTGTGTAAGGCTTTATCCAATCTATTCTTTTACCATGTGTTTCCCAAAATTTTTCAGGAGAAGTAATAGACTCTTTATACATTTTTTCATATTCAGCTTTATTAGCATGAGAATTTTTAATTATGTCAGAAGATGGCACATGTAATTCTTTATTATTCATTTTCTAATCCTTTAATATTTCAATAAGTTATCTTCTAAAATTAAATTGGCTTTTTCAATATCTTTAATTTCAAAAACCTTTTTAACTATTTCTAATGAGAAACCTCTTCTTGAGAGAGCTCCATACCATTTATTTTTTAATTCAAATTCGTCAATTTTATTTTTTAAATTTTTTTTATAGTATATGCCAATATTCTTTTTCTTGATAAAATTTATCGCTGCGATCATTTCTGCATTTTCGTGGTTCTCATCCACATTATTAATAGCATTTTTAATTATATCGTTTGATATTCCTTTTTCTTTTAATTTGACATAAATAAATCTTTGTGACCCACCTTGACGTCTCATTGAACGAATTTTTGTCTCAGCAAAACGCTTATCATCAATGAATTTGGCTAATATCATCTCATTTTTTAAATTACTTATTATTTTAATTTTATCTAACCCATTTGAGTTCGCTTTTAAATTTGAAAGCTTTCGTTTCATTGTGTTTTCAAACTGGTGTGCTGAAACTTCATATCGAGCCAAATAAGACATTGCAGATTTTCTTAGTTTCTTTATTATTTTTTCTTCTTCGTCCATGCGAAAGTTCATTTAATTTTTACTAAACATAATTATTTATTAATATATATAGATTATAAAAATTATAAATATTTATATTACTGGAGAGAAATTTTTGGAAAATAAAAATTTTAAACTCGGTGTTAGAAGAGAAATTGGAAAAATAAATTGGACCGCTTTATTTACTTTATATATTAAAGAAGTAAAAAGATTTACGAATGTTTTTTTACAAACTATTACAGCCCCGATGGTCACTACTTTACTTTTTGTAATTGTATTTTCAATTGCGTTTGATAGAGGTGCTGGATTTAATGACGTTCCGTTCATAACTTTTTTAGTTCCGGGATTGATTATGATGAGTGTTATCCAAAATTCTTTTGCAAATTCTTCTTCAGCTTTCATGACTGCAAAAGTACAAGGCACTATAATTGACTTACTGATGGCTCCTTTGGGGCCAATAGAAATTTTAATAGCTCACACTTTAGCTGGTGTTACAAGAGGGTTGTGTGTTTTTACAGCTTCTTTTTTATTGCTATGGATTTTAGGAATTATTGATTTACCCAAGTATTTTATTTGGATGGTTTTATATTTAATTCAGGGAGGTATTACATTAGCTATCTTCGGAATACTTGCTGGGATTTGGGCTCAAAAATTTGATCAATTATCAATAATTTCAAATTTTATAATTCAGCCATTAGCATTTTTATCTGGTACTTTTTACTCAATAGAAAAACTACCAGAATCTCTTAAAATTTTAGCTTATTATAATCCCATTTTTTATGCTATTGATGGTTTAAGATTTAGTTTTATTGGATTAAGTGATGCTTCACCTCTATTAGGAAGTTTAGTTTTACTCAGTTGTAACTTTGCACTAAGTATATTGGCTTGGTATGTACTAAAAATAGGTTATAGACTAAGGTATTAGAGAAAAATTTTTGGAAATCTATAATGAAAAAAATTCAAAAAATTGCTGGTGTTTTATCAAGTCAAGAAATTTTGGAATTGATTAATAAAAATATAATTACTAGTGAAAATGGAATTGAAAAAGACCTAATTCAACCAGCCTCAATAGATTTAAGGTTGGGGTTGAAAGCTTGGAGAGTCCCAGCATCTTTTCTTCCAGGTAAAGAAAATAAAGTCTCTAGTAGATTAAAAGATTTAGCCATGCACGAGTTTAGTCTTATAGATGGCGCTGTTTTAGAATGTGGATGTGTTTACATAGTAAAGCTTTTAGAGAATGTTCGTTTGACTGAAAATTTAACAGGAATTGCAAATCCTAAAAGTTCTACTGGGAGATTAGATGTTTTCACAAGACTTATTGTTGACGGTTCAATGGAATTTGAAGAAGTTCCGGCTGGATATGAAGGACCCTTGTATGCAGAAATATCCCCAAGAACATTTTCTATATTAGTAAGAACTGGTTCTAGACTTAACCAATTAAGGTTAAGAAGAGGGCAATCATTTACTACAGATAAAGAAATGGAAATATTGCAAGAACATGTTGGACTGGTAAGAAATCAAGATGATGTTAACCTTCCTGATAAAATTAAAAATGGCGTCCCTTTATCTGTTGATTTGGTTGGTGAAAATGGTTTGATTGGTTTCAAAGCTAGAAAATATTCTATGCTTATAGATGTAGATAAGCCTTACAGCTATAAGAGTGAATTGTTTTGGGAAAAAATAACAGTAGAAGATCTTGTATATCAGAGAAGTAATTATCATAACAAAAAAAATCAAGGAAGTTTAATACTAAGTCCAGATGCATTTTACATATTAGCAAGTAAAGAATATGTTTCTGTTCCATCAAAGTATGCTGCAGAAATGAGAGCCTATGATACTAAAGTTGGAGAATTTAGAGCTCATTATGCTGGGTTTTTTGACCCTGGATTTGGTTTAACAGAATTAGGTGCCTCTAAAACCAAAGCTGTTTTGGAAGTAAGATCTCATGATGTACCTTTTTTAATAGAACAAGATCAGACAGTCTGCAGGCTTGTATATGAACCAATGTCAAATGTACCAAGCATTTTATATGGTGAAACTGGAAGCTCAAATAACTATCAAGCTCAAGGTCTAAAATTAGCCAAACATTTTATTTAAAAATTCTTTTTTATTTTTTTTTAACAATTATTGTATATTGTTATAATTTTATGAAAGTTTAAATATGACAATAAGCTCATCAATAATGACTACATATGGAAGAATTGATATAGCTTTTACTCATGGTAAAGGTAGTTATTTATTCTCTGAAGATAAAAAAAAATATTTAGATTATGCCAGTGGAATTGCCGTTAATGCATTTGGACATTGTCACCCGAAATTAGTTGAGGCTTTAAAAGATCAAGCTTCGAAATTATGGCATACATCTAATCTTTACAGAATCCCAGAACAAGAAATAGTTGCAGAAAAACTTGTAGAACATTCATGTACAGATAGGGTCTTTTTCTGTAATTCTGGTGCTGAGGCGACAGAAGGAGCTGTTAAAGTTGCTAGGAGATATGCATGGGCGAATGGTGAAAAAGACAGGACCGAAATTATTTGTGCTACTGGGGCATTTCATGGCCGTACTTTAGCAATGTTAGCTGCAAATGATAGACCATTATTTAGAGAAGGATTTGGACCATCTCCCAAAGGCTTTACTCATGTAGAATGGGGAGACATTGAAAGCTTAAATAATAAAATTGGAGATCATGTTGCAGCTATATTAGTAGAACCAGTTCAAGGAGAAGGTGGTGCAAGAAAGGCTCCTAAAGGATATCTTAAATTACTGCAAGACATAGCATCTAAAAATGGATCTTTGTTGATTTCAGATGAAGTCCAAATTGGAATGGGTAGGTCAGGCAGTCTTTTTGCTTACCAACAAGAAAATATAGAACCAGATATAATTGCGCTTGCTAAAGGTCTAGGTGGTGGTTTCCCGGTAGGAGCAGTTATGGCAAAAGCTAAAGTGGGTGATGCAATGATACCAGGTACTCACGGTAGTACGTTCGGAGGAAATCCTCTAGCAATGCGTTCGGCCAATACTGTTCTAGATCTTCTTTTAGGGGATGATTTTCTCAAAAACTTAAAAGAAAATATTGTTTATTTTGACAATAAAATGGATGTCTTAATGAGTGATGATAAGAAGAGATCTTCAGTAATATTATGCAAAAAAGGCTCAGGAATGTTGCGTGGGTTTCAATTAAAGGAGAATGTTTCTGCAGGTGATTTTGGGAATATTTCAAGAGAAAAAGGTTTGTTATTAGTAGGCGCCGCTGAAAATACTATTAGATTACTTCCACCACTTAATACCTCTAAAAAAGAAATAGATGAAGCATTCGAAATTTTAAGTGAAGTTGTTAAAGAAATTAAAAAAAACTAACATGTTATGCCTAATTTTATTGATTTAAAGGATCTAACTAAAGATCAACTTATTGATTTAATTTCATTGTCTTTAAAATGGAAAAAAAATAATTGTGCTAAATTTATGAAAGATAAAAATGTTGTTCTTATATTTGAAAAACCATCTTTAAGAACTCGTATATCTTTTGAAGTAGGAATAAATCAATTAGGTGGAAAAAGTTATCTTTTAAATGAAAAAGTAATGCAGTTAGGCGAAAGAGAGACTGTTGAGGATACTGCTAGAGTTCTAGAAAGATATGCTGATATGGTAATTATAAGATGTTTTAGACACGATCAATTAATTAAGTATGCAAATACATCTAATGTCCCTGTAATTAACGCTTTGACAGATTTTAGTCACCCTTGTCAAGTTGTAGCAGATTTAATTACAATCAAAGAACATCTAAAAGATTTTGTGGGTAAAAAGATTGCCTGGTTTGGTGATTGTAATAACGTTTTACAAAGCTGGATAGAAGCCTCTGGTTTACTAAATTTTGAATTAAATATAGCTTGTCCAGATAGTGTAAAACCAGATTCAAAAACCATATCGTGGGCTCTTGAAAAAAATAATAAAATTTATGTTACACACAATCCACGGGAAGCTGCAGAAGGTGCTAATTGTATTGTTACTGATACATGGAGATCAATGGGTGACAAAAGTCCATTTCATGAAGACCAGTTCATACCATTTCAAGTGAATAAAAAAATAATGCAATTAGCAGACAAAAATGCAATTTTTATGCATTGTCTACCTGCTTACCGAAATAAAGAGGTAAGTTCTGAAGTGTTAGAAGGGAGTCAATCTGTTGTATTTGATGAGGCAGAGAATAGACTACATGCTCAAAAAGCAATTATGCATTTTTGTGTAAAATAAAAAATTTGAGTAAATTATTTATGAAATGATTTTAAATAACCACGTGATTCCATTTCAATTAGGTAACAATACAGTTAGAGGTAATATAGTAAGACTTCAAACAGTTGTATCTGAAATAGTAAAGCGCCATAAATATCCAGCAAATATTGAAAGTTTATTTGCTGACACGCTTAGCATTACTGCATGTTTAGGATCTAGAATGAAGCATGATGGTGTTTTTACTATTCAAGCCAAAGGTACAGGAGATGTAAACACTTTATTTTCTGATATAACAAGTGATGGGTCTCTTAGGGGGTATGTTAGTTTAATTCCAGGTTTTTCAAATTTAGAAAGTAACTTAAATCTTTTAATGGGTTCAGGACATGTTTCATTCACTTTAGATCAAGGAAAACATACCAAAAGATATCAAGGTATAGTATCTCTTGGAGAACCAAGTATGTCTAAAACAACTGAACTTTACTTTAATAATTCAGAACAGTTAGAAACAAAATTTCTTACTTATAATTATTTTGACATTGAAAAAAATAATAGAAAAAACTTATTTTCTGCAGGGCTTATAATGCTACAAAAAATGCCTGTTAAAAATAGCTTTGATGAAGAAAATAATGAAGAAATTTGGAAAAATTCACTGAATTTTTTATCAACATTAGGAAAAGAAGAGTTTTTATCAAATAACCTTTCCTCAAAAGAAATTCTTTATAGACTATTCAATGAGTTAGAAATAACAGTATATGATGAAATAATTATCCAGGATCAATGCAGGTGTTCAGAAAAAAAGATAAGATTTGCTATCAACAATTTAAGCAAAAAAGAATTAAAAGAAATAGCAGATGAAAATGGAAAAGTGACGGTTGTTTGTGAATTTTGTAAAACGAAAAGAATATTTCCTAGTTAAGTTTGTAATTAATTTTTCCAAAATAATGGTGAGAACATAACTAATATCGCAAAGATTTCTAAGCGACCTAATATCATTCCTGCACATAAAAACAATTTTCCTAAATCTGGAATTGATTGATATGATCCTGATGGACCAATTATATCACCTAGACCAGGACCAACATTTCCAATAGCAGAAGCTGCACCTGAAATTGCTGTAACTAAATCAAGTCCCAGCCCCCCCAACAGGCAAGCAATCACAGCAAAAGATATTATATACAAAAAGAAAAAACCCATTACTGACTCAGCAACATTTTCTGGTATTGGTTTTTGATTATAATATGAAACTACTACTGCATGAGGTCTAATAAGCTTGGATATTTGGGCTTTAGCATTTGCTATTAAAACTTGTATTCTTGCCATTCTTAAACCACATGTAGTTGATCCAGCACATCCACCAACAAACATTAAAATTAATAATATAGTTGTTGGAAAACCACCCCAATTATTAAAATCAGAGGTTCCAAAACCAGTACCAGTTATTACTGAAATAACATTAAAAGAGGCTAGTCTCAATGCTTCTAAAAAAGGAGTATCGTTTAAACTTAAATAAACTGAAATAATTGAAATTACAAAAATAATTAAACTTAAAAATAATCTTACTTGATCATCATTAATTACATTTTTTATTCCATTTTTTGATAATGATAAGTAATGAACAAATGGTAAAGATCCCACAACCATACCAAAAATTACAATTAACTCTATTGAAGTAGAATTAAATGCTGCTAATGATTCAGATTTCGTCGAATATCCTCCAGTAGCAAGGGTGGTCATTGCATGTGCAATTGAGTCAAATATTGGCATTCCAGCTCCCCATAACATAAATGCCCATAAAATTGTCAATATTATATATACTATACTAATTCCCGCCGCAAAGCTTGCAGCTTTGGGTACTACCTTATCTGGTGTTTCATATGATTCTGTTTTAAAGAGTTGCATCCCACCAATCGATAACATTGGCAATACAGCCAGAGCCATAACAATTATTCCAACTCCTCCTAGCCATTGAAGAAGGGCCCGCCATATTAAAATTCCATGAGGTGTTTTTTCTAAATTATCTATTACTGTAGCACCAGTCGTTGTTATTCCTGAAGTAGATTCAAAAAAAGCGTCTACAACTCCCATATCTATTTTTGACAATAAAAAAGGTAATGAACCAAATAACGCTATTGATATCCATGCACTATTAGTTAACAAAAAAGCTTGTCTTAATTCTAAATGATCGGTTGCTTTATTTTTATTTGAAAGAAAGAGAATTGCACCTACAATAAGAGTAACCATTGATGAACTAACAAAAGCAGGCCAATCATTATTACCATAATATAGGTCTACAAATGCTGGTATCATCATAAAAATAGATAGAATTCCAAGCAGCATTCCTATCAAATAAATTACTGGAGCAAATTTCATATTTTAAAAACTTTTTCTCGAAAATTAATCTGATTAAATTGACTTAAGATGCCATTTTCAAAAATCTGTCCTGTAAATTAGTTTCCTTTAAAAAACAACCACTAAATAAATTAGTTGTCATTGTAACATCATTCTTTAAAACGCCTCTCGTGCTCATGCAATGATGTTTTGCATTGATAAAGACGGCAGTTCCTCTAGGAAATAATGTTTTGTCAATACAATTTAGAATTTGGGCTGTCATAGTTTCTTGAGTTTGAAGTCTTTTGGCATAAAGATCTAAAACTCTTGCTAATTTTGAAATTCCTACTACTCTTTTATTAGGATAATATCCTATCGAAGCTTTTCCAATGATTGGGACCATGTGATGTTCACAATGGCTTTCAAAATTTATGTTTTTTAATAAAACAATGTCATTATAACCTTCAACTTCTTCGAATGTCTTTGACAATAAAAGTTCTGGATCCTGAGTATAGCCTGCATAGAACTCGTTAAAAGATTTAATGACTCTTTTAGGCGTTTCTAATAAACCTTCCCTTGTTGGATCCTCACCTATATAACGTAAAAGAGTTTTTATAGCCTCTTCAGCCTCAGCTTTTGAAACAATTTTGTTTTTTTCATTATTGATAACTATATTTGAAGCATTTATAGATGAATTCATGACATACCTTCTTATATTTATACTCAATCTTTAACAAAATATATTATTTAAGCAATGTAATTATTAATATTAATTCAAATTACAATAATCTAAGTACTAAAAATACTTATATCTATCGACTTTTCGTCACTAATTATTTTATCGCTATCATTATGTGTGACTAACAAGCAGGGAATATTTTTTTCTTTAACTTGTCTTACAACAAATTCTCTAAAACTTATTCTATAATGAGGGTCTAGTGAAGAAAATGGTTCATCAAGTAAAAGTAGTTCTGGTTCTGATAAAATTGCCCTAAGACATGCAATTCTTGCTTTTTGTCCTCCTGAAAGAGTATGAGGATATCTATTTTGAAATCCTTCCATATTAGCTTTTTTTAAGTTTTCATTTATTAACACTAATTTTTCTTTAGATTTTAGTTTTCTGTTCATACCAAAATATATATTTTGCTCAACTGTCAAATGAGGAAACAAAGCACCATCCTGAAGTAAAAGGCCAATTTTTCTTTTTTCCGTTGGAACTTCATTTAATATTTTTCCATTCAAAACTATTTCACCTTTAAATAACAAATTATCTTCAGTTATGCCTGCTATTACATTAATTAAAGAAGATTTCCCAACACCACTTTTTCCAAAGATACATAAAATATTACCATTTTTTATCTTAAGATTTAGATTTTTGATAAATGGTTTTTCCTTTGGAGAATGCCATTTCAATGATATATTAATTAATTCAAGCAATTTTTCATAACCTATTATTAAAAATGTTAAAAAATAAATGATAAAGGAAATATTAAAAGTAAAAAATTTGTTTAATTTAAAAAAAGATGGATTTCCCATAATAAATAAACAACCTAAAGATTATGAATCTTTCAGAAAATTTTTGATGCTTGCCAGGTCTGAGATGGATAAAAATGGTTTGGTTGATTGGAAATTAGATCTTGATCATGCAAAAGTAAGGGCAGGAGCGTGTTTTTTTAGAGAAAAAAAAATTTCGTTTTCAAGGAATTTTATTAAAAATTCAAATGAGTCAGAAATTTATGACACAATTCTTCACGAAATAGCTCATGCTCTTGTCGGTCCTAAGCATGGTCATGACGTCGTATGGAAAAAAATGGCAAAAAAGCTTGGGTGCTCAGCAAATAGGTGTCACACTTTAGAATTTTCAGATTATAAATGGATAAGGTATTGTGAAAATTTTTGTTGGGAACAAAAAACGCATAGGCGAAGATTAAATTTAATTTGTAGAAAATGTGGGGCCTCTGTTTGCTACAAGAAGAATATATAAATATTATTTAATTTCTTCTAATTCAATAAGAGTTCCTGAAAAATCTGATGGTTGCAAAAATATTACAGGGTTTCCATGAGCTCCAATCTTTGGGTTGCCATCACCTAAAATTGTTACTCCTAAATCTTTAAGTTTTTTTGAGGCAGATTTTAGATCACTAACCTCATAACAAATATGATGCATACCTCCATTGGGATTTTTTATAAGAAACTTACTAATTGGACTATTCTCATTTAACGGTTCAAGAAGTTCAACTTTTGTGTTTGGTGATTCTATAAATACTACTTTAACTCCGTGTTCAGGTAGAGTTTGAGGTTTGCTAACATTAGCACCTAGGGCCTTTTGCCACATATCAGAGGCTTTTGTTATATTAGGAACAGCAATAGCAATATGGTTAAGTCTCCCGATATTTAAATAAAATTCTTCCATAGAATACTCCAACTAAATTTTCTTAAACAAGTTATATTTAATTTTAATAATTTTCAATTATCATAGATTGATTATTACTAGTTAATTTTATCAAATTTTGCTAAAACAAAATATTATTTTTTAGTGTCTTCTGAAGGAGAAATGTTATCAAGAAATCAAGTAGAGAAATAATTTTTGAATTACAGTCAAGAAGAGAAAAAGCGCGGCTTGGTGGTGGAACAAAAAGGATAGAAAAACAACATTCACTTGGTAAACTTACTGCAAGAGAAAGAATAAATACTCTTTTAGATGAAGGTTCATTTGAAGAAACTGATATGTTTGTTATCCATCGAATAAGAGATTTTGGAATGGATGGAAAAACTATTCCAGGTGATGGTGTTATCACAGGATCTGGAAAAGTTAATGGCAAATTAGTTTATATTTATGCCCAGGATTTTACTGTTTTTGGTGGTTCGTTGTCATCAGATCACGCACAAAAAATAGTAAAAATAATGAAACTAGCAATACAAAACAAAGCACCTATCATTGGCTTGAATGATAGTGGGGGAGCGAGGATCCAAGAGGGCGTTGAATCTTTAGGTGGTTACGCGGATGTTTTTTTGCAGAATGCTCTAGCTTCTGGTGTAGTCCCACAAATTTCTATGATCATGGGACCCTGTGCTGGAGGAGCTGTTTACTCTCCAGCTATGACGGATTTCACATTCATGGTCAAAGAAACAAGTTATATGTTTGTCACAGGCCCTGATGTAGTTAAAACTGTTACATCCGAAGAAGTTACCGCAGAAGAACTTGGTGGAGCTGAAACTCATACAACAATTTCTTCAGTAGCAGACGGATCATTTAATGACGATATTGAAGCTTTAAATGTATTAAGAAAATTTCTTAGTTTTTTGCCATCTAGTAATAAATACAAATATATAAAAAGAAAAACTGATGACCCAAAAAAAAGAATTTCTTTAGCATTAGATACTTTGATACCAGAAAATCCAAACTTACCGTATGATATGAAAGAACTAATTGTATCAATAGCTGATGAGTATGATTTCTTTGAGTTGCAAGAAAATTTTGCAAAAAACATTCTTATTGGTTTTATAAGGTTAGATGGCCAAACTATTGGGGTTGTAGCAAATCAACCTATGGTTTTAGCAGGTTGTTTGGACAATGATTCTAGTAGAAAAGCAGCAAGATTTGTAAGATTTTGTGACGCTTTTAATATTCCCATACTTACATTAGTAGATGTACCAGGGTTTATGCCAGGAACAGCTCAAGAGTATGGTGGTATAATTAAGCATGGAGCAAAACTTTTATTTGCATATGCAGAAGCTACAACACCAAAGGTTACTCTAATTACTAGAAAAGCATATGGTGGAGCATATGATGTCATGAGCTCAAAACATTTGAGAGGGGATGCTAATTATGCCTGGCCTACTGCTGAAATTGCAGTAATGGGAGCAAAAGGAGCAGTAGAAATTCTTTTCCGAAATGAACTAAATGACTCCAAAAAAATAGAAACTAGAACATTAGAATATGAAGAAAGATTCGCAAATCCATTTATAGCTGCAGAAAGGGGATTCTTAGATGATGTTATTATACCTAGTAATTCCAGATTTAGGTTGATACAAGCATTTTCTAAATTAATAAATAAGACACAAAAGAATCCAGATAAAAAATTTGGAAATATTCCACTTTAATAATAATAGAAGTAAATAATGTTTAAAAAAATTTTAATTGCAAATCGTGGAGAAATAGCTTGTAGAATAATCAAAACTGCAAAAAAAATGAAGATTAAAACTGTTGCAGTTTTCTCAGATTCTGACAGGTATGCAGAACATGTTCGTTTAGCAGATGAAGCAGTTTACTTAGGGGCATCTCCAGCTTCAGAGAGTTATCTTAGAGCGGATTTGATAATAAAAGCGTGTAAAGAAAAAAAATGTGATGCCTTACATCCAGGGTATGGATTTTTATCCGAAAATGCTAGTTTTCCAGAATCTTTAAGTAAAGCTGGAATTACTTTTATTGGCCCTTCAAAATCAGCTATAGCATCAATGGGTGATAAGATTAAATCTAAAAAAATTGCTAAGTCAGCAAATGTTAATACCGTTCCCGGTCACATTGGAATAATAAAAAATAAAAATGAAGCAATAAAGATTGCAGATGAAATAGGCTATCCGGTAATGATCAAGGCAAGTGCTGGTGGTGGCGGCAAAGGTATGCGCATTGCATTTTCAAGTGATCAGGTAAAAGATAATTTTGAAAGAGCTTCAAGTGAGGCTCTTAAAAGTTTTGGCGACAAACGTATTTTTATAGAAAAATTTATTACCGAACCAAGACATATTGAAATACAAGTATTAGCAGATAATTTTGGCAATGTAATTCATTTAGGTGAGAGAGAATGTTCTATTCAAAGAAGAAACCAAAAGATTATTGAAGAGGCTCCTTCGTCTTTTTTAGATAAACAAACAAGAAAACAGATGGGTGATCAAGCCGTTCAATTGTCCAAAAAAGTTAATTATAGTAGTGCTGGTACTGTTGAATTTATAGTTGATAAAGATAAAAATTTTTATTTTTTAGAGATGAACACACGTCTTCAAGTTGAGCACCCTGTTACTGAATTAATTACCGGGATAGATTTAGTAGAGCAGATGATTAACGTAGCATATGGAAAAAAAACTAGAAATTACCCAAAATGATGTTCGTTTAAATGGCTCAGCAATTGAGAGTAGAATATATGCAGAAAATCCATATAAAAATTTTCTACCCTCGATTGGAAGATTGACTAAATATAATCCACCTAAAGAAACTCAACATCAAGATGGCACAATTACTAGAAATGATACTGGAGTTAGAGAGGGAGATGAGGTATCAATGTTCTACGATCCAATGATTGCAAAATTATGTTCTTGGGGCAAAACACGTGATTTAGCTATTAATCGGATGGAATCTGCCTTAGACAACTTTTTACTTGAAGGCATAGATCAAAATATATCCTTTCTTTCAGCTATTTTAGCAAATAAAAGATTTAAATCTGGTGATATAAACACTGCTTTTATAGATGAGGAATTTAGGAAAGGATTTCAAGGAATAATTCCAAACAAGAAATTGGAATGGACCCTAGGATCTCTAGTTTTAGCATATCATATCTGTGAAATTTCAAAAAATTTTGAAATTTTTGAAATCGATCAGATTTCTAATGAGTGGGAAGTTCATCTTCATTACCAGCAATTGCCACAAAATCCTTCAAAATTGAAATATATGATCAATAAAAATAATTTAAATTTGCCTCTTATTTGTATTAAGCCTGTGATCAATCAGATAACAAAGGGTCTGCATGATGATTTTTTTACAATTGAAGTATACCAAGATTTTATTAAAAAATTAGTTACATTCAAAATAAACTCACAAGATACATTAAATAGCCCTCAAAATATTCAATGTAGATTAAATAACAAAAATACTAATATCGAGTTTGAATATAGAGGAATTAGAATGTTGGCAAACGTGTTTCCAAAATATGTAGCTGATTATCATAAATATATGAAACCAATAAAAAATTTAGATAAATCAAATCTATTAATCTGCCCAATGCCAGGAAAATTAATTAAAATATTAGTTAAAGAAAATCAAATTATTGAAGAAGGACAATCCTTATGTGTTGTTGAAGCAATGAAAATGGAAAATACATTAGTTGCGCCAAAACAATGCACTATAAAAAAAATTAATTATAAAAAAGGTGACACGTTATCTGTTGATCAGGTCATTATGGAGTTTTCATTTAAATAAAAATTTTAAAAGTAAGAGATTTGTATGGGGAAAAAAGATAATTTAGAAAATTGGAAAAAAAACGCTATTAATGAGTTAAAAACTCCAAATGTTGATGATATCTCAATTAATACACCAGAGGGAATTAAGATAAAGCCGTTATACACTTCTGTAGATAATAAAAATATTAGTCATCTTGATAGCTATCCTGGTGAACCTCCATTTTTAAGAGGTCCAAAAGCTACAATGTATACAGGTAGGCCTTGGACAATTCGGCAATATGCTGGTTTTTCAACAGCTTCAGAGTCCAATAAATTTTATAAAAAAAATTTAGCCTCTGGACAAAAAGGTTTGTCGGTTGCTTTTGATCTTGCAACCCACAGAGGATACGATTCAGATCATGAGAGGGTATATGGAGATGTAGGCAAAGCTGGTGTTGCTATAGATAGTGTAGAGGATATGAAAATTCTTTTTGATGGTATCCCTCTTGATAAAATGTCTGTATCAATGACAATGAATGGAGCAGTTCTTCCTGTGTTAGCAGGTTATATTGTTGCCGCTCAAGAACAAGGTGTAAGTCCAAGAGAACTTAGCGGAACTATACAGAATGACATACTTAAAGAATTTATGGTTAGGAACACTTATATTTACCCACCAGAACCGTCTATGAGAATTGTCTCTGATATTATCAATTTTACATCAAAAGAAATGCCAAAATTTAATTCTATATCTATTTCAGGTTATCATATGCAGGAGGCAGGTGCCTCTCTCGTTCAAGAATTAGCTTTTACCATTGCAGATGGATTAGAATATATAAGAGCAGCAACAAAAAGTGGGTTATTGGTTGATGATTTTGCACCTAGATTATCATTTTTCTTTGCTATAGGAATGAATTTTTTTATGGAAGCTGCTAAATTGAGAGCAGCGAGATATTTATGGTCACAATGGACAAAAAAGTTGTTTAATTGCCAAAATCCAAAATCACAAATGCTGAGAACTCATTGCCAAACTTCTGGGGCAAGTTTACAAGAGCAAGATCCTTATAACAATATTATTAGAACTACTATTGAGGCATTGGCCGCTACTCTAGGAGGGACGCAATCTTTGCATACAAATTCATTTGATGAAGCAATAGGTTTACCCACTGAATTTTCTGCTAAAATAGCTAGAAACACACAATTAATTCTGCAACATGAAACGGGTATTACAGATACAGTGGATCCACTTGCTGGCAGTTATTTTGTTGAGAATTTGACAAAAGAATTAATCGATAAATCTAATGAACTAATTGAAAAAATTGAAGAAATGGGAGGTATGACAATCGCTGTAATTAATGGTTTTCCAAAATCAGAAATAGAAATTTCTGCGACAAAACGTCAAGCAAAAATTGATTCTGGAGAACAAGTGATTGTAGGAGTTAATAAATATAAGTCAGATCAAAATGAAAATGTTGATGTTTTAAATATTGATAATAAAGCAGTTCGTGAAGAACAAATTAAAAAAATAAATCAAATAAAAAAAGCTAGAAATTCAAAAGAAGTAAAAAAAGCATTACAAAAATTAAAAGAAGGTGCAAAAGAAAATAAAGGTAACTTGTTAGATTTGACTATTGTTGCAATTAAAGCAAGAGCAACAGTTGGTGAGGTGTCTTATGCTTTAGAAGAAGTCTATGGTCGTTATGGAGTAAAACAAGATATAATTAAAGATGTATACAAAAGTTCTTATCAAAATGAAGAAGACTTTAAAAAGGTGGATATTGCTCTATCTAATTTTAAAAATATCGCAGGTGAAAATCCAAAAATCTTTATGGCTAAACTCGGACAAGATGGTCATGACAGAGGAGCAAAAGTAATTGCTTCCGCTTTTACAGATATTGGTTTTTCAGTCGAAATTGGTACTTTGTTTCAAACTCCTAAAGAGGCTGTTGATCTTGCTATAGATTTAGGGGTACACATCATTGGTATATCCTCTCTAGCAGCTGGTCATAAAACATTGATACCTGAATTAATAGATGAACTTAAAAAAAGACAAGCTGATGATATTCTTGTAGTTTGTGGTGGTGTAATCCCTGCACAAGATTATCAATATTTATATGATGCTGGTGTTGCAGCTATCTTTGGACCTGGTACACCTATTCCTGATGCTGCTTCAATGACTATAAATAAAGCAGCCGAACAATTAATGAGAATGCATAATTTTAGAAATGCTAGAACGAAATAATTGTTATTTTTTTTGGGCGGGAGGTAAATTTGGGAAATTACAAAAAAATTTATGATGATTGGCAAAAAGACCCAAAAAAATTTTGGAAAGAACAATCTGAAAATATTGATTGGGAAAAAAATCCAAGAAAAATATTAGATGATAATAATAAACCATTTTATAAATGGTATCCAGATGGAAGTTTAAACACATGTTTCAATGCTATCGACAGACACGTTTTAAATGGGAGAGGAGAGCAAGATGCAATATTGTATGATAGTCCTATCACAAACACAAAAAAGAAAATTACCTATTCAGAACTTAAATATCAAGTTTCCATTTTTGCTGGAGCACTTAAAAAATTAGGTGTTTTAAAGGGGGATCGCGTAATCATTTATATGCCGATGATACCTGAAGCGGCGGTGGCCATGCTAGCTTGTTCTAGACTAGGAGCAATTCACTCTGTAGTATTTGGTGGTTTTGCTTCAAATGAACTAGCTGTAAGAATTGATGATTGTAAGCCTAAAATAATAGTGTCTGCATCGTGCGGTCATGAGCCAAATAGAATTGTTGAATATAAACCCTTACTTGACAATGCAATTAAAATTGCCAGTCATCAAGTTAAAAGATGTATAATTTTTCAACGTGAGGCCCTAAATGCTAAGCTTATTCCTAACCAAGATATAGATTGGAATGAGGTTATTAAAGATGTTTCATTAACTGATCCTGTTGAAGTCCAAGCAAACGACCCTTTATATATTTTATATACATCAGGAACAACTGGAAAACCGAAAGGAGTTGTTAGGGATAATGGAGGACATGCGGTATCTCTAAAATGGTCAATGAAAAATATTTATAATGTAGAACCTGGGGATGTTTATTGGGCTGCGTCGGATATTGGATGGGTAGTTGGTCATTCTTATATCGTTTATGCACCCTTGCTTCATGGTTGCACGACAATTTTATTTGAAGGGAAACCTGTTGGGACACCAGATGCTGGGACATTTTGGAGAATTATTTCTGAGTATAAGGTCAAAGTGTTATTTACAGCTCCAACAGCTCTAAGAGCTGTAAAAAGAGACGACCCAAATGGTAAGTTTATTGAAAAATTTGATTTAACATCCTTGCAGTCTCTATTTCTTGCTGGAGAAAGAGCTGATCCTGATACTGTTTTATGGCTGGAAAGAAAATTAAAAGTTCCTATAATTGATCACTGGTGGCAAACAGAAACTGGATGGCCTGTTGCAGCAAACCCTTTAGGTATAGAAACGCTTCCAATTAAAACTGGTTCTCCAACTTTAGCTATGCCAGGATATCATGTAAGGGTTTTATCAGAAAATGGAAATGAGGTTCCAAAAGGAACATTAGGAGCAATTTCAATAAAATTACCTTTGCCACCAGGATCTTTACCTAGTTTGTGGAACGCAGATGATAGATTTATAGAGGCTTATTTATCAACTTTTGAGGGGTTCTATGAAACAGGAGATGCAGGTTATCAAGACGAGGATGGTTATTTATATATAATGTCAAGAACTGATGATGTAATTAATGTTGCCGGTCATAGGCTTTCAACAGGTGCAATGGAAGAGACTTTATCTAATCACGTAGATGTAGCTGAATGTGCAGTTGTTGGTGTTTCAGATGATTTAAAAGGTCAGGTTCCATTAGGACTGATATGCTTGAATAAAGGATGTAATAAAACTCATGAAGATGTATGTAAAGAAGTTGTAGATTTAGTTCGAAATGAAATTGGTCCAGTTGCTGCATTTAAGTCTGTGGCTGTTGTATCAGCTCTTCCAAAGACTAGATCGGGAAAAATTTTAAGAGCTACTATTAGAAAAATAGCTGATAAGATTGAATGGGAAATGCCTGCAACGGTAGATAATCCTCTTGTTTTTAAAGAAATTGAAAAGGCCTTAAAACCACTTGGCTATTAGATGTAACTTTATGAAACTTTCATAATAAATTTCCCAACATGATCACCTTTTTCTAAAGCTTTATGTGCCTCACTGGCATCGCTCAACAAAAATTCTTTTTGAATTATCGGTTTGATTTTACCTGTGTCTAGATATTCCCAAGTATGTTTAATTAAATTATGAACATATTCTGCCTTTTTTGTTGATGGTTGAGGTCTTAATGTTGACCCAGTTATTGACTGTCTTCTGATCATCAAGTTTGCAAAATTAACTTCATCCTTAATTCCACCCTGAACGGCAATTATAATTAACCTTCCATCAACGCCTAAGCATTTTAAATTTCTCGAAATATATGGGCCTGCAACCATATCCAATATTACATCTACACCTTGTTTATTTGTCAGCTGATTTATTTCGTTTTCAAATTCTTTTATTTTATAGTTAAAACATTTTATCGCTCCAATTTTTTCTACAGCATGACACTTTTCTTCACTTCCTGCTGTTGCATAAACTTTTGCACCAAAATGTTTTGCTAATTGAATTGCAGTTGTCCCAATCCCACTTGCGCCACCATGTATCAGGACTTTTTCATTTTTTTTTAATTTTCCTCTCATGAATAAATTACTCCAAACTGTTATAAATGTTTCTGGTATACAAGCTGCCTCTGCAAGCGAATAACTCCTTGGTATTGGCATACAGTGACCTTCATCTACAGCAACATATTCAGCATATCCGCCACCATGACAAAGTGCACAAACTTTATCCCCTATATTAAATTTTAGGTTTGAACTTTTTTTATCCACTACTATTCCAGAAACTTCTAAGCCAGGTAGATCTGACGCATTTTCTGGGACTTTGTAATTACCTTGCCTTTGCAATATATCTGGTCTGTTAACACCAGCAAATAATATCTTAATTAACAATTGATTATTAGATAATTTAGGAGTTGATCTAACACAAAGACTTAAGTTTTCAGCAGAACCAAATTTTTTTATTTCTACAGCTTGCATTTCTTTAGGTATTGTTAGAAAATTTTCTCTCATATTTTACTCCTTGATATTAAATAATTGCCCAAATTCAGTCTTAATTTGTCAAATTATCGCCATTTAAATATGAAATATATAATAAAAAAAGGAGAAGAAAATGATTTTTTTTATAACAATTTATTCAATATTAGCTTTACAAGATCCACACATAAAAAACTTTTTGATTAATGCCTCTGAGGCAGGACAATATAAATATTCATTTGTTAAGCCTGTTGACTGCAAAACTGGTCAACTTAAAAATACTTACGCACTAGCTCAAAATGGGAAAGTTTTTTTGAAGCAAGTGTCTAATAATGGATCAGTTGGACCTGTCTGTGTTAAATGACTCAGAGGAATCTTGTATCATTTTTTTAACTCTTAGTCGTAGAGCATTTAATTTGATAAAACCTTCTGCATCAGAATGTTTGTAATCTGTAGGACCCTCTTCAAAAGTGACTAGACTTTGATTATAAAGTGATAAAGGTGATTTTCTTCCAGTTATGATCACATTTCCTTTGTAAAGTTTTGCTCTTACAGTTCCACAAACATTTTTTTGACTGTGGTCTATAGATGCTTGTAGCATTTCTCTTTCAGGCGAAAACCAAAATCCATTATAAATTAATTCTGCATATTTCGGCATCAACTCGTCTTTGAGATGCGAGGCTCCTTTATCAAGAGTAATTGATTCTATTGCTTTTCTCATATAAAACAAAATTGTCCCTCCAGGAGTTTCATATATCCCTCTAGATTTCATTCCAACAAATCTATTTTCAACTAAATCAATCCTACCGATTCCATTTTGTCCACCTAAAATATTAAGTTCATGTAATAGTAAAGCGGGTGATAATTTTCTATCATTTAAAGCAATAGGATCACCATTGAAAAATTCTAATAATATTTCTGTAGCTTTATCAGGAGCCTCAAATGGCGATTTTGTTCTAGAATAGACAAATTCTTCTGGTTCTACCCATGGGTCCTCTAAAATTTTACCTTCTGCTGAAATATGAAGAAGATTTGCATCTACACTAAATGGTGCTTCACCTCTTTTATCTTTTGGAACCTGAATTTGATTCTTTTCGGCATAATTAATCAAACTTGACCTACTAGTTAAGTTCCATTCACGCCACGGTGAGATAACTTTTATATTTGGGTTTAGGCTATAATATCCAATTTCAAACCTTACTTGATCATTTCCTTTGCCTGTAGCACCATGTGAGACTGCATTTGATCCAGTTAAATTAGCAATTTCTATTTGTCTCTTTGCAATTAAAGGTCTAGCAATTGATGTTCCGAGTAGATAAATCCCTTCATATAAAGCATTTGCTCGAAACATCGGGAAAACAAAATCTTTGACAAATTCTTCTTTTAAATCATCGATGAAAATTTCATTTACACCTAACGATTTAGCTTTTTTTCTTGCAGGTTCAACTTCTTCACCTTGCCCAATATCCGCTGTAAATGTTACAACTTCACAATTATAATTATCTTGTAGCCATTTAAGAATTACTGAAGTATCTAACCCACCAGAGTAAGCTAATACTATTTTATTTATTTCGGTATTTATACTTTTCATTATTTTTCCTAAATAATAATAGATTTAATAAAACCAATTTCTAAGTTATAGATCAATAAATTTAAATAAATAATTTTAATAATCTAAATCAAATGAAAAATAATTATATCTTAAAGGTTGTAACAAATATTAAATATTGTTACTTTAAATATAACAACTATTAACGTAAATTTACTATTTTTTGCTTAAATTATTATTTAAGTAGGTGTTATTAATTACGTTTTTCAGTTATCTGTGAAGTAGAGAACTATATGAAAATACCTAGAATTACATTTTATTTTATTTATTTTATTTTAATATCTCTTTTTTCGAATTTAGCTTTTAGTAAAACTAAACTTTTAGGGACAGAGAAATTTTGGAAGGCTTATATCACAACATTAAATAAAAATAAAACTTGTTTTATTACTTCAGAACCTATTAAAACAATTGGTAAATTTAATAAAAAAAACCGTGGTCAACCATATGTTTTTGTTACAAACACAAAAGGTGGTAGTTCTCATGAAGTATCAGTTAAAGCTGGTTTTAATTTTAAAAAAAATAATGATGTTATATTTGATGTGGACGGCAAAAAAACAAAATTATTTCCAGTCGATGATAGAGCATGGTCAGAAAGCTCAAAAATGGATAGATCTCTAGTACAAGCAATGAGAAAAGGTAAAAAATTAATCATTACAGGTACATCAACCCCAGGTAATAAAATTGTTGACACATATTCACTTTCAGGCTTTACAAAAGCTTTGAGGCTTATAGATAAAAGTTGTTCTTAGTATTAAATTTAGAGAGTTATTGAGATGACAAGACAAAATCTTCTAGATTTTAGTTTTCAAGAACTGGTAGACTTTTGTATTTCTGAACAATTGTCTAAGTTTAGAGCGTCTCAGATTTGGAGATGGATTCATTGCTTTGGTTTAAAATCATTCGAAGAAATGAATAATATATCAAAATCATCTAGAGAACATCTAAATAAAATTGCTTCAATTACTAGGCCACAAATATCTGAAATGCAGGTTAGTATTGATGGTACTATAAAATGGTTAATAAAATTAAAAGATAATTCTGAAGTCGAAACTGTGTATATACCGCAAGATGATAGGGGAACTGTTTGTCTTTCTAGTCAAGTAGGTTGCACTCTAAATTGTTCATTTTGTCATACTGGAACACAAGCTCTAGTAAAAAACCTTACATCAGGTGAAATTATTGGTCAGTTGATGCTTGTTATGGATTATTTGAATGACTGGCCTTCAGGGAAAAACAATAGAAAAGTAACTAACATTGTAATGATGGGGATGGGAGAACCATTACTCAACTATAACGAAGTTTCCAAAGCAATTAAAATTATGATGTCTGATGATGGTATCGCAATTTCTAGAAGAAGAATTACTTTATCCACTTCAGGTATAATTCCAAACATTGAAAAAACTGGTATTGATTTAGGTGTTAATTTAGCAATCTCGCTTCATGCAGTTAATGATGAATTGAGAAATCAATTAGTTCCAATTAATAAAAAGTATAATTTAGAAAAGTTGATAAAATCTTGTAGAAATTATCCTAAACTATCTAATTCTAGAAGAATTACGTGGGAATATGTAATGTTAAAAGATGTGAATGATACATCGGAAGATGCCATTAATTTGATAAAATTAATTGATGATATTCCATCTAAGATTAATTTAATTCCTTTCAATCCTTGGCCTGGTTCGTTGTTTGAGACATCAACGCAGGAAAATATTGATAACTTTGCCAAAATTTTAATGGACTCAGGATTTGCCTCTCCAATAAGAAAACCAAGGGGGCAAGATATTTATGCTGCTTGTGGACAGCTAAAGTCTAAAAGTGAAAAAATTAGAAAATCACAAAATAATAAACTTGTGCCTATCTATAATTTTTAAAATATAAATTTAGTGAAACTATTGCTTTAAACCACAATAAGTACTACATTAGTACCAAATTAATTTAATTATTTAAAAGGATAATAATTACATGAATAATAATCGCTTTATGTCAAGCTCAAATGCTCAAGCTACCCAAATTGATCTAGGGCTTAGGTCATATATGCTTGGTGTTTATAATCACATGACAACTGCCCTAGCCTTGACTGGATTAATGGCTATGGGATTAAATTTTTTAGCTATTTCTAATGGTACATTAACATCTATTGGTGAATTATTCTTCTTAAGTCCTCTTAAGTGGATTGTAATGTTAGCGCCTCTTGGGATGGTTTTCTACATTTCTGCAAAGCTAAATAGTATATCTGCTGAAAGAGCTAGAAACTTATTTTACATATACGCTGGACTTATGGGTCTTTCTTTGTCCTCATTGTTGCTTATATACACTGGTGCATCAGTTGTAAAAGCTTTCTTTGTTACAGCATCTGCATTTGCGGCTTTGTCTTTATATGGTTACACTACTAAAAAATCTCTTTCAGGTTTAGGTTCATTTTTAATGATGGGTGTATTTGGACTTATAATAGCACAGATTGTTAATATATTTATGGCATCTACACAATTAGATTTTATTATTTCTATTGTTGGTGTATTAATTTTTGCTGGTTTAACTGCTTATGATACACAAAAAATTAAAAACATGTATTTAGCAGGCGATAATAACGAACAAGCCGGTAAAAAATCTGTTTTAGGTGCGTTAACTTTATACTTAGATTTTATTTTAATGTTTCAATTTCTATTAGCATTTTTAGGAAATAGAGAATAAATCTAACAAGACTAATTTTAAAAAAAGCCACCTTTTGGTGGTTTTTTTTATTCTAATATTAATTTATCAATTTCAGCTTTAATTTTATTTGAATTTGGTCTTGTAGTACTTGCATACCATTTCACTAATAATCCTTCTTTATTAATAAGGTATTTATAGAAATTCCACTTTGGGAAAGCTAAAAATCCAGCTTCTTTCTTTATCCATTTAAAGAAAGGGTGTCCATTTTTTCCTTTTATATTTGTTATTTCAGTAAGTAAGAAAGAAGTATTAAAATTTATGGTACAAAATTCTTTAACCTTTTGATTTGATGATAGCTCTTGACTTCCAAAGTCATTAGACGGTATGCCAATAATTATTAATCCGTCTTTTTTATATCGCTTATGAAGAGCTTCAATATCGCTGTATTGATAAGTAAATCCGCAAAGTGAGGCTGTATTTACAACAAAAATAGGTTTGCCTTTAAAATTATTTAAATCAATTTCTTTACCATCTATTGAGTTAAAACTGAATTGATATATACTTGCTTTAACATTAAAAGTCATTGATACTCCAAAAATTATAATTATTATATATAAAATTTTACTCATAATTTTCCGTTGTCCAAATAGGGCTCAAGATATTATCAAGTAGATCCTCACCATTTAATTTCAAACTATAATCTCTAAAATATTTTATAATATTTTGGGCATTTAGAATTTCACCAACGATTTTTGATTTATGAGCTAACATGTCCTTTTTGAAATATCTTTCTTTAATAAACATACTTACCATTTCATAAAAATCATAGTTTTTGTTCAATAATTTTTTGATGTAAACTGCGTCTTCTAATATTTGATTCCCTGCTTGTGCAGTATGAGGAGGAATTATAAAAGCAGCATCGCCAAATAAAAATAACCCACTTCTATAAATTGAAGTTTTGTCTCCATTTTGAAACGATGCATATGTTGTTTTCCATTCTAAATTTTCGGGAATAAGATAATCCAAAATTTTATTATTTAAGGATGGTATTTCAGTATCATTACTCTGTGGAACAAAAATATAATTTGTTGCTTTTTTATTATTAATAATTGTGGGATAAATTACAAAATAACCATTTTCATGAATTAATACCTGTAAGATTTTTTTTGATAAATTATATACATTATTTTTAAATGATACTGTTCTAAAAATTCTTTTCTTTTTAATATTACTATTTGAACCAATAACAAATTTTCTACTCACTCCATCAAGACCGTCAGAACCAATCATTAAATTTGTTTTGTAAATCTGTCCTTTATTATCAATTATTTCATTATAATCATTATTAGAAACTATATCAGTTACATTAGAATTATATATATTTATTGTATTATTTTTAATTGAATGATTCTTGAAAAGGCTAATTATGCTTTTTCTTTCAATAGAACCGTAATTGTAATTTTTTTCTAATAGGTTATAATGATATAATAGCTCTATATTATTATTTGAATTCAATTTTTTTATATAAATCGCATAAAATGGCTCAAATTTCTTCCCAATATTTTTTAAATCTATTAGATTTGACAATGCTTTCCATCCATTTGGCGTAATCTGTTGAGATCCAAAAATCTTGTTGGTTCCTTCAAAAATATCTATAGAGTAACCGTTATCAGCAAAAACACTTGCTGCTACCCAAGAAGAAAACCCTCCACCAATTATAGTTAAATGTTTTTTCATATCTTTATAAAATACACATTATCCATTAAAATTAGATTTAAACCTTGAAATCAGATAATTAAGTAACATATGGCTAATATATTAGATAAAGTTATATTTTACATCATTAATTTAGATTTTTTCGTGTAATATTGTTGATTATAAATAACTTGAAATTTCGTCAAAAATACTAAACATTGATCTACGCTAATAATTAAATTTTGAGAATTTTATGGATATGAAAGTAAAAAAACAATTATCTGACATTGGAATAAGTAATATTTCTGAAATTATTTATAATCCATCGTATGAATTTTTATACAGTGAAGAAAATGAAAAAGAATTAAAGGGTTTTGAAAAAGTTCAAAACACACAAACTGGTGCAGTTAATGTTATGACTGGTGTTTACACAGGTCGATCTCCAAAAGATAAGTATATATTAAAAGATGAAACAACAGCGAATAATTTATGGTGGACTTCTAATTTTGCAAAAAATGACAATAAACCTATAGATAAAAATGTTTGGAATCATCTCTATAAAACAGTTAGTGAACAACTTTCAAATAAAAAACTTTATGTTATTGATGCATTTTGTGGAGCAAATAAGGATACTTGTCTTAAGGTAAGGTTTGTAATGGAAGTAGCTTGGCAAGCACATTTTGTAAAAAATATGTTTATTAGACCGACGGAAAATGAACTTGAAGATTTCAAGCCAGATTTCCATGTATTGAATGGATCTAAATCTGTAAACCAAAAGTTTAGAGAACAAGGCTTAAATTCTGAGACGTTCATAGCTTTTAATTTAACCGACAAGATTCAAATTATTGGTGGAAGTTGGTATGGTGGTGAAATGAAAAAAGGTATGTTCTCAGTTATGAATTATCTTTTGCCACAAAAAAATATAGCATCAATGCATTGCTCAGCAAATAAAGGGGATGACGGCGCAGTTGCATTATTCTTTGGTCTATCAGGGACTGGAAAAACAACTTTATCAACTGATCCTAAAAGACAATTAATAGGCGATGATGAACATGGTTGGGACGATGAGGGTGTATTTAATTTTGAAGGTGGATGTTATGCAAAAACTATTGACCTTGATAAAGATAAAGAGCCAGACATTTATAAAGCTATCAAAAGAGATGCTTTGTTAGAGAATGTAAGTGTTAATAAAACAGGTACTATTGATTATTCTGACACATCAGTTACCCAAAACACAAGGGTCTCTTATCCAATATATCATATTGATAATATTGTTAAGCCCATATCAAAAGGAGCACATGCTAGTAAAATTATTTTTTTAGCAGCTGACGCTTTTGGTGTTCTTCCTCCTGTGTCAAAACTTACTTATGATCAAGCAGAATATCATTTTTTATCTGGATTTACTGCAAAAACTGCTGGAACAGAAAGAGGGATTACCGAGCCGCAACCAACCTTTTCGGCATGCTACGGAGCAGCTTTTTTAATGTTACATCCAACAAAGTATTCTAATGTTTTATCCAAGAAAATGAAAGCTTATAACTCCAAGGTTTTTCTAGTTAACACAGGTTGGAATGGTAAAGGTGATAGAATTTCATTAAAATACACAAGATCAATTATAGATTCAATTTTAAATGATGAACTGAATGATGTTGACATGAAGACATTACCATATTTTAACTTAGCAATACCTAAAAATGTTAAAAATATTCCATCTAGTTTGTTAGATCCTAGATCAACATGGAAAAATAACTCTGAATGGGAAAATAAGGCTAAGGAATTAGCAAAACTATTTATTAACAATTTTCAAAAATTCTGCGACAATGACCATGGAAAAAAATTATTGGCTGCAGGTCCACAATTATAACAAATTATTGTGTATTGATTTATAGAGAAAAATGAAAATTTTTATTGCCATTTTTGTTAACTTATCAATTTTTATTTCACTGCCTTTGTTTGCTCAGGTATCTTTCAAGAATAAGGGTAAAAGAGCCTCTTTAGTTAATGTTGCCAAAGTTCAATATTTTGATATAGCAGAAAAGACTGAATCTATTGGTAGATTGGTGGCTGTTAATCCAACTATTATTTCTTCAAAAATTAGTCAGGAAATTTTAAAAATTCACTTTAATATTGGCGATAATGTTAAGAAAAATGATGTTTTATTTACTCTTGAATCAAAAGATATTTTGAGAAACATAGAACAAATTTCTGCTGAAATGAAATATGAGAGGCAGACACTTGATATTTTAAAAAAAAAACTATCATTAAGGTTTTCTAAGGTTCAAAATGCAAAAAATCTAAAAAAACAAAATATTATTACTCAAGATAATCTGGATGGTCTTAATATTTTACTTCTTGAAAATCAACAGCAAATTGCTCAAAGAAAATATAATATTAAAAGGCTTGATATTTTACTCAGAGAAAACACAGAAAATCTTAGTTTTTCTACGATTTTGTCACCAATTAATGGAAATATTATCAATATAAATGCACAAGTTGGCGCTTTGACATCTAAAGGTAAAATTTTAGCATCAATTCTGAATAATAATTTCAAAGAAATAGAAACGGATTTAAGGTCTGATCTAGCTTCGGAAGTTAAAATAGGTTCAAAAGTAGAAATTATTAGTAAAAAAGCTAAGTTCACTGGAAAAATACGAGGCATAGTTAATATAGAGAATATTAGAACTGGAACTAGGAAGTTAAGAATAAGTTTAAATGAAATTTTGCCAACAAATATTAATGCTTCTGGTACTAGATTTTCATTATACATACCTTTTGGAGACATCAAGCCAAGATTACTTATACCAAAAGATGCTCTAATACCAACTGCTAATAAACAAATTGTATATATTTTTGATAAAGGCTTAGCTAAACGTAAATATATTGAAAGTGGGGTATCTGTTGGAGATAAAATAGAAATTTTAAAAGGTTTAGAAGAAGGCCAGTTAGTAGTAGTAAAGGGAAACGAAAGTTTAAGACCAAACCAAGAAATTAAAATAAAAAGAAAGAAAAAATAAATAATCTTATTTTCAGATATAATAAATGGATAATTTAATTAAATTTGCAATTAGACAACCCATTGCAGTTGCTGCAATGGTTTTTCTTATAATAGCTTTTGGTTTTGTCTCTTTGCAAAAAATACCGATTCAAATGACACCTGACATTGACAAACCAGTTTTACAGGTAAGAGTCTCATGGCCAGGTGCTTCTCCTAAAGATGTTGAAAGGGAGGTTGTTACAAGGGTCGAATTAGCAGTAAGTTCGCTTACGGGCGTTGAAACAGTCGAGTCAGATAGTCGTTTTGGATCTGCAAGGGTTACTCTAACATATTCTGTTGGTCAAGATATGGATATTGCACTTGTACAACTCTTGAGTAAAGTTTCATCAATTGATGGTTTACCTTTTGATGCAAAACGACCTACTGTTCGGACATCTAATTCTGATGACAGCCCAATTTCAAGATTGGCTATGATTAAATTACCTGGATCTAAAATAGAAGATTTAGGAAGTTTAGGTGATTTCGTAGAATATGAAATTATAGAAAAATTATCACGCATTGAAGGTGTTTCTGAGATTACATTTCGTGGTGGGCAGAGAAAAGAATTAAAAGTAGCTTTAGATATAAATAAATTAGCGGAATATTCAATTTCGATATCAGCTGTGTTAGAAGCATTAAGGGCTAGTTCAGCCCAAGTTACTGCAGGTGAAATTATTGAGGGAAAAAGAACTTATTCCCTTCGAGCTGAAGCTATTTCCTATACACCTAAAACTGCTAGAAATATAATTTTGCGATCAGAAACTGATCAAGATGGCATTCCCGTAAATGTTAAGTTAGAAGATGTAGCCAAAATTTATATGTCATATAAAAAAGCTACTAGTTTTAGGAGATTAAATGGTCAGGATGCTATTACTTTTGCCGTGATAAGAGAACCCAATTCTAATGTTGTTGAAATTGTTAAAAATTTAAAAACAGAGATTGAAAAATTAAACAATGGTATTCTTGCTGAATATGGTCTTGTATTAAATAATGTTTATGACGAAACGGTTTACATAAATGCTGCTATTAAATTAGTACAACAAAATATTATTATTGGTGGAATTCTTGCAATATGTATATTAATGCTTTTTTTGAGGAGCTTTAGACCAACATTTATAATTATGTTAGCGATACCAGTTTCAGTTATAGGAACATTTGTGGCAATTTCATGGTTGGGTCTTTCTGTAAATGTTATCTCTCTAGCTGGATTAGCTTTTGCTGTTGGAATGGTTGTTGACGCATCAATTGTCAGCCAAGAGAATATATACAGATTAAAGCAGTTAGGCATGTCTGCTACAATGGCTTCTTATAGCGGCTCAAAACAGGTATGGGCACCTATACTAGGTTCTGCACTTACCACTGTTGTAGTATTTATTCCAATTTTATTATTAGATTTGCCAGTAGGGCAATTATTTAGAGATATAGGTATAGCAATTTCTGTATCTGTATTAATCTCAGTTATAATTTCTTTAACATTAATACCAACAGTTGCATCTAAATTATTAGAGAGTTCCAAAGAAAAAGAAGAAAAGAGATTTTCTATTTCATTCATAGATAATATTGCAAATAAGTTGGCAAAATCAATTTTAGTATATGCCTACTGGTCAACTAGCTCTTTAAAATATGGTTTAACTGTTGTTTTTTGTCTGATAATAACTGCAGGCATAATAATAGTTTCTTTTCTTCCTCCTTTGGATTATTTGCCTGACGGGAATAGAAATTTTGTTTTTGCCCGGATAATTGTACCTCCAGGTTACAATAAAGAATCAACTATTGAAATATCTAGAGCAATGGAGAGAGCCGCAAAACCACTTTGGGAGGCTCAGAGTGATGGTCCTTATGGAAAGCCAAAGATTGCTCGTTTCTTTTTTGTAGCCTATTCAGGTGGTGCATTTGCTGGAGCAGCTACTGAAAATCCTGAAAGAGTAAAAGAAATATTACCAGTATTAACAAAACCAATAAGATCACAACCAGGTGCTAGAGCGTTTGCTCAACAAGCCTCATTATTCGGAAGATCAGTAGGTGGATCTAGGGTTATAAAACTAGAAATTACAGGACCTTCACTAGATTTAATACAACCAACAGCAAAAAAGATTTCTAGAAGTGTTAGGAACGTATTTTCACCCAAAGATGGTCATCAAGTTAGGACAGTTCCTCAAATCGGATCTGGGTCTCCTCAAGTAATAATAAAACCTATTCCAGAAAGATTAGCTGATATTGGAATGACAGCTAAAGATTTAGTACAATCTTTGGATGTATACAATGATGGGATAAGAATCCTGGAAATACCTTTTGAAGGAAGATTAATTGAGTTAGTTTTAACTTCAAATAAAGCCAACACTAACAAGATAGATGATTTAAAAAATTTACCATTGATACTCAAATCAGGTGAATTAGTAAGATTATCACAAGTTGCTGAGATTGACTTGATTGGTGTTCCCAAACAAATAAAAAGGTTATCAGGAAGAAGAGTGGTTACATTACAAATACGTCCACATGAGAGTATTTCATTAGAAGATGCTGTTTTAAAATTGCAGAACTTAGTGATTAAACCTCTATCAAAAAACATACCTACGTCTATTTCTATCAACTTGTCTGGCGCAGCAAGTGAATTAGAGCGTACTTGGATCGCCATGAAAAATAATGTAATAATAGCTCTTTTTGTCATTTTCTTATTACTGACAGTTTTAATGAAGTCATTTATCTTACCTTTTGTAATTGTGATAACTGTTCCAATAGCAGGTGCAGGGGGAGTTATGGGTTTAGTTGTTTTAAATCAATTTACTGCTCAATCACTGGATATGCTTACTATGTTAGGTTTTATAATCTTAACTGGAATTGTTGTGAATAATTCTATTTTGATGGTAGAGCAAACTCTTTGGCATATTAGATATGAAAGCATGAAAATTTCAAAAGCTATAACTGAAGCAACAAGAAATAGAATAAGACCAATTTTTATGTCAACTTTGACAAGCTTGTTTGGGTTAATTCCACTTGTAATTTTTCCAGGCTCTGGTTCAGAATTATATCGTGGTATAGGAACTGTTGTTTTTGGAGGATTATCCACCTCTGCTATTTTAACTTTACTTATGGTTCCACCCTTACTTGCTTTGGCGTTAAGATTCGAAAAAGTAAAACCATTATCTCAAATTAAACAAGAAGAATTTGTTTAATTTTAATTAAATTATTAATATTAGTTTTTTATTTAGTGACAAACGGCTTAATAAAAAGCTATATAGGCATCTTTGTAACAAATTTTACAACTATTAAATATCTAAGATGAAAAATAATTACTCAACAGAAAAAAAAATTAAATTAATTAGAAATATAGCCATAGTTGCTCATGTTGATCATGGCAAAACAACTTTAGTTGATGCGTTGTTACAACAATCTGGTACGTTTGCTGCTCATACAGAATTAGTTGAAAGAATTATGGATTCAAATGATTTAGAAAAAGAACGTGGCATAACAATTTTATCAAAAAATACAGGATTAAGATGGAAAGAATGGAGGATTAATATTGTAGACACCCCAGGTCATGCAGATTTTGGTGGCGAGGTTGAAAGAGTTTTAACTATGGTAGATTCTGTTTTATTATTAGTTGATGCTGTCGATGGCCCTATGCCACAGACTAGTTTTGTAACTAAAAAGGCTCTCGAAGCAGGTCTTTGTCCTATTGTAGTAATAAACAAAGTTGATAGAGGTGGAGCTAGGCCAGATTGGGTTTTAGATCAAACGTTTGATCTTTTTGATAAGTTAGGTGCTAATGAAAGCCAGCTTGATTTCCCAGTTGTCTATGCTTCTGCAATTCAAGGTTGGGCTACCACTGATTTGACAGATAAAAAATATAATATGGATGCAATCTTCGATACAATTATAAAGAAAGTTCCTTATCCAAATGTTGATCCAAATAGTAATCTTCAAATACAAATATCGGCCTTAAGCTATTCTAGTTATGTTGGTTTGATAGGAACAGGAAGAATTAGAGGAGGTCATTTAAAAAAGGGTCAAAACGTATCTATAGGAAATGAAAATGGGAATATTCGTCAAGGTAAAGTTCTACAAATAATGAATTTTCATGGCTTGGAAAAGAAGGAAATTGATGAGGCTAATGCAGGTGATATTGTAGCAATAAGTGGTCTAGGAGATTTAAAAATTTCTGATACAATTTGTGAGGTTGGAAAGTTTGAAGCATTAGAAAAGCTGTCAGTAGATGAACCTACTATTAGTATAATGATGCAAGTAAATGATAGTCCATTTGCAGGTCAAGAAGGAAAATTAGTTACAAGTAGATCTATTCGTGAAAGATTGTACCAAGAATTAAAAACTAATGTTGCTTTAAGAGTTGAAGATACAGACAATCCAGATAAGTTTAGGATCTCAGGTCGTGGTGAACTCCACTTATCTATTCTTATAGAAAATATGAGAAGAGAAGGTTTTGAAATGGGTGTATCATCTCCAGAAGTTATTACAAAAATCATAGACAATGTTAAAAACGAGCCATTTGAAAACTTATCCATTAATATTGAAGAAATTCATCAGGGCAAAATAATGGAAAAATTAGGTGAAAGAAAAGCTCAATTGATAGATATGGTCCCAGATAGCAAAGGAAGAGTACGTATAGATTATAGCATTGCTAGTAGAGCTTTAATTGGTTTTAGAACAGAGTTTTTAACATTAACCTCTGGTTCAGGTCTTATGTATCATACTTTTGACCAATATAGACCAGTTATAAAAGGGTTACTGACAGGAAGGAGGAATGGAGTTCTAATTTCAGTTGGTCAAGGAAAAGCTCTTCCATATGCATTATTTAACCTTCAAGACAGAGGAAAAATGATAATTAAAAATGGTGTTGAAGTTTATGAGGGAATGATAATTGGTATACACAGTAGAAATAATGATCTCGTTGTAAATCCTCTAAAAGGTAAACAACTTACAAATGTAAGGGCCTCTGGTAATGATGATGCTGTTTTATTAACAACACCTATTAATGTTACTTTAGAATTTGCATTGGAATTTATAAATGATGATGAACTCATTGAGGTAACTCCTATTAGTCTAAGGGTTAGAAAAAAATTGTTAAAAGAACATGAAAGAAAAAAGGCAGCAAGAGTTACATCTTAAATTTATAATTTGTTTTTGTCAGCTCGTCTTTTGTATCAATGTCAAAAATTGTTCCAAATCCAGTCTCAAGAGTAATTATATCTTTTTTTTCTAATTAGTGATCTGGCGCCAAAATCATCTTTGAGATTTCTTAAAGTGTTAAAATAATTTTTTGGTAATATAACAGGATTGCCAATTTTAGAATTATGCTCAGGCATTACTACTTTTACACAATTAAGTTCAATAAATTTTTTTTCTAAATTAACAAGGTCTTTAGAATTAATGTATGGCATATCTGCTGGAATAATCATAACTCCATCAATATCTGTATCAATATTATTCATTCCTAATGCAATAGAAGTTCCAATTCCTCTTCTATAATTTATATTTTCTAAAATTTTGATATCTTTATTAAATATCAAATTTTTAATTATTTTATGTTCGTGTCCTACTATTATAATTAATTCTGAGTAATCAAATATTTCAAACAATGTATCTAAAATATGATTAATAATAGGTTTGCCGTTTATTATTTCTGAAAGTTTATTTTTATGTCCAAAACGTTTACTTTCACCTGCAGCTAGTAAAATTTTTTTGATTTTAAAGTTCTTCATTTCATTAGTCATGATTTTGGCGTCTATAATTTATTATTTCTGCTAATATTGAAGTAGCAATCTCTGCAGGTGTTTTTGCCTTGATATCAAGGCCTACTGGTGCATGAATTTTAGACAATTCGACATTATTGAACCCTTTCTTAAGTAATCTTTCACATCTTTTATTATGAGTTTTTTTGCTTCCTAAAGATCCTATATATCCAATTTTTTTTTTCATACAAAAGATTAAGGCTAAGTCATCAATTTTAGGATCATGCGTAAGTGTTACTAGATGTGAAGAGATATCTAGATGAAACTTTGAAAGTGCTTCATCGGGCCATTGATTAATTATTTTACAGTTTGGAAATCTATCTTTTGTTGCAAAATGATCTCTAGGATCAATTAATATTATTTCATAATCTGCTATATTAGCCAATGAAACAAGTGCTTGAGCAATATGAACAGCTCCAATAATAAACAGTCTAGGTTTGGGGTCAATAATATGAATAAATTCATTTTTTGATTTATCAAAATGACTTATTTGGTTGTCTATTGTATTGTCAAACTTCCTATTACCGGTTGAGCAATCAATTCTTAATTTAATAACTTGCCTTTTTTTGATGCTATCTACAATTGAATAAACAATTTTATCTTCCAAGTTCAAAGGTTGGATAAGGACTTTTAGTTCACCACCACACGCCAATCCAACTTCCCAAGCCATATCATTTGAAATTCCATAATCTTTTATTCTTGATTTACCATCATTTATAGAGTTAATGCCTTCAGAAATAACTGCCCCTTCAATGCAACCACCAGAAACAGAACCTATTATTTCACCATTTTCATCAATTGCCATTTGTCCACCTACAGGTCTTGGCGAACTGCCCCATGTTGAAATTACAGTAGCAAGAGCAACTCTTCGTTTTTGTTTTAACCAAATACTTGTTGGTGTAAGAATGTCATCAACATCACTCATTTCATCACCTTATAAAATATAATTTTATAAAAAAATAATTTATGATATACACTTGTATAATTATATTAGTAAGTAAAACTTTATTTTAAAAGGGAATTTGTCATGAATAACACTAAAATATCTCGAATTAGCTGGTTAGAAAGTTTTGTCTTAAAAGAGAACTCTAGGGAACATTTCTCTCGATTAACTAATTTTGCGATTGTTGTTATTTGTAGTTTTTTGTTAATATTATCTGCCAAAATTAAAGTGGATTTGTACCCAGTTCCAATGACTATGCAACCTTTAGCTGTCCTAATGATTGCAATGTTATGTGGAAGAAATATAGCTGTGACCTCTGTTGGTTTTTACCTATTTCAAGGGATAATTGGTCTTCCTGTATTTGCTTATGGTGGTGGATTACCATATATGTATGGACCAACTGGAGGGTTTCTAATAGGTTTTTTATTAGCATCTATTATTGTTGGAGAGCTAGCAGACAGGGGTTGGGGAAAATTTTTATTGAAGTCAGTATTTTCAATGACATTAGGAATGTGTGCAATTTATCTTTGTGGCATTATGCAGTTAAGTATAATCAAAGGTTTTGATTTTGCGATTATCAATGGTTTAAAGCCATTTATAATTGGAGACGCTTATAAAATTTTGTTAGTTGCTTTACTGTTACCACAAATTTGGAAGCTAACCAAAAAATCAGATTAATAAGTTTAATCTTAATTTGAAATTAAGTTAATGTTGATTTAAGCGTCGTTAGAAGCTTCAATTTGCGCATCTTTTGTAGTTAAACCAATATCTTGATTTTCCAAAGCATCTTCAAATGCTAATATCTCTATATTATTATTCAAATCGATGTGGTCCAAGAAATATTCTTCAGGGGAAGAGTATTTTGGGTGATCAATTTTAATGGCAATAATTGCTGCAATTGTGGAAGTAATTTGATCTTTTTTTTTGTTCTGATACTTTTTGAATGATATTATGTTTGTTTTTAAATCTTTAATATCAGTATTCTTTTTCATTAATTACACTCCGCGTGAGACATTATTCAAACAGTAAATGAGTTATGATATAATATTTTATCTTCTTAAAATTTGGTTATAATAAATTAACATCAATTATTGACCAACTCTTCTTATAATTATTCTTCCAGATGGTTTGTTATTCACATTTTCTACTGTCCTTGTAGCTTGACTATATAAGTTGGTTTCAATTCCAAAATTATCAACCACTGCTACTCTAGCTCTTATTTGTGATCCGACTAAAGCTTGAGTAAGTGACAATACTGGACCACTCAAGCTATTTAATCCAACCCAATTTCGTCCATCTTTTGACTTTTCCCAACTAATAGATATAGATGCGATTCCGTCTTCATCAGATAAGGAATCAGACAATGCTCTAAGAGTAATTCCTTCTTTAGGTTCGCCAATAATGGTAACCTCTCCTTGAACAGGATCATCTAAATTGTCAATTGTTTCGGATGGGCTTGTATAAAGAACTTCTCTTGTACCATGTGAATCAATATATGAAACGACTGCTCTGTAAGAATATCCTACTTGATTTTGTGTTAATCTTAAAACTTCATTTTGACCTGCAGGATAAGCTTCCCAGGAAGATTTTGAAGAAGATCTTTGCCATGTTATGTCAAACCCTCCAATGCCGTCCTCGTCGGCAATACTAGAAGTATCAACAACAAGAGCACTATCTTCGATTGATGAACCAATTAACCTAGCAGAACCAGTAGGCTTATCATTAACATTTTTAACAGGAGATGATGCTGGACTTGTAAGAGGTTCAAGGTTCCCTTGTCCATCTACGTAAGATATTACCACCCTTAATCTATTTCCAACATGAATTTCTCTCGGTGTAAATGATTGATTGGTAGCTCCACTGATATTAGTCCATTTTTTATTGTCTGATGAAATTTGCCATTGTACACTTACAGACCCCATACCATCAGAATCCGTAACTGAAGATAAGTCAATTATTAAAGGTACATCTTCAATTGCTGCAAACCCCGCCGTTTCAACATTTTCATCAGCTTTTTTGTCCTTACTTTTATTAACATCAGTTGTTGACTTGGTAGCGTTATTTTTTTTTCTAGAGGCTAAATTTTTTTGATTGTTATGGTAAGTTTTATTGTGATCATGCTGAATAATATTACTTTTCTTAACTTTTTTATCTTTTATGGTTGGATCACCACCTGCTACAGCATATTTAAAATCAAGCGCGTAGCCACATAAAAATACAAACAGTGTTAAAAAAAAGAGATTTTCTTTTAGAAAACGCATTTAAACCTCCACTAACAAAATAACTTGCTCACAATATATAACACAGAACTAAAAAAGATACAGTTTTTTTAATTATTTGTAATCACCTTTTTGCAGAATTTTACAAATTTTTAATACAACATATAAAAAAAAATGAGAGCTACTACTTTAATTTTAATAAAATATTCTTGAGTAATTTTTCATGCTCATTCAAAGTAAATTTTAAAGAATTTAGATCTTTTTTTATTGTACTTAAATCATCATTTGGCCATTTTTCTGTTTCTGTATCAACGATATTTGTTAGAGTAATAGTATTTTTAAAATCACTAGACTTCTCATCATTTAAAATTTTATTTTCAGTGTTTTTAAAATTTTGTGAACTTGCAAATTTTTTTACTTCTAAAATTTCTGCTTTGATTGCACTAATCTTTTTTTCTTTATTTTTATTCAAACTTTCCTCTAATCAATAAATATAAGATATAATATTGTCTAAAAAATAACAATTGTATATAATTTCATTTTAAATATTTAGCAATTATATCAGAGAATCCATATTGCTCAATAAATTTAGTTAGGAAGCCAAATGAATATAATTAATTCAATTAAAACTTCAATGTTAGTTCCAATTCATCCTGCTGGTATGCCATTTATAGCAATATTTACGATTTTTTCATTAATCATTGGCTGGTTATGGACCCCTTTATTTTTTCTGGGGTTAGTTTTAACAACTTGGTGTATATATTTTTTTAGGAATCCAAATCGGGTGACACCGATTTACTCAGGAACAAATAAAAATAATTTAATTATAGCTCCTGCAGATGGGCGGGTTATAGAAATTTCAAAAGTTACTCCTAGTGAAGAAATTGGACTTCCTAGTGGTGATTGGACTAGAGTCTGTATTTTTATGAATGTTTTTGATGTACATGTAAATCGTTCCCCAATGAAAGGACAGATAACTTATAAAAAATATATTCCCGGTATCTTTTTGAATGCAAGTCTTGACAAGGCATCAGATAATAACGAGAGACTAATTTTAGGTATGAATACAGAAAACGGAAACCAAATAGCATTTGTTCAAATTGCAGGTTTAGTAGCTAGAAGAATAATTTGTGATGTAGATACTGGATCTAAACTTAAGTCAGGTCAAGTTTTTGGTCTTATAAGATTTGGAAGTAGAGTTGACGTTTATTTTCCTTCCAATGTGTCTATATTGGTTTTAAAAGGACAAAAAATGATTGCTGGCGAAACAATAATAGGAGACTTTACGAAAAGTAGAAAATCTGTAAGGGAAGAGGTGAATGAAAGGTAAAGGTATTAAGCTAGCCAAAAAAGCATTTCAATCAAGACCAAGACGTTTCTCAGTTATTTGGATGTTGCCTAACTTTTTAACTATATGTGCCCTTATTTTTGGTTTGCAAGCAATGTATCAAGCAATTTTTAGTAATTGGGATAATGTAATTATAATGATAATAATTGCTTCTGTTTTTGACATGTTAGATGGAAGAGTAGCCAGATTATTTAAGACTACAAGTGAATTTGGCATGCATCTAGACTCATTATCAGATTTTGTTGTTTTTGGGGCTGTTCCAGCATTTAGCATATACTTATGGATGGATAAACCCCAAGGTAATTTTTTTTGGATTATAATTGTTTTATTTGTAATTTGTTCTGCATTAAGATTAGCTAGATTTAATTCAGAGTTATCTGAAAGACCAAACTACGCCAAAAATTATTTTAATGGTATTCCGACACCAGCAGCAGCTTTTTTGATGTTGTTTCCTATTGCTGTTGATGAGTTTTTAATCCACCATGATATCAAGTCTTTTGAGACTATAGCTTTATGGATCGGTTTTATATCTATTGGTATGGTAAGTAGCTTACCTACTTTTTCCGGAAAGGTATTTCAAATTCCAAAATCTTTTGTAATTCCCTTACTAATTATACTAGCTTTGCTAAGTAATGCCATTATTAGTAACCCAATAAAAGGATTTATAATTTTGGTACTAGTTTATATAATTAGCTTACCATTTGCTTCAATATTTTACTGGCGTTTGAAAAAGAGAGCAGAAGCACTAAATTTAAAAACTTAATATTTGAAATTTATATAGTTTCAAATAACCTTTTCCACCCTGGTTTAGAGCTTCCAACTGCTTTCCCCTCATAAATTGCTCTATTACATGCTCTTGCAACGCAATCGCTTGCTCTAGAACCTAAAGCTAATATATCAACATTTTCTAATACTTGTTCTTCGATATCTTGACATGTTGTTATTGAAAAGATTGTGTCTCCGTCCATGGGTGTGTGAGCAGGATTCAATGATCTTGCGATTCCATCATGTGCCATTATAGCCAATCTTTTTAGATTTGAACGAGTTAATGGTGCATCTGTAGCTACTACACCGATAACTGTATTATTTGAAATATTATCAAAATTTTCTTTTTTACCAATTGACGGTGGTAACCTTTTTGCTCTTAAAACATTGTCGTACACTTCATTTGATACTCCATATCCACCAAATTCATTTCCAAACTCTAAGTGAGCTGACAAAAAGTGGGGGCCTTCATTTAATAATGGATTTCCAACAGCATTATTTATTACAAGTGTACCAACTGTATATTTACTTCTGTTAGAGTATATTTGAGTCCATGATGATGATCCTTGTCCCCCTTTAACTGTTGCTGTGGTTGCTCCACAACCAGCTCCGTGCGATCCTAACAAAAAATTTTCACTTTTATTCTTATACGCCTGATTTGCAAGGTTTCTCCAAGGAGATTTCTTACCTATAACATTAACGTGAGGATTATTTTTTATATTTAAGTCAAAGATCACAGCTCCAGGGACAAGTGGAATAATTGCTTTACCTACTTTATACCCTTTTTGGTCTTGTCTTAATAAATCTTGAACTTCTGAGCAAGCATCTAGTCCAAATGCCGAGCCACCAGAAAGAACAATTGCATCAGCTCGTCCTACAGAGTTTTCTAAACTTAACATGTCTGTTTCTCTTGTGCCTGGCCCCCCACCTCTTACATCTACCGCTGCTGAAAAAGGTTTGTCTCCTATGATCACTGTTACACCGGTGCCAATGTTATAATTTTCGGCATGACCTACTTGAACTCCAGGAACATCTGTAATAAGGTTTTTCTTTCCGGGGGTAGGATCCATCTTTGATCTTTCTCTATCAATACTTATTTAGAATGATTATTAAATGACGTCAATATTATCCTTACTCAAAGACAACAGGTAGTTGGAACAATCTAAGAAAAATATTATAGTTCTTTCGATTGCACAAGGGTTATCTGTTACTTCTACAAATATTAATATGATAAATACTGGTTTAGTTGGATCTATTCTTGCAACAGATCCGTCTTATGCGACTCTTCCATTGTCACTACAATTTCTTACAATAGCCATAACTCTAATACCTGTTTCATTAATAATGGGTAGAATAGGTAGAAGACCGATGTTCTTGATAGGAGCAATGACCGCCTTCATTGGATGCTTAATTATAGCATATTCAATTTTTGATAAGGTCTTTTCTTTATTCATAGTTGGATCAATTTTGTTAGGTTTTTCTCAAGCTAATCAACAGTTTTATCGTTATGCTGCGGCAGATAATGTTTCAACAAAGTTTAAAAGTAAAGCCATATCTTTAGTTTTAGCAGGAGGATTGATCGCTGCAATTGTAGGGCCAGAGATTTCTAGATACTCCTTTGATTTTTTTTCAGATTTTGTATATTTAGCGACTTACTTATGTGCTGCATTAATACAAATTATTAATTTTGGGATTCTAATATTTGTTAAAATAAAAAAACCAATACCAACAAAAAATTCAATTAGGCCATTAAGTAAGATTTTAACTCATAAAACAATGATTATTGCGATATTAGCTGCTTCAGTTGGATATTCTTTAATGAGTTTTATAATGACTGCTACTCCTCTGCAGATTGTAAATGTTTGTAAATTAGGAGACAGTGCAAGTGCAACTGTAATTCAGTGGCATGTAATCGCTATGTTTGCACCCTCATTTTTTACAGGATCAATTATAAATTTTCTAGGAAGTCGCAAAGTTATGATGATGGGTGTTTTGCTATATATAATATCAATTTGTTTTAGCATTATGGGGCAAACCATTGAATACTTTTGGATATCACTATTTTTATGCGGTTTAGGATGGAATTTTCTTTATGTGGGAGGAAGTGACATAATAGCAAAATCAGCCTTGGCAGAAGAAAGAGCTAAAGTACAAGGGGTTACAGATTTTATTATTTTTTTATTTGTAGCATCAGGATCTTTTTTAGCAGGTAATTTACACAATAATCTTGGATGGGAAATAATGATGTTTTATACATCAATACCGATATTTATTTTATTTCTAAGTATAGTGTTTATTAATCCTAGAGAAATAAAGACAACCTAAGAGTTACCCCCCTGTCAAGGACATATGTCTATTAACAGAAATGTTTGTTGACTGACGTGAAATTTCAAAATCATGTCCTTTAGGTTTTCTATCTATTGCTTTTTTGATGGCATCTTCAAGTGCATCCAAACCTTTTTCTCGTAAGATAGTTTTTAAATCAGCATTGTCGTCTTGACCCAGGCACATATAAAGAATTCCCGTGCAGGTAAGCCTTACTCTGTTGCAACTTTCACAAAAGTTATGAGTTAAAGGGGTAATAAATCCTAGTTTGTTGTTAGTTTCTTTCACAGAAACATATCTAGCAGGACCACTGGTTCTTTCTGGAAGATCGCTTAGAGTAAATTTCTTTTCAAGTTCTTTTCTTACTTTTGATAAAGGGAGATATTGTCCATATCTTTTATCTCCACCAATATCACCCATTGGCATTACTTCAATTATCGTCATGTCAAAACTTTCTTCTCCACACCATGACAATATTTCTGGTAAATGGTTTTGATTAAAATTACTGATAGCAACAGTATTTATTTTAATTTTAAGGCCGACTTCTTGAGCTTTTTTAAGGCCTTTTTTGACTTTTTCAAGATCTCCCCATCTCGTTATTTCTCTGAACTTTTTAGGGTTAAGATGATCTAACGACACGTTTATTCGTCTAACACCAGCATTATATAATTCTTCTGCTTTCTCAGCTAGTTGACTACCATTTGTTGTAATTGTTAACTCATCTAGAGAGCTTCCAACCTCTTTACCAAGATTATTTATAACTTGCATTATACCTTTTCTGACCAGGGGTTCGCCACCTGTTAATCTAATTTTCTTTGTACCAAGTTTCATAAAAACTCTGCAGATATCTTCAATTTCCTCAAGGCTTAAAATATCTTTTTTTGGAAGAAATTGCATATCTTCTGCCATACAATAGGTACATCTGAAATCACACCTATCAGTCACAGATACTCTCAAATAATCTACAGTTCTTCCATAAGGATCAATTAACTTATTTGTATTTTTAATTACTTCATCCATAGAAATATATCTCGTATATCTCCCAAAAAAAATACACTATACTCTAATTTTTTAAATTTAAGTAACATTTTTTTTAGAAGATATATAATGTATATGATATAAGTATTTTAGGTAAATAATGAATAATAATAAAATTTATAGACGAAATCCAGCTGCAGGCGGAAATGCAAATAAATTAGTTGTTTTTCTTCATGGATATGGTGCAGATGGAAAAGATTTAATTGATTTGGCCAATCCTTTCGGAATGGCTTTGCCAAACGCGAGCTTTATTTCCCCGGATGCCCCGCAACCATGTGCAATGTCTCATCAAGGGAGGCAATGGTTTCCAATAGAGGAAATTCCTAAGGGTGCTATTAAGGCATCACTAGGTTTGCTAGATTTAATTGAAAATCAAGCCAAAAAATTAAATCTTACTTTTAAAGATGTAATACTTATTGGTTTTTCACAAGGTGCTATGATGAGTATGCAATGTTTGTTAATTAATAACGAACAACTTGGTGCAATTATAGGATATTCAGGCGCACTTAGAGAAGAAAATATAGATGCTGCAAATGATAAAATTTCAAACGGCAAACACAAATTTTCACATACTCCAATATTACTTGTTCACGGAGAACAAGACGAAGTAGTACCTTTTCAATCGTTAGAAAAATCAAAAAATTTGCTAAATAATATAGGGTTTAATGTTCAGACTTTGTCTCGACAAAATCTTGCACATGGGATTGATCCTGAAGGGATCAGTAAAGGGATGGATTTTTTAAAATCACTAAAATAATTCACTTATATAGAATTTTTTTGTTTAATTAAATTGCAATGTTGTTAGTGTAATTAAATACCTAATTATAATCAAAAAATATATTAAATGTCTACTTACTCTTTTTCTCCGACTTTAGTTTTAAACGCTGATTATCAACCCTTAAGTTATTTTCCATTATCGTTATGGTCTTGGCAAGATACAATAAAGGCTGTTTTCCTTGATAGGGTGAATATTGTATCAGAATACGATGAGATTGTTAGGTCACCAGGTTTTTCTATGAAAGTCCCCAGTGTTATTTCTTTAAAAGAGTATATAAAAAATCAAAAATCACCAGTCTTTACAAGATTTAATGTTTTTTTAAGAGATAAATTTTCTTGTCAGTATTGTGGTATAGTTAAACAGTCACATGATTTAACATTTGATCATGTAATACCAAGATCTAAGGGTGGCAAAACAAACTGGACTAATGTGGTTGCAGCTTGCAGACCATGTAACTTTAAAAAAGGAAGTAAAAATGCTAAGGATGTAAAAATGTTTCCAATAACTAAACCCGAAGCTCCTTCTTCAAATTTACTAAAAAAACATGGAAGACATTTCCCTCCAAATTATTTACATGAATCTTGGAGAGATTTTTTGTATTGGGATACAGAACTAGAAAGTTCTGGTTAGAAGATTTGAACTATATTTTTTCCGAAATATTTATTGCCGTTCTACAACCAAGTTGGACAATAGCTTTCATTATTCCATAACCAGGTGCGTTTTCTCCGTCATGCTCCATACCAGTTTCCAGATGATCTAATTCATCATCTCTAAATTTCATTAAGGTTTTTTTTAGTTCCTTGTGATCGTCATTAAGTGTTTCTGCTTGTTTAGCGTAATGTTCGCCTATAACTTCTTCCACAGCAATAGTACACGCCATAGCTGCTTTTTTACCCATAACAGCACTAGCTACTCCAAGTCCAAAGCCCATGACATTCCATAGTGGAAGTAAAGCTGTAGGTCTCGTATCATTTTCAAACAAAAGTTGATTGAATGTGTCTAAATGTTCTTGTTCTTGTTCTTTCATATGTTTAATTATTGGACCTACAGGAGTATTTTTTAGAATTGCTAATTGACCATCATAAATTTTTGCAGCTGCAGTTTCACCTGCGTGATCTACTCTTAAAATTGAATCTATATGTTCTTTGTTTAATTTTTTATTCATATTTTAATTAACCTTTTATTAAGTAAAAAAATATTAGTTAGTAAGAATGCAAAAAATGACGCAAATGCGTTCCAACCAGCTAAAGACAAACCAAATATTTCAAACATTACTTCATCACATTTGATAGGAGATTTTTCTAATAGATATTTAAGTGTATCTTTTGAAAAATCAATATTTGATGAACACCCATCAGGACCAATCCAAAAACTCATCTCTATACCAAAGTGGTATAATCCTGCTACAGAGCTTAAAAGCCAGAGAATGCCTCCCCCAAATAGTAAAAGGTTTTTTGAAATTGAAATTTTTTTAAAAAAAAGAATAATTATTAAACTATAAGTAATGATTGCACCATGAAACCATCTTTGTGTAATACAAAGATCACATGGCAAAGCTCCATGAAAATATTCTATATAAAAAGCTGAAGACAACATTAAAGAGGATATAAGAAAGGAAATTTTAAAAATATTATATACAGACATCTAAAAAATATAGATCGAAAATGTGATTATTGCTATTCCTAAAATAGTAGAACATATAAGAATGTGTTTTTGTAAAAATAATAGAGCGGGCATTCCAAAAATTTTTGTTAAATATGCAACTATAAAAAACCTTATACCCCTGCCTAGAATGGATATAAATATAAATCCAATTATGTTTATTCCGGCAATACCACTTGTGATGGTAATGATTTTGTATGGAAGTGGAGTAAATGCTCCTAAAAAAATTATTAGCAAACCATTTTCTTTATAAGCAGACTTTACAGCATTAAATTTTGTTTCAGTGAACCAAGGTATATTCAATAATATATTCTCAACAGAAGGTCCTACAAAATAACCAAGCATCCATCCAATAATTCCTCCAATTACAGAGCCAATTGTAGAAAATAATGCAAATTTTAATGCTTTTTTAGGAGCAGCCAATGTTAATCCTGCAAGGAACGGGTCAACTGGGATAGGAAAAATTACTGATTCTATTAAAGAGATAAACCCGAGAATTTTATCAGCCAAAGGTTTTGTAGCATTGTGCTTTGCTTTATCAATTAAAATTTTAATTTTTATATTTAAGAGTTTCATGTTGCTTCTTATTATACTAAAAATTTGATATTTATATTTAATTTATTAACATTGTTATAAGTATTAAAAAAGTTTATTAAATGGTAATTTGGGGATATGGTGAAATAGGTAAACACGCTGGTCTCAAAAACCAGTGCCGAAAGGCTTCCCGGTTCGATTCCGGGTATCCCTACCAAACCGCACATTTAAAGGTAGATAACGATTTCAGGAGGTTGTTTGTACTATTAGGTACCTTCGGCATTATTGCTTTTTTGCAACGGTGTACGAAAAGTGTACGAAAATGTGTACGAAATTGAGTATTTGATGACACTATATGCATTTTACTTTTGGACTTTCTTTAGATATTTTACTGAAGCATTAGGCTTTACTTTAGCGTATCTATCCATAGTTGTTTTTACAGAAGCATGACCTAATCGATGAGATACTAACTTTAAAGGTATTTCTGTATTTGCTAAATTAGTAGCATGAGTGTGTCTTAAATCATGAGGAGCATAATAGGGTAGTTCAGCTTCTCTAGTTAAAATTGTCATGGTTGTTCTACCAATTTTTATCAGTAATGTGAGATAATTTTATGTTTAAGTTAAATAGTTTTTGTAAAGAATGTTTCGACCCTTACAAAATAGTTTGGAATTGCAAGAAACATATTGAAGATAAAGAATGGATTTATCTTTGTGGCAATTGTATTCGATATTACAAATATCTTAATGGTAGAAAATTTAAATCCCAGTTCCAGAATATTAAACGAATAATAAGATGTAGATTGAAATTATCTAATTCAGAATTACCTATATACCATGCAAATTAAAGTATGAGGTGTTTCAATATTATGAGTAAAGATTTTAAAGTTTTTTTGGGCGTAATCAGTTTTTTTGTTTTATTAAAAGGTTATATATTTTTCAATATTAACCCATCAATGTATCTTAATCCTATAATAAATTAGTCTTTGGATAATTTACCACCACTCCAAAAAATTCAAAGTGATATTATTCAAACTTATTTCATTTAGCAGATTTTTTTAAATAGTGATAAACAATATATATTATAGTGAAAATTAATAAGAGTATCTGAAATGTTTATAAGAATAGTTACAATAAAGTGTCCAAATGAAATAGCAAAAAAAGCTCTAAAATTGTTAAATAAAGAAGTGACACACGAACAAATGAGAATTGGCCTCATTAAAGAAACATCTATTGACACATCTGAGACAACTGTTGTCTATGTCAAATATTGGCTTTCTGAAAAACACTTCGATAAAGGTAGAAAAGATTGGCAAAAAACATCTAAAGAATTTAATGATATGGGAGCAATTATTTCAGCAGTAGGTGGAGAAGCAGACATCATTATGTCAGACGATTTTAAAAACCATTTATAGTTTTAAAATACTTATCAATATTGAATCGAAATAAAAATTTTTATGAAAATCAAAAAAAATATAACAAAAAAATAAAAATGATACTTAATCCAATCATCATTAAAAACTTTTTATAAACTTCCCACATAATGTTAATATAACCCCCAAAGTTCCCAATCCCCTACTTTCAATTGGGGAACAGATTATCCATCACTTACCCATAATATTTAAAATGTAATTGAAAAAGTGTTATTTCAAAAAATAATCTACCAAACGCTTCTCCCAATAGACTTTATATCGCTAACTTTCAACAAACCCTCCATACTAATGACATGGAAATGATCTAGACATGAATCTTTAGCTTCAACTTCCCAGTATTTTTTTATAATGTTTAAAGAGATCTCGTGTAGATCACCTTTTTTATTATCTGTATAACCAATAAAATCCCAATAATCTGAAAAGCTATGACGATCAAAAAAACTATTCCAAAGATAATACCTTGATGGTTTTATATTAATAAAATAACTGTCTACTCTGTTATGTGCAGGTGACCACATCCACTCAACTGAAAATAAGAAGACTACCTTTTGTGGTTTTATTTTAGGTCTTTTTTTTTGAAGTGGCTCTTCACTATCAATATGAAGCTTATTAGAATTATTTATTGAAGGTAAATCTTTAACCTCAAAAATCTTTTGTTGAGGAAATTCATATTCATAATATGACATTATTTATCCTCCACTAATTTCCATCCTTGACGGATTAAGGCTTCAGTAAGAGCTTTTTCTTTTTCTGCTCTACTCATTGAATTAGTAAATTTTACTAATACTAACTTATTTTTTTCTATTGGGAATTCGACAATATTTGTCATTTGTGCCTCCGCTTTAGTACTTTAGGCGGGATGCCAAGGCGTACAAGTTGGTAATTAAATGCCTACTAAGGACTATAATACATTAAAATTATATTGCAATTTTATTGATTTAAAAATTTAATAAAAATCTAACAATTATAGAATGACTTGATGTATAAAATTATAATACTTTCATTTGTTTTTTTATTTTCTTTTAATTCCAATCTTCATGCGGGAATTGCTTCTTCTATAGTAGACGCTATAACTCAAGTCTTTAAAGGTTCAACTAAGAATTTTGATGAAATTCCACCTAATATAAATTCTAAAAAAAAATATAATCCTACTGTTACCATAGCTAGAAATGCAATACGCGCCATTAAACAAAAAAACGATGACGAGAAATATTTTGAATGTAAAAATACAAAACAAATCACTTTTTTGAAAGTTAAACAAAAAGATTTATATACTTGGAATTTAGATGTCCTTAAAAAAAATAAAGAATTAAAGTGGAAAAAAATTTTAAATGTAAAGCATAAACAAAATAAGTTTTTTAAGAATCAACCTAATGGTTCTTTATTAGAATTAAATTTGGAAACACTTATTTATGTTGACGGAGATAAGATTTTAAATTGTACCGAACTTTAATAAAAATGGTTAAAATTTGTTTATGAGCATATCTTTATTAAATAAAAAAGCACTTGACGTATTACAACAAACTTTTGGTTACCAGTCATATAGATTTAAGCAAAAAGAAATTATAGAAAGTGTATTGTCTGGAAATGATACACTAGCTTTGATGCCTACTGGTGCTGGCAAATCACTATGTTATCAAATACCAGCAATTATATCATCTAAGAAAACAATTGTTATATCACCACTTATTTCGTTAATGGATGATCAAGTTGCTGCTTTAAACGAGTGTGGTGTTCAAGCAGTAAAAATTCATTCTGATTTGCCCTATGAAGCACGTATCTCATCATGGAATAATTTTAAAAGTGGTAAAGTAAAAATAATTTATTTGTCTCCTGAAAAGCTTATGTCCGAGAATATAATTAATGAGTTAAAAACCATGGAAGTAGGTTTATTTGTTATTGATGAAATACATTGTGTATCTAAGTGGGGTCATGATTTTAGGCCTGATTATAATAAATTATCAGAATTAAAAACTTTATTTCCAAAGAGCAATATCGTTGGATTTACAGCTACTGCAGATAAAACAACAAGGTTAGACATTGTTGAGAATATTTTTAACAAAAACGTTAGGGTATTTATTTCAAGTTTAGATAGACCCAATTTAAGCCTTTCAATTAATCAAAAAACTAATTGGAAAAATCAATTAGTTGATTTTTTAAATATTAGAAAAATGCAATCAGGAATAATTTATTGTTTATCTAGGAAAAAAACTGAAGAAGTAACATCTTTTTTAATTAATAAAGGTTTTAATGCAAGTGCATACCATGCTGGATTAGATGGTCAAGTTAGAAAAAATGTTCAAAACACGTTTATGACTGACCAAGCACATATAGTAGTAGCTACAATTGCATTTGGAATGGGTATTGATAAACCAGACATTAGGTTTGTTATTCACTTAAATCTTCCAGGAAGTGTGGAAGCTTATTCTCAAGAAATAGGTAGGGCTGGTCGAGACGGTAAAGCTTCTGATACACTATTAATTTATGGCTTAGATGATTTAGTTATTCAAAGAAAAATAACTGAAGACAGTGATAAAGAGAGTAAATATAAATTTTACGATAATAAAAGGTTAGACTATCTATTGTCATATTGTGAAACACCTGAATGTCGTAGAAAAGTTTTATTATCATATTTTGATGAAAATTCAGATAATTGTAATAATTGTGATAATTGTCTTAACCCACCATCATTAATAGATGGTACAATTTTAGCGCAAAAACTACTTTCAACGATATACAAAACTGGCCAGTTCTTTGGTCAGGTTCATATTATAAATGTACTTAGGGGCTCAGAGGATAAAAAAATTATAGATAAGGGACATCATAATCTTTCTGTTTACGGGATAGGAAATGATAAATCAAAAGAATTTTGGCAATCATTTTTAAGACAAATGCTTGCGTATGGGCATTTAAAAATAAATTTTCAGAAGTATGGAGCCATTCAAATCACTAATACAGGTGTTGAAGTTTTAAGAAATAAATTAAAGTTTTTGTATAAAGACATACCTATTAAGTTAACCAAAGAGATGGTAAAGGCTCCAAAATATCTAAATAAAGATTTAAACACTGAAGATACTGCTTTATTGAAAAATTTGAAATTCTTAAGACTAGAGATTGCAAAAAAAACAAAACCTACCTGCTTTCACGGTTTTTCACGATAGTACTCTAATTCAAATGTCACAAAGAAAACCAAAAACAGAAATTGATATGCTTGCCATTGATGGAGTAGGGCCTACAAAATTTAAAAAGTATGGTACGATATTTATTGATTTAATTTCAAAGCATATAAATTAAAACTCATACTCTCTAAAATTTTTGTTGTGCTTTATTAACTCCATTTTTTGCTCATCAACTAAATAAGAATTTTGTTTATAATCATTAGATTGTATTTTTTTTTTGAAATATTTAAAAATATATATTGAACAAAGTACAGACAACGCTACCAAAATAAGACTTTTGCTAAAAGAACGATCCCCAAACCAGAGTTTGTTTTTTTCTAATTCCTGGTAAATCTCATCATAAATACCAATATAAAATAAAATTACAGTTGAAAATATTATCAAAAAACTAACGATTAAAAGAATAATTCTCATATATTAACCTCATATTAATAATAGGTAAAAAAAGACAAAAAATTATAAGAATTAAAAATTCTGAAAAGTCTAAATTGAAGAAAATTTTAATTGCAGGGTCAGATGATTCAAATTGTTCCATTATACCAATTCCCATAAACAATAGAAAATAAAGAACAGGTATAATATTTAAAAGAAATGAGATTATTATTAACATAACATTAATATTTATCTTCATTTTTGGAGTCAATCTTAAGCCTGAGGCGCATTATTTCACTAAACATGATGAGTGTTAGGATTGGCCATATTACGCAAAATATCCAAACATTTATCTCTTCATATGATATCCCAATGATATCAGCCACATCAAAAAGGAGTTTCACACAAAAATCAAAAGTTTTATCAATCCAATTTATGCCAGAATTTGCACTCATGATCCTAATATTATAGCTTATTGAGACAATATTATGTTTTTAATAAGGTTTAATTGTATCTAATTTCAACATCTTGAGAATGTATCAATGAATAAAAAAGAAGTTGGCATAAAAACTATTGAATACCTTCAACAACATCCTAATTCAAAAGCAAAGGATATTGCAGATTTTATAGGAGCAGACAGGACTGTAGTTAATAGTTGTCTTTATGGAGTTTTAAAAACAAAGGTTAGGCAGGACAATAGTTATAGATGGTCATTGATTGAAGAGGGAGAGAAAAAGGAGACACCAACATCAACCATAACTTCTGCAATAAGTCATTCAGATATCGCAAAGCTATCAAGATATTACCTAGCATGCATTGGCTATGATGACGATGGATTAAGCACTTTCTTAAAATCTGAATTCTCATTAAATTATGAAGAATTAAATAAAATCCCAGGTGTAGATGAAGAACTAACTGGAACCGAGGAATACCAAAACCTGATTGGTCAAAAACGCACTGATAGAGGAAGGTTTGAAATTTTTTTTGGATATCCATGTTTAATTAGGTATGCAAAATCACAAAGGTCTAATTGGGAAGGCCATTTCCTTGAACCATTAGTTTATTATGGAATAGACGAAAACAAAAAAATCGAATTTAACAGTCCAATAATTAACCCCAAAGCAATTAGAAGTTTATCCAACGCTGATGCCAATTCAGTTATGAATGAGATTGTCCAAATTGAAAAAGAATTAGGCTTTGAAGAGGATGACATAATTGAAATAGATGAAATGATGATGAGAATGCAAAACATTAGAAAGGAATGGACGTGGAAAGAAAAAATAAATTTTGAAAAAATTGGGAAGTATAAAGATAAGCTCTCCGACATGGATGTTGATGGAATTTATAATCGTCCAATTTTAATTTTAGGTGAAAAATCCAGAATTACACAGGGACTAGAACAAGAGCTAAAACTATTAGAAAATGTAACAGAGGATCAGCTTAAAGGGACTGCATTAGGAGCAATTATGTACCCTGATGAGGAGGATGAAGTTAGATATAGCGATGATCCAATTATTGAGACGCTTCCCATGAATTCAGAGCAAAGAGAAGCTGTTAATATCTCACTAAATAATCCACTGGCTGTTATTACTGGACCACCTGGTACTGGAAAATCTCAAGTTATCTCTAATTTAATTATAAATGCGGCTCATAAAGGAAAAAGAGTTTTATTTACTAGTAAAAATAACAAAGCAGTTGATGTTGTTGAAACAAGGGTGAATTCGCTGGCGAGTAGACCAATTCTTCTTAGGGTAGGTTCTCAAGGCGCTTTCCAGCTAAAGCTAGCTGAATATATTCTTGATCTAATATCATCAAAAGTAACGGAAACAGCCCTAGATGATTACAAAACCTGTAAGCAAAATTATGAGGAGTTTGGTAATATTTTTAGAGAAATTAAGGAAGAAAATGATCAATTAATTGAGCTAAGAAATGAAGTTGATTTACTTGAGCAATCTATTGAATCGCTGAGAATTATTTATGGGGAAGATCTCCTTTTGAGTACTAAAGACCTAGACTTAATAGAAATTGAAAAATCATATTATAAAGTCCTTTCTATTTTCAAACAGACTAAAAAAGAAAATGCGAGCTTTTTTGGCAAGATTTTCTGGTCATTTGTTAAAAATGGCTACGAGAAAAATTATATAAACAGTATTGCGCAACATTTAGATTTATTTAATCAAACAGGTTTGGTTTATGAAAAAGAGGATAATTTATTAGATTATGATTTTCCAAAATTAAATAATAAAATAGAAGAATTAAAAAAAATTAGATCGTACGATGAAAAGTTGAATTTATTAAAAAACAAGGATTCTTTGGAAGATAATAATCGAAAAGAATTTGAGTTAATAGACAAGATGAACGAGGTAGCAGAAACTCTTTGGAAATTATGGATTAAGATTCAGCCCAAAACTATTACTACCCAAGACAAAGAAAAGTTATCTAAGTACCAAGGTTTACTTAAAATGATAGTAGATGCTGGTAACGAAAATGAATTCAATAGAAGTATATATTCTAAATACATGCAGATGTTGGCTGATATTTCTCATTTGTTACCATGTTGGGCCGTAACATCATTATCTGCCAAAGGAAGAATCCCTTTTGCACCTGGGATTTTTGATTTAGTTATTTTTGATGAGGCAAGTCAGTGTGATATAGCTTCTGCTCTTCCTCTTTTATATAGAGCAAAATCTGCTGTTGTAATTGGAGATCCAAAACAACTAACCCACATTACAAGCTTAAGAAAAGGGCAAGATTATAAATTATTGGAGAAGAATAAGTTAGAAGATAATTTTATTAATTGGGCTTACTCTTTTAATTCTTTATTTAACTTGGCTGCTACTTATACAAACAATGATATGTTTGTGAAATTAGTAGATCATCATAGGTCTCATAAGCATATTATTGATTTCTCAAATTCAGAATTCTATGAAGATGAGCTTAGGGTAGCAACTAATTACAAGAATCTTGTTCGATTTTCAAAAGAAGAACCAGGAGTTAGATGGATAGATGTAAAAGGGCAGGTCACAAGACCAGCAACTGGCGGTGCTGTAAATGTTGCAGAAGCAAGAAAAGTATTAGAGGCTTTAAAAGATTTACTCATTGAAAAAACTTATAAGGGAAGTGTTGGTGTTGTTTCACCATTTAGAAATCAAGCTAACTTAATCACTAAGTTAGTTTTTGAAGACACATCATTGAATAAAAAAATATCTGAAAGTGAATTCTTATCTGATACTGTTCATAAATTCCAGGGTGATGAACGAGATATTATTATATTTTCTCCTGTTCTTGCAAAAGGCATATCGCCAGGAGCATTGAATTTTTTAAAATCTAATGGAAACTTATTTAATGTTGCCATAACTAGAGCCCGAGCACAATTGATAGTAGTTGGAGATATAGCTTCTAGCTCGTCGTCTAAAGTAGATTATCTATCTAGATTTGCCAAATATTATACTTCTTTAGAAGAAGGTATTCAAAAAGAAAAAAGCATCTCCTACGAAGAAATGGGCCCAAGTTATCCTAAAGTAGCAAATCCAGGAATTGTTTCTAGTTGGGAGAGACATTTTTATGAAAAGGCTTATGAAAAAGGAATTAAACTAATTCCCCAATATCAAATCGAAAAATACACTGTTGATTTTTTATTATTAAGTGGTGACAAAAACTTAGTAATTGAAATTGATGGCGAGCGTTATCATAAAAACTGGAATGGTGAACTTTGTAAAAAAGATCAATTAAGAAACCAAAGACTATTTGAGTTAGGATATGATGTAACGAGGTTTTGGGTTTATCAAGTAAGAGATGATCTAGAAAATTGTTTCGTAAGTTTAGAAAATTGGAAGAATAAAAATAATTCTTAAGGTACGAAAAATGTTACGAAAATCTACTAAACTGGCTTGACTGTGTTTACAATACAGAATAACAATTGATCTATAATTGGGGGAATACCTAGAATTACTTGACTATGTTGATTATAGATAAGTGTCATCAAGTAACTCAAAAACCAGTGCCGAAAGGCTTCCCGGTTCGATTCCGGGTATCCCTACCAAACTTCACAAATAAAGGTAGATAAGAATTTTAGAGAGTTTGTTGTGTAATTAGACACTTTCTTAGATATTAATTTTTGGAAAAAATGTTCGAAAAGTGTAAGAAAAAGTTTACGAAATTGAGTATTTGATTACATTATATGCATCTTATTTTGTACCATTTCTAGATACTTAATTGATTTTTCAATCTTTGGTTTTGAGTATCTGATAATAGTCGTTGTTACAGTAGAGTGACCTAATCGAGCTGACAATAATTTCATAGGTGTTTCTGTGTTTGTGTTCTCATTGTACACTTTCTCTTGTTGGCCCTGACTTAGGAGTAGTAAACATTGCAGTGGCAGGGATTATTTGGACACTTTTGTCATTACAGCATTGATAAATACCCACTTTCATATAATTCAAATTCTCTTTTTGTAATGTGAGTGTGCGCCCTAAATGCGATAGGACTTGTTTGCCGTCTAACCATAAATTAGCTTTACCCGTTTCATCGTTCTTCCATAACATCTCAAGAGTAAAGTTTGTCCACTTGCCACGCATCTCTTGTATTGAAGTTATATGTTTGCGGACCGTTTCCTTGCAATCACCTTTCCACAACTTCATTGTTTCATAATAAAGCTTTCCGTTGTCAACACCACCTCGACTTGTGAATGAAAGGTGCGGACATTCGCTGTTGTGGAACTGTCCTAATAAAAGTTTTCCTGTGTTTTGAATAGGATAATTATTTGGCAGATAAACATTCCAGCTATACCATCTCTGAGTAGGTTGCTTCTTACCAGTAGGTCTACTATCATCCCAAACATTTTCAGCAATTTCTGACCTGACACTATTTTCACCACAGTCACTACTTTCCATTTTTCCAATGATGCCTGTTTGACCTGCTCTTTGAAGACTGCCACACTTACTTGTGATTTGAAACCTATGCACTTTCTCCTTAAACGTTCCTGTTGGGTCTTTGATATGAGCGTAATCTTCCGGGCGAGTATTTTCATCTTTTCCATACTTAATGGTACTTGATGAAGTTGCCAAACAGGTATTAGTTAATGCTATAATACAAAGTAAAAGTAACTTGTTCATCGTGTGCCTCTTTGTTTGAATAATTAATTCAACAACTATATTTTAGAAATATTTTTAAGTAATTTGAAAAAAAAAACATAAAACACGGTACGAAAAATGGTACGAAAATCAACTAAACTGGCTTGACTGTGTTTACAATACAGAATATTAATTAATTTGTAATTAAGGGATTACCTAGAAATACTTGAGTATGTTGATTATACATAAGCGTCATCAAGTAACTCAAAAACCAGGGCCGCAAGGCTTCCCGGTTAGATTCCGGGTATCCCTACCAACGCTAGTCTCGTTAAGAATTATATAAATGAAAGCTTTTCAAAAATTAGATGATTTTTTGGACTTTTGCTGGGTACAGATCTCTCGAGGTAAGGCTGACAAAAAATCGCCTGCAAGACACCCTACTTTTGTGACATCAAGTTTGGATGGTTTCCCAAATGCTCGCACTTTAGTGATGAGACGAAGTGATCGGAAAAATAACCAGATAGAGTTTCACACTGATACCGCTTCTTCAAAAATGTTGGCCCTTGAGGAGAATCCTCATGCAGTAATTCACTTTTGGCTTCCAAAAGTCCAATTACAAATTCAGATGGATGTTGATGTTGAAGTTAAGTTTGGCGACATTACTATTCCAAAATGGAGAAATGTTCCATCTAACTCTAGGATCGCTTATGGAACTATACCTAGCCCTGGTACCGTCATTGAAAGCCCCCTTGCCTATGATCATTCTTCAGATCAGAAACGTTTTGCTGTTTTGGTATGTCATATACAATCAATTCAGCTACTTCTTTTAGGAGTCAAACATATTCGTGCGTGTTATAAAAAGACTACTAATTGGCAAGGAGAATGGCTTTCACCTTAAATTGTAATCTTAATAACTACAAAATCGTAGATAAATTAATCAACTTCATAGCTTAAATTATTTTTTTTATAATTATCCTTGATATTTTTTTTAATTAAATTTAATTATAGTTTAGAATGATTTTAATCTTCATCAGCTTTGTAGGGGGATATAGATGATACCAAGTGCTTTTAAGTTTTACAAACCAGATAATTTACAAAAAGCTGTTGCTCTTATGGCAGATTTTGGAGATGAGGCTCGAGTTATAGCTGGTGGACATAGTTTAATTCCTGTTATGAAGCAAAGACTTACTGATATTAAACACCTTATAGATTTATCAGCAATTAATGAATTAAAAGGTATTAATATTAAGGAAAATTCAATATCAATTGGAGCCATGACCACTCAGGTTGAATTAATTACTAATGAAGAATTATTTAAAGTCGTTCCAATTATTCGAGAAGCCTCTCTGCAAATAGCTGACCCTCAAGTTAGAAACTTAGGTACAATTGGAGGAAATGTTGCAAATGGTGATCCTGCAAACGACATGCCTGGACTAATGCAATTATTAGATGCAACTTACAAAATAAGTGGAATAAAAGGTATTCGTGAAATTAAGGCAAGAGAATTTTATGAAGGAGCCTATTTTACAGCAAGAGAAGATGACGAAATTTTAGTTTCAATCTCCTTTAATACTCCTACAGGTGGTTATTCATATGAAAAACAAAAAAGAAAAATTGGTGACTATGCTACTGCAGCTGCTGGTGTGATTTTAAATGTTGATAATGGTGTTTGTTCGAGTGCATCTATAGCATTAACTAACTTATCTGATACACCTGTTTATTGTAGTGATGCTGTAAGTATGCTAATTGGAAAACAAATTGACGATAGTTTGTTAAGTGAAGTTACGAAATCTTGTGTTGAACAAAGTGACCCAGTAGCTGATCAAAGAGGACCAGTCGAGTTTAAAAAATATGTTGCTGGGATAGTAATTAACAAAGCTCTAAAAAGAGCTTTTGAACGATCTTAATAAAGGAATTAAAATGGAAAAAATAAATGTATCATTGAAGGTTAATGGTAAAGATGAAACTTTGTCTGTAGAACCAAGAACGCTTTTAGTTCATGCTCTTAGAGAGCATTTAGAGTACACAGGTGCACATATAGGGTGTTCTTCCTCTCATTGTGGGGCTTGTACTGTAGATATGAATGGAAAATCTGTTAAATCTTGTACTATTTTCGCACCACAAGCTGAGGGAGCAGACATTTTAACGGTTGAAGGCATTAGTACTCCAGATAAACTTCATGTAATTCAAGAAATGTTTAAAGAGCATCATGGTCTACAATGTGGATATTGCACACCGGGCATGATTATGAGGTCTTATAGATTTTTACAAGAAAACCCCAACCCAACGGAAGAAGAAGTGAGATTTGGTATTTCAGGAAATTTATGTAGATGTACAGGCTATCAAAATATTGTAAAATCAATAATGGCAGCTGCAAGCAAATTAAGAGAAGAAGCTAACGTAGAGAAAAAGGAAATTGCATAATGGATGATGTTAAAACCCCAACAAGTGAAGAAAGAAAAACTGCTTTAAGTGGTCTTGGCACTTCAAGAAAAAGAGTAGAGGATGCTAGATTCACCCAAGGTAAGGGTAATTATGTAGATGATATTAAACTTAAAGGTATGCTATTTGGTGATTTTGTAAGATCGCCAGTAGCACATGCTAAAATTAAAAAAATTGATACTAGTGCCGCACTAGCATTGCCAGGGGTCCATGCAGTATTAACAGCAGCAGACCTTGAACCTTTAGGTTTACATTGGATGCCAACTCTAGCTGGTGACAAACAAATGGTTTTGGCGGATGGAAAAGTTCTTTTCCAAGGCCAAGAAGTCGCTTTTGTAGTTGGAGATGATAGATATGCAGTGGCTGATGGAGTTGCATTGGTAGAGGTTGAATATGACGAACTTCCTGTTGTAACTGACCCATTTAAAGCTGAAATGGAAAGTGCTCCAATTTTAAGAGAAGACATTGCTGATCAAAAAGAAGGAGCACATGGTCCTAGAAGACATCCAAATCACATATTTACGTGGGAGTCAGGTGATAAAGAAGGGACAAATAAAGTATTAGATGAGGCTGAGGTCGTAGCAGATGAAATGGTTTATTATCATAGAACTCATCCATGTCCATTAGAAACGTGTGGTTGTGTTGCATCAATGGATAAAATTAATGGCAAGCTAACTGTTTGGGGTACTTTCCAAGCTCCTCATGCAGTGAGAACTGTTGCTTCATTAATTTCAAGTATACCAGAACACAATATAAGAATTATCTCCCCTGATATTGGAGGAGGATTTGGTAATAAGGTAGGAGTTTATCCTGGATATGTATGTGCTATTGTTGCATCAATTGTTACGGGTGTGCCTATAAAGTGGGTTGAAGATAGAATGGATAATCTAATGGCAACTGCTTTTGCCAGAGATTATTGGATGCATGGAAAAATTTCAGCAACAAAAGATGGCAAAATAACTGGACTATGGTGTCATACTACTGCTGATCATGGAGCCTTTGATGCATGTGCAGATCCAACTAAATTTCCTGCTGGTTTCATGAATATTTGTACTGGCTCATACGATATTCCAGTAGCATATCTAGCTGTTGATGGAGTATATACAAATAAGGCACCAGGTGGTGTTGCGTATAGGTGTTCTTTTAGAGTGACTGAAGCATCATATTTTATTGAAAGAATGATTGAAGTCTTAGCTTTAAAATTAGGAATGGATTCTGCAGAACTTCGTTCTAAAAATTTTATTAAAAAAGAGCAATTTCCATATACATCTGCTTTAGGTTGGGAATATGATTCTGGTGATTATCACAAAGCATGGAATAAAGCTCTTGAAGCAGTAAATTATAAAAAACTGCGAGAAGATCAAGCAAAACAACTAGAGTTATTTAGATCTGGTAAATCAAGAAAATTGATAGGAATAGGGTTAAGCCATTTCACTGAGATAGTTGGTGCAGGACCAGTTAAAAACTGTGATATATTGGGATTGGGTATGTTTGATGCTTGTGAAATCCGAATTCATCCAACTGGGTCTGCAATTGCAAGATTGGGAACAATTTCACAAGGTCAAGGGCATGCTACTACATTTGCTCAAATTTTGGCATCTGAGATTGGAATTCCTGCTTCTGATATAACCCTTGAAGAAGGTGATACTGATACTGCTCCCTATGGGTTAGGAACTTATGGTTCACGTTCTACACCAGTAGCCGGTGCCGCGACCGCAATGGCTGGTAGAAAAATTAGAGCAAAAGCGCAAATGATAGCTGCATATCTTCTCGAAGTTCACGACGATGATTTAGAGTGGGATGTTGATAGATTTGTAGTGAAAGGAGCTCCTGAGAAGTTTAAAACTATGAAGGAAATTGCTTTTGCTTCATATAATCAAGCTATTCCTGGAGTTGAACCTGGTTTGGAGGCTGTCAGTTATTACGACCCACCAAATATGACATATCCTAACGGCGCGTATATTTGTGTAATGGAAATTGATGTCGATACTGGTGTCTCTGAAATAAAGAAGGTTTACGCCCTTGATGATTGTGGTACTAGAATTAATCCAATGATTATTGAAGGTCAGGTTCATGGAGGATTAACTGAGGCTTTAGCAATATCAATGGGTCAAGAAATAGCATATGACGAACAAGGCAATGTTATGACTGGAACTTTGATGGATTTCTTTGTTCCTACCGCATGGGAAACACCAAACTATGAAACAGATTTCACCGAGACTCCTAGCCCGCACCATCCTATTGGTGCTAAAGGAGTTGGAGAGAGTCCAAATGTAGGTGGTGTTTCTGCTTTTTCTAATGCAGTTCATGATGCCTTTAAACCTTTTGGATTAACTCAAGCGCATATGCCACATGATCACTGGAGAGTTTGGAAGATCGCTAAGGACCTAGGACTTCATAATTAGTCTAATTAGTCTTTACGATAAATAAAAATGCAATGGAATGAAATTAAGACGAGTTTATATGATTTAGATTATATAGCTTCTGAAGAGCTTGCAATGAGCATACATATAGCTATAAATTTAGAGAGACCTCTATTATTAGAAGGTGAAGCAGGCATTGGAAAAACTGCTTTAGCTCTTACACTATCTAAATTGTATAAAACAAGTCTTATAAGATTACAATGCTATGAAGGTCTTGACGCTTCATCTACAATTTATGAATGGAATTATCAAAAACAATTATTATCGATAAGATTAAATGAAAATAAAAATGATAATAATGTAAAAATTGATGATCAAATTTTTTCTAGAGAATTCCTTTTGGAGAGACCGCTTTTAAAAGCATTAACACAAAAGAAATCACCAATTTTACTTATCGACGAAATTGATAGAGCTGACGAAGAGTTTGAAGCATATCTTTTAGAAATTTTATCGGAATATCAAGTATCCATTCCTGAGTATGGAACGATTAAAGCTTTGTCAAAACCAATCGTTATCATAACATCTAATAACACAAGAGATTTATCAGATGCTCTAAGAAGAAGATGTATCTATAATTATGTATATTATCCAAAAAAAGAACTCGAATTAGAGATTTTACAAAAAAAATTACCTAACATTGATCTTGAGCTTTCGATGCAAATAGTAAATTTTGTTCAAAATTTAAGGGTACAAGATATAGAAAAAAAGCCTGGTATAGCAGAAACATTAGATTGGGCAGCTGCCATATCAGGCTTGGGTCTTAAAGATTTATCTGATAATTACAAAGTTCTACATTCAACATTAGTTTGTTTACTTAAGACGGAAGCAGATAAAGCCATTATTTCTCCAGAAACAGCCAAAAAATTAGCCAAAATATAAAATGCTTAAACCTACAAAATTTTTGGTAAGATCTTCTATTAAATCACGATTATTAGATTTTACTCATCACATGTATGCAAACGGTTTTAACATTACATTTGACCAAGTTTTTCAATCATTAAGAGGTTTAAAACATATTGATTTATCAAATATAAATGATTGGAAAAGTGCTTTAAGATCAATCTGTTGTTATAACTTTCAGACTTATGAAAATTTTGACGAATTGTTTGATTCATTTTGGAGAAATGATGGAAGAAAAAAAACTAGTCTTGAAAGGAAAAAGAATGATTTAAATAAAAATAATAAAAATAAAAACACTAAAAGTATTTTATCACCCATAGAAGGTGAAACTTTAAGTAATGAAGCAAGTAATGATTTTTTGAATGAAGATAATGAAGCAGAAATTTCAAATGAAACAAAATCAAAAATAACTGCAAGTTATATAGAAAATAATAGGAAAACTGATTTAAAAGAACTAATAGATAATGATTTACAACAAAGAATACACGCAGCAGTTTTGAGAATCGCAAAATCAATCAAACATAAAAGATCAAGAAGATTATTAGCCAAGAAGAAGGGTGAAAAATTAGATTTAAGAAAAATTGTTAGTAAGTCATTAGCCTACGAAGGTTATCCACTTAAACTTTACAAAAAAAGTAAGCCAAAGAAACCCATGAGAATTGTAACCATACTAGATATATCTGGATCAATGAAAATATATAGCCAAATTTTTTTAACTTTTGTAAAAGGTCTTGTGGGCATAAACCAAAGTACCGAAGTTTATTTATTTCATACTAGGCTAATGAGAGTTACAGATTATTTAAAAGAAAACGACACTCTCAAAGCCGTAAACAGAATTTCAATGCTCACGGAGGGTTTTTCAGGTGGAACTAAAATAGGAAAATCTTTAAAAGAATTTAATAATGTTTATTCAAGAAACTTTGTAAACGGAAAAACAGTAGTAATTATCATTTCAGATGGATATGACACAGGTAGTTCAAAAATAGTTGCAGAAGAATTAGAAAAATTAAAAAAGAGAAATTGCAAAATTGTTTGGTTAAACCCGTTGTTAGGATGGGAGAATTACGCACCTGTCGCCTCAAGTATGAAAGCTGCTTCAAAATATTTAGATTTGTTTGCTCCTTGTAATACATTAGAGCATTTAGAGAATTTAGAAAAAGAACTGATTGAAATATGATCAACAAAACAAAACAAACTTTTGACGAAGTAATAGATTTGCTAGAAAAAAATGGTTCTTCTTTTGCAATTGCCACAGTTATTCGTACTATGTCATCTACCGCTGCTAAACCAGGTATGAAAGCAATAATATCTGACAAGGGTGAAATTTTGTCAGGGTGGTTAGGAGGTGGATGCGTTACTAATGCTGTTTGTAACACTGCAAAAGAGACTTTAAATTTTAAAAAACCTAAATTAGTTGTCTTGAGTCCAGATGATTTAAAAAAAGATTTAAAAGAATTAGATAATGATCAAACATTTCATAAAAAAAACTATTGTCCAAGCGAAGGATCTATGGATATTTTTGTGGAGCCTTTTTATCCTAAACCAGAATTGATTGTCTATGGTAACACTCCAATTGCCAATGAATTGATAAAATTTGCAGAAAAGTTTAGTTTTAATTTTGTACAATTTAAAGATTTAGAAGAAAACAAAAAATTAAATTTAAAACAAAATTCAGAAAAATATATTATAATTGCAACGCAAGGTAATTCTGATTTATCAGCAATTAAAGATGCAATTAAAATAAAAGCAAATTATACAGGCTTAATTGCAAGTAAGAAGAAATTTGATGCATTAAAAAAAACATTAATTAAAGAAGGCTTTCAAGAAAATATCCAAAAAGTAACTTGTCCAGCAGGTATTTACATAAGTGCTATTATGCCTGAAGAAGTAGCTTTATCTATATTCGCTGAAATTATTGAACTCAAAAGATCAGGTCAAATTAGAAGTAAAAAATTTTGAGTAATTACATAATAAGTTAAAAAGAATTTTCATAAATCGGAGAAAGATATGGAATTAAATGATGAAATAACAATACCTGCCAAACTAGATCTTGTTTACAAATCCTTAAATGACCTTGAAGTTTTAAAAGCTTGTATACCTGGATGTGAAGAATTGGTAGAAGATGAAGATGGAAAATTATCAACGAGAGTTGTTCTCAAAATTGGTCCCATAAAAGCCAAATTTAATGGTAAAGTTAGCTTAGATTTGACTAATGGTCCTACTAAATATTCTCTTGTTGGGGAGGGTGATGGAGGAGTGGCAGGTTTTGCAAAAGGTGGAGCAGATGTAGAATTAGTAGCTAATGGAGATGAAACTATATTGAAATATGTTGCAAAAAGTGAAGTAAAAGGAAAAATTGCACAATTAGGAAGTCGACTTATACTGAGCACAGCAAAAAAACTTTCGAAAACTTTTTTTGAAAACTTTAAAGAACATATGCAGAGTGATAAGAATTAAAAATTTTACTAAATTAATTTTTCAATAAAACTAATCTTTTATTATATGTATGCAATTAAATGAAAGTTGTAGAAAATCAAAATGAATTACCTACCTCATCAATTGAGTTGGTAAATAAATTAGACTATTGGAAAATTTCTTATAAACTTTATTTTCATGAACCACTTATGACAGTTAAAGAATCTAAGACGATGCAAAAAACATTATTTGGTTTAGATAAATCAAATGGACACATAAAAAATCTATTTTTAAGAGACAAAAAAAAAAATAATATATTATTAGTAGCCCATCAAGATACAATTATAGATCTAAAATTACTTGCAAAAAAAATAAATATGGATCGGTTAAGTTTTGGTTCGCATAAAAGATTGATGGAAAATTTAGGTGTTTTGCCTGGTGCAGTCTCACCTTTTTCTATGATCAATGGAGTTAAGAAAGATGTTAAGTTGTTTTTAGATAATAACTTAAAGTCATTTAAAAAAATTTTTGCACATCCTTTGGAAAACAATCAAACTGTAGAAATTTCAATTGAGCATCTTGAAATTTTTTTTAAAAAAATATCGGTCACACCTATTTGGGTTAGTTTATAAATCAAAAATAAAAATTATTAAATAACGTATTATTCTCTAGAATAATCATATATACTTACTAAAAGAAATAGAGTAGAAATATGTATTTTATTAAAACTTCTTTTTTAAACGTTTTTATTTCCTCTTTATTATTTATAAAACTAACACTTAGTTCTGCATCTGGAAATAATGATTCTTTTATGTTAATGGTCACTGAAAAAACTTGTATGGTCTGCAAGATATGGGAAAAACAGATTGGTAAAATATATCCTAAAACAGAAATAGCAAATAAATTTCCTCTATTTAGGACTGAGATTAAAGATTTTGTTAATTATTTTAAAATAGACTTAAAAAAAACAAAAATCACACCTACATTTATTTTTATAGAGAACAATAAAGAAAAAGGTAGAATTATTGGATATACAAATCCCGAAATGTTTTGGTGGCAAGTTGACGAAATAGTTGGTGACTAATATAGTAAATACATTAATATTATTTTTTTGGAGATTTCAATGAAACAACAAAAAATGAAAATAATATCGCGCAGGAACGTTTTGTTCTTAATGGGTGGTGTTGCTAGTTCTGCATTATTTACAAAATTTGCAATGGCTAAGCCTAATCTTGCTCTACAAAGAATTAAAGAAATTAGTAAAAGCGAAGTAGAAGAAGTCGACTTATTTCTTGACGTACCTGAAATTGCAGAGAATGGGAATCAGGTAAAAGTTAGTTTTGATATTGATAGCCCAATGACTAAAGATGATTTTGTAAGAACTGTTTATTTATTAGCGGATGGTAATCCAGCTCCAAATGTTGCTAAGTTTTCATTTACAACTGACATGGGTGCATGCTCTGCTACAACAAGGATGAGATTGTCAAAAACTCAAAATGTGTATCTTTTGGCGGAGTATAATAATGGTAAATTTGCAATGACAAAATCTAAAGTTAAAGTAACTATTGGTGGTTGTGGGGGTTAAAAAAGGAGGTAAGTTACATGTCTAAAATCAAACCAAGAGGTAAAGTTCCAAAAAAAGCGGCAATTGATGAAATAATAGAGATAAAAACATTAATAAGACATCCAATGCACAGTGGACGAATGAAAGATAAAGACGGTAAAAATATTCCCAAACGAATAATCAATAAATTTTTAGTTAAGTTTAATGGTAAACAAGTCTTTGGGATGGATTTAGAACCATCTATATCAACTAATCCATACATAGCTTTTCCTTTCAAAGCAAAGGAATCAGGCACTTTTGACTTTGAGTGGACTGACGACAATGGTGAAAAATATATAATGTCCAGAAGAATGGATGTGTCTTAAATCGTAAGGTTCTGAGTTGAAAAAAAATAAACAAAAAGAATTGAAAATTAATCGAAGAGAGTTGCTAGCTGGCTCTGCTTCATTAGGAGCTATAGCTTTTTCTTCTAAAGTTGCGTATTCAAAAGAAACCAATCTAGATAATTTACCTCCCAATGTTCCAGAATGGACTGGCGAACTTGGCGAAGGTGTTGATGCGAATCCTTATGGCATGCCCTCAGAATTCGAAAATAATGTAATCAGAAGGAATGTTGAATGGTTAACAGCTAGTACAGAGTCTTCAGTGAATTTCACTCCTATTCAAGATCTAGAGGGTATTGTAACCCCAAATGGTTTATGTTTTGAAAGACATCATGGGGGTGTTTCAATTATAAACCCTAAAGATTACCGTTTAATGATTAATGGGTTAGTTGATAGGGAAATGATTTTTACACTAGATGATTTAAAAAGATTTCCACAAACAAATAAATTTTATTTCCTAGAATGTGCGGCTAATGGTGGAATGGAATGGAAAGGCTCTCAGCTTAATGGATGCCAATATACCTTTGGAATGGTTCATAATGTTCAATATACAGGGGTTAAACTATCAGATTTAATTTTAGAAACTGGACTGAAACCAAAGGCAAAATGGGTTCTTGCTGAGGGTAGTGATTCTTCAGGAATGACAAGGTCTATACCTATCGAAAAAATCCTCGATGATTGCATGATTGCTTGGGCTATGAATGGTGAAGCTTTGAGATCTGAACAAGGATATCCAGCTAGACTTGTTGTTCCAGGCTGGGAAGGAAATATGTGGGTTAAATGGTTAAGAAGACTAGAATTTGGTGACATGCCATATATGACAAGGGAAGAAACTTCAAAATACACAGATCTATTACCTGACGGGAAAGCAAGAATGTTTACATGGGTAATGGATGCAAAATCAGTTGTAACCTCACCTAGTCCGGAAAAGTCTATTTTATATAGAGGTATTCAACAGTTAAGAGGTCTTGCATGGTCTGGCAGAGGAAAAATCAAACGTGTTGATGTTTCTCTAGATGGAGGAAAAAACTGGCAAACTGCAAAATTACATGATCCTGTAATGAGTAAAAGCTTAGCAAGATTTACGCTACCATTTGAATGGAATGGTCAAGAGCTACTTGTTCAATCAAGAGCTATTGATGAAACAAATTATGTACAACCAACTATTCATGAACTTCAAAAATTAAGAGGTGTCAATTCAATTTATCATAATAATTCCATTGCAACTTGGAAAGTTAATAAAGATGGAACGGTAGACAATGTTCGCCTTGGTTAAAAAATCATTAATATTTTTTGTCTTATTATTCATTCCTAATTTAATTATCGCAGACGAAAGAAAATTCAATCTTGGTAAGATTGCAACCAAGACAGAAATTGCTGGTTGGGACATCGATGTAAGACCTGATGGACTAGGAGCACCACTAGGCAGTGGTAATGCAATAAAAGGTGAAGAAGTTTATGCTGAACAATGCGCATCATGTCATGGAGACTTTGGAGAGGGAATTGACAGGTGGCCAGAACTAGTTGGTGGTGAAGATAGTCTAGACACTCACGACCCTGTTAAAACTACAGGAAGTTATTGGCCTTACGCATCAACTATGTATGATTATATCTATCGTGCAATGCCTTTTGGTGTAGCTCAGTCATTAACTTATGATGAAACCTATCAAGTTGTTGCCTATCTTCTATATATGAATGAAATTATCGACGAAGATTTTGTTTTAAATAATAAAAATATTGGTAAAATTAAAATGCCTAATGTTAAAGGTTTTCTTATTCCTGATCCGAGACCAGATATTGCAAATGTTAACGGTAATCCATGCATGCAAAATTGCAATTCGTCAACTAAAATAATTGGCAAAGCCCGTGATATTGACGTAACTCCAGAAGAAGAAAAATCCTAAATATAAGGAAAAATTATGCGTTCCAGACGTGAATTTATTCAACTAGCATCTGTATCAGCAATTTTACTGGCAGCTAAATCATGGAGTTCTGTTGCCGCTAAACAAAAGTTAAGCATAGAAGATTTATTAGATTTTGATACTAAAGGTCAAGTTACATTGTTACACTTGACAGATTTACATGGGCAATTAAAGCCTATATATTTTAGACCACCTTCAGAAAACTTTGGTGTGGGGAAATATGAAGGTATACCGCCTCACTTGGTAGGTGAAGCATTTCTAAAACATTTTAATATTTCACCAGGAACACCATTAGCATATGCACATACTATGGTTGATTATATTCCATTAGCAATAGAATATGGAAAATTAGGTGGTTTGGATCATACGGCAACCTTAATCAATAAAATTCGTTCTGATAGAGGTGAAGACAAAGTTCTTCTTTTGGACGGTGGTGATACTTGGCAAGGATCTTATACTTCACTGAAAACTCAAGGTGAAGATATGGTTGAACTCATGAAAGCTATAGGAACGGAGGCTATGGTTGGGCATTGGGAATTTACACTTGGTCAAGCACGAGTAAATGAACTCATAAAAAAGATGGGATATCCATTTTTAGGAGGAAACGTATTTGATACTGAGTGGGACGAGCCTGTATTTGAAAGTACAGCTTTTTTTGAAAAAGGTGGAGTGAATGTAGCTGTTATAGGACAACATTTCCCCTATACTCCTATAGCAAACCCCAGCTACTTCGTTAAAGGTTGGTCTTTTGGAATTAGACCAGAGATTATTCAAAAAAATGTTAACAAGGCAAAGAAAAAGGGTGCTGAAATAGTAGTGCTTCTTTCTCATAACGGTTTTGATGTGGATCAGAAGTTAGCAACAATTGTAAATGGTATAGATGTTATTTTAACTGGTCATACTCATGATGCTATACCTAAAGCAATCAGAATAAATGAAACACTTCTTTTATCGTCTGGTTCGCATGGAAAATATTTAGGCAGAATAGACTTAAAGGTTAATAATGGTAAAGTTGTAGAAACTAGTTCTAATCTAATACCAATATTTTCTGATGTAATACAACCAGATAAAGAAATAAGTAATTTAATTAATAAAGTAAGATTTCCTTTTGAAAAAGAATGTAATCGTGTCATTGGCGAAACAGAAACACTTTTATATAGAAGGGGTAACTTTAATGGAAGTTGGGATGATGTAATTTGTGACACAATCATTCAAGAAAGAGATACTGAAATATCATTAAGTCCTGGTTTTAGATGGGGTACTTCAATCTTACCAGGACAAAAGATTACAATTGACGATATTTATTCCCAAACAGCTATGAATTATCCAGAGGTTTATAGGACTGAAATGACAGGACAAATGATTAAAGAGATTCTCGAAGATGTTTGCGATAATATTTTTAATCCAGATCCCTTTTTTCAACAAGGTGGTGATATGGTTAGAGTTGGTGGTCTCACATATACTTGCAGCCCAAAAAATGAAATTGGAAAAAGAATAAGTAATTTGAGAATGGTATCTTCAGATAAACCCTTAGAGGCAAGCAAGAAATATACTGTAGGTGGTTGGGGATCAATTAATCCTAACGTAGATGGCCCTCCAATTTATAGATTATTAGAAAATTATATTTCCAATAAAAAAATACTGACAAAAAATAATCTAAATGCTGTAAAGATTAAAGGTATGTAATTTTAGAAGGCAATCAAAAGACTGCCTTCTAAAGTTTAAATTAAGAAAACATATCGGAAGTTATACCTGAATACCATCCGATTGATTCTTCATAGGTTGCTTTTCTAAGGTTACTATCTTCACCTGTTTTTGAAATAAACCCACTTGTTTTATCTATTTTCTCGTTAGTAGCCTTGTAATTTGCTCCAACCTTGATACCGTCATTTGTTGCAACTAAGGACCAGCAAGTATTTGCAAAACGAGGAGTAAAGACTTTGCTACCTGTTAAGCTTCCTCTTATGTGGTTTGCAGCAACTTTAGCTTGACTGTTGGCTGAGAAACCAGATTTAGGCATTGATTTAGCAATTGATGCATCGCCAAGAACATAAATATTTTCGTCAGCTTGAGCTTGCATTGATGCAGGAACGATTGGACACCAATCACCATTGTTAACACCAGCGTTCATTGCTATACGTCCAGCTTTTTGAGCAGGAACAACACTTGCTGCATCTGCTTTAAAAGTGTCTAAATCAGTTTCAAACTCCATGGTTGCAGCATTAATTTTTTTGATGCCTCCATGAGTTTCTGCGCTTATCCATTCAATCATTCCTGGATAATGCTTCTGCCAACCTTCCATAAATAAGCCTTGTTTAGAAAACTTATTTTTAGGATCTAAAATTACAATTTTAGCTGTAGGATTAGATTTTTTAAATTGATGAGCAATCATTGAAACTCTCTCATAAGGCCCAGGCGGGCAACGATATGGGTTTGGTGGAGGCACCATAACAAATGTTCCACCTTTCTTCATACCTTTAACCTGATTCTTTAACAATTGAACCTGTGTACCAGATTTCCATGCATGTGGCATTTTAGATTGAGCTTCTGCAGAGTATCCGTTTACACTTTCAAACTTAAGATCAATTCCAGGCGAAATTACAAGCTTATCATATGAAATACTTTCGCCAGAACCTAGATTAACCTTTTTTGCAGCATTATTAACAGATAAAGCCCACTCATGAACCATATTAACTCCATGATTTACTGCTAATCCGTAATAATTATGACCTATAGAACCATAAGCCCTAAAGTCTCCTAAATAAAGATTTGAGAAGAAACATGTATAATATCTCTTCGAAGCTTCGACTAAAGTAACATCAATAGCTCCTTTTGAGTCTTTAGCAATATACTTTGCTGCAGTCGCTCCACCTGCTCCACCGCCAATTACAACAACTCTTGGAAGTGCTCCAAAAGCAATTGAAGGCATTGACAATGCCGTTGTTGTTGCTGCAGCCAGCCCAACAAAGGTACGTCTTTTCATTTTTGTCATATAATCCTCCTCCAAAAATTAATAAACTAATATAAATGTTAACGTTTTTTAATCTTAAGTAAAATTTTATTTTACTTTAATTTACTTAGATAAAGAGCAAGAGAATTAATTTCTTCCTCACCAAGTCTTTCAGCAACCATTTGCATAACTGCATTTTCTTTTTCTTTTGTTTTATAAGCTAAAATTTTCGTAATAAATTGACTAGTCTTCATGCCTGTAATTTTTGGTATCCCTTGACCTAAACCAGTTGAATTATGACATGTAACACATTCACCAAATAGATGTTCACCATAATCAACATCTGCGCCTACTAATTGTTTTTGGTCAGCATATGATTTATTTATCAAAAAAAAAGCATACAACAATTGATAAAAGTATAAAGATGGACTTCATAACCTCCCCCAGGTTTGAAAGTTTAATAAAATATTACTTTTAGTTTGTTAATTATTTCAAATTTATTTTTTTTATCAAGCTATAAATATACAAGACAGAATAATGTTGTTATGATCCCCTTTTATAAGTAAATTAATTAAAACTGTTACCTGATTTATTAAATCATTGCAGTAATATTTTTTAATTTTTAGGAAAGATTATGAGCTTATATTCAGATTATTTGACACAAATAGAAAATCGAAAAAAAGAGGGCTTGAAACCTAAACCAATTGAAGATGGTGAATTGCTCAAAGAAATAATTTCACAAATAAAGGATACTAATAATAAACATAGAAAAAACTCTATTGATTTTCTGATTTACAACACTATTCCTGGAACAACGTCAGCTGCTTTGGAAAAGTCTAAGTTTTTAAAAGAAATAATTTTAGAAAGTACAATGGTTAATGAAATAAAACCATCATTTGCGTTTGAATTATTATCTCATATGAAAGGTGGTCCGTCTATAGAAGTTCTTCTTGATTTAGCTCTAAGCGATAATCAATCCAACGCATTTGAAGCAGCGGAAGTTTTAAAAACCCAAGTATTTTTATATGAGGTTGACACTTCTAGATTGGAAAATGCTTACAAAGATGGAAACAAAATTGCAGAAGATATTCTAAAAAGTTATTCTAATGCTGAATTTTTTACTAAACTTCCAGAAATTGAAGAAGAGGTAAAAGTTGTAACTTACGTTGCGGCAGAGGGTGATATTTCTACGGATTTATTGTCACCTGGAAATCAGGCACATTCTAGATCTGATCGAGAGCTACATGGGAAATGTATGATTTCAGAAAAAGCCCAATTGGAAATTATTGAATTAAAAAAGCAACATCCAGATAAGCGTGTAATGTTAATCGCAGAAAAGGGTACTATGGGTGTTGGATCATCAAGAATGTCTGGCGTCAATAATGTTGCCTTATGGACTGGAAAGCAAGCAAGTCCTTATGTACCGTTTGTTAATATTGCGCCAATTGTTGCAGGTACAAATGGAATTTCTCCAATATTTTTAACAACTGTAGGAGTTACAGGAGGAATAGGTGTAGACCTAAAAAATTGGGTAAAAAAACTTGATTCAGATGGTAATCCAATAATTAACAATGATGATAATCCAGTCCTAGAACAGAAATATAGTGTAGATACTGGTACAGTATTAAAAATTAACACAAAAAAGAAAAAACTTTTTGATGAAACAGGAGAGAAAGAATTAGTTGATTTATCATCTTCGTTTTCACCTCAAAAACAAGAATTTATGAAAGCAGGTGGATCCTATGCAATTGTTTTCGGAAAAAAATTGCAAAGTTTTGCCTGTAAGGTTCTAAATGTCGAATTAAAATCTGCTTTTGCACCTTCAAAACAAATTTATATTGAAGGGAAAGGATTTACAGCTGTCGAGAAGATATTTAATGCAAATGCGGTAGGTGTAGAAGAGGATGTGCTTTTACACGCTGGCTCTGATGTAAGAGTAAAAGTAAATATTGTTGGATCACAAGATACTACAGGTTTAATGACATCACAAGAATTAGAGGCAATGGCAGCAACTGTAATTTCGCCAACCGTAGACGGGGCTTATCAATCAGGATGTCATACAGCCTCAGTTTGGGATTTTAAAGCTCAGGAAAATACCCCAAGACTGATGAAATTTATGCATAAATTTGGTCTCATTACTGCGCGTGACCCAAAAGATTCTTATCATTCAATGACTGATGTTATCCACAAAGTATTGAATGATATAACTGTTGATGATTGGTCAATTATTATTGGTGGTGACTCTCATACCAGAATGTCAAAAGGTGTAGCATTCGGAGCAGACTCTGGGACTGTTGCTTTGGCCTTGGCGACTGGTGAGGCAACAATGCCAATACCAGAGTCAGTCAAAGTAACATTTAAGGGCAAAATGGGCGATCATATGGACTTCAGAGATGTAGTTCACGCCACACAAGCCCAGATGCTTAAGCAGTTCGGCGATAATGTATTTCAAGGAAAAATTATTGAAGTTCATTTGGGAACTCTTCTTGCTGACCAAGCCTTTACTTTTACCGATTGGACTGCTGAGATGAAAGCAAAGGCATCAATATGTATTTCAGAGAATGCAACACTAATTAAGTCATTAGAAATTGCTAAAGACAGAATACAGGTCATGATAGAAAAGGGAATGGAAAACGAAAATAAAATGCTTAATAAGTTAATAGGCATTGCTGAAAAAAGAATTTCAGAAATCAAATCTGGTAAAAAGCCTGCTTTAAGACCTGATGTAAATGCGAAGTATTCTGCTGAAGTTGAAGTTGATTTAGACTTAATAGATGAACCAATGATTGCTGATCCAGATGTTAATAATTCAGACGTGTCAAAGAGATATACACATGATACAATTAGACCAATTTCTTATTACAATGCTGAAAAAAAAGTAGATTTAGGTTTTGTTGGCTCTTGTATGGTACATAAAGGCGATGTAAAAATTGTCGCACAAATGCTTCGTAATCTTGAAAAATCTTCGGGCCAGGTAAGGTTTAAGGCACCTTTAGTTTTAGCAGCTCCAACTTATAATATAATTGATGAACTTAAGGACGAAGGTGACTGGAGTATATTACAAAAATATTCAGGTTTTGAATTTGATGATAAAAATCCTAAGAAATCAGCTCGTCTAGAATATGAAAATATTCTTTACCTTGAAAGGCCAGGATGTAATCTTTGCATGGGCAATCAAGAAAAAGCAGCAAAGGGTGACACAGTGTTAGCCACTTCAACTAGACTATTTCAAGGAAGAGTAGTTGAAGACTCCCAAGAAAAAAAAGGAGAGTCACTGCTTGCATCAACACCAGTTGTTGTTCTTTCAGCGATTTTGGGAAGAACCCCAACTATAGATGAGTATAAAATAGCTGTTGAAGGTATTGATCTTACTAAATTTGCACCACCATTAGAAAAAAATCAGAATACTTTGTCAGCACATTTTTAATTCAGGTTCAAATTGTTAAGATTAACGGAAAATTCTTGTTTAACTTAATTGATTGGTTAATTGTTTGAAACAAAAAGTAAAAATTTATTCTTTACTATTTTTTTTAGGCATTTCTCTAATAAATTTTGAAAAAGTTTTTGCCGATTCAAATACTAAATTTACTCCCTACTACATTATAGATTTAAATACTTTTGATACAATTCCAAAAAAATATTTAGAATTTGCTGAGGGATTTGATGAAAATATTTCTTTTAAAACTTTATCTGACGTAGAGTGGAAAAAGACTTTAGATGATGATCAATCATTTGTTAACGGTTATTGGGTTCGTTTTAGTATCTTAAACAATACTAAAAAAGATAGTATTGGAATTAACTATAGTTACAATAATGAAAAAAAAGTTTTTATTCACAATATTAATGGAATCATTGAATATCCTCACTGGAGAGAGAAATTTGACAATTGGATTGATGATAAAAGGATAAGAACAAGTTATAAACTTTCTATTAAATCGAATGAAATTGCTCAAGTTTATAGTTTTTTTAGAAAAAAACCATTTGATAGATATATGGGTAGAGACAGCTTACATCGAATGACTGTAAGTACTTGGGAAAATATTCGAACCCATCAATTTGTTAAAATTGCAGCAAATATTGCAACATTTGCAATAGCAATAACTTTTGCTATTTATTATTTATTCATTTTTATTGTTTCTAAGGGAAATTATCTATGGCTGTCACTTAGCCTTTTTCAAATTTCTTTTCTTTCCATTACAAATTTAGTTGTTGGAAGGATTATTGGTATAACTTCCTGGTTATATGCAAGTGAATTTTCTTTAAGTTTAATTTCCTTTTTATTTTTGTTGTTACTTCAATTTTTTAGACATTCTCTAAACTTAAAATTGAATTACCCATTGCTTAACAAAATATTTATATCAGTTATAATTTTCTATATTTTAATGTTTATTTTAAATCTTTATTCGTCTTTATTTTGGCCAAGCGTCCCTTATCTTGATTTAAATCTTTATCCGCCTGACATGAATGGTCCAGGTCTAGTTAAGCCAAAATATTTATTTATACCTTTTATCATATTATTACTAACTTCAGCTGTTGTGTCATTCCATCTGTGGAAAAAAGGGAGTAAGTATGCAAAATATTTATGTATATCCTTTGCACTTCCTTTCTTGTCGGCACCAATTTCGGGTGTAGCTTATTTGTTTTATGATTTTAATTGGATCACTTGGTTGATAATAAATTCTGCTGTTGGAATTTTATTTCTAGGGATGTTTATCACTTTTGGTTTTGCTGTCGCTCAGCAATTAAATGATATGAAATTATTAGCACTTCAACAACAAGTAAAATTAACTGAAGCTTACCAAAGATTTGTTCCATCTGAATTACTCAAAAATCTTGGGAAAAACAGTATTTTAGATGTCTCATTAGGTGATCAAGTAAACGTAACAATGAGTATATTATTCTCAGATATAAGATCCTTTACATCCATATCTGAAAAAATGACACCTAGGGAGAATTTTTCTTTTTTAAATTCATATTTAAATCAAATGAGCCCAATTATAAGAGAAAATAAAGGATACATTGATAAATTTATGGGCGATGGTGTTATGGCTCTGTTTAAGAATTCTGCAAACGACGCTGTAAAAGCAGCAATAGAAATGCAAAAATATTTAATTCATTATAATGCTAGTTCTTTTAAAAATAAAACTCATAAAATTAATATTGGAATTGGGATTAATACCGGAGAAATGATGTTAGGTACACTAGGTGAAACAAATAGAATGGAAGGGTCAGTAATCAGTGATGCTGTAAATTTAGCCTCACGACTAGAAGGGTTAACAAAAAATTATAAAGCTAGCATTATTATTTCAGAAGAAACTTATAAAAATATAAATAAAGATTTATTCGCCATTAGATTTATAGATCTTGTAGCCGTAAAAGGAAAAAATAAACCTATAAAAATTTTTGAAGTTTTTGATGCAGATCTTGAAAAATTAAAACAATTAAAAATTGAAACTTTAAATGATTTCAAAAAAGCCACCAAAGCCTATTTTGAACATAATTTTGAAAATTCACTAAAATTATTTTCAAGAATAAATAAGATTAATCCTGATGATAAGGTAACTGAAATATTTATTAATAGATGTAAAAAAATCATAAAAGAAGGTTGGAATCCTGATTTATGGGATGGTATTAATCGATTAAGTAATAAATAATGAACTGGTAAAACATTGACACAATCAAGTACTTTAAAAAATAAACTTAAATTTAGTTTATGTGTAATAATAATGATTTTACAGTTTTCTGGTTGCGATCAATTTGGATCAATACCTAAAGATGATGATTACTTAAGAATGAAAAAATCGTCTAATTATAATATTCCAGAAGATAAGTTTGTAAATCAAAACACTGACGTTATGGAAAATGTGAAAAAAAATAGTGGATTTTGGGCAAATCCAAGAAAAAATATGGCTAACAATTTTTTCTTTAATTCCAACATAACAGAACCAGAAACATTGTTACCAGAAGATAAAACTTCATTAAATGAAAATTTTGTAAAGAGTAGTAATAATATTAAATTTGTTTGGTTAGGTCATTCCAGTATTTTGATGTCTATAAATAATAAGATTATTTTAATTGACCCTATATTTTCACCATCTGCGTCACCATTTAGTTGGCTTATTAAAAGATATCAACCACCTGTATTTAAATTGAAGGAATTACCAAAAGTTGATTTTATACTTATTTCGCATGACCATTATGATCATTTAGACATGAAAACAATAAAGTATTTTAACAAGAACAAAGATATTTCATTCGTTGTACCATTGGGAGTAGGATCTCATTTGAAAAAATGGGGAGTTGAAAATTCAAGAATAACAGAGATGGATTGGTGGGATACTACAATAATTAAAGGAATTAAATTTATTTGTACTCCTGCTCAACATTTTTCTGGAAGAAAAGCTTTTATAGAAACACAAAAATCATTGTGGGCATCGTGGGTTGTTAAATCAGGAAAGAGAAGTTTTTATTTTAGTGGTGATTCAGGTTATGCAAAACACTATAAGGAAATTGGTGATAAATATGGTCCTATGGAGGTCGTATTCATGGATAGTGGGCAATATAATACTCGCTGGAGAGAAGTGCATAACATGCCTGAAGAAGTTATAAAGGGCTTCATTGATTTAAAAGGTGAAAATCTTATACCTATTCATTGGGGTATGTTTACTTTAGCAATGCATAACTGGTTTGATCCTCCAGTTGAAATTAAAAAAAGAGCAGAAGAAAAAAGTATATCTTTAATTACTCCCATAATTGGTCAGGTAATAGATATGAAAAATTTAATTGATACTGAGAGCTGGTGGGAAAAATTTATAAATGTAATTAAATAGAAAAATCAAATATTTTAAATAAAATGAGATTAAATATGAAAATAAACAATTTAAATGAACTTAATACCCCTTGTTTGATTTTAGATAAAAATCTTTTAGAAAAAAATTGTAGTAAAGCTAGAAAAAAATGTGATGAATTTAACACAATATTAAGACCACACGTTAAAACTCCTAAAAGTATTGAAGTTGCTAAAATTGCTCTTGGAAAAGATGTAGGTCCTATTACTGTTTCAACCCTAAAAGAAGCTGAGTATTTTGCAAGTTCAGGTTTCAAAGATATTACTTATGCTGTTTGCATAATTCCAGCAAAACTTAAAAGATTAAATTATATTCAGTTGAAGTATAACTGTGTGATACGTATGGTTATAGATTCAGTTATTGTTGCCAAAGAAATTGTTAATTATAGTAAATTACATAGTGCAAATTTTGAAATTCTGATTGAAATTGACTGCGGTGAAGGAAGAAGCGGTTTAGCTTATCAAGATAAAAAAATTAGAGAAATATCTAAAGTTTTTAACATTAATCATTATACGAAGTTGTTGGGAGTTTTAGCACATGCTGGTCATAGTTATTCAACCAACAATAAAAAAGAAATTATATCAATTAGTAACATTGAACGTGAACAAGCTATTGCTTCTTTAAAGAATTTTGTAAATACCAAAAATAACCCTCCTATCATAAGTATAGGATCAACTCCTACAATGTTTTATGCTGAACATTTAAAAGGTATCACTGAAGTAAGAGCAGGGATTTATATGTTTTGGGATTTAGCTCAGGTTTCAAGGGGCATTTGTGAAATAGATGAAATAGCTTTAACCGTTTTATCAAGTGTAATTGGTCATAATCAACAAAAAGGAAAAATATTAATTGATGCTGGTGCATTAGCCTTATCAAAAGATGTTAGTGCAAATAATTTTATGCCTGATGCTGGGTATGGATTAGTTTGTGATCCTAACACAGCACTAGCCTATGGAGGACTCAACATTTCTGAAGTTCATCAAGAGCATGGTTCAATCAATATAGATAACACAAGCTGGTTTGATAAATTACCTATAGGAAGTTTAGTACGCATATTACCAAATCATGCGTGTTTAACTTGCGCAGCTTACAGTAGTTATAATATTTTAGAAAACGGAACTATTGTGGACAGTTGGTCAAGGACCAATGGTTGGTGATTTTATAAAAATTTAAACCAAAATGGATGATACCCAACAAAATCCATTATTATCAAGTATGTAACATTCTCTCATATCACGAAGTTTATTCATTGAATTAGATAAAATAATATAATTTTCTTTTCTTGCTCTTTCTTCTACTTCATCAGGATCACAACCTATAATTCTTAATTCTATTCCTAACCCTTTTGGTTTAGAACTTTTTATAATATTTATATACGGGTGATTATCATAAGTATGGTATGAATGAATACACTATCTACTTCCAAACCCTTCTATTACTGCAAAATCAGGATCTTGATAAAGAATTTTAGCCTTAATAATTTTTTGTAAAAAATGTAATGAATGTTTAATGCCCTCAACTAATAAATTTATAATTAAACCAGATAAATCTTTGGAATATTCACTGGCAGATTTCCAAGGATATTTTTTCTTAATTTCATAACTATTCCAATTCAAATAATAGGTTAAATGCTTTATTATTTATTTTTAGTAATTATATGTAATATATAAATCCGTTATAATTTCGAGAATTAAATCATGTCAATTTGGGGAAGTTTAATAGGTGGTATTATTGGTTTTTCTTTAGGTGGTCCCTTTGGAGCTTTACTTGGATCATTTTTAGGAGGAAAAATTTCAAATGTTAACTCATCAAAGACTTACGGAGGCCAACAAAATGCACAACAAATTTTTGCTTTATCGTTAATAATTCTCTCTGCAAAACTAAGCAAAGCTGATGGTAGAGTTAGTAAAGAAGAATTAATTGCAGTAAAAGAGAAACTTCAAATACCTGATAGTGAAATTGATCAGGTAGCCAAGATTTTTAACAAGGCTAAAGATGAAAGCACTGGGTATGAACCTTATGCAAAACAAATATCTAAAATTTTTAAGGGTAATCAGAATGTTTTAGAAGAAGTTATAAATATTCTTTTTTACATTGCAGAGGCTGACGGACACGTAAGTAATGAAGAAGAATCTATGATAGCTAACATTGCTTTTATTTTTGGTCTTAGTCAAAATCAATATGAAAGTATCAAAGAAACTAGAAAATCATCAGACAAACTAAATCCTTATATAGTTTTAGAAAGTCAACCAACTGATGATTTAAAATCAATTAGAAAAAAATATATCAAGCTTTCTAAAGAACACCATCCAGATCTTTTGATTAGCAAAGGTGTGCCTATTGAAGTCATAAATGAGAGTAAAAATAAAATGAGAGCGATAAATGCTGCTTGGGATCAAATACAAAAATTGAAAAGTAACTAAATTCTAACTTAACTCATTTAACACCATTTAAATCAAATTCATTTTCAAAAAATTTCTTCATTTCATTTTTATACCAATCATCGTAATCCCATGGCTCTGACGAAACAAGATTGGCTTTAGGCAAATAGATTTCAGCATCTAAAATATAATTCTTTTTATTAACTTTAATAAGTTGTCTAAAATAATTTTGACCTTCAAATCTATCTAATTTCATTAATTCATTGTATGTCAAATTTTGTGCTATTATTCCCTCAACGGTGTCTTTTTTGTTGTTAGTATATTTTATTAAAGGATAATGAGTGTCTTTAACTTTAAATACTTTATATTTTTGTAAAGTAGCAGTATCCATCATATTTTTACTTATGTCTGTGCCAAGGACTGCTGTTCTTACTTCTGAAGATCTTAACGTACCATAAAAAAACACTGCATACTGAATATTATATTTTTTAAGTTCATCTTTAATTCTTTCCTCATAAGAAAAACAATTATTACTTTTATTATATTTCTTAAAATATTCTTCTGTGTTTCCATCTAATTCATGATTAATGTAATCTGCACAGTTTTTGATATAATTGTTAATTAAAGTAGCAATTTCATGATTGTAATTTTTAATATCAAACAAATTTGTAATGTAAATTAAATGCTTTAATTCGTTCATATTAAAATCTCTTAAAACAAAACTTAACTGTAAATATGTATCTTCAAATCTATAATCATGCGGAAATTCTTCATTCCATAGATCAGTATTGAGGTTCCAGTTTTGTTTAAGATTTTTACTTAAAATTTCTAACTTTAATATTTTTATATCATCATTTATATTCGGTTGTTCTGCCATTTTTTTTATAATTTATTTATTTATAATTTATTTATTATAATAATCTTTCTAACAAAATAAAAACTAATGTTGAAAATAAACATGAAAATCATAAAGAAAGAAATTTTTAAATAATTCGACAAAATTCTATTTATAAAGAAATGGTAAAATTGCTATAAAGTTACTTTATATTGATCATTTGATTTAGATTTTTAAAATAAGATTATATTTATAAATTTTAGGGAGGTCTAAAAGTGATTACATCCAAACTTGGTGATGATATTGGCTTAGAAATTAAAGATCTAGATGTTACAAAGATTTCAGATAAAGAAACTATTAATACTATAACAGATCTCTTATCAGAATTTTCTGTAGTTGTGATTAGAAATCAAAATATTACAGATGATGATCATATAAAATTTAGTGAAAATTTTGGCACCCTTGAACTGACAAAAGTGGGGACAGATGGATCTGGTTCAAAACTAATTATTCTTCGTAACTTTGATGAAAATGGAAACATTGTCTCACCCACAGATAGACAAAGATTAAATAATTTAGCTAACCAAGAATGGCATAGCGATAGTTCATTTAAAAAAATTCCGTCTAAAATGTCAATTTTATCAGCTAAAATGATCCCGTCACTTGGAGGAAATACAGAGTTTTTGTCAATGAGAGCTAGCTACAATTCTTTACCTCAGAAATTAAAATTAAAGATTGATGATAAAATTTGTTGGCATGATTATTCTCATGGAAGATCAAAAATTGATCCAAACTTAGTTACTCCTGAAGAAAAACAAGCACTTCCTCCAGTTAAACAAAAATTAGTTTTAAGTGATAATAAGTATGGAAAATCTCTTTACATAGGTGCGCATTGTAGAAATGTCGATGGGATGTCAGAAAATGATAGTAATGCTCTCTTAGCTGAAATTAACTCTCACATTGACACAGAAAAATTTATTTATTCTCATGTTTGGGAACCATTTGATTTAATTATGTGGGATAATAGAGCTGTATTGCATAGAGCTACCCCAATAAAAGGTAAAATAGAAAAAAGATTAATGGTTAGAACAACGGTAGCTGCCCTAACATCAACTATAAATGAATATTAAATAAAATATTATGGAAAACTTTGATTATATAGTAGTTGGGGCTGGGTCATCTGGTTCGGTCATAGCTAATAGGTTATCAGAAAATAACAAAATAAAAGTTTGTGTTATTGAAGCTGGAGGAAGTAATCAGCATCCATATGTAAAGATGCCAGCAGGTTTTATTAAAACAATTAATGATAAAAGGTTTAATTGGTGTTTTAAAACCGAAGGAAGTGATTATGTAAATAATCGAGAAATATTATTTCCAAGAGGAAAAGGGTATGGAGGTTCAAGCTCCATTAATGGTCACCTTTATGTTAGAGGCCAACCAGATGACTATAATCAATGGGCACAACTAGGTAATTTGGGCTGGTCTTATGATGATGTACTTCCATATTTTAAAAAATCAGAATACAGAGAAAATGGAGATGATGCTACTCGTGGAAAACAAGGCCCTCTGTATGTATCTGATATTGTTGAAAAACATCCCCTATGTGAAGAATTTATTAGAGGCTCCAGTGAATTAGGTATACGAGTCCAAAACGATTATAATTCAGGTCAACAAGAGGGTATTTTTTACTATCAACGTACCATTAAAAATGGCACTAGATTTAGTGCTTATGATGGTTTTTTAAAACCAGCTTTGAAAAGAGAAAATGTAAATATTAAAAAAAATACAACAGTCTTAAAAATTATATTTAAAAATAAAAAAGCAGTTGGATTATTGTGCAAGAAAAATAATAAAACATTTGAAATTTTTGCTAATAAAGAAATTATTTTGTGTGCTGGTGCAATTGGTACTCCACATTTGCTCCAAGTTTCAGGAATAGGAGAAACTAAATATTTAAAATCTATAGGCATTGAACCATTGTTTGAAATTAAAAATGTTGGCGAAGGATTGCAAGATCATTATGCTGTTAGGGTTGCTAATAGAATAACTGAACCTATTTCATTAAACGAGAAAGCACGTGGTTTCAATCTGGTATTAGAAATAATAAAATGGTTTACCTCCAAAAAAGGTTTAATTTCGTATAGTCCAGCACATGTTGGAGCATTTTTAAAATCTTCTTCTAAAATAGACTTTCCTGATTTACAATTTGTTTTTACTCCAGCCTCTTACACCGAGGGAATGATAGGCAAGCTTCAAAATTTTCCTGGAATGACATGTGGCGTGTGGCAATCAAGACCTCAAAGTAGAGGTTATGTAAGAGCCTCTACAAATAAGATAATAGACCCACCAATAATTCAGCCAAATTATTTGAAAGAAAAAATAGACCAAGATGCTCTAGTTGAAGGTGTAAAAATTTGTAGGTCACTTTTAAGAACTTCCACAATGAAAAAAATTTCTGTTTGTGAAACTCTTCCTGGAGACTATATAAAATCTGACGAAGAAATTCTCAATTTTATTAGGAATAAAGGTGCAACTGTATATCATGCAATAGGTAGTTGTAGGATGGGCGTTGATAATAAAGCAGTTGTTTCCCCATCTCTTAAAATTAATGGTTTAAGCAACATTAGAATTGCAGATGCTTCAATAATGCCAACAATGCCATCGGGAAACACAAATGCTGCAACATTGATGATAGCAGAAAAAGCGTCAGATCTAATTAAAAAAGATTTGTAAGTATTAATTTTTTTTTAAGTGTAAAGAGATTGCTTTCATTTCCTTATCAATTATATTTAACTCTTCAAGACTTTCTAAAGTATATTCAAAGTACTCTTTACAGGTTCCTAGAAATCCATTTGCTTTAGAAATCATACTAGCTTTAATTGAGGTGTTTTTTTCATTAAAATAATTTTTATGTTTTTTATCTACCGTGAAGGCTAATGAAAAAACTACTTTTTTGTTGTCTAACTTTGTTTTAAGTAATTTTGGTTTATAAGCACCTGTTACCATTTCTCTTTTAAATAAAATATCTATGTTTTTAATTGCATCATCTCTATTGAGTTTATATGCGGATCCTCTACAGGATCCCCCTTGGTCTAGTCCAAGCATGAGGCCAGGATTTTTAAATGATCCTCTTCCTAAATGAGTTTTCATACAGAAACTTCTGTGAAAACCATAAATTTTTGCTAAATGTTGCGTTTCATAATTTATTGTAGGGTTCCACAAAAGAGAACCATAACCAAAGATATAAATATCTTCTCCAATACCATCATCGGGTATTATTTTTCTTCTTTCCTTTATTAGTTCATTTTTGGTAAGAACTGTATCGCTTCCACTTATACTTTTAATTTTATCACCTAGACGCCCTTGATTGATATTTTCCTTTGTAAGTTTAACTAATCCTTGATTTAATTTTTTTGTAGTAGACATTAAACTAAATTTTTTGAGCTAATTACTCTATGTGGGTATGGTATTTCTATTCCTGCATTATCTAGTGCAGGTTTTAATTTTCTCATCAAATCTGTGTAAAGAGCATACCAATCTTTTGTATGTGAATATAATCTTAATCTGACAACTATAGCGCTGTCGTCATATTTCATAACTAAAAATTGTGGCTCTTTAGGTTTATTTAATACTCTCTCATCTTCTGCTAATTTTAATAAGGTCTGAGATGCTAAATCTAAATCAGTGTCATAATGTATTCCAATATCAACATCTATTCTTCTAGTTTCATAATGTGAATGATTAGTAATAGTACTATTCCAGATACTTGAATTAGGTATCGAAACATAAACATTGTCAAAGGTATCAATAATAGTTGTGAAAAGACCTACCTCTTTTATTGTCCCAGAAACATTTCCTGTTTCCACCCAATCACCTGTATTAAAGGGTCTTAATAATAACAACATTACTCCAGCAGCTACATTTGATAAAGTTCCTTGGAGTGCTAATCCAATTGCTAAACCTGCAGCCCCTAAGACAGCAATGATTGAAGTTGTTTGAACACCAAATTGTCCTAAAACAGCTATGATTGTAATAATAATTATACCGTATCTAATTATATTTCCAATTATTGGGACTATAAGTGGGTCAATCTTTTTGAAAAGATTTAAATTTTTTCGTGCAATCTTACTCAGTTTTCCAGCAAAATAAAAACCTATTATAAGAATTAATGTGGCGCCTAAAACTTGGCCAGCATAAGAAACAAAAATTTGAATTGAACTATTAATAAGGTTCGAAATAATTTCAAAATTTATATTCATACTATCCATTCAAAATAACTCCATTAACTTTACCAGAAGCTTTATTTCTATTAAATACTATTTCATATAATAAAGCTTTGCATAATAAAAATAATTACAAAGAGTATGAAATTATTTATATATCAGCTTGAGTTTAAAAACTTAATATGGTTATAACATTCCTATGAAGATTATAAAATGGAAAATTGGTGACAATAAACCTATTGTAGAAGATCAATTAGCTGTTGCTATTGGAAATTTTGATGGCATTCATCAAGGCCATGTTAAACTTTTAAATGAATGTAAATTTCGAGCACAAGAAAGTAATCTATCTTTTGGAGTTGTAACATTTGATCCTCATCCAAGAGATTTTTTTAATCCTAAAAATCCCACTTTTAAGTTATTAGACTCTGAAGAAAAAGAAATATTATTAAGTAATCTTGATGTTAAATTTCTAATAATTATTGAATTTAACGAACAGTTGAAAAATTGTAATCCTGAGTATTTTTTGTCACAAATATTAAAAGAAAATTTTAACATTGTAAAAATGTTTGCAGGATCAAACTTTAAGTTTGGAAAAAATAGAGAAGGTAGTATTGAAAGTACAAAAAGTTTTGCAAATACTCTAGGATTACACCTTGTCTCCATAGATTTAAAAAAAACAAAACCTATAAATGAAAAAGTATCTGAGACAATAAGCTCTCAAAAAATAAGAATGTTGATACAAAATGGACAATTAAACCAAGCAAATAATTTGTTAGGTAGAAATTGGTGTATTACTGGCAAAGTGGAAAGAGGCAAACAGCAAGGAAGAGAAATTGGCTTTCCAACTGCAAATTTAAGTTTAAAAAATTTTTTAAAGCCACCACTAGGTGTTTATGTCTCTAGATTAAAAATAATCAATAGTAAAAATCCTGGGATATGTAATGATTGGTTGCCATCTATTTCAAATATAGGTACAAGACCTACGGTTTCAGGTGATAAAGTAAATTTAGAAACTCATATAATTGACTTTAAAGAAAATAATTTTGATAAGAACTTATATGGAAAAAGAATAAATGTTGAACTTATTGAATTTTTAAGACCTGAAAAAAAATTTAATTCTTTATCTGAACTTCAAAAGCAAATCGAGGTTGATACAAAAAGGGCATATGTATTTCATGAATTGTGAAATAAAAATTAATAATACGATTTATATAGAGAAAATTTAATGACTGATTACAAAGATACTGTTTATTTACCTAAAACTGATTTTTCAATGAGAGCTGGACTTCCTACTAAAGAGCCACAAATATTGAAATTATGGGTAGAAACAAAATTATTTAAAAAGTTAAGAGAACAAAGAAAGAATTCTCAGCCTTTTATACTTCATGATGGCCCACCATATGCGAATGGTAATTTACATATTGGTCATGCTCTTAATAAAATAATTAAGGATGTGATAAACAGATCACAATCCATGCTTGGGAAGAATGCAAACTATGTTCCTGGGTGGGATTGTCACGGATTACCAATTGAATGGAAAATAGAGGAAAATTATAGAAAAAAGAAAAAAAATAAAGACGATGTTCCAATTGTAGAGTTTAGAAAAGAATGTAGGGATTTTGCTGCAAAATGGATGGATGTTCAATCTGAAGAATTTCAAAGGCTAGGCGTATATGGTGATTGGGAAGACCCATATTCAACCATGAAGTTTGAATCTGAGGCAATAATAATGTCTGAAATAGGAAAATTTCTTATGAATGGTAGTTTATATCGAGGAATTAAGCCTGTAATGTGGTCTCCAGTTGAAAAAACTGCTTTAGCTGAAGCTGAGATTGAATATCATGATCACATAAGCACTACTATTTATGCAAAATTCCCCGTAATAAAAACATCATTAGAGATAATTAATAACTTTGACATCATAATTTGGACAACTACTCCCTGGACTATGCCAGGTAATAGAGCGGTAGCATATGGAAAGGATATTGATTATTCACTAATAGAAATTACTAGTGTAGATGAGGGTTCTTTGGCAAAAATTGGAGATAAAATTATTATAGCTAAAGAATTGGTGGAAGATGTAATGAAAGAAATTTCTGTCTTAAGTTTTAATTCTACTAAAACTCTTAAGGGCAAGGATTTTGAAGGAACAGTTTTAGCGCATCCACTAAATAATAAAGGTTATGAACATGAGGTTTTGCTTCTAGAAGCTGACTTTGTGACAATTGATCAAGGTACTGGTTTTGTTCATATTGCTCCGGGTCATGGTGCAGACGATTTTGAACTTGGAAGACAAAATAATTTAAAAATACCAGAAACTGTTTCAGATAATGGGATATTAAATAATGATTTACCTTTATTTGGAGGGCTACGAGTTTTAAAGGATAATGAGATAATTGCTGATATTATGTCTGAACATAATGCATTAATTGGCAGAGGAAAATTAAATCATTCATATCCACACAGTTGGAGATCTAAAGCCCCACTTGTTTTTAGAACAACACCTCAATGGTTTATTTCAATGACATCTAATAATTTAAGAGATACTTCCCTTAAAGCCTTGTCTCAAACTTCTTTTTATCCGCCTCAGGGTCAAAACCGTTTAACAAAAATGATAGAAGACAGGCCTGACTGGTGTATATCTAGGCAAAGAGCGTGGGGAGTTCCTCTTGCGATATTTGTTAATAAAAAAACTCAAGAACCACTTCGTGATCAAGAAATAATAGACAGAATTGTAAGTGTGTTTAAGACAGATGGAGCAGACGCTTGGTTTGAAAAACCTTCCTCTTATTTTCTTGGATCAAAATATAATCCAGACGATTATGAGGCAGTAACTGATATAGCAGATGTTTGGTTTGATTCTGGTTCTACGCATTCATTTGTTTTAGAGGAGAGGGATGATTTATTTTGGCCAGCTTCATTATATCTTGAAGGAACAGATCAACATAGAGGGTGGTTTCACTCATCGTTGCTAGAAAGTTGTGGCACAAGGGGTCGAGCCCCATATGATGCGGTTTTAACGCACGGTTTTGTTTTAGACGAACAGGGAAGGAAAATGTCAAAATCTCTTGGCAATATTACTGCACCACAAAAAGTAATTAATGAGTTTGGTGCTGATATACTTCGTTTATGGGTTGTTGGTTCAGATTACTATGACGATCTTAGAATTGGAAAAGAAATTTTAATAAGACATTCTGATCATTACCGAAGACTTCGAAATACTTTAAGATATTTGTTGGGTGCATTAAATGAGTTTAAAGATGATGAGAAAATAAGCTATGAAAAAATGCCTGATCTAGAAAAATGGGTGCTTCATAGAATTTCTGAATTAAGTGCAAATATACACTTAAATACTGAAAAGTTTAATCTTCATGATATTTACTTAGATATCCATAATTTTTGTACAATAGACTTATCTGCTTTTTATTTTGATATCAGAAAAGATACCTTGTATTGCGAAGATCCAAGCAGTATTGAAAGAAAATCGTGCAGAACAGTAATGGATATTTTATTTCAATCACTAACAACTTGGTTGGCTCCAATCATTTGCTTTACAGCAGAGGAAGCATGGCAAAGTAGATATAGGGACAAAGAAAATTCAGTCCATTTGCAAACTTACTTTAAGGGTGAAAAAAATTGGAAGAATAATGAACTTGGTAAGAAATGGTCTGATATTAGAGAGTTAAGATCGTTTGTCACAACATCTATAGAAGAGAAAAGAAAAGAAGGAATTTTAGGCTCCAGCCTTCAGGCTAAAGTTTTAATAGAGGCAAATGAGGAATCTTTTAAAGTGCTCCAAGACGTAAATCTACCAGAGATTTTTATTTGTTCTGATGTGCAAATGAATTTGAATCGAAATTTATCTGAAACAAAAATTAGGGTAAATATTGAGTTGGCATCTGGTGGAAAATGCATGAGATGTTGGAAAATAGTTCCAGAAGTTAAAGATAATGTTGAACTTTGCAATAGATGTTCAACTATATTAAATTTTGAAAAATGAAAAAAAATTTTGGTAAATTAAATCTTCTGATAATTTTTGTATTTTTTACGTTACTTGATTTTATTACAAAATACTTTGCTATCCAAAATCTATTCATTCAATACAAGTCAGTTAAAATTACACCATTTTTATCAATGACACCAGTATGGAATAGCGGTATTTCGTTTGGATTTTTTCAAGAATCAGGTGAAATTGGGAGAATTGGTTTTACTCTTTTTGCTATTTTAGTAAGTATTTGGTTAGTCTTCTCATCTTTCAAGTTGCCTAGATATTCATCTTTAGGGTTTATTCTAATTGCAAGTGGAGCAATAGGAAATGCGATTGATCGAATAATTTATGGTAAAGTTGTAGATTTTATAGATTTTTATATTTACGATTTGCACTGGCCAGCATTTAATCTAGCTGATACAATAATATTTTTGGGGGCATGTTTATTTCTTTTTAATCAATTTTTTACAGCTGAAAGTGCATATTATGAAAAATAAATATACTATTAAGACTATTTGTATTTTGCCATTTTTAATTTTTATTCAAAGCTGTTCAGATTTTAGGCAGATTGTTGGAAAAGAAAAGGTTATTCCTGATGAGTACTCTATAGCCACAACCCCAACACTTATTGTTCCTCCCGGTCGTAATATAGACCCGGAAATCTTTAAAGATAATAAATTGGTAAATTCAAAAGGCAACTTTAATCTGAATAAAAATATTGAAATCATGAACACTAATAATGTTTCTAGTTTTGAAAATGTTTTTAATTCAAAAAATATTACTGACGAAATTAGAAATGTTGTTAATGAAGAGACCTTAGGCATATCATTAAGTGAAAGAAGAGGAATAGATATTTTGTTTGGTCAAATTCCTGATGCAGGTATTGTTATAGAAGGTAAAAAAGAAGCTTTAAGAATTAAAAAAAACAAATCTTTAGGTCAAAATAACAATTCGTCACCTACTCCTGGTGTAAAGAAAAATTCTGGGAAACGAATATTGATTAAATAATTGGCGAACCAAGAATGGATATTAGAAGACTTCCTGAAAATTTAATTAATGAAATAGCTGCAGGTGAAGTAATTGAAAGGCCATCCTCTGCTTTAAAAGAATTGATTGAAAACTCTATAGATGCTAACGCAACTCAGATTGACATTATTATTGAAAATGGTGGTAAACACTTAATGTCAGTATCAGATAATGGAATTGGCATAAAAAAAAATGACATTCGTTTAGCTTTTGAAAGGCATGCTACTTCTAAATTATTAAATAATAATTTACAAAAAATTCAATTTTTAGGATTTAGAGGAGAAGCTCTTCCCTCAATAGCCGCAGTAAGTGAAATATATATCCAAACAAAATTTTTTAGTTCTAATCAGGCTTGGTCTCTTCAAGTTAAAAACGGAAGTTTTAGTGAAGAGTTGCCGTCACCTCGTCAAGCAGGTACTGTTTTAACTATTAAAAATTTATTTCATACTACACCTGCAAGATTAAAATTTTTAAAATCTGCGCAAGTAGAAAAAAGCTATTGTCACAAAATTATTTTAAAACAGGCAATGGCAAATCCGTTGGTTGGATTTAAATTTATAGTCGATAATAGTGAGATTTTAAATATTCCACCTGAGACAAAAACAAATAACTTGTATTTTGATAGAGTAACTACAATAATGGGAAATAGTTTTACTGATGAAGCACTAAAAATAAAAAGTTCCAAGCTTATTAAAAATCAAAATTTTGCAAAAATCTTCGGCTATATTGGCCTTCCTACATTAAATAAATCAAATTATAATCAACAGTATCTATTTATAAATGGTAGATCTATTCAGGATAGAAAATTGTCAGGTGCAATAAGGGCAGCTTACAGAGATAGTTTACCTAAAGGAAGGTTTCCAGTGTTTAGCCTTTTTATTGATGTTCCAAATGATTTCCTAGATGTCAATGTCCATCCTGGTAAAACAGAGGTAAGATTTCAAGATGATGCTCTAATTAGAAGTTTATTAGTAGGGTCAATAAGTCGGGAATTAAACTCAGTTTTTTTTAAAACAACGAGTGAAATTTCTAGAGAGGCTTTGAATAGATTTTCAAAAAATGAAATATTTAACACTATTACCGATAAGACAATTAATGATAATCAGGACACAAAACAAACGTATTTTAGAGATATTGAAGTTAAGCCATTTAAAAAAGCTCTTAAACAGGATAATATTGAAAACAATTCAATTCTTACTATTAAGAATGATAGTTTCCCTTTAGGTGCTGCCCTAGGACAATTTAGTAAAAATTATATTATATCACAAAATTCCAATGGTATTGTGATAATTGACCAACATGCTGCACATGAGAGATTAACTCTAGAAAAGATGAAATTTGCAAGACAGAATAAGTCAATTCAAAGACAAATTTTATTGCTTCCAGAAGTTATTAATCTTGAACCAGTTTCACTTGAAATAATAAAAGAAAATATTGATTTGTTAGCAGAAATAGGTTTTATAATAGAATCTTTTGGTGAAGGTGCGGTTATAGTAAGAGAAATCCCAGCTTTACTAGGAGATGCTGATATTAAACAAATCATTATTGATTTAGGAGATGATCTGTCAGAAACTGGACTTCCTTCATCTTATCTTGCCAAAATTGATCTCATATTAGGTAACATTGCATGTCATAGATCAGTTAGATCAGGACGTGATTTAAATGAATCTGAAATGAATCAATTATTAAGGGAAATGGAAAAAACACCAAATTCTGGTCAATGTAATCATGGAAGGCCTACTTCTGTAAGTATTTCACTTAGAGATATTGAGAAATTATTTAAGAGAACTTAAACTTGATAATCTTAAGATAGTTAATTTTGAGCTTCCATATATTTTTGTATCCAAAATCTGATATTCATCATAATTGAAGTTTTCTGTTTTACTACTCTCAACAAAAATAAAACTATCTTCATTTATTAAATTAAACTCTCTTAATTTAATTAAACATCTCTCTGTTATGTTTGTGTTGTAAGGTGGATCTATTAAAATTATTTGAAAAATTTTATCTATATTTTCAAGTGCTTTTATTACTTCACCTTTAATAATTTTAATATAATTTTTAATTTGATCATCAATATTTAATTTTGCAATATTTTTATAAATTAAGTTTATTGACCTATGGTCTTTATCTATAAAAAATACTGAATAAGCTCCTCTAGAGAGTGATTCTATCCCTAATGATCCTGTTCCACTGCAAATATCAAGAACATTAGCATCATAAATATTTATTTTGTATTTATTTGAAGTAATTACTGAAAAAAGAGATTCTTTTAATCTATCAGACGTTGGTCTAATACCAGGATAATCTGGAGGTTGAAGCTTTAAACCTTTGTATTTTCCACCTATTATCCTCATTATATATTCTTAATTTTCAGGATTTTTTCTATTTTTCTTGTTTTGGAAAATATAGCTTATCATGAAATAATTTATTTTTAACTTCTTTTATCTCTCCAGAAGTAAGATTTTTAATTTGAAATGGTCCAAAGGATACTCTAATCAAACGATTAACTTTATATCCAAGATGGTTCATAACTTTTCTAACTTCTCTGTTTTTTCCTTCTCTTATTCCTAAAGTCAGCCAAGCATTGCTTCCTTGTTGTTTATCTAATTTAGCATCTATTTTTCCATATCTAATCCCACCTATTGTTATTCCATTTTTTAGTAAATCTAATTCTTTTTTTACTACATAACCATGCACTCTAACTCTATATTTTCGTAGCCAGCCAGTTGATGGTAATTCAAGTTTTCTTGCTAAATCACCATCATTAGTAAGTAATAATAAACCTTCTGAGTCCATATCTAAACGACCAACAGTAATAAACCTGTAATCTAACTTTTCTTTCAATTGTTCAAAAATTGTTGGTCTACCCTTGGGATCATAGTTTGTTACTAGATAGCCTCTTTGCTTATTGTAAAGCCATAACTTAGTTGCAAGTTGCTTTTGTAAAGGTTGATCATTTACTTCGATTTGATCTTTTAATGAAACATTTACTGCGCATTCTAATAATGTTTTATTGTTAACCTTTACCTTACCGTTTATAATTAAACGCTCAGCTTCTCTTCTAGAGCAAAAACCTGATCTGGCAATAACCTTTGCTATCCTTTCACCCTTTGAAACCGACATTCGAATTTCTGATTTCATGTTCTCTGAAAGTTTTGAATTAATTTTTTTACAAGTTTTTTTCATAGTTTTGTATTATAGATTTTGTTTATTATTAGCAACAATACTAATTATAAAGGAAAAGAAATTGTTTCATCAAATTGATTATATGGAATTAGCAATAAAAGAAGCTGTAAAAGCAAGAGAAAAAAAAGAAGTTCCTGTAGGTGCAATAATAGTTCACAAAGAAGGTAATGTTATAGCTAAGGCACATAACTTAGTTGAAACTAGAAATGATTCTACAAGCCACGCTGAAAAACTAGTAATAGAAAAAGCTCTTAAAATCACAGGTAATAGATATTTGAATAATTATGATATTTGGGTAACGTTAGAACCTTGTATAATGTGTGCAAGTATTATTAAGCAAACAAGAATAAGGCGTCTATATTATAGTGCAGAAGATAAAAAAGGTGGAGCTGTAGATAATGGTGTTAAAATACTTTCAAACTGTAAAACTAAAGCCAAATTAGAAGTATATTCAGGGTTTTCAGCAAATAAGTCTGAAAAATTATTAAAAGATTTTTTTAAAGAAATAAGGTAATTTTAGAGGCTACCAATATCTTTTCTGTAAAAACCTTGATCCCAGTTTATGGCTTTTATAACATTATATGCCTTAAGCCTGCAATCTTCAACATTTTCTCCAACAGATGTTATTGATAAAACTCTTCCACCGTTTGAGACAAGTTTTTCATTTTTATCTTTGCCAGTACCTGAATGAAATATAGAAATTTTAGTCTGGTCATCAAAATTTTTAAGCGAAGGTAATAAAACTCCTTTTTTAAAATCTCCAGGATACCCTTTACTTGCTATTACAACTGTAATTGCATTTTGAGGAATGAAATTAATGACCATATCTTTAAGATTTTTTTTAATTGTGTTTTGAACGATTCTTACTAAATCAGTACTCAAACGTGGAAGCAAAACCTGAGTTTCAGGATCTCCAAATCTACAATTAAATTCAATTACTTTAGGTCCTTCATCAGTAATCATTATACCAGCATATAAAATCCCTTGATAAGGATATCCCTCTAGTTTCATGCCATTAATTGTAGGTGTAATAATATTATCAAATATCTCTCTTTCTAAATTTTGATCTAAAGCAGGAGCAGGAGAAATAGCTCCCATACCTCCAGTATTTGGACCTTCATCATTATCATAGGCTCTTTTGTGATCTTGAGCTGTCCCAATTAATACTGCATTGTTACCATCTGAAACTGCAAAAACACTTGCTTCAATTCCATTTATTCTTTCTTCTATCAAAATTGATTTTCCAGCATTACCAAATTTATTATTTTCTAACATTTCTTTGGATGCAATAGTTGCTTCATCTACTGTGTCACAAACAACAACACCTTTGCCAGCGGCCAGACCATCCGCTTTAACAACGCAATAGCCATTTAAAAGTTCTATTTGTTTTTTTGCAGTATTGATATCGTTAGCATATTTGAATTCTGGTTGTGGAATATTGTGTCTTCTACAAAAATTTCTAGAAAAAGTTTTTGAACCCTCTAATTGAGCTGCTCTTTTTGAAGGCCCAAATGCACTAATTCCTAATTTTAGTAATTCATCTTTTAAACCCAGCACTAACGGAATTTCGGGGCCAATAAAAACAAAATCTGCTTCAATATCTTTTGCTAACTTACACTGTCCAGGGATGTCATCAGAAGCAATTGGGTAACATTTAGCAAATGTCTCAATTCCAGGATTTCCTGGAGCAACAACTAGTTTTGTTGTTAAAGGTGAATTAGATAATGATTTAGCAATTGCGTGTTCTCTGCCACCTCCACCTACTACTAAAATATTCATAGAATAATTACTCCAAAAGGCTTTAGGTTTTTTTAAATATGCCATACTATTGACGTACTATAAATAGAAATCTTAATATAATTTAATGAACATTAATACAAACAATCCTGTATATTCTGTAGCCGAATTTTCACGTGTAATAAAAAAATTAGTTGAAACAAATTTTAGTTATGTTCGAATTAGGGGAGAAATTTCTCGACCTTCATTTCCGGCATCAGGACATGTTTATTTTACTCTTAAAGACTCAGATGGGACGATCGCAGCAATAATATGGAAATATAATCTACCAAGATTATCAATAAAACCTGAAGAGGGTATGGAAGTAATTTGCACTGGGAAAGTGACTACATTTCCGGGACAATCTAAATATCAAATTATTGTAGAAAGTATGGAAGTAGCAGGAGAGGGGGCGCTTCTAAAAATGCTAGAGGATAGAAGAAAAAAACTTTTTCAAGAAGGATTGTTTAATAAAGAATTTAAAAAACATATACCCTATCTTCCTGAAATTATAGGTGTTATTACTAGCCCATCAGGCGCTGTAATAAAAGATATCCTTCATAGATTATCAGATCGTTTTCCATCACATGTTTATTTGTATCCAGTTGCTGTTCAAGGAAAAGAGTCTGCTCAGCAGATTTCAAATGCAATAGACAAATTTAATCAATTGACAAAAGAAACTAATATTAAAAAGCCTGATCTTCTAATTGTCGCAAGAGGTGGTGGAAGTTTAGAGGACTTATGGTCATTTAATGAAGAAATTGTAGTTAGATCAGTATTTAAAAGTTCTATACCAGTCATCTCAGCAGTGGGTCATGAGACTGATACTACATTGATCGATTATGTATCTGATTTAAGAGCTCCTACACCAACGGCCGCTGCAGAAAAATCAGTACCTGTTAAAGATGACTTGATAACAAAAATTACAGAATTAAAATTTAGAATGAAAAAGAATTATATCAATAAATTGAATAATAAAAGAGAAAATTTATATAATATCCAAAGGCTTTTAGGAAAACCAGATCAAATTTTTGAAAATAAAAATCAAAAACTAGATTTTATTTTTAGAAATATTGAAAACCAGTTTAAAAACATTTTTAAACAATATGAGATTAAAATTGAACAGTTATTTTTTCGACTTGTTCCTCCTAAAACTTTAATTAATAATTCGGTGGCAAAAAAGCAAATTACAGATATAAAATTCAATAATTTGTATGAAAATATAATTCTTCAAAAAGAAACAAAATTAAACTCTTTAGATAAGTTATTAGAAACTTCTAGTTTTAATAGAACTTTAGAAAGAGGTTTTACTCTCGTAATGGATATAGAAGGGAAACCAATCAAACTAAGCAGTGATGCTCAAAAAAAATCTAATGTTAAAATAAAATTTGCAGATCAAATTAGATCAGCAAAATTAGACACGTAATTTTTTTTTAGAAGTATCTAATTAATTTTACCCCATCGTCTATGAGCCCATAACCATTGTTCAGGATTTTCTTTAATCCATTCTTCTATTCTAGAAGATATTAACTTTGTTGTTATATATATTGCTTTTTTATCATCAATATTATCAGGGATTTTAATTTTATCTTCGATACTCATTACAAAATGTAGACCTTTTAATCTTTTTATTTTTACCATATAAATTGGAACTTTCCATTTTAATGCCATAACAGCAGCAGCTTGCGGTGTAGGTGTTTTTATTCCAAAAAAAGGGACCATAATACCTTCTCTTAATAATTGATCTCCTGTTAAACCAACAACCTCTCCTAACTTTAATTTTTTAGCCATTCCTATAGCGGCTAAACGACCTTTTTTATAAAAATCAGCATTAGCATCTTTATTTCTATAAATTTGTATTTTATTTAGTATCCAATTATTAATTGGTCTAAATACGTAGCCAGCCCTTCTTCCTGCTAGGTCTCCAACTCTAAGCAAAAATTCCCAATTACCCATATGTGCTCCGACAAGTATAGCTGGTCCTGTTTGAATTTTCCCTAAACCTTCGGTTTTTAAAACTCCAGATTTTAACATTTTATTAATATGAGGCATTTCACCAATAGTTTGTCCAAGCATAAACCAATGTTGTTTAGCTAATGTATTTATCTCTGACTCTGACATAGAAGGAAATGCTATTCGTATATTATTATATACACGTTTATTATAATATGTAAGAGGTGCAATTAAATATAATAGAGTCCCACATAAATAAGAAGAAATTTTGAATGGTAAAGTTTTAAGTATCAAATAAAGAATAATCGCAAATGAAGCAACAATTGGATCATGGAAATATCTATCTAAATACTTTTTAAATTTATACAGGGTGTAACTATTCATTTAATTTAGACTCAATAAGTTTTTTAAAAATATACTTATCTTTAATAGACAAGTTCATTTCTATGGATAAATAATCAATTCCACTTTTATTTTTTTTTATTTTCACAAAATCTTTTTCTGTTGTAATTATTTTTAAATTATGAGTTCTTGCTTGATTTATAATATTGTCAATATCCTTGTTAGTGTAAGCATGATGATCTGGAAACATAATTCTTTTTGAAACTTTGTATTTATTTTCAACTAAAGTATTAAAAAATTTTTTTGGATTTGCTAATGCGCAAAATGCTAGGTAATTGTAATTTTTATCATTATTGTTTTTATGTAACTTTAATTTGCTTTCAAAAATTGGAATATGTTTATATTTTTCAAACATAACTTGACTTTTATTCTGCCTGTCTCCAGTTAAAACTATCAAATCAATTTTTTTTAAACCACTTTTTACAGGCTCTCGAAGTGGCCCAGCTGGTAAACATAAATTATTCCCAAAAGTATTTTTTTTATCAACCAATAAAATTTTCAAATCTTGCCTTAATTGATAATTTTGCAATCCATCATCCATTAAAATTACATCAAACTTCTTAATAAATTTTTCTATAAATTGTGCTCCTTTAGCTCTATTTTTTGACACAACAGTGGTACCAATTTTACTTAATAATATAGCTTCATCTCCTACTAAATATGGTTCATGAAATGGTTCAACAACGATAGGTAATTTTGAGGTGCCCCCATATCCCCTTGTTAAAAAAACTGGATTATAACCTAAACTTTTCAATAATTTATAAACATATATTGTAAAAGGTGTTTTCCCAGTACCACCTACTGTTAAATTACCAATGCAGAAAACTTTTAATTTTGTTGTGTATGGTTTTATAACTATTTTTTTTATTATTGATACAGCTATCCAAAGCAAGGAAACTGGAAAAAAAAAATACCCTGTCAATTTTGAAAAAAAATTTTTTTTATACCAAAAATTAGGAGAGATAATCATCTTGTTTTATTCTTGCTGAATGAGTATTTAAAAGTTCAATTAGATGAATACTTGCTTCGTCAGCTCTTTGTTGAGCGTAACCAGAAGCTATTAAGCTATTCTTACCCATATCTTCTAATCGATCATTATTACCTAATAATTCAATAATTTGTGAAATAAAAGTTTCATTTTTAGATGATGAATTTTCTATTTGAATTGCACCACCAGACCAAACAAGTTCTTTGATTTGGGCATTGCATTTTTCTGAATGAGGCCCCATTATGACTGGCTTACCAAATTGTGAGGCTTCTGAAGGGCTGTGTCCACCAACATCAACCATTGAACCGGCTACGTAAACTAGGTTTGACACCTCTAGTAAAGACCCCATTTCACCCATTGTGTCTGCTAAATAAAATTGATCAGTTTTGGATGGAAATTCTCCTCTGCTTCTAGATTTAATATCAAAGCCAGCAGATTTTACTCGATTTTCTATAGAAACATTTCTTTTTATATGCCGGGGTGCGATGATGATTAAAACATTATAATCAGCTTTTTTTCTTAATAAATCAGCTAGTTTAATCATTAATTCCTCTTCTCCTGGATGAGTGGAAGCGGCAAGTAAAATTTTTTTGTTAACTATATTCTTTCTTAAATTATAGATATAATTTTGATCAACTGGTGGTTTTTCTGCAATTGATTTTAGACTAGTCAAGCTTTTAACATTTTTAGCACCTAACTTCTTAAAAAGAGCCTGTTGCTTTAAATCAACTGCGAGCACATGGTTAACTTTACTAAAGATTTTATTTGCTAAAATATATCCAAAACCTGTCCAAAACCTTGCTGATTTTTGTGACATTTGAGAAGAAGCTAAAACTGTAGGTATATTAGAACTTGCAGTTAAATAAATTAAATTAGGCCAAAAATCTGATTCCATAAATACTGCCATATTTGGTTTCCAATGCTTGAGAAATCTTAAAACAAATTTTGGATGATCGTAAGGATGATATTGATGAATAGCTGGGAGTCCATGTTTTATTTTGTCTTTAATTAATTTGGCAGCAGATAACGTATTAGTTGTTAACAAAAAATATTCGTTTTGATTATTGCCATATCCATTTTTTTTCATAGAATTCGCGAGAGCTAATGCCGCTACTGATTCTCCAACACTTGTACCATGAAGCCAGACTAGGGTTCCAATAGGTCTGCTTTTATTTGAAATTCCATACCTTTCATTAATTCGATTTATATCTTCTTTTCCATTTTTTTTTCTTCGCTCTAAATAATTTGGTAAAATAAAGTTTAATAACTTCCAAACTATATTATAAGTTGTCAAAGACATTCAAATTCCTAAATTCCTAGATCATAACTAATGTCATTAAAGGTTAACATAATTTATCCTGTACTAAAATTGTAAGTCTATTAATTTCTTCTTCTACAAATTTCCTAGTTTTTTCTAAGTCATATTTATTTAAATTTTTATCAATATGAATTGGTTTTCCAAAACAATATATACCTTTTGAGAAGGGGTAAGGAATTATAAAATTATCCCACGAATTAATTGATTTATATTTACTAGTTACCCAAACAAGAGGTACAATTGGAGTGCCAGTTATTTGTGATAATTTTATTATTCCAACTTTTAGTATTTCTTTTGGACCTTTAGGCCCGTCAGGAGTTATAGCTATACAATGACCTAACTGAATACTTTTAACCATTTTCCTGAAAGCGCTAACACCTCCTTTCATGGATGATCCTAATATAATATTCATTCCTAAATATTTAAAAACTATAGAAGTAATCATACCATCTGAGTGACTAGATTGTAATGCGTTAATTATTCTATTTTTTGGTAAAAGGTGTGGGCCAAGAAATAACTTATTATGCCAACAACAAAAAATATATTGATCTTTATTATTTATCACATCATGGTGTGTTTTATCAGAAATAAATCTCCATCTTATTGATCGACATGTAAAACTTGTTAAGCTGTAAAATAATAATCCTATTATCTTTTGACCTATAGATGTTTTACTAAATCTTTTAATAATAAGCATTTATTTACCTAAATAATTTTTAATTGATATTAATTTTAAATGAAAATTATAAAAAACAAAATAACTATGTATACACATAATTTTTATTGTAAGTTATTATTTAATCAATGTAATAAATGGTAAAAATGAAAAAAATTAAATTTATAACAGAAGCTAACAAAAATTTAATCAAAAATTTTTACAAGGATTTTATACATAAATATAACTTTGACGTTGCATTAGCTTTTGTTTTATTAATATTAGTTGCAATAACTGCTTCAATTTACCCATATCTAATTCAATCAGTTTTTGATAACTTGTTGGATAATCATAGAGACAGCTGGATTTTATTTCCTCTTATTATAGCTTTAGTTGCTTTTATTAGAGGTGTAGCTATTTTTTTGCAAATTAAACAAGTTTCAAAAATATCTTTGTCCCTTGCTGTTGATGTTCAGAAAAAATTGACAGAACACTTGATAAACACAGATTTAATAGAATTAAATAAGTTATCCTCTGGAAATCATGTTTCTAGAATTATGAATGATGTGGTTTTAATTAAAGAAGGTTTTGAGAGATCTATTAACAATTTAATTAGAGACACATTAACAATATTAGCATTAATGTCATATTTGATTTGGTTAGATTGGTTATTATCAATCTTAGTTTTTGTTATTTATCCGATTGCTTTAAGACCAATAATTAAAATTGGAAAAAAACAAAATATGATAGCGACAATTTTACAACAGCAATTAGAGATTGTAACTTCCACTCTTACTGAAATGTTGCAAGGTATAAGGATGGTTAAGTCTTATAATCTAGAAAAACTAGAAATAAAAAGATCAAAATCAGTATTAAATTCTCTTTTTAAAAAAATGTTTAGCCTAGTTTTAGGAAGAGCAAAAGTACTTCCGATTTTAGAGATTTTGGGAGGAGTTGCTGCAGCTTCAGTGATATCTCTTGCAGGTTATAGAGTATCAATAGGTGAAATGTCACCTGGAAGTGTTGTTGGTTACGTAACCGCTTTACTCATGATCGCTCAACCAGCAAGGGCCTTAGGAACTTTTAATACTGTTTTTCAGGAAGCTATGTCGGCATTAAGTAGGATTTATAATCAACTTGATGTTAAACCTAAAGTAACGAGCTTACCTTCTTCAACCCTTTTTGAAATCAGGAAAGGTACTATTCCTAGCATTGCTTTTGAAAATGTAGATTTTAGTTATAACTGTAATACTAAAGCTTTAGATAATATAAATTTTTTTATAAAAGGTGGTACAAAAGTAGCTTTAATTGGCCAAAGTGGCTCTGGAAAATCTTCCATAATAAATTTAATTGCTAGATTTTACGACCCGATAAATGGCAAAATTTCCATAAATGATCAAGATATAAAAAACGTTAATATATCATCTCTAAGAAAAAATATTGGATTGGTTAGTCAAGACACAGTTATTTATAATACAAGTTTTTTCGAAAATATTAGGTATGGAAATTTAAAAGCAACAAAGAAACAGATAATAAACGCAGCTAAAAATGCGGGAATACACGATTTTATTATATCTAATCATCTTGGGTATAATAGTATTTTAAGCGAAAATGGTAATAATTTGTCTGGAGGGCAAAAACAAAGAATATCTATTGCAAGAGCAATTTTAAAAGATGCACCAATTTTGTTATTAGATGAGGCAACTAGTTCATTAGACGCTAAAACTGAAAATGAAATTAACAAAACTTTAAATAAATTAATCATCAATAAGACTACAATTTCTGTGGCCCATAAACTATCTAAAATGAATAGTTTCGATCAAATAATATTTTTAGGTGAAGGTAAATTAGTTGGTATAGGAACTCATAAAGAATTACTTAAGAGCTCTACTTTTTATAGAAAACTCTTAAAATTTCATGAGATTGAATAGTCTAATTTAATCATTATTCTCTTTTTAATATATTATTGACTAGTTTATTTACCCACCAATTAGATTTATATTTTTGTTCTAGTATTAAAGGATCATAATTTTTTCTTACCCAATCCATGAATTTGACATTAGTTTTTTCATTTTCAGATCTATATTCTTCAACAAAAGAACCAAGTATGCCAGTTTTAGCCCATTTTAAGTGTAAATATTTCCATGATAATTGTTTATTAGCAACAATTGCATCTTTTTTTTCTTTTATTAAAATGTACAGTGCGCACATTATACCTGCTCTGTCAGCTCCTGATTTGCAGTGTATTAGGGCAGGATATTGAATTGTATTAAAGAGTTTTTCTGCATTAAAAATCATTTCTTTGTCAGGAGCTGCACGCGACCTCGCTTTAAAGTCAATTAATTTAATATTATATTTAATACATGCCTCGTTTTCTAAAAGCCAGCCACCATCTTTTCTAGCTCCTCTTAGATTAATTATAGTTTTTATCCCAAGTTTACTATACTTTTTGATCCTTAAGGGTGTTGGCATATTACTGCGGTATATATCATTGTTAACTTTATGAAAGTTGTTATAACATAATCTTAAAAATCCGTGGTCAATTACTATCATCTCAAACCAGGCAAAAAATTTGTTAAATTTCACTTTCTTGTTTTTTCTTAACAACAAATTAGTTTCCTGCAATAGTCATTTCTTCAACAAACAAAGTTGGGCTATTAATAGTATGTGAATAATCTAAATCATTCGCTGGTTTTAGTGTCATAAACATTTCTTTTAGATTTCCTGCTATTGTTGCTTCAGTGATTGGCTCTGAAATTTCTCCATTTTTTATCCAAAATCCACTAGCTCCTCTACTATAGTCACCAGTAATAATTGAAACTGAACTTCCAATCAGATCAGTAATATAAAAGCCATTTTTTATATTTTTTATCATATCAATAGGTGATTCTTTACCTGGCAGAATTGTTAAGTTACTAGTTCCGGGTGTTGGCGGTCCACTTACACCTCTTTTAGCATTTGCAGTAGGTTGCATTTGTAACTGATTTGCAGATGACAAATCTAATAACCAATTTTTAAGCACGCCATCTTTTATTAAAATGTTTTTTCTTGATCCTAATCCTTCAGCATCAAACAATCTAGACCCAAGCCCTCTTTTTAGAAAAGGATTATCAATCAGGGTGATTTCTGAGTTTGCAACTTGGTTATTAAGCATATTTCTAAAAAAACTTGTTTTTCGGGCAATAGATGATCCATTTATTGTTGACGCAAAATGGCTAGCTATAGATCTAGAAACTCTTGGATCGAAAACAACTGGATATTTACCAGTTAAGGGTTTTGTAGCGCCTATTCTTGCAATGGCTTTTTTTGCAGCTTCTTGACCAATTTCTTTTGGTGATTTTAAATCCTCTCCATAAACTTTGGATGAGTAATCATAATCTCTTTCCATTTTTCCATTTTTTTCTGCAATAACCACAACAGAGACGCTATGATTTGATTTCTTTGATTTTCCAAAAAATCCGGTAGACGTCATCAGTAAAGTCTCTCCTTCTCCCCAGGAAGACTCTGCCCCATCACTGTTAGTTATTTTCTCAACACTTCTAGCAGTATCTTCAGCCTCGGATGCTCTATCTCTGAGAATATCTACACTAGGTTCAACATTATCATAACAATCTATTAAGAAATTATTTAATGGAAATTTTGACAGCGTGTCAGTATCTGCAATCAAACTAAAGTCGTCTTGTGGTGCAATTTTTGCCATTTCAACTGCTCTTTTTGCAACTTCTCGAATTGCACTTTCTGTACTTTCATTAGTAGATACTGAGGCTATTTTGTTTCCTATAAAAACTCTTAAGCCAGTGTCAAAATCCTCATATCTTTCAATATTTTCATCTTTACCTAACCTTCTTGTAAGAGAAATTCCTCTACTTCTAGATAAAACACAATCAGCTGAACTTGCACCACATGACAGAGCAGTATCAATCAGAAGGTTCATAATATCTTTATCATTGAGTTTTTTTGCACACATATGTATGTTCCAATTAATTAATAAAATTATAATCTGATTTTATTAATATATTGTTAAGATTGATTCAATCAATATGAGTAATAAAATGTCAAAAATTAAAAAAAATGTTTTTATTGACGGAGAAGTTGGCACTACTGGATTAAAAGTTTACGAAAAACTTCAAAATCATCCTAATATTAACATCTTATCTCTTGAACAGTCAAAAAGAAAAGATCTTGACTACAAAAAAGATATGCTAAGTTATTGCGATGTTGCTTTTTTATGTCTTCCTGACGAAAGCTCTAGAGAAACTGTTGGTATTGCAGATAAACTTGGCGATAAATCACCTATAATTATTGATGCTTCTACTGCATACCGCGTAAATGTTGATTGGTCTTATGGGTTACCAGAGTTAGGAAAGAATTATAGAGAAAGAATTGCTAATTCTAAAAGAATATCAGTTCCCGGGTGTTATTCAACGGGTGCTAACGTAATTATAAAACCTTTATTAGAGTATAAAATTTTATCCAACGATGCACCATTTATAATTAACGCTATTAGCGGATATAGTGGTGGAGGTAAATCACTTATTAATTATTTTAAAAAAAAAAATCACGAACCTTTTTTTTTATACTCTCTAGAATTGAACCATAAACATTTACGAGAAATAAAATATCATAATAATCTAAAATTAAATCCTATTTTTAGTCCATCTGTGGGAGATTTTATACAAGGCATGATTGTATCATTACCTATTCATTTTAGTTGGTTTTCAAAGTCAATTAAAACAAAAGATATACAAGATTTATTTGAAATGTTCTACTCAAACTCAAAATTTATTAAAGTTTTGAAAAATAGGGAAGGTTTGAGTTCTAAAGGATATCTTAGGCCTGATAATCTGGTTAACACAAATTTTTTAGATATTAGTATCTTTGGAAATGATGATAATAAACAATTAATAATTTCTTCTCGTCTGGACAATTTAGGTAAAGGTGCTTCGGGCGCGGCTATTCAGTGTATGAATATTGCTTTGGGTTTAGATGAAAAATCAGGCTTATAATTTTTTTTAAATAAAACTAATTTGATATGTAAGAAGATGAATATATACAAAAACAAAAATAGTAAATTGTTTCCTAATCTATCTTACTATAATAGAGCAATAGGTTATCCCTACTTTGCTCCCGATTATTCATTCTCTTTTTACAAAGGAAAATTTGTAAAAGATATATGTTATAATTTAGATAATAGAGTACCTATTTTATCTATTGGTTCGAACAGATCCCCATACCAATTAAAAAAAAAATTTACACTTAATCAAGAATTGTGCGTTACTCCTGCTACTTTATTTAATTCAGACATAGTTTTTGCTGCTTCATTATCTGCTTATGGATCGATCCCAGCAACTCAATGGCCTAGTTATGGTACTAAAGTTGACCTAAACGTTTTATGGCTTAGAGAAGATCAACTCAATACTATGCATCTTACTGAAGGATTAGGAATTGCTTATGATTTTGTTAAATTAAAGTTTGGATCTGTTAAATTTAGAGATTTTGATTATTGTAAAGATATATTTGGCTACACCTCCCTAGCCGGTGCATTAATTTTTAATAATAAAAAAATTAAAAGATTATCAGACATTAATGCACATAATTCAAAATTAGAGAGTTTCTCAGAATATGAAGCTTTAATATTTTTGAAGAAAATGTTAGCAATTAAGGATAAAAATTTATCGAAATGGTTATTTAGGGTAGTAAAAAATAAAGAATATAGAGTTAATATCCAAAATATATTAAAAGCAAAAGCAAAAAAACCTAAAATCTTTGACTGGAAAATTTTAAAAATTAAAATCAAAGGAAATCTAGTAATTTAAGAAATCTTTTATTAAAATTGGTAACAATATTATTTTTTAGTCTAAACTTTTTATAGATAAAGATATTAAAAAAGTTTAAAAAAATAATGAATTTTGAGATTTATTCAAGAAAATCAATTTTTTTTAAATGAAAATGATAATAATTATCATAAAATAAATTGTTAAAAATCAATTACATAACAAAAATCAATAAAAAAAAATGTATCTTTATTGTTTTTATTTGTTGCCTAACCTTAAATTCCCTTTTATTGTTTTCGCTAAATGTGCTATTTTGCACAGAATCTAGCAGTTGCTAGAAATTAAACATGACAAGTATAAGGGGAGTTTATAAATGTCTTTTTTAAAATATTTAATACCGGCTAGTTTTTTAGCCCTACTTCCAACACTTTCATTTGCAGGATCTCATGGTGGGAATCTAGATCCTAGTGATGCTGTTGGTATAAGTTTTTGGATAATATCTATTGCCATGGTTGCAGCAACTGTTTTTTTCTTAATGGAATCATTGAGAGTTAAAGGCAAGTGGAGAACATCTCTAGTTGTTGGAGCTCTAGTTACTTTAGTTGCAGCTGTCCACTATTTTTACATGAGAGACGTGTGGGTTTCCACAGGTGCTTCTCCTACAGTATTTAGATACGTAGATTGGATCATAACTGTACCGTTACAAATGATTGAATTTTATTTAATCTTAGCGGCTTGTACTGCAATTGCAGGTGGTGTTTTCTGGAGATTATTTATTGGATCTTTAGTAATGTTAATTGGTGGATACCTAGGTGAAGCTGGTTTCATAAATGCTACTATCGGTTTTGTTGTGGGAATGGCAGGTTGGATTTATATCCTCTATGAGATTTTTGCTGGTGAAGCTAGCAAAGTTAATGCTGCCGAAGCACCTGATTCAGTCAAAACAGCATATAATACTATGAAATGGATTGTTACAATTGGATGGGCTATATATCCAATTGGATACTTCATGGGTTATATGGCTGGTGGTGCAGATGCGAACAGCCTAAATGTAATTTACAACCTAGCAGATGTTGTAAATAAAATTGCTTTTTGTCTAGCAATCTGGGCTGCGGCAACTGCAGAATCTGACGCGTAAATTTTAATTAATGAAGAAAAAGCCTGTAGGTGTACCTGCAGGCTTTTTTTTATTCAAATTGTTTTTATCATATACTTCAATAAGAAAATCTTATGAACTTAATCTATAGAAATCAAAATATAAGAAGTATTGTTATCGGTGGGGGTTTTGGTGGAATTGGAGTCGCTCTTAGATTAAGGGCACTTGGACACAAGGTTACTTTAATTGAAAGATTAGGTTCTTTAGGTGGTAGAGCCCAAGTATTTAGAAAAAACGGTTTTAAACACGATGCTGGACCGACAGTGATAACTGCTCCATTTCTATTTGATGAACTTTTCGAACTTTTCAACGAAAAGCGAGAAAAATATATTGAATTTAGACCTTTAGAACCTTGGTACAGGTTTCATTTTCATGATGGCAAAACGTTTGATTACTCAGAAAGCATCCAGAAAACTAAAAAAGAAATGCAAAAGTTTTCAGTCGAAGACGCGAATAATTATGATAAATTGTTAGAGGTTTCTAAATCTATTTTTGACATAGGTTTTACCAAATTAGCTGATAAACCTTTTACTTCATTCTTTTATATGATAAAACAAATACCTGCTCTATTAAGGCTAAAAAGTTATCTAACAGTTTCTCAATTAGTAAATAAATACATAAAAAATCAAAATCTAAGAGCAGCTTTTTCTATACATCCTTTATTGGTAGGAGGTAATCCATTTTCTACTACCTCTATCTATGCTCTAATACATTTTTTAGAGCGAAATTGGGGAGTTTATTTCAGTATGGGCGGTACTGGAAAACTTGTTGAGGAGTTAACAAAATTATTAGAACGAACTGGTGTAGAAATTAAATATAATATTGATATAAAAAATGCCTATGAAAAAAATGGTAAAATTGAAAAAATTGAATGTATGAATGGAAACACTTTTTGTGCTGATAATTTTATTTTTAATGGAGATCCTCCAACTTTCTATAATGAGATTTTGCAATCAAAGATATCCAAAAGGAAAAAGTTTTTACCAGAGAGATTTACAAGTTATTCTTTTGGTATGTTTGTTTTATTCTTTGGAACGAAAAAAAATTATCCAAATATTGCTCATCATTCAATTTGGTTGGGTAAAAGATTTAAAAGCTTATTAACTGATATATTCGACAATAAGACTTTAAGTGACGATTTTTCATTATACATTCATAGACCAACAGCTACTGATAAATCTTTTGCACCTCAAGATTGCGATAGTTTCTATGTTTTGTGCCCTGTGCCAAATTTACAAGGTAAAGTTAATTGGAATGAAGAAGGTGACAAATTAAAAGATAGAATAGTTAATGCCTTAGATTTAACTATTCTACCACAGTTAAAGGAAAATATTTGTGACGCATTTTACATGACACCAATAGATTTTAAAAATAATTATCGCTCTACTCATGGTGCGGGATTTTCAATTGCACCAAATTTTTCTCAATCCGCGTGGTTTAGGTATCACAATAAAGACCCTCATATTGATAATTTATTTTTTGCTGCAGCTGGTGCTCATCCAGGCGCAGGTATACCTGGTGTTTTGTCATCTGCAAAAGTTGTTGAAAATCTTTTAAAATAAAGAGCAAATTTATGGATTACCATATCAAGAATGCCAAGTCAGTTTTGAAAAAAAATGGTAAGAGTTTTTATTGGGCGGGGAAACTTCTCACTGAAGAATACATTAATAGAGCATCATTATTATATTGTTTTTGTAGAGCTTTAGACGATATAGCCGACAGCGGAAAAGAAAACGCATTAAATCAACTCAACAGTATTAGACTAAATGTTAGAAAAAAATTATTTTCTAAATTAGAAAATCTTTACAAAATAAAATATCCTACATTTTTTAAAGAGCCCTCTCACAAAGCAGTTATTGATTTAATTGACGGTCTCATTTTAGATCAGAATAATGTATTATTTAAAGAACAACGTGAACTTATTAGATATTCTTATCATGTTGCTGGTACTGTTGGCTTAATGATGTGTGATGCGGTCAAATGTACAAATGATGAAGCTAAATTATTTGCTATTGATCTTGGAATAGCTATGCAGTTAACGAATATAGCAAGAGATGTGTTGGAGGATGCAAATATGGGCAGAAGATATTTACCAGGTTCTTGGATAGATAATATCTCACCTAATGACATTGTGATTGCTGCAAAAACAAATGATTTAAAAAAAATTAAAATTATTTCTAATGGTATTAAAAAATTATTACTATTAGCAGAAAGTTATTATTCAAGTGGTGCAAAAGGTTTTTTTTACTTACCTCTCAAATCTAGAATAGCAATCTCAGTAGCATCTGGCGTCTATAGACAAATAGGTGTGCAATTACAAAATCAAAAACATAATTGGCATAATGGCAGACAAGTGACTTCAATTTTAACAAAAACAAAAATTACATTATTAAGTATTTTAAAAGAATTATTTTTACATAGGCTTAAAAAAGAACATAAGTCTGAACTTCACATTGATTTAAAAGGATTAGTTAATTTTGATAAATAAAGAAATTAATATTATTGGAGGTGGGTGTGCAGCTTTTTCATTTGCTAGATTAAGTAATCACTTACCCAATTACAGATTTAATTTGTTTATAGGTAAAAACAAAGACAAACCAAAAGATCATTTTTGGGGATTTTGGAAAAACAACTTTAACGATGAAGCCTTTATGAATGCAAATCATACGTGGACAAAATGGGCGATACAAACAAAACATTCTCGACATATATTAGAATCTAAAAAACATCCATATTGTGTAATAAAAAGACAAAAATGGTTAGATGTGTGTAAGAGAACATGTAAAAGCAAAAAAATTAAAATTTTTGAAAAAAATGTATATGAAAAGAGTAATAAATTATTCACGCATGACGAAAAAATTGAAGGTGATTTAATATTTGATAGCAGACCACCAAGTATACCTAATAATACTTTACTACAGCACTTTGAAGGTTTTGTTATAAACTCTACAAAAGATGTTTTTGATGATAAGACAGTTATTTTAATGGACTTTAGATGTGATCAGTCAAAAGGATTACATTTTATTTACTTATTACCATTTAGCAAAAGAAAAGCACTTGTCGAATCAACAATGTTTTCAAAAAAAATTGCAAATAAAAAATTTTATTCTGTTGAAATTTCAAAATATCTTAGAAGGTATTTTAACTTGGATAAATTTACAAAGAGTAATCATGAAAAAGGAGTAATACCTATGCATTATATATCTAAAAATTCTGAAGGAATATATAATATAGGAACTAGAGGAGGAGCGGTGAGACCTTCTTCAGGATATGCATTCACTTTTATACAAAAACAAGTGTTTCAAATTGTTAGTCAGTTAATAAAAGGAAGAACAGTTAGTACAAATATTCACAAAAAGTTAGATTTGTTTTTAGATAATATTTTCATAAATGTAATCAACGAATTTCCGTTGCTTGCTCCAAAAATTTTTTCTACCCTAGCTAAAACTCTAAATGGTGACGAATGGGCTAAATTTATGTCTGGAAATTCTAATTTATTGATAATTTGCAAAATAATTTTATCAATGCCTAAACTGCCGTTTATTAAGTCATTTCTTCGTGTTGTGTATCACAAATGAGTAATTTTGCCCTTGATTGGATAGACTACATTTCACTATTTTTAATTATTTTTGTTGGAATTCCTCATGGAGCTTTTGACGGCGCTATTTCTGTTACACTTGGTTTTACAAAAAATTTTTATTTGCAATTACGCTTTATAGTTATTTACCTGTTAGTTGCATTTGGAGTGATGATATTGTGGTATTTTCTCCCAGTTTTAACACTTTTTTTATTTTTATTAACTAGTATTTTTCATTTTGGGTGTGGTGATTTAAGTTGGGAAAAAGATAATCTGTATTATTTTAGAGGATATGCTCATGGTGGTTTAGTTGTTTTAGGTATTATTTTTTTTAATCAAGATGATGTCGAGTCTCTTTTTACTATACTATCAGGAGATTATTCATCCATATTGTGGCAATTTTTACATATAGCCTTATTTACTTGGTTATTATCTATATTAATATTATTACTTAATTTCAAAAAAATTAAAGTGTGTAAATATTATATCAAACTCTTAACTTTAATAATGATTATAATTATAATTTTTCCTCCTCTGCTAGCCTTTGCTATGTATTTTTGTTTCATTCATAGCATTCACCACATCAAAAGAATTTTACCAAAATTAATTAACTTCATGGAAAAGAAAAAAATATTCTACTTAGTGATCATTTTTTCTTTTATTAGTTGGTTAGGGGGAGGTATAGCTTTTTATATTATATCAAGTCTAAATACACATACAGAAGCAATTGTAAAAGTGACTTTTATTGGTTTAGCAGCATTAACTTTCCCTCACATGATTCTAGTTGATGGTATTTTTAGATCAAAATTTAAAGTGTAACATTTTAATTTTTAAAAATTTATATGATTAGCTAAGGATGACAAAGTTAAAATTAATCCCAATGATACATTTGATTTAAATATTTTTAATGGATTGTTTCTATCTAAATTTTTTAACTTCAATACTTGATTCATTAAATGAATTCCACAAAAGAACACCCCTACAAACCAAAAGAAATTGTTTTTTAAAAAAAATCCACTTAATAATAATAAAATAAACATAAAAATATAGGAGGTACCAACAAAAAAAGTTAAAAAATTCTTTGCAGATACAGCAGAATTTTCTACGCCTAAGATTTCATCTTCATTTTTATCCTGACATCCATAAATAGTGTCGTAACCAATGATCCAAAAAACAGTTGCAAAATACATTAAAAATATTCCTAAATTCCATTGCTCATTTGCGGATGCCCATGCTGTTGGAACAGCCCAACTAAATGTTAATCCTAAAATAACTTGTGGCCATTTAGTAAATCTTTTTGCTAAGGGGTAAATGATAATTAAAGGTATTGCAGCAAGTGCAACTATCCATGTATAAATATTTAATTGGTATAAACAGATAAATCCAACAAATAGCATTATTATTAAAAAATAAAATGCACCCGGAATTGAGATTTCACCGTTAGCTAAAGGTCTTCTTTTTGTTCTAGTTATTTTTTTATCAATGTCCTTATCCCACATGTCATTAACAGTGCATCCTGCACCCCTCATAACTACTGAGCCTATCAAAAAGATAAACATAATTTTTGTACAGTCTATAAGATTTAAACTTGTTAAAGGAAGAACCCACCATCCAGGAAGTACAAGTAGCCAAAACCCAACGGGTCTATCGAATCTTCCTAATCTTATCCACTTAAGCGAGCTTTTAGGTAGTATGTTCCACCAACCATTGTCTAAAATATCTGAATTATTTTGTTTTGGTATATTCATAAATAATGCAATATCATTTTAATATTTCTTAATCAATTATCAGTAAAATAATTTTTTAATAATATAGGTTTTTATAAATGTTAGATTTATCTTATAAGGCTAAAGTAAGGATTTATTTTCCTAAAAAAATGGCACTAAAACAAACAGTTATACTTTCATCAAAACAAGTTCACTATCTCACAAATGTAATGCGGAAAAAGAAAGATGACATAATATTGATTTTCAATAATGTTGATGGTGAATTTTTAGCTAAAATAACAAAAATTCATAAAAAAAATATTATTTTAGACATAATCAAAAAAACTAGAGACATAGGTGAAGAAATTGATTTATGGATATTATTTTCACCAGTTAAGAAATCACCAACAGAATTAATTATACAAAAGGCAACCGAATTAGGGGCTTCGAAAATTTTTCCTGTAATTACTGATCGAACTATTACAAAACAAATAAATTTAGATAGATTGCTTGATATTGCTATTGAGGCATCAGAACAATGTGAACGTCTAACAATACCAGAAATATTTGATTTAAAAAAATTAAAGGACTTAATTGATAGTTGGGATAAAAAAAGAATTATCCTTTATGGTGATGAGACAATAAGAAAAAGAGATGAAATTAAATTTAATTTTCAGAATCTAAATTTTAATTCTTTAGGTGCTATACTAATTGGCCCAGAAGGTGGTTTTAGTAATAATGAGATAAATTATCTAAGAAAAAAAACTTTTATTAAACCAGTTGATTTAGGTCCAAGAATTTTAAGATCTGACACAGCTGTAATTTCAACTATAGTTTTATGGCACTGTTTGAACGGTGATATGAAAAAATATACATAATTTAATAATTAAGTATCAATGTGTTCAAGGAAATATTATAATAAAAATTTAATTTATATTTTTTAAAGCTTACCATAACATAAGAGACCATTATGCAAAGATTAGAAAAGGAACAGCTTATAAATTGGTTTAAAGCTGGTGAAAAGCCCAGAGAAAACTGGAAAATAGGTACAGAACATGAAAAATTTGTTTTTCATTTAAATAACCTTGAAAGAGCAGGATATTTTGGTAAATCAGGAATAAGTGAGTTATTAAATAACCTTGCAAAAGAAAATAATTGGGAAAAAGTTTTAGAAAATAATAATATCATTGGTCTTAAAGATGAAAGAGGTGCATCAATTTCTTTGGAGCCTGGAGGTCAATTAGAATTGTCAGGATCTCCTTTGGAAAATTTACATCAAACATGCAAAGAGACTGGCAGACATTTGCACATAATGAAAAAAGCTATGAATAAGCTTGATTTGTTAATGATTGGATTAGGACATGATCCTAAATGGTCTCAATCAAAACAAAAATGGATGCCTAAGGGTCGTTATGAAATCATGAAAAACTTTATGCCTAAAGTAGGTAAACTTGGTTTAGATATGATGTTAAGAACGTGCACTATTCAAGTTAATCTTGATTATTTAAATGAAAAAGATATGGTACAAAAATTTCAAATATCATTAGCCTTACAATCAATCGCAACAGCTATTTTTGCAAATTCCCCTTTTGTTGAGGGTAGAGAAAGTGGTTATTTATCCTCCAGAGCAATAGTATGGACTGATACTGATCCACATAGAACAGGTGTACCTGAGATAGTATTTACTAAACATTTTGGTTATGAAGCATGGTTGGATTATGTCCTTAAAGTACCAATGTATTTTGTTTATAGGGAAGGTAAATACATTGATGTATCTGGAAAATCTTTTTTAGATTTTATGTGCGGACAGTTGGAAGGTTTTGAAGGTCAATTTCCTTCAATACAAGATTGGGAAGACCACATAACTGTTCCATTCCCTGAAGTAAGGCTTAAACAATATTTAGAAATGAGAGGGGCAGATGGAGGTCCTTGGAATATAATTTGTGCTTTGCCAGCTCTATGGGTAGGTTTGTTGTATGATAAAGAAGCTCAATTAGAGGCTTATGATTTAGCTAAACCATTTATGAATAAAATGCTCCTTGAAGATACAAGAATTTCGGCTGCAAAATATGGTTTAAATGGTAAAATAGGTAGTAAAAATATTATTGAAATAGCTGAAGAAATGTTAAGGATATCTAGTTTAGGTCTTGAAAGGCGCAATAAATTAGATCACAGGGGTATTGATGAAAGACAGTTTCTAGATCCGCTAGTAAATATTATTAAAAATAAAACTACAGGTTCTGATACACTTTTAGAAAAGTTTAGAAACACTTGGCAAAAAAACATTGACAGAATTTTTAGTGAAAATGCTTTTTGATATACTAGTTCGTATCTGTACCTCCCACTGTTATCCCTCCCATTAGTAAGGTAGGTTGTCCAACGCCAACAGGAACGCCCTGACCTTCCTTACCACAGGTGCCAACTCCATCATCTAAAGACATATCATTTCCAATTAGAGAAATTTTTGACATCGCATCTGGTCCATTACCTATTAAAGTAGCCCCTTTTAAGGGTTGCTTCACTTTCCCATTTTCTACGAGATAAGCTTCCGAAGCAGAAAAAACAAACTTCCCATTTGTGATATCTACTTGTCCACCAGCAAAATTAACTGCGTAAATACCCCTTTTAACAGAGCTTATAATTTCTTCTGGTTCGATAGTTCCATTATCCATGAATGTGTTAGTCATTCTAGGCATAGGATAATGAGAATAAGACTGTCTTCTTCCATTTCCAGTTGGTTCCATTTTCATTAGTCTAGCGTTCTGTCTGTCTTGCATATAGTTTTTTAAAATTCCATTTTCAATTAAGATATTTTTAGATGATTTTGTCCCTTCATCATCTATTGTAATTGATCCTCTTTTATTTTCGATTGTCCCGTCATCAATAACCGTAACCCCATCAGCTGTAACTTTTTCTCCAATTTTACCTGAAAATATCGAAGTACCTTTTCTATTAAAATCGCCTTCTAATCCATGACCTACGGCTTCGTGTAACATGACACCAGGCCATCCAGGCCCTAAAATGACTGGCATTTCTCCAGCTGGAGTTGGAATGGATTCTAAGTTGGTATTAGCAATTCTCAAAGCCTCTTTTACTTTACCTTTCCATCTGTCTGAATTAATCCATTCTTCATACATACCTCTTCCACCGCATCCTGAACTGCCTGTTTCCCTTCTACCATTTTTTTCAACTACCAAAGAAACATTCAATCTTATTAAAGGTCTGATGTCTGCAGATCTTTCTCCATCACCTCTTAATATTTGTATTGCTTGATAAGAAGCTGAAATAGACGCTGATACTTGAATAACATTTGTATCTATCGACCTTGCGTAGGTATCTATTTCTTGTAGTAAGCTAGTCTTTACTTTAAATGAAGTTTCCTCTAGCGGATTAATTGATGTATAAAGTGGTTTATTATTTCTATGTAATGGTCCAGGGGCCATAATACCTGAGTAATTTTTTGATACTGATTTAACAGTTTCTGAAGCTCTTTTCAGAGAAGATTCTGTTATTTCTCCCGAATGAGCAAAACCCCTAGCCTCTCCTGCAATTGCTCTTAAACCAAATCCTTTAGTGCTATCGTAGGCAATATTTTTCATCCTGCCGTCATCAAATGAAAACGATTCTGATTTAGTTGATTCAAGATACAATTCACCATCATCTGAGTCTTGCAAAGTGTCTGAAAGTAAAGATTGCACTTTTCTTAGATCAAAGTCATTATTTTCATAAAAAATTTTGTCAGTGATTTCTAACGGTGATTTATGTTGCATTTTATACCTATCGTTTTAAGAATTAACTACTTTAACATGGCATTATAGTTTAGTTTCTTCAAGGTTGAAGGTTAAAAAATGAATATTTTATGATTAAATCAAATTTTTAATGAAAAATTACAATTTATTTTGTTTTTGACCTAGCATTTTTTAAAAAAAAGCATTAAATAATACTTATTATACATTTTAGAATCATTTTAAAAACTTTTATAAATATTTACTATTGATAGTGAATTATAAATCACGATTGAGGAGAATCAACAATGAAAACCATTTTCCAAACTATATCAAATTTTTGGAAAAAGAGCGTTTTATACATACTCCATGGTATGTCAATTTTGTTTATCTTCTTTCTTAATATTGCTCACGCTTCAGAACCTAAGCCATGGCAAATGGACCTTCAAGAACCTGCCGGTATAATTGCTACTAAAGCAACAGATCTTCATAACTTTCTTCTTGTGGTCATAACATTAATTTCGATTTTTGTACTTGGTTTGTTAGTTTATGTTTGTATTAAGTTTAGAGAAAAGCCTAATGTAAAACCCTCTAAAACTTCTCACCACACGTTAATTGAGGTAATTTGGACTGTTGTTCCTGTTTTAATATTAGTAGTCATAGCTGTTCCTTCTTTTAAACTACTTTATCTCACAGAAGCAGATAAACCAGTTGATATGGTTGTTAAAGTATCTGGAGCCCAATGGTATTGGAATTATGAATACCCAGATGAGGAAGTAGTATTTGATTCATATATAATCGCAGAAGAAGATTTGAAAGATAACCAAAAAAGAATGTTAGATGTAGACAACCCCCTAGTTGTACCAGAAGGTACTAGAATTAAATTCCTAGTAACAGGCAACGATGTAATGCACTCTTTCTTTGTTCCATCTCTAGCACTACAAGTTTACTCTATAGCTGGAAGAGTGAATGAAATTTGGACAGAAATTCCTATGGGTAAGAAGAAATATTATGGTCAGTGTAATCAAATCTGCGGAGTTAATCACGCATATATGCCAATTGTTATTCAAGCTTTATCTAAAAATGAATACAAAGAATGGTTAAAAGAAGCTAAAGTTAAATTTGCAAAAAACAAAGTTGAAAAAATTAATAAATTCGCATCATTAGAAAAAAAAGAAGTTAAGGAGATTAAATAATGGCTTCATTGTCTTCAAGCGCTAGTGCTGGTTCTTCACATGATCATCATGGCGCTCCAACAGGCTTTGTAAGAAGGTGGTTATATTCAACCAACCATAAAGATATTGGTACGATGTACATAATCTTTGCAATAGTTGCTGCCTTCATTGGTGGGGCTATGTCAATTTATATGAGAATGGAATTAATGAATCCTGGTGTTCAGTACATGGAAGATGGACATGTTTGGAATGTTTTTACAACAGCCCATGGATTGATTATGGTTTTCTTTGTTGTTATGCCTGGGTTAATTGGTGGATTTGGTAATTGGTTTGTTCCTATTATGATTGGTGCACCCGATATGGCTTTTCCAAGAATGAATAATATATCCTTTTGGCTATTACCCCCAAGTTTTGTATTATTGCTATTATCGGCTGTTGTAGACGGTGGAGCTGGTGTTGGATGGACAATCTATCCTCCTTTGTCAAGTTCGGCGGGCTCTCCAGGAATGTCTATGGATTTAGCAATATTTTCACTGCATCTTGCTGGTGCTTCATCAATTTTAGGTGCTGCAAATTTTATTACTACTGTTTTTAATATGAGAGCTCCTGGAATGACAATGCACAAGATGCCATTATTTGTGTGGTCAATGTTAGTTACGGCCTTTTTGCTGTTATTAGCCGTGCCTGTATTGGCAGGGGCTATTACTATGTTATTAACTGACAGAAATTTTGGGACTAGTTTTTTTATTCCTGAAGGTGGTGGTGATCCAATCCTATTCTTACATTTATTCTGGTTTTTTGGGCACCCTGAGGTTTACATAATGATTTTGCCAGCTTTTGGAATAGTAAGCCAAATTGTATCTACATTTTCAAGAAAACCAGTTTTTGGTTATTTGGGAATGGCATATGCTATGGTATCTATTGGCGTAATTGGTTTTGTGGTTTGGGCACACCATATGTATACAGTAGGTCTATCAGTTGACACCCGAGCTTACTTTACAGCTGCTACTATGGTTATTGCAGTTCCAACTGGGATCAAAATTTTTTCCTGGATCGCTACGATGTGGGGCGGTTCAATATTTTTCAAAATTCCTATGTATTGGGCGATAGGATTTATCTTTTTATTTACTGTAGGTGGAGTTACTGGTGTTGTCCTTGCTAACGCTGGCTTAGACGTTGTATTACACAATACATATTATGTTATAGCGCATTTTCATTATGTTTTGTCACTTGGAGCTGTTTTTGGCCTCTTTGCGGGTTTTTATTACTGGTTTTCGAAGATGACCGGATATGAATATAGCGAAAGTTTAGCAAAATTACATTTTTGGGTAACTTTTATTGGAGTTAACTTAACTTTTTTCCCGATGCATTTTTTAGGTCTTGCAGGTATGCCAAGACGCTATATTGACTATCCTGACGCTTTTGCTGGTTGGAATATGGTCGCATCCATAGGATCTTACATAGGTGCACTTGGAGCAATTATATTTTTAGTTGTAATTATTGAAGCTTTTATAAAGAAGCGTAAAACCTCTAATAATCCGTGGGGAGTTGAAGATAATACATTAGAATGGTCAGTTTCTTCTCCTCCTGCTTTTCATACTTTTGAAAAAATACCAAGTGTTAGATAGTTTAATTCTAGGATAGCTTCATTGAATACAAAAACTTTTACAAACAATTTAGATAACAGTATCAAGTTTGGGAACTCACCAACTGATTATCTGATTTTAATGAAACCGAGGGTTATGTCATTAGTAGTGTTTACTGCTTTCGTTGGTTATTTTGTAGGCTTATCAGATAATACTGATCCCTTGAACCCAATACTCGCTACAATTGGTATATTTGCTATTGCAATTGGTGCAGGCGCATCAGGTGCATTAAATCAATGGTATGAAAGAGATATCGATACTATTATGGAAAGGACAAGGAACAGACCGATACCTTCAAAAAAAATTGAACCTTCAGAGGCACTTACCTTTGGTATAATATTATCTTTTATTTCAGTAATTATACTCGGGCTAGCTGTAAACTGGTTTTCTGCGTCACTACTTGCTTTTACAATCATTTTTTACGCTTTTATCTATACTGTGTTACTAAAAAGATCTACTATACAAAATATCGTTATAGGAGGTGCATCAGGAGCTTTTCCTCCAGTAATAGGTTATTCTCTAATTGATGGTAACATTTCAATAGAACCATTGATTCTTTTTGGGATAATTTTTTTGTGGACACCGCCACATTTTTGGGCTTTGGCACTTTTGAGACAAAATGAATACAAATTAGCAAATATACCTATGTTACCAGTTGTTTATGGTGAAAAAATAACAAGAAAATACATATTATATTATGTGTTATTATTAATACCTTTTTCGTTATTACCATTTGCGCTAGGTTATTCTTCATTAGTTTATTTTAGTGCCTCTATACTTTTAGGATTTGAATTCTTAAGACGAACGCACTCATTAATGAAAGTTAAAACTAATGCTGAAAAAAAATTGTTTTTATTTTCTATCACTTACTTATTTTTGCTATTTTTAAGTATATGTTTAGACAAATTTTATCAAAATTTTTAGAAGTATTCATGTGAAGCAAAAAAATCCAAAAAATATTGAAGATTTTTATCAAAGCAAAAAATCAAAAAACATAGCAATGCTTCTAATTATAATAAGTCTAGCAGTTCTATTTTTTTTAATAACAATTTTACGAATGAATGTGGTTGATTGAAATGTCCCAAACAAATAGTAAAACTATAAGAAATAATAAATTATTAAGAAAAATCATTCTTTTTGTTTTCTTTATGGTCGGCTTGTCGTATGCATCTGTTCCTCTTTATGATCTATTTTGCAGAGTAACAGGTTATGGTGGAACAACGCAAAAGTCTTCTCTTGCACCAGGCTCACAAGGCAATTATAAAAATATTCAGATTCGATTTGACGCTAACGTTAATAATAATTTAAATTGGGAGTTTTTGGCACCTAAAGATGAAATTTTAGTTCAACCTGGTGTAGAGAAAATTATTTATTACACTGCAAAAAATTTATCAGATAAAACAATCGTGGGAACAGCTACTTATAATGTATCTCCGCCAAAGGCTGGATCAGTATTTATGAAGATTGACTGTTTTTGTTTTATTGAGCAGACCCTTAAACCGGGTGAAGAAGTGAGAATGCCTGTTGTTTTTTATATAGATCCTATTATTGACAGTGACGAGAATTTAACAAAGTTAAGTGAAATTACATTATCTTATACTTTTTTCAAAAAATATGAAAAAGAAGTTCGCAATAAAAAAACCAATTTAAAATTAACCGATCTTCTGTAGTATGAAAAAAAGTGTTAAAATTACTTTATGATATGTTTAGGAGTAAAATATGAGTGGTGAACAAAAACATCAATATCATTTAGTTGAGCCCAGTCCATGGCCTGCTCTTGGTGCAGCTGCGGGTTTTACACTAGTTTTAGGTCTAACCTTATTTATGCACGAATATCCATACAGTATTTATGTAATGATTGCAGGAGCTTTAATGGTTTTGCTCACAATGTTTTTATGGTGGAGAGACGTTGTAAGAGAAGCAGAGTATCAAGGTCACCATACACCAATTGTTCAAATTGGAATGAGATATGGCATGATTTTTTTTATTTGCTCTGAGGTTATGTTTTTTGTTGCATTTTTCTGGGCTTTTTTTGATTCTAGTTTATATCCTGACACAGGTGTATGGCCTCCTGAGGGTATCGAAACCTTTGATCCGTTTGATTTACCACTTATAAATACTTTAATATTATTATTATCTGGATGTACAGTTACTTGGTCTCATCATGCTCTTCAACATAATAATAGAAAAGATTTTATAACAGGACTTATCTTAACAATTATACTTGGCGCTCTTTTTACAGCTCTTCAGGCTTACGAATATGATCATGCTGCATTTTCCTTTACAGATGGAATTTATGCATCTACTTTTTACATGGCAACAGGCTTTCATGGGTTTCATGTTTTAGTTGGAACGATATTTTTAACTGTTTGTTTGTTTAGAGGTTTGAAAGGACATTTTTCTCCCGATCATCATTTTGGGTTTGAAGCGGCCGCATGGTATTGGCATTTTGTTGACGTAGTTTGGTTGTTTTTGTTTGTTTGTATATACTGGTGGGGCGGTTGATAAGTAATTATAATACTTATTAAAATTTAAGGTTCTTTTACTAATAATGAAAATACAATTTAGACCGATGTTATGGCCATCAATTTTTTCAATAATAACTTTCATTATTTTATGTGGTTTTGGAACATGGCAAATAAAGCGGCTTTACTGGAAAGAAGCATTAATACAAAGATACATTACAGAGAGCCAGTCAAAACCTATATCTAATCTTTATGAAGTATCTAAATCTAAAATTAACGAATTTAAAGCGGTAGAATTATCAGGAAAGTTTCTTCATAACAATGAAATATACATTACCGGTAAAACATATGAGGGGAATGCAGGTTTTCATGTTGTAACACCGTTTAAAATGGAAAATAACAAAATTGTTCTTATTAATAGAGGTTGGGTATCAGAAGGTTATAAAAACCCGAATAAAAGAAAATTTAGTCTTGTCAAAGGAAAAGTGAAATTAAAAGGTATTATACGTTATCCCCAAAAAAAAGGTTATTTTGTACCAGAGAATGACGGTGAAAACGGATTTTGGTTTACGATAGTTCCAAATCAAATTTTTAACTTTATTAAAATAAATACTAATTTTGTAGTAAAAGATTATTATATTGATGCATTACGTCTGGGCAAAAAAATAACCCTTCCCATTGGCGTGGACGGAAAACCTAATTTAAGAAATCAACACTTATCATATGCTATAACGTGGTATGGATTAGCTCTTTCCCTTCTACTTGTTTACTTTTCATATCATGCATCATCCGGAAGATTAATATTTAAAAAGACTAAACGTAATGGATAATTATATTAAATATTCAAGTACAAGAGGAGGAGATGTTTCTCTTTCATATGAAGAAGTTCTTTTGGCTGGTTTAGCTAGGGATGGTGGACTATTTATGCCAGAAAGTTGGCCAAGTTTTAGCCATAGTGACTTAAAAAACATGAAAGAGCTTAGTTATGCAAAATTAGCTACTAAAATTTTAAAACCATTTATTGAGCCTTTTTTGAATGAAGATGACATTTTAAATATATGTAAATCTACTTATTCTCAATTTGGTTATAATGTAGCTCCTTTAAAGGAACTTAAAAGAAACACTTATATACTTGAACTTTTTCATGGCCCTACACTAGCTTTCAAAGATTATGCTATGCAATTTTTGTCCAGTGCATTTAATTTAGCGCTAGAAAAAAAAGGTAAAAGAGCAGTAATTTTGGGAGCAACTAGTGGCGACACAGGTTCTGCAGCCTTAGAGGCATTTAAGGGTAAAGCAAACATTGATATTTTTATACTTTTTCCTCACAGAAGAGTTTCAAAAGTTCAACAAAAACAAATGACCTGGATAAATGAAGAGGGAGCTCACGCATTATCTGTAAAAACTGATTTTGATGGTTGCCAAACAATAGTTAAGGATTGTTTTGAGGATTTAAATTTTAAAGACCAAACATCCCTTTCAGCTATAAATTCAATTAATTGGGTTAGATTATTACCTCAGATAGTTTATTATTTCTATTCCGCACTTAGAGTAGGATCCCCAGAAAAAGAGTTGGTTTTTTCAGTACCGACAGGTAATTTTGGAAATATCTTGGCAGGATGGATGGCCAAAAAAATGGGGCTTCCTATCTCTAGATTGATATGTGGTTCAAACCAGAATGATATACTAACTAGATTTTTTAAAAGTGGTATAATGGAACGAAAAAATGTTTCTCCTTCTTATAGTCCAAGTATGGATATTCAAGTATCTAGTAACTTTGAGAGGCTTTTATATGAAATAAATGATAGGGATACGAATTTAGTAAAAAAGCAAATGAATGGTTTTAAAGTTGATGGAATCTTTAATATTAAACAAGAGCAACTTAATAAAATAAATAATTTATTTTCTGCTTTTAAAATTGATGATGTTGAGACGCTTGATATAATTAAAAAAATATATCTTGATCATGAATACATTATTGATCCACATAGCGCGATAGGCTATGGTGCTGTACAAAAGGCTATTGAACAAAAGATTATTTCAAATAATTCTACAATAATTTCTCTTGCTTGTGCTCACCCTGCAAAATTTCCAAATGTTATAAATAAAGCCATTAATGTTACCCCTGAATTACCAACTCATCTAAAATTTTTAATGTCTTGTGATGAGAATTTTGACACTATCGAGCCTGATGTAAATAATATTAAGTTATACATAAAATCTAAAATGAGAGTAAAATGAAAGCAACTTTTCAAAAATTAGATAATGGTTTGACGGTAATTTCTGACCCAATGGAAGTAGGTAGCGTTTCGATTGGAGTTTGGATTAATGCAGGCAGTTCTAAAGAGAATAAAAATCAGTGTGGAATTGCACACATGTTAGAACATATGGCATTTAAAGGAACTGAAAATAGGAGTTCTGAAACTATCGTTAGGGAAATAGAAGATGTTGGTGGCGATATTAACGCTTATACTAGTAAAGAAGTAACAGCCTATTATTTAAAAGTTCTTTATGAGCATAAAGAACTTGGAATTGATATTTTATCAGATATCGTAAAAAACTCAATTTTTCCAAAACATGAAATTGAAAGAGAAAAAAGTGTAATAATATCTGAAATTGGACAATCTTTTGATTCACCTGATGATAGGGTTTTTGAAAATTTCACCTCCACTGCGTTTAGGGGGCAATCCATAGGAAGGCCAATATTAGGAACAAAAAAAACAATTAGCGCTTTTGAACGTAAAGATTTAAAGTCATTTTGCATGTCTCATTATGCTCCAGAAAATATAGTTGTCGTTTGCTCAGGTAGAGTTGAGCACCAAAAATTTTTTGAAAATGTAAAAGAAAGATTTGCTGGTTTTAAACATAATTATAAACCAATTAAATTAAAGTCTGAGTGGTTTTCAGGTTTTTGTGGAGAAGATAGGGATTTAAAACAAACACAATTAGTTTTTGGAATTGAAGGGTTTAAAAATATTGATAATGATAGATACTCTTTTCAAGCTTTGTCTATAATTTTGGGGGGAGGGATGTCTTCAAGGTTATTTCAAGAAATACGAGAAAAAAGAGGAATATGTTATTCAATTTTTTCATTTGCTCAAATGCAATCATCAACGGGTTATTTTGGATTTTATGCTGGTACTTATCCTGAAAATGTTCAAGAACTACTTGAGACAAGTATAAATGAGTTGAACAAATTAAAAAATACTATTACTGAAGCAGAGGTACTCAAGGCAAAAGCTCAAATACGATCTAGTTTTATGATGGGACAAGAAAATAATAGCTCAAGAAGTGAGTATTTAGCTAAAACTATGATTATTTTTGGACATTTAAAAACCACCAAAGAGGTGTTGATGGAAATTGAAAATATTTCTAAAAATTCTCTTAAAAACACTATTGAAAGACTTCTTTTTTGTGCGAAACCAGTTCTTTCTGTAATAGGTAAAAATTCTTCTTATTACAAAATGCTAGATATTAATAGCTTATTTAAATATTAGCTAAGCTTTACCAGAATATGTAACTAGTTTGTCTGGGTTGATACCAATATCTTTTAAAGACCTATTCCAAAGAGATACTTCCTTATCATTATTATTGTAAAATACTAACTCTAACTTAGAGTTACTGATGATCCAAGAATTGTCCAAAATTTCGTTATTGAGTTGATCTTTATTCCAGACTGCACAACCAAGGCATATTTTGGTTTTTGTTGGGGGTAATCCTTCAGATATATCTTTCAATATTTCATCTGAAGTAGTAAGCATCACTTCTTTAGAAACTGTTTCTGACGTTGAATATTGTTTATCATTAGAATGAATTATAAAACCTTGGTTAATGTGAACAGGCCCTCCAAAAAAAGTAGTTTTATTGTTGAGTGTGGACTTATCATTTAACCTAACATTGTCAAAAAGTTTAAAAGTATTAAAATTATTAAGAGGTTTATTTAATATAAGACCCATAGTTGCTTCAGTTGAGTGTTCACAAATTAAAACAACTGAATTACGAAACCTAATATCCTCCAGGCCGGGAGAGGCTATCAAAAGTTTACCTAACAATTCTTGATCCATATATATTATTCCAATATATTACAGCTTTCTTATTATTATCTAAAAAAAAATAATGTACAATGATGTAATGCATTTAAAATTTTATAAAATATTTTTTATATTTAAATTTTTGATTATTCAAAATATTTTTATATGTGTTAGCTGTCTTTCTTATACTAAAATTGCATTTGCAAGCACTAGTTTCAATGAAAGTTATGATTTTGTAAAATTTGATCTACTATATGGACAAATTACCCAAGATAAACCCTCAAGAATGTTATTAGGGTTGAATGTTAATTTATCACCTGGGTGGAAAATTTATTGGAAAAATCCTGGAGAAGCTGGCCTGCCTCCTATTTTAGATACTAAAAAAACTAAAAATATCAACTCAGCAGAGTTATTGTTTCCAAATCCAAAAAGATTTGTTTTTTTTGGTATTGAAACCTTTGGGTATGATGATCAAGTTATTTTTCCAATTATAATTGATAAAATTCAACAAGAAAAAGATGTATCTGGATTTTTAGAACTTAATGCACAAGTTTGTTCTGAGATCTGCGTTCCTGTACGATATAATTTTGATCTAAGTTTGCTACAAAAAAGTTCGACTAACTTAGATAAAATATTAAAATTTTATAAAAAAGTTCCTATTGCATTAAACAAAAAGGATTTAAAACTTCATTCAGTAAAGATTAGAGGTAATGAGTTTACATTTACACTTGATAATAATTTAAGTATTCAACCTAAAGACATAATTGTTGAGGATAATAAGGGAAATATTTATGAAAAACCAATAGTTTATATTAATGGCAAAATTTTAAGTTTTCGTATTGATATGAAAAATTTTGTAGTTAATGATTTAAATAAATTTGTAAAGCTAACTTTTATAACCGATAAAATTAATTATGAAAAAAAAATAACAAATTTAAAAGAAAAAATATTTTATACATCTATTTTGGGATTAGAAATTTTAATTATAGCTTTTGTAGGTGGTTTCATCTTAAATTTCATGCCCTGTGTTTTACCAGTTTTATCTCTAAAAATGTTACAATTAGTTAATTTCAAAACTAATGAAGGAATTATGTATAGAAACAAAATTTTATGTAATATAGCAGGAATTCTTATAACATTTTTAATATTGGCTGTTGGTACTTATTTAATTAAATTTACGGGAAACATTGTTGGATGGGGAATGCAATTTCAAAATATTTATTTTCTTATTTTTATGATTATGCTTACACTTTTTTTTGCTTTAAATTTACTTGATATATTTCAGTATTTTATACCATCAAAAATTTTGTCATTGCTTTCATATAAAACTGAAGGTTATTTTGGTGATATTTTGACTGGCATTTTTTTAACTTTTTTAGCAACTCCTTGTACAGCACCTTTAGTAGGAACAGCAATAGGATTTGCTTTATCTGGAGACATGGTTGAAATTTTTTCTATTCTTCTAATAATGGGTTTAGGATTTTCAGCCCCATTAATATTACTAATGATTTTTCCTAGTTTAATCACATTTATACCAAAGCCAGGTAAGTGGATGGTAACTTTCAAAAAAATTATGGCGTTCTTACTTTTATTAACTTCTTTTTGGTTAATAAGTGTATTAATAGAACTACAAAATACAAATAATCAAACATCAAAAGTTTATGAAGATAATTTGTCAGTTATTAATTGGGATATGAATGATAATGACAATCTGATAAAAGAATTATTAGAAAAAAATAAAAATGTTTTTTTAGATGTAACTGCTGATTGGTGTTTAACATGTCAAGCAAATAAGATATTTGTGATTAATTCAAAAGAAATAATAGAGTTATTTAAAAAAAATAATATAACTATTGTAAGTCTTGATTGGACAAAACCAAATGATAAAATTAAACAATTTTTGAATAGTAAGGGGCGCTATGGCATTCCTTTTAATGAATTTTATAGTAATTCAATTCCAAATGGAAAAGTGCTTCCAGAACTACTTAGTAAAAAAATAATTAAAGATTATTTAAAACTAATTGAATAAAATAATTTAGAGTACATATATAAACCACAACACTATATATAAAATTTAATGGAGTTCATATGTCAATAAACTTAGGAGATAATTTTCCTAGTGGAATTTTAATGATTAAAGATAGCGAAGGCGTAAAAGAAATTGAAACAGAAAAATATTTTAAATCAAAAAAAATTGTTTTATTTGCTTTACCTGGTGCTTTTACGCCCACTTGTTCAGCAAAACATTTGCCGGGATATATTAAACATCATGAAGAAATTATAAAAAAGGGTGTTTCTAAAATCGCTTGTATGTCGGTAAATGATCCTCATGTTATGCAAGCGTGGGGTGAATTAAATAGAGTAACTGGTAAAATTGATATGTTATCAGATACTGATTGCTCTGTTTCAATGTCTCTGGGTTTAGATATGAATTTTGGAAGAGTAATGGGTCATCGCTCAAGGCGTTTTGCAATGATAATTGAAGACAACATTATTTTAAAGTTATTTCTAGATGAAATTGGAGCATTTGAGGTCTCCTCAGCCGAAAATATTTTGAAAAATTTATAGTATTTCCTTTTGTCAATTATTCATTGCCTCTACTGCTAATTTGTCTGCGATTTCATTATAATAATTACCTGAATGTCCTTTTACCCAAAACCATGAGATCTTGTGGTGTTGTGTTAATAAATCTAATTCTATCCACAATTTCTTGTTAGCAACTTCTTTTTTATTTGCAGTTTTCCAACCATTAATTTTCCATTTATTAATCCATAAATTTATACCATTTTTTACATATTGTGAATCTGTATAAATTTCAATTAGGCTTTTTGTATCCTTGATTGACTTTAAACCCTCAATAGCCGCCTTAAGTTCCATTTTATTATTAGTTGTCAGTTTCTCATAGCCTGATATGAAACTTTCTTCACCTGTATCAGAAAATACTAAAACTACCCCCCAACCCCCTTTTCCAGGATTGCCAGAACATGCTCCGTCAGTATAGATTGTTATTTTATTTTTCATCATAATTTCTTTGGGTAGCTATACTTTTGTGAAATCTCAATTTCTCAATGTATTCTTTGGGGTCCTTTAGTCTAACATCAGCATTTTTTGGTGTATGAGCCCAATCATATATCCTTGTTAATAAGAACCTCAATGCAGCTGCTTGAGATAAGAGAGGCAAATAAAAAAACTCTTGCTCACTTAATCTTCTTTTTAAGGAGTAGCCTTCTATTAATGAACTAAATTTTTTCTTATTAAATTTTTTTTGATCATCAAAACACCACGCATTGACCGCAACCGCAATATCATAAGCAAAAAAATCTGTACATGAAAAATAAAAATCTATGATACCCGAAATTTCATTATTTTGGAAAAAAACATTATCTGGGAATATATCTCCATGAATAAAACCTTTAGGTAAATTATTAGGCCAATTTTTTTTACAAAAATTAAAAGAATTTTGTATCTCTTCTAATATGTTGTGTTCTATTTCATTTAAATTATTAATTGAAATTGAATTAGAACAACTATTTATAAGCTGCTCCCAACCTTCAATTGACAGTGAATTTTTTCTTTCGAGAAAAAAATCTTTACTTTTTAGGTGCATTGAAGCCATTTTATTCCCTAATTTAAAACAATCTTTAGCATTTATCTTAGTTTTTGATTTACCCTTTAAAAAGTTAACTATAAGAGCTGGCTTTTTTTCTAATTCTTGAAGATATTTTTTTTTTTTATCAAAAATAGGTGTGGGGCACACAAAATTTTTTTTGCTTAAGTGCTTCATTATAGCAACAAAAAATGGTAAATCACATCTATTAACTCTTTTCTCAAAGATTGTTAAAATAAATTCACCTGTTGAAGTTTTTATATAGAAATTACTGTTTTCAATTCCCTCTGTAATGCCGTTAAAAGAAATTAATTCACCTATATTGTATGATTTTAAAAAAGCTATAACTTGTTCAATTTTTAAGTTCGTGTAAACAGCCATTTTATTTCCAATTTACTTTTCTCTTAAAATTTTTGGTAAATTAAATGTTACATTCTCTTTTGTCACCTCATGATGTATAAGATTAACTTCAAAGTCTTTTTTAAGTTTTGAAATCAAAATTTGTACCAATGTTTCAGGAGCAGAAGCTCCAGCCGTTAATCCAATATTGGGTGACGATAAAGAGTCAAATTTGCTTAAAAATTGATCTAGAGTTTCTTCATCTGGAATAAGTTGGGCAACTTTAACACCATGAGCAAGGGCTACTTCTACTAATCTTAAAGAATTTGAAGAATTTTTTGCACCTATTACCAAAATAGTATCACATAATTTAGACATAGATTTAACAGCTTTTTGCCTATTAGTGGTAGCATAGCAAATATCTTCAGAGTTTGGCCCTTTAATTTTTGGAAATCTTGATTTTAAAATTTCCAGTATATTTTTAGTATCATCCAAGGAGAGAGTTGTTTGTGTTGCATAAGCTAGTTTTTCTTTACTCTTTACTTTTATATTCAAAGCATCTTCTTCTGTTTCAATAAGTGACACAAAATCCTTTGGTACTTGACCCATAGTTCCAGTTACTTCAGGGTGATTTCTATGTCCAACTAATAAAATATGTCTTCCAAGATTATAGTGCTTTATCGTTTCATTATGGACTTTAGTTACAAGCGGACAAGTTGCGTCAATTGAAATCATTTGTCTTTCATTAGCTTCTTTTAAAACAGATTTTGCAACTCCGTGAGCAGAAAATATGATTGGTCTATCAACAGGAGCTTCAATTACCTCTTCAACAAATACAGCGCCTAATTTTGCTAAGGAATTTACTACATCTTTATTATGAACAATCTCATGTCTAACGTATACTGGTGACCCAAATTTTTTTATTGTTTCTTCAACTATTTTAACAGCTCTATCCACCCCAGCGCAGAAGCCACGAGGTGATGCTAAGTATAAATTTATATTATTTTTCTTCATACTTAAATTTTGATGTATTACATTGTTTACGTCAACAAAGATTAATGATGTAATATGTTTTTTTACATTTGAGGTAATAAGTTATGAATGCAAGATTTTTTTTTCCAATTTTAATTCTCCTTACTAGCTGTTCAACATTTAATAAAAAGGTCGTAGATTGTCCAAATTTATCCTCTCCTAAAAAAGCTTCAGAGATAATTGTTAATTCGAATAACAATAGACCCGTTTATCTTGGTATCAGAGGAGTTAAATTAACATGCACAATGAACAAAAAAAATATTGCGATGGAAGCCTCGATAAATATTAGAGCTATAAGAAATTTTACAAAAGACGAAGATTATGCTCCTGTTACATTATCAATAGTATCTGTAGATAAAAATAATAAAGAATTTGATCGAGATGAGTTTTCATATTCACAATTTTTATTGTTAGGCAGTAAGATAGTTGACAGAACAACCAATATGAAGTTAAACGTGCCACTTAAAGGTGAGGTTTATTTTGGTATAAGATAATTTAATTCAGAACTGACTTTTTAATTTCTTTAGAAGCTTTTAAAATTAGGTCAGCATTTTCTTTTTTATCTAATTTTGAAATAATAAATAGTTTTGAAGCATTTATTATAATTTTACCAGTTACAGTTTTAATATTGTTAATAGAGTCTGTCTCCATACTTAAGATTTTTTGATCAGCTTGATATTCTATTCTTTTAACAATTTCTGAAGATTTAACTTTAGCATCTTCGAGAATTTGTTTGGCACTATTTTTTGATTCTTCAATAATTTTTTCAGATTCATCAGATATAATTTTTTTAAGTTGCATAGATTTTCTTAGTTCTTCTAATGCTTCTTCTTTTAATATTTTTGCTTCATCTAAATCATTTTTTATTAATAGTGATTTATTATTTAAAATTGAAGAGATACTTTCACTAGCTTTTCTCCAAATGAGCCCAATGAAAAGGATAAAAGCAATAGCAACCCAAGCGGTTTCGTCAAAATACATACTCTATTTCTCCAATAAAACACTATCAGAAGCTGATTTTATAACTCTTTTTATGTTAACTTTATCGTTAGTTATATTAGTAAATTTATAAACTATTTTTGATGTTAGATCATCAGAACTTGCAACAATATCCAAAATTGCTTGCTTTTCAATTTTTTTTATTCTCTTTTCAGCATTTGTAATTTTAAGTTCCATCTTTTTAGAAATTTCAATTTGAGACTTTTCAATTAAATTTCTTGATTCAGCTATTGCATCATCAATAATTTTTTGAGACTTTAATTTAACATTTTGTTGGTTATCATAAATTTCTTGCTTAATTTTTTTATTTTCTTGGTTAGATGCTTTTGCTTTAACTAGATCATTTTGTATTGTTGTTTCTCTCAGATTGAAAATTGATTTTAAATTAGGAGTAACTACATATTTCATTAAAAAATATCCAATTATCAATGAAACAATTGACCAAAACACTAATGAGGGATAAGTGTCTAAGTCTAATTGTGGCAAACCAGAGTGATTATCTTTAGAATAAGAAAATTTAGAATAAAAAATTGTTGTAGATAAAAAAATAAGTTTAAATAAAATCATAAGATAATCTTTTATAAAAAATTTCTAAAAATAAATATACAACTAATAAATATACCACTAATAAATAATTATATTTAAAAAGTAAAAAGAAGAAGTAGAGCTATAACAAGAGCAAATAAAGCAACAGCTTCTGTTAACGCAAATCCTAGAATAGCTATTCCAAAAACTTCATTTTTTGCTGCTGGATTTCTTCCAACCGCGGTTACTAATGAGGCAAAAATATTTCCTATTCCTACACCAACACCTGCGAGTGCAATAACAGCTAAACCTGCACCTATTAATTTTGCTGCATCCATTTCCATTTTTTTTCCTTTCGTTAAAATATTAATTTGGTTATGAATTAATGTAAGTGTATGGCATCATGAAGATACATACACGTTAAGATACTAAAAACGTAAGCTTGTAAAGCGGCAACTAAAAATTCTAAACCCGTCAAGCCAATAACAGCTAAGAGCGGAAGAACAGCTCCGAACTTTAAAAAACCACTAGCTGAACCCATCATTATTATTAAACCTGCAAATACTTTCATCATAGTGTGACCAGCCAACATGTTTGCAAATAGTCTCACTGATAGGCTTATCGGACGAATAAAATAAGAAATAATTTCAATTGGGATAAGAAGTGGCGCTAAACCTATAGGTACACCTGATGGAAAAAAATATGTAAAAAATTTGAAACCATGTTTCAAGATTGCAATTAAAGTAACTCCAACAAATATAATTGCCGCAAGAGTGAATGTGACTGCAATTTGAGATGTAAAGGTATAGCTATACGGTATCATACCTAGTAGATTGCCAAACAAAATGAACATAAATAAAGTAAAGATGAAAGGAAAGTAAGCTTGACTTCCTTTACCAGCATTTTCTTTAACCATATTAGCAACAAATTCGTAGGATAATTCTACTAATGCTTGATATTTATTAGGTACTAACGATTGTTTTCTTGTTCCAAGATAAAGAAACATGGTTGATCCAATTATAGATAATATCATAAATAATGAAGCATTGGTAAATGACACATCTATTCCAAAAAGATTGATTTCATATAGAGTTTTGATAGTAAATTGTTCAACTGGTGAATTCATTTTCTTCTTCAATAATTAATTAAAATATCCAATTTTGAGACCTTTTCCTGATACAACTCTCCATAAATTCAGGATACCTGCTACACCTCCAAGTAAGAAGAAAAGTACTAAAAACCACGGTGTTGTTCCCAACCAAGTGTCAATCGTCCAACCAACTCCAGCTCCTATTAAGAGTCCTGCCAAAAGTTCAGTAGCTAACCTCGAAAAAACATTTACTAAAGTTTTTTCATCGATCAACTTTTTATTTTCCCCTTTTTTTCTTTCTAGGGCTTTATCAATACGTTTCGATAATAAATCTTCGTTACTTTCAGATCTCATAATCTTCTTTCACACATACATGATGCGAGCTTAAATTATTTTGAGCTTACAAATAAGTCAAGACATTACTTTAAAAAAATTAAAATTTATAAATTTTCTCTCATTTCTATTGCTTTTTCTAAATCAACTGACACCAATTTGCTAATACCTTTATTTTCCATTGTTACACCAAATAACCTATCCATTTTGGACATTGTGTGCCTATGGTGTGTTACAACCATAAAGTAAGTTTTTGTTTTTGATTCAATATTATCAAGTAGGTCACAGAATCTTGAAACGTTTGTATCATCAAGTGATGCATCAACTTCGTCCAATATACATATAGGTGCAGGATTACACAGAAAGACTGAAAAGATTATAGCTATAGAAGTTAATGCTTGTTCGCCACCTGACAATAAAGACAATAATTGCATCTTTTTTCCTGGTGGACTAGCCAGCACCTCTAAGCTAGCTTTAAGTGGATCTTCATTACCAATAAGTTTTAGTTCAGCATTTCCCCCGCCAAATAGTTTTTGAAATAGATTTTTAAAATTATCATTGACCTTTTCAAAACTATTTATTAATCTTTCCCTACCTTCCCTATTAAGTTCAAAAATTCCACTTCTTAGTTTATTAATTGCTTGTTCTAAATCTACTATTTCATTTGATAAATTCTCAACTTTATTTTTCATTTCATTCATTTCATCCTCAGCTCTCAGATTAACATTTCCAAGAGCTTCTCTTTCATTTAATAAACGTTGAACTGTTTTTTCTAAAGTTTCAACTGATTTGGAGAATATTTCATTTTCATCAACATTTATAAATTTAATTAATTCGTTTGAATTGATTCTCAACTTTTCAAAAATTCTATCTTCAATATTTTTGATTTTTGTAATTGATAAATTTGATAAAGCATCAATCCTAATCATCTCTTCCCGAAGTAATCCAACTTTTTTTTCTGCCTCTCTTTCATTTTTTTCATGTTCAATTAAATTTGTTTCGGCTAATGCGAGGTTGTCAGCTGCAAGATTTCTCTTCTCAAAAGCCTCGTTTAATTTTGAATTTAAAATTTTTTCTTGTTCTTCAAAGTCATTTGGAAGTTTTGAGAGTTCGATTTTTTCATTTTGAGATAGCTTTAATCTTTCTTTTAACAAATTTAACCTTGAGTTTGCCTCCTTTTCTCTTATTTTCCAATTTTCTATTTGATCATTTATCTGAGTAAGATTTTGAGATTGAAAATTTTCTAAATTTTTTGTTTGTTGTTCAGATGCAATTGCGTCAGTAAGTTGATTTCTATACTGATCAGCAATATTTCTTATTTTTAATTCTTCAGCAAGTAATGATGGGAGATTAGTTATATCAACTAATTCTCTCTCTAAAATAACAAGTTCATTTTCAGATACTTTTTTGTTATTCTGAAGATCTGAAATTAAAATACTCGAAGATTGAAGTTTTGCTTCGATCTTTGAGTTTTCTATTTCTAGAAGATTTATTTCTTCATAAAGATTATCTATTTCCATTTGTAACTCAGATAAAATGGTTTTATTTTCTTCAATTTCTAAGATAGTTTTATTTAATTTCTTAAAATTTTTAGATTGGTTTTTTTCAACTAATGGTATTTCTTTTTGCAAGAGCTTAATTTTAGTAATTTGCTCTAGTCTTTCAGAATATTTGTTTCTAACACCTAAAGGTTGAACAAATCCGTCCCATCTCCATAAACCGCCATCAATAGTTGTAAGAGCTTGACCAAAAGTGAGTTTTTTTTGTAATGATAGAGCTATTTCTTCGTTTTTGACTAGTCCAATACCAACCAATGCTCTATCAAAAATAGATAATTTTTTGGATTCAGAAATTAATGGTGTAGTACCTTCAGGCAACTTAGAACTTACCGAAGTGGTAAAATCATATCTCCAATAAGATGCATCTTTTTTTGCTTTATTTGATGAAATAATAGGAGCTAAAAGTGATTCGCCTAATACTGAGCCTATCGCTTTTTGTAGCTTTGTGTCATAAGTTATTGATTTTTCGAAACTATTTTTTATTAAAAAGTTATTTCCTAATAAAGACAAAAGTGAATTTAATTCTGCATTTAATTGATTGAGCTCTAAGCTAATATTATTCTTTTGATTTGATAAATCTAATTTTAATATCTCAATTTTATTTAATAAATTTTTTTTAACTTCAAAAATTTTCTTTTTACCTAAAAGAATATTTTTTTTATCTTCTATTTTTTTTTTGTTAGTTTGAAGAATTTTTTTGTCTTCATTTTTATATATTTCAGATATCTGTTTTTTAGAAGTTTCAATTTTTTCTTTTAGAGTTAATACTTTATTTTCTAATTTTTTCTTACCTGTATTTAAAGATAAAATTTTTGATGTTATTGAAGAGAGATTTTCTTCAGCAGCTTTTGACTGTTTTTTTAATTTTATAACTAAATTACTAGATTTTTTAAATTTTGAAGAATTCTTTTTATTTTCCTCGTGAAGTTTTTTCTTATCTAAATCTAAATTTAAGAGTGTTTTACTAGCATCCTCTTTTATTCTGAACTCTCTATCTATATCATTTTTAATTTGATTTATCTGATTTGTGGTATTTTCCAAGTTTTTCTTTATGGAGGATTTTTCTTCTTCGATTCTTATTTTATCTATGTTTAATTTTTGTAGAATAATAGCTTTTTCTTTTTCTATTTTTTTTAAATCAGGTATTGTATTTAAAATTTTAATTTTTAATTCAGTATATTTTGATGCTTCAATCTGTGACGCGTTAACATTGTCTTCAGAAGTTATTAATTGTATTTTTAGAGCGTCGGCCTCTTTTTCTGCACTTTTTAATAAATTTAAAAATAAAGATGCTTCTGCTTTTCTAATTCTGTCTCCTATAGATCTATATCTTGCTGCTTTTCTACCTTGTTTTTCTAATTCAGATAGCTGTTCTTTATAAGTCTGTTCTATATCAAACAACCTATTTAAATTTTCACTTGCTCCGCTTAACTTTAATTCAGCTTCGTGTCTTCTATTATGAAGACCTTTTATATTAGCAGCTTCTTCTAATATTACTCTTCTATCTTCTGCACTTGCATCGATAATTTGAGCAATTCTACCTTGACTAACAATACCCGTTGATCGTGCACCTGTTCCAGTATCAGCAAAAATAAGTTGGACATCTCTTGCTCTTACTTGTTTATTATTTATTCTGTATGTAGATCCTTTTTCTCTTTCGATTGTGCGTGTGATCTCAATTTCATCAAACTGATTAAAGTTTGCGGGAGCTTTTTTTTCAGAATTATCAAGTTTAATAGTTACTTCAGCAAAATTTCTTGCAGGTCTATCATTAGTACCTGAAAAAATAACATCATCCATGCCATCACCTCTTACTAATTTAGCCGAGGTTTCTCCCATAACCCATTTAATGGCCTCTACAATGTTTGATTTACCGCAGCCATTAGGTCCAACTATTCCTGTTAAGCCTTCTTTTATTTGTATTTCTGTTGGATCCAAAAAAGACTTAAAACCAGAAATTCTTAGAGATATGAGCTTCATAAATTAATCTCTTATAAAATTATGAATTTTTAATTTTTAAAAATTTTAAAAGCTCGCTTTCAAATTCTCTGAATGTTAAAGCTCCTGAAATTTTATGTTTATCATTTACAATAAAAGTTGGTGTGGATGTTATTTTAAATTTTTTTGATTCCATCTCCATTTTATTTATGATCTCTTGCATTAAAGGAAAATTTTGAGTTATTTTTTTAAACTGACTTGACGAAATTCCAAATGATTTTGCAATTGATGCTAATTCTTCAAGTGGCTCTTTTGAATAAGCCCATATTTTTTGTTTTCTTAACAAAGTTTTAACTGCTCCCAGATAACCTTCGTCTGTTGGAATAGTTCTTACTAATGCTGAAGCAATTACCGCTAATCTATCTAAAGGATAGTCAATTAACTCTAACTGTACTTGTCCACTATCAATATATTTTTTTTTAAATTTTGGAAGTGTTTTAATATGAAAGCTTGCGCAATGACCACATGTTAAGGAAAAGTATTCCTTGATTTTAATTGGTGCATCTTTAGAACCCATGTACTTTGGTTTCATTCTATTATTTAAATTTGATTTGTTTGGAAATGCAGTGGATGGGTATATGATTAAAGCTATAATGCTAAGTAAAATTTCTCTTCTGTTAAATTTAAATCTTTTCAAAATACTTTCCTTAATTAATTCTATCTTTAATTATTGATAACATATATTACAAAAGAAAATAGAAGAATTTATTAATTCAATTTTTTTTTTGGATAGAAATTTCTAATTTTTGCATTGCAAACTTAAGATCTCCGTCAGGCAATACATTTGAGATTAAATTCTCTTTTTTTTTTGGAATATTTGATAGGGTTTTATCTGTTTCAATTTTTGCATTAAAGCCGATATCTGTTTGAATTAATTTTATTTTATCTATTGCTTTGAAGCCAAATCTTGAATTAATCTGATTTAAAATAAATGGTAAGGCTTGTTGTACGATTGGACCAAAACTATTTTGGACATTCAATATCAGTTTCCCTTTATTTTTTGTTCGTTTGTCAAAAATGATTTTTTTTGGTTTTGTTATTGTAGCATATTCCTTTGCTATATTTTTCCAATTAAGAAGGATATGAGCTTCAATAGCTCCTAGTTTACCAATATATTGGTCTAAAATTTTTTCTGTAATTTTTAACAAATGTTTCATTTTAAACTATAAATAACTGAATTTAAAATTAAATAAATATATTATATAAATAAATATATGACAAAGAAAAACGAAGTAAATTATAAAATATTCTCAAATAAATTATTAGATTGGTATGATGTTAATAAAAGAGATTTACCCTGGAGGGTTAAGGCTAACCAAAATATTAATCCCTATCATATTTTGATATCTGAATTTATGTTACAACAGACTTTAGTTGTTACAGTTATTCCTTACTTTTTAAGATTTATAAATAAATGGAAAACAATAGATGATTTAGCAAAAGCAAATTTTGAAGAAGTTGCTATTAGTTGGTCTGGATTAGGATATTACAGAAGAGCTAAAAACCTTCATGAAACAGCAAAAATCATTTCTAGAGACTATTGTGGTGATATACCTAGGAAAAAGGAAATATTATTATCTTTCCCAGGAATAGGTGACTATACTGCATCAGCTATAATGGCAATAGCTTTTAATATTCAATCAAATGTTGTAGATGGAAATATAGAGAGAATATTTTCTCGGTTATATAAGATTGAGAAGCCTTTGGAAAAATCTAAAAAGTTTATAAAAATGGTCTCAGAAAAACATTTGCCAGGCTCAAGACACGGAGATTATGCCCAAGCATTGATGGATTTGGGATCACTAATATGTGTTCCCAACAAACCAAAATGTGGAATATGTCCTATGTTATTTTATTGCAAAGTAGGCAATAAAAAAATTGCAAGCCTTTATCCAAAAAGATTACCAAAAAAAATAAAAGATCAAAGATACGGAATTTTTTTTATTTTAATAAATCAAAACAAAGAAATTCTTTTTTATACTAATAAAAAAGATGGATTGTTTGTAAATATGGATCTTCTACCTTCTTTAGGTTGGTATCAAAGCAAATTTTTTTTAGATCATAATCCAGATATGATTACAGAAGAAATTGCCTTGTTTAACTTTAAATGGAAAATTTTCCAAAAAAAATTATTTCACGTATTTTCTCATTTCAAATTAAGCTGTACCATTGCTTATTATCAACTTGATAATAATTCATGTAAAAATTTTTTATTAGATGAAAAAACTTTTAGGTTTGTAAACAAAAATGATTTTAACAAATTAGCTTTGCCAACTTTAATGAAAAAAATCATAAAAATAATAGAAGACGAAAATTTAATTAATTATTAATGTTTGAAATGTCTAATAGAAGTAAATACCATTACTAAGTCTCGTTCATTGGCTGCATTAATTACTTCTTGATCTCTTATAGATCCACCAGGTTGGATTATTGCAGTTACACCAGCTTCAGCTGCAGATATAAGGCTATCTGGAAAAGGAAAAAAAGCATCACTTGCAACTACACTTCCTATAGTCGGCAACTCAATTAAGTTAGATAGTTTAGCAGAAATTTTTGCTTTTTCTTTTGCTATGTTTGTAGAATCTATTCTGCTCATTTGGCCAGCACCAATTCCGACAGTTTTAAGATCTTTTGCATAAACAATAGCATTTGATTTCGTATGCTTAACAACTTTCCATGCAAAAAGAAGATCTTCAATTTGCTTTTTTGTTGGTAATTTCTTGGTCACAATTTCAAGATCTTCTTTTTTAATAATATTATCATCATGAGTTTGAACTAGCATACCTCCTCTTATGGACTTCATTAACAAACCTGTATCTGTTTTACTAAGCACTTTACCTGTTTGGATTAATCTTACATTTGGTTTATTTTTAAAAACAATTTGAGCTTCAAGAGAAATTTTTGGTGCAATGATCACCTCTAAAAAAAGAGATTTCATTTTATTAGCTAATTTTTGATCTAGTTCTCTATTAATTGCTACAATTCCTCCAAAAGAACTTATTGGGTCGGTTTGAAGAGCGTTTTTCCAAGCCAAATTTATATTAGTATTCTCTGCAACACCACATGGATTAGCGTGTTTTATTATTGCTACTGCTGGCATTTCAAATTCACGTATTAATTCATATGCAGAATTGACATCATTAATATTATTGTAAGACAATTCTTTACCTTGAATTTTTTTAAAGATGTCATTTCTATTTTTGATATTTGAAAATTCATAAAAAGCAGCCCTCTGATGAGGATTTTCACCATATCTCATTGGTAAAGATTTGTTTAAATTTATAGAAATTTTTTGTGGTAATTCAAGATTTCCAATATTTTTATTTTTAAACCAACTTGAAATTGAAAAGTCATATTCATTTGTTAAATTAAAAGCTTTTTCTGCTAAGTATTTTCTAAATTTATAAGTTGTACATGTATTCTCATTTATTTCATTAATCAATTGCGGGTAATCCTCAATCTCAGTCACTACAGTAACAAATTCAAAATTTTTTGCACCTGCTCTAATCATTGCAGGTCCGCCAATATCAATATTTTCGATTATCTTGGATACATCATTAGTATTTTTTGAAACTTGGTCAAATTCATAAAGGTTAATTATTAGTAGATCAATATTTTGAATTTTATTTTTTTTTATCTCGTTTATATGATCGCTATCATTTCTCCTCGATAATATACCTCCATAAATATTTGGATGTAGAGTTTTAACTCTGCCATTTAAAATTTCAGGAAAATTAGTATAATCGGCAATTTGTCTTACTGGAATTAGTTTTTCTTCTAGAAATTTTGCAGTACCACCCGTTGACAATATCTCTACATTATTTTCTACCAGGACTTTTGCAATTCTTTCAATATCTTTTTTTTTGGTAACAGATATTAAAGCTCTCTTTATTTTGATCTTATCAGTAAAAACTTTATTTTTATTTGTATTTTTCATTTTTTAATAGCCATATTAAATTAACTAATTTGAAATATTTAATAAAATATTATTTGGATTAAAATTTACTTTGTAACTGAAACGTCCAATTACATGAGATTTTTTTGTAAGCTCTGATTTTATCTAATTTAACATTTATTACTATTTGTTTGCATGGAAAATTCCCATTATTAGTAAACATAATTGAATCTTGTAATAAGATGTTTTGAGTATTTGAACTCATTTTCCATACAAAACCTTTTATATGATTTAACAATACAGAGCCGTTACGCGTTTTAATAAGATCAATTTGTGGATGTATATGAAAGCGAATATTAGCACATTTTGGAATAGTTCCTATATTGTCAACATTTATTATCTCATCTTTACCTCGTAATTCTTCTTTCTTATTAGAAATATAGATTTGTCTTCTATGATGGACACCAAAGAGAGTTTCGTAGCCAGAGTGTGTTATGTCAAGTAAAGTTCCATTATTTGTTCTACCATATTTTAAATTAAAAACTCTTGTTTTTCTTCTACCAAATAAATCTATGTTGTTTCGGTCATCAATGTTTAGAGTAGAATGTGCTGCAGAAGATGCTAAGGAATTTTTAATATGTTGTAGCTTTGATCCTTTTAACTCGCCTAAATTGGAAATTATTTTATTTTTTTGGTAAAAAAACTCAAATGCAAACAAACTAGACTTGCTTGCATTTGTAATTTGATTTGTTCCAATATCTACTAAAGTTGTTGTGCTCAAGCCCATTATTCTTGAAAAACCAGTTTCCTTAGCTAAACTAAAAATTCTATTTTTGTAACCAATTCTATTTAAAGTTTGTTTAATAATTTCTTTAGAAGCTATTGAGCCACCAAAAAACCAAGCAAAGTATCCATTAGGCATTTGAAAGCTTCTTAAAAATTCCCCCATTTTAATTACTTGTGCATGTAAATTTGTTGCATCAATATTTTTTATAACTGCTAGGACTGATCTAATTTCTATCAAATGCCTAAGAAGATTTAATAAAAAAACTGGGTTTCTAGATTTGTGACCACCATCAGGATTTGTTAAAAAAATAATTCCGTCATTAATTATAACTAACAAATTAGAGATATTATCTATTTCATCATATAAAATTGATTTGGCTATAATTATACCCTTAACAATTATTATTTTTTCAAGATGATTGTGAGAGTCTAAAAGTTTTAGTTCAAGATATTTTGTTTGCAACGCGATTGAACGTAGTATTTTTTTTTGAAACTCTAATTTACCGCTATCTACAAACCAAGAATAGTTAAAGCTCCAACATGATATTCGAGCAGACATAGTCTCTGAGTTAAATTCTTTAGATTGCAAATTGTGATCTTCATCAATCCAATCATTAACCAAAGATCTAGCAATTGACCTTGCTTTAATACTTCCTTCAGCCTTTAAATCTCGTAAAAAGTTGAATTTATTAAAATTTAGTTCTTTTTTAGGATTTAATTTACCAGTTACAATTTTTTTTCCTATGTCTGAAGAACCTAACCAGTTGTCAGTAATTTTTCTAACTGTGCCATTAAATTCTGGGACATAAATTTTTTGTTTTAGAAAATGATTATTTGTGATCCAGTTTAATACCTTTAGAATCAAATTAATTTTCCTTTTTTAATAACGCAATGAAGAAACCATCAGTCCCATTGATAACATTTTCAGAACTAAAATTAAAATAATTTGGAAGAATTCGAATAAATCCTTCTTTTGTAATAGCTTTTTTTATATGAGGATAATCATTTAAACAAAAACGACTTATTGCAAATTCTTTATTGTTATTTAAAAATTCTTTAATTCTATTTTCTCCTTCATCTTTTTGAAGTGAGCAGGTTATATACATTATAAAACCATTTTTATTTAGAATTTTAGCTGAATTTTCTAAAATTTTATTCTGAGTTAAGATTAAATTATCTAAATTATTTGGGATAGCCCTTAAAAATATATCTGGGTTTTTTCTAATTGTGCCTGTTGCAGAGCATGGTGCATCTATAATAATAACATCAGCTTTTATTACTGGATTAAAATTTTCTGCGTTTACATTAATCAATTCAGGATTAAAGTTCAAACGATCCATATTCTTTTTGAACACATTTGATCTTGATATACTTTTTTCAACACACAGTAGCTTAAGATTATTATCTAAAAGTTGAGCAGTTTTACCACCAGGCGCACAACATAAGTCAAAAGCTATAAGTTCATGTATAGACTTTGAAAAGCTTTTTTTTATTTTTGATATTAATATATTACAAGCAATTTGAGATGCAGCATCTTGTACCCACCATACTCCGTCGTTAAATCTTGGTAAACTCTCAATATTTCCTTTATATGAACATCTTATGACATTAGGCAATATTTCTTCACCACATATTTCTATTTTTATTTTTTCTTTTTCTTTTTTGGTTAATTTCTTCGAAATTACTATATCAAGTGGAGGGGGGTCCATTGCTAATTTAACAATATCATTTGCATTTTTTTTTCCCATACAAGGAAGTCCAGCTAATAAAAAGCCATTTTGGTAAATTAGATGCATCGTTTATAATAATATCAGAAAATTCTTTTTTATTTTGGATAATTTTTCTAAGAATTGCATTTACTAACTTAGATTGCTTTTCATTAATAAATAATTTTGCTTGGGACACAGCTTCATTTATAACTGCATAAGGTGCCATTTCTAGCCAGATTAATTGAACTGTTGCAATCAACAGAATACTATTTAAGTATCTATTCCTTGGATTTAAACCGTATTTCGCGTATTTAGTATAAATATTTTGCGCTTGTTTATGTCTCCTCATAGATGAGTTTATTAAGTGATATATAAAGGATTTGTCCCTTTTATCTAATTTATTAAAATCAAAAGAGTTATTTATGACTTTTTCAAAATTTTTGTTTTTATAAAAAATTAAAATCCAAATTTCTAAAGCAATTATTCTTGCGTTTTTTGGTAATTTTTGAAATTTAAGTGACTTCTTTTCAAACAAAACTACTGCCTTGTATTTATAATAAAAATAAATATTATATTGTTGATTTACTAAATTGATTTTATAGAAAGTAAATGATTATGAGCAAAAAAACTACAAAATTGAGTAAACAAATAGAACAAAATAATATAAAGAGTAAATTAAAAGAAAAAGTTATTTTTCCAAAAGAGCAGGGTGGCCCAAAAGGCCCAGAACCTACAAGATACGGAGATTGGGAAAAAGCCGGTAGATGTTCTGATTTTTAATTTATTTAATATTATCACAACATGAATGAATTAAAAGCTGAAACAATAATTAATGCAGGCATCAGAATTGCAGAAAAAAATTTAACAAGTGCTTATGTGATCAAAAGAGGTGATGAGCAGGCAGGTGCCATATTTGTAAAAATTGACACTTTAGACGGGTTTTCCAAACTTTTCTTACGAAATATTAAATATGATTTAAATAACGACAAAGAAATTTTTGAGTTTGTTGATTTATATCCACAAAAACGAATAACGACTAAAGAAATTGATAAAAGAATTTCTAGAGAAATAGAAATAGATAGAGATTGCTGGGTTGTAGAAATCGAAGATAGAAAAGGTTTTAATGCATTTGATAATTTAGATTGTTAATTTTTCTATAAGTTCGTTTCTATTATACAAGCCTAAATAATCTGCCTTAAGTTTTAAAATACTGTTAATATGTTTTAACATAGGCGTAGGAATTTTGAGTTTGTTTCCAATTTCTATTATTGCACTCATTATAGGATCTATTTCTAGGGGTCTTTTCATTTCAATATCTTGTCTCGTTGATGGTTTATGACCTATTATTGAGGATGCGCCATCAATTCTTTTTTCGATTGAAACACCAAAATTCACTCCAACGGCTTCCCCAACCTTTTGGCATTCTTCCATCATTTGTCTAATTAAGATTCTTGAGCTAGAATCGTTTCCAATGATATCTAGGCTGGCTCCTGTAATAGCGCTTATAGGATTAAATGAACAATTTCCCCATAATTTAATCCAGATTTCATTTCTTAGATTTTTCTTTTGTGGAGCTTTTAGTCCACCTTTAATAAAAAGATCAGATAATATTTTTAATCTATCTGTATTTAAGCCACTAGGTTCTCCAAGGCTAAATCTATTTCCCTCTATATGTTTTATAACACCTGGCTTTTCTATTTCGCATGCTGGATAAACAACACAACCTAGTGCTCGTTCTGGATTTATATTTTTCCAGATAATACCGTCAGGATCAACAGAATCTATATGAGTGTTTTCTAAAATTGTATTTGAGTTTGCTTTGTAAAAATACCACCAAGGTATTCCGTTCACTGCAGATAAAATAGATGTATTTTTATTTAAAAGTGGTTTTAAATTTTCAACAATACCAGCTATAGCATGCGCTTTAACACCAATTATTATATAATCTTGAGTTTCTAACTCTTTTGGATTTTCTGTTACTTTCAAATTAAAAGTATCTGAACTATTTCCAGTGATTAAGGTTAATCCATTTTTTTCTATAGCTTCTTTATGGGGCCCCCTAGCAATCAATGAAACATTGGCTCCAGCTTTACTTAAGCAGCATCCAATATATCCTCCAATAGCTCCTGCACCAAATACACAAATATTCATTTCAACATTTCTCTATTCTAAACCAAGTTTTTCTGCAAGTCCGATTCTTTGTAATTTACCTGTGGCTCCTTTAGGTATTTCTTCTAAAAAACGTATATATTTTGGAATTTTAAAATCAGCAAGATGTTTTCTGGCATAATTTTTAATATCTGTTTCATTACAATTAATTCCACTCTTTAATACAATTGCAACGCCTATCGCCTCTCCAAGTAAATTATCTTTAACTGCAAAAGTTACAACTTGTTCAACAGCCTTGTGTTCCATTAAGGTATTATCTACTTCTAAAGGTGATACTTTTTCTCCACCTCTATTTATAATTTCCTTTAATCTTCCAGAAATTTTTAAATATCCCTCATCATCAAAATGACCTTGATCTCCTGTCCTAAACCATCCATTTATAAAAGCAGTTTTATTAGCCTCTTCATTATTTTCATAGCCATTTGTCACGTTATCTCCGCGGATACATACTTCTCCATCCACACCACTATCAAGTTTGTTACCTTGTGCGTCCATTATACAAACTTCAGGTCCTGCTGGTTTACCAACAAAGCCAGCTTTTTGTTTTTCTGGAGGCATAGGATTTGATGTCATTTGATGAGTGGCTTCGGTCATTCCGTAAGCTTCAATGACGGTTGTCTTAAATATCTTTTTTAGTTCATCAAAAACAGCTGGAGGTAATGAGGCAGATGAAGATCTGATAAATCTTAGAGAAAGTTCTTCGGCAAGTTTTGGATTCTTTTTTGCACGCATTAAAATAGCTTGATGCATTGTTGGAACACCAGAATACCATGTGATTGATTCTTTATCTGCTGTTTCTAAAAATTTAAGTGCATTAAAACCACCACTCGCAAAAACAGAAGCTCCAGCATTAATCGAAGAACTTAATACTGCAATTAATCCATGAATATGAAAAAGAGGCATAATGTTATAACAATGATCTTGTGAGCATAGTTGAAGAGAATTTGCAATATTAGTTGCTGACGAAACAATATTTTTATTTGTTAATGGTACAACTTTTGGTCTTGAGGTTGTTCCAGATGTATGTAAAACCAAGGCTTCATTATTTTCAGTAGCAAGTTCAAAATTTGTAGTTTTGTCGTATAAATTGAATATTCCAGCTGGTACATTATCTATCTTTTTGATTTCACATATTTCTATACCCAGATTTTTTGCAGCTTCAACTGCTGGATTCTGACTATCCTTTTCTACAATAACTATTTTAGGCATAAGATCTTGAAGGTAAAATTCATATTCTTTTAATTTATATGAAGGGTTTAAAGGAGCAGCTGACATATAACTAGAAATTGACAAAAAGGCAGTTGCCATTTCTGGACCATTTGGTAGGACTATCGCCGCTCTATTGGACGGTGTAATTCCTTGGCTAGCTAATTGACCGGAAATATTAAAGATGTGTTTTTTTAAATCTGAATATTTAATTACATTATTATTTTCAGATGTGATTGCAATATTTTCATCTTTGTTGTTATTAATTAAATCTCTTATCGTATAATTCATTCGCACAATACCATTTTTTAGCTTATTTTTACAATTTTAATTATCAAAGGCAATCTAAATTCAAAAATGACAAATGAGCTTAATATAAACTTATTTATAATTATTTTTGATTTAAAAATTTTTTGGCTGCTGGTGTCAAATCTTTATCATTTTTATCATTGGAGATTTTGTTAGCAATAGTTTTTCCAAGTTCCACTCCCCATTGATCAAAGCTATTAATGTTCCAAAGGAATCCAGATGCAATTGTAATATTTTCATAAAGAGCTATTAACATCCCAATAGAAAATGGTGTGTTTTCTTCCCAACTTATTATTGTTGAAGGCCTGCCTCCTAAAAAATTTTTATTTTGATTAATTAAATCAACTGAACCTCTTGCTAGAGCTTCAGCCTGTGCAATTGCATTTATTAATAAATATTCGTGATTTTTCTCAGAGCCTTTGAAGCAAATTGTACTAAGAGGTTTACGAGGCACTAAAATATCTGTTGGGCTTACTTCTAACCCTTGATGCAAAAATTGAAAGAAACTATGTTGTGCATTAGTGCCTACTTCTCCCCAGATTAATGGGCTTGCTGGCATTTTTAGAGTAGCGCCGTTAATATCAACACCTTTCCCATTGCTTTCCATTTCTAATTGTTGCGTCCATGCAGGGAATTTAGAAAGATTGTCAGTATAAGGAACTATGCAATGATTATTTCTATTTAAAAAATTTCGGTTCCATATTCTAAGTAAAGCAAGGATAATCGGAATATTATTTTCAACTTCTTCATTTATGAAATGCTCATCCATTGTCCTTGCCCCAAGAAGAAAATTTTTATAATTATCTTCCTCCAAACCAATAAATATTGACATACCAACTGATGACCAAAGAGAGTAACGTCCTCCAACATTTTCTGATATTTCAAAGATGTTTGAATCTTTAAATCCCCAATCTAATGCTTTTTTTCTCACTGACGTAACCGCAACCATAGAATAATTTAAAGAAACTTTATGTTTGGATAACCATTCTGCCACAATCTTGGCGTTTTCAAGAGTTTCAAGTGTACTGAAGCTTTTAGATGTAACTATAAATAGAGTTTCTTTGGGATTACATTTTATAAATATTTCAGAGATCTTGGTTGGGTCAATATTGGATACATATAAAATATCAGGAACTTTATAAAAACTTTTCAAAGCTTTGTTAACCATTAAAGGTCCTAAGTCAGATCCACCAATGCCAATGTTCACAATATGTTTAAAATTATTTTTGCTTGAAATATTTTGAACAAAATTTCGAAGTTTCTTCCATTCTTGTGTTTTAAAACGTTCTTCTTTTCTTAGACTAAAATGATCAACAGAACGATTTTCAGATAAGTTTACTTTTACACCTGAAATAAGTTCACTTATTTTTGTTTTAATTTTAGATTCTTTAGCAAGATTTATCAAATCTTCCTTTATCTCTTTGTCAAGGGATTGCCTTGTAATATCAATTTTTAAATCTTGAAGTTCATATTGAAATTCAGAAGGTCTTTTTTCATCAAAAATAAGATGATTTAAGTTTCGAAAATCTTTGTGTTTTAACTTTTCTAGTATAATTTTTGTGATTGGGTTGTCAGCTAATTGCATAAATCTTGATTGTTACCTTTCCATTTATTTGATACTAACCGTAATAAGTTATACATCATGATTTAATAAATTAGGATAAAAATTTATGGTTTCACCTAAGTATGTATTAAAGTTCTTATATTTATTTACTTTTATTTTGCTATCTTCACAAAGTTTTTCTGAAACAATTACTTTTAAAGGTTTAGTTTTATCAGATTTTTGGATAAAAAAAGTAATTGCTAATAATAATATAACTGTAGGTTATATTAAAATTGAAAATAAAAATGAGAAGAATGAACGTTTGATTTCTGTGGTATCAGATTTTTCAAAAAGGATAGAAATTCATGATATGTATATTAAAAACAACGTAATGATAATGAAACATTTAGAACAAGGAGTGTTAATTAAATCTAAATCACAATTAGATTTTAAACCTGGAAGCCTTCATATTATGTTTATTGATTTAACAAAGTCTCTAAAAAAAACAAAATTACAAAAAGTTAAATTTAATTTTAAAAATGCAGGGTCAATAGTTGTTAATATGCCGATTATGGATAAAAGAAAAAAATCAAATGAGAAGAAAAAACACCATCATCATTAACATTTATTATTTCACAATTTTATTTCTTTTAAAATAACTTTTAAGAAAATTTTTCTAATTATCAGTACTTATAAAAAAATAAAAAAAAATATTTCCTTTTTTATTTCCTTTTAGAGAATTTCATTCTAAATGCTTAACTTTTTAATGAGGAATATATAAATGAGTAATTCTATAAATCCAGAAACCCTTAGTCTTCATGCCGGATGGAGAGCAGATGAAACAACAGGTTCAGTTGCGGTGCCAATTCATCAAACCACAAATCAGTGGATCATGTAATTTACCCTGAGTTACAAACAGGAATTTCTAAAGAAAACGCCGTTAAGTATTTAAATAAAGGATTTGGAGGTCTAGTTGGATTTGAATTGAAAGGTGGTGCAGAAGCAGGTAAAAAGTTTATAGATAACTTAAAATTATTTTACCACGTGGCAAACATTGGTGACTTAAGAAGCCTTGCCATACATCCAGCAACTACAACACATAGTCAATTATCATCTGAAGATAAATTAAAATCTGGTGTATCAGATTCATATGTAAGATTATCAGTTGGTATTGAACATGTAGATGATATTTTAGACGACTTAGCTGAGGCCTTAGAAAAATCTCAAGAAAAGTAAAACACGCTTTAATTGATGAAATTCTATTTATTATTATTTTAATAATCTTGGCTAAATTTTATAAATATTGTAAATAATGATGAATTATTAAATATTTGTAGAGCAATAAATTGATATTTGAGGAAAAGTTTTCTGTAGCTCCAATGATGGAATGGACAGATAGGCATTGTCGATATTTTCATAGACTCTTATCTGGTTCAGCAGTTTTATATACTGAAATGATTTCTGCTGATGCCTTAATTTTTGGGCCACGACACAAATTGTTAGCATTTAATAATGAAGAATTGCCATGTGTTCTTCAATTAGGTGGTAATGATCCTAAGAAATTATCTTTAGCAGCTAAGTTTGGTCAAAGTTATGGATACTCAAAAATAAATTTAAATATTGGATGTCCTTCAAATCGAGTCCAGAATGGATCATTTGGAGCATGCCTTATGAAAACACCTAAAATTGTCTCAGAATGTGTGAGGGCGATGCAAGATGTTAGTCAATTACCTATTACAATTAAATGTAGGATTGGTGTTGATGATATGGATGAAGTAAAAGGTTTAGATAACTTTATTGATCAAGTGTCCGCTGAAGGAGTAAAGTTATTCGCTATTCATGCTAGAAAAGCTCTGTTGAATGGATTAAGTCCAAAGCAAAATAGAGAAATCCCTCCCTTAGATTATTCTAGGGTTGGAGCATTAAAAAAAAGAAGGCCAGATTTAAAAATTATTATTAATGGTGGAATTAAGTCAATACAAGAGGGCCAAAAATTAGTTAAACAATATTTACTTGATGGTTTTATGATTGGAAGAGAAGCATATAAAAATCCATATATTTTGTCCTCTGTAGATAAAATAGTCCTAAATCAAAATGAAAAAATTAAGACTAGATACCAAATAGCCATGAAAATGGCTGACTATATTGATGAATTTGTGAAAAATGATGAAGGTAATGTTCACTCTGTAATTAGACATATTTTAGGTTTGTATAACTCTTTACCAGGTGCTAAAGAGTGGAGACGTGAATTAAGCGAAAATTCAAGATTTTCAAAAAATGGTGATTTGTTAAGATTTGCAACAGACAATATAGAAGAGTTTATTCACAGTAAGAGTTTAATTTTAGCGTAGGAGAGTTCATTGCAAGAAGTAAACAAAAAAGAGGGTTATAGATCCATTTTAGAGATGGGTCCGCTATTATTGTTCTTTGGTGTTAATTATTTTTACGGCATAATGGCTGGTACAGCAGTTTTGGTTATAAGTACATTATTATCTCTGATACTATCTTGGTATTGGTTTAAAAACATACCAATGATGGCTGCTGCAGGATGTGTTGCTGTTGTTTTTTTTGGTGGATTAACAATATTTTTTGATGATGAATTTTTTATTAAAATCAAACCAACCATAGTCTCTATAATAATTGCAGGAGTTTTAGCTTCAGGTAAAATTCTAGGTAAGAACCCACTAGCTGCTATCATGAAATCTGCAGTTTCGTTAAAAGAAGAGGGCTGGGATAAATTAACATGGTTATGGGTTGGTATGTTTATAGTAATGGCTATTGCTAATGAAATAGCTTGGCGTAATTTAACTACTGATCAATGGGTATCTTTCAAAGCTTTTGGTATTCCAATTTTATCCCTTGGGTTTGGATTACTATCTTTGCCAATAATGCAAAAATACCAAATCAAAAAAGATTAAATTAATCCTGAAGTAATTTAATATTTTTATTTATTTCTTTTGACATTAAAGAATCCTTGGGTAGTTGTTTTAGTAATAAATCCCAATAAGTAATAGCTTTTTTCTTTTCTCCTTTATTGTAAGCAGCAAAGCCATTAAAAAACAAACCATCTACATTATTTGGTTCTAAAACTAAAATATCATTTATAAGTTTGTTTGTTTCTTTTGAAAAAACAGGCTTTTTATTCGTGGGTAGCAATTCTCTTAAAAGTGTTTGTTTTAAAATGATGTTTTGTGGATTTAGTTTTATGGCATATCTTATAGCTTTTAATGCTTTTTCATTTTTTCCTAGAACTTTATAAGATTGATATAACTTAATCCAACCTTCTATATCATTTTTGTCATCTTTAAGCCGATCTGCAAGTTGTTCAACCATTTGATTAATTCTTATATTTTGTTCCTTTTCATTCAAATCTATAATTTCTTTTGTTAAATCATTATTTGCTGAAACATTATTCTTTAACTTATTTTCTAGAGCTTTTTTAGAAATCCCTAAGTTTTTTGCTGCTGTTCTTATATTTTTTTCAAGATTTTTTTTCCAAGTATCATTTTTACTAGTTCGTTTATATAATTTAGTCCAAATTTCAAATGCTAACATTTCATTACCAATTTGTGTTTGTGCTAATCCGTTTAAATAATTGGCTCCAGGATTTAATGGATCCTCAGATAGAGCTTCTTTAATTAGTTTTTTTGCCTTCGGTGTGACTTGTCCGTCAGCTTTTTTGATAAGTGCTTGAGCTAGTAGAGATTTGAGATTGGGAGAATTTTTGATAGATAATATTTTTGTTAAAGATGAGATCTCCACATCGGTTTTATTTAGTCGTGAAGAAGTCTTTGCTAAGTCAAGAAGAATTTCTAGATTTTTGGGATTTTGATCTGATAACAAAACTAGTTTGTCAAAATTTTCCAAATCACGTTTTACAATTTCTTTTTGTACAATATTTTTTTTTACAAGTTTTTCTTTCGAAGAGTACAATTGGTCCATATTTATAAATGGATTTCCTATTTTATAGTAAATTAGTGAACTTAATAAAAACAAAAATAGAATATTAAGGTACAGTAGGAATATTTTGGATTTAGGTTTAAAATTTGTAATATTTAAAAAATTTTTATTAGAAAAATTGTAAAAAATATAAATTATTGAAAATAAACTTATAAATAAAATAGCAATAAATAACATTATCTATTCTCTTTTATTTTTGGTTAGATTTTATGATTTTAAAAATCAATATTGAGCCAAATATTAAAATAATGAATGGTAAAAACCACAATAAGATAGTATTTAAATTTAAAGGTGGTTTTAACAAGATATAATCTCCATATCTTTCTCTCAAATATCCATAAATTTCTTCGTTACTAACACCATCTATAAGCTTTTCTCTTATTAAAATCTTTAAATCTTTTGCTAATTCAGAATTAGACTCGTCTATACTTTGATTTTGACAAACAAGGCATCTGATGTTTTGAGAAATCTCCCTTGTTCTATTGTTTATATTTATTTCATCATTTATAGATTTAGCAAAGACCTGAGGTTCATTATTAAAAAAAAATAAAAAAGAAAATATTATAATTATTTTACATTTTCTAGTCATTCTTACTACTCTCTAAGAACGGCAAAACTTCGTTTTTAAAAATGCTGTATAGAAGTGGGCCAGCATGACGATAAATTATTTCACCTTTCTTATTAATTAGAAAAGTTTCTGGTACTCCGTAAACTCCCCATTCGATAGCTATTTTACCAGATTTATCAATTCCTGTTTCTTTATAAGGATTACCAAAATTATCCAAAAATTTTTTTGTATCTAGATATTTATCTTTATATGCTATTCCAATAACTGGTAGAATTTTACTTAATTCATCAATAATTGGTGCTTCTACTCTACAGGGAGCACACCATGATGCAAAAAAATTAACGGCAAAAATTTGGTCATGGTATTTTGCAAAATTTAAATTTTCTAAATTATTAATTTTTTCAATGAAGTTTTCTTTAGGAATTAATGTTTCAGGAATGTTTTTCCCAATTAATTGAGAAGCTAAAGATCTTTCAATTCTTTTGTCGACTTTTAATTGATATAAAACTATACCCGAAGACAATATTATAAAAAAAAATACTGTTAGAGGTAAAACGTTTAAAATTTTCAAATTATATTTCATAATATTTTATTAAATATTTCTAAATCTTGATGATTTTTGTGTGACAGATAAGATGCCTCCGACTGCCATAAAAAAAGCACCAGCCCATATCCAAGATACTAATGGGTTTGAATATATTCTTAAAGACCAACCTGTTTTGTTGTCTCCTTCACCTAGAACTAAATATGTATCTCCCCAAAAATCTGATAAGATTGCGGCTTCTGTTGTCTGGCTTTTTTCATTAGTATAGAAACGTTTTTCTGGTCTTAGTTTACTAATAAATTTCTTATTTTCGTAAAGAGTAAAGGTTGCCATTAGTGAGTTGTAATTAGGTCCATCTATATTTTCAATTTTATCAAACTTTAGTGATTTTGTTCCAATATTTATTATATCGCCAACTTTTTTTATTACATTATACTCACTTTTATAAAATTGTTCTCCAGTAACTCCTGCAAGAAAAATTGCGACTCCAATATGTGCTACATGTATTCCTAAATTAATTTTTGACATAAAGAAAAATAATTGTTTTATGTTTTGCAATTTAACCTTAGCCTCTCGAATTTTTGAAATTAAATCGGTAATAACTCCTGTGAAAAGCCAAATTGAAAGAGAGCCAGATATTAATGCAAAAATTGATTTTTCTTCAATTAAGTATAATAATGTTCCTCCTAAGAAAGTTACTGCGGATAGAAATATTATTTTTTTTATAAAATTTTTATCTGTGTATTTTTTCCAATTTAAGAATGGTGCGATAGCCATCAAAAACACAACTGGTGCCATAATTGGAGCAAAAGTAGCGTTATAGTATGCTGGGCCAATAGATACCTTATTTCCATTTATAGCATCTAAAAATAAAGGGTACAGAGTGCCTATTAAAACTGTTAAAGTTGCTGTAGTAAGAAATAAATTATTTACTAAAATTGCACTTTCTTTACTGACTATATCAAAATTACCCTTTTCTTCATTAAAAGATGAGCTTTTAATTGTATATAAAATTAGAGGAACACCTATTGATATACCTAAAATTATTAAAATAAAAACTCCTCTCGAAGGATCGGAAGCAAAAGCATGTACTGAAGTTAATAATCCTGATCTTACGATAAATGTACCTAATAAAGAAAACGAAAAAGCCAGAATTGATAATAAGATTGTCCAGTTTATAAATATCAGTTTTTTTTCGAGTATTCTTACACAGTGTAGTAAAGCTGTAGCAACTAACCATGGCATAAATGAAGCATTTTCAACTGGATCCCAAAACCACCAACCACCCCAACCTAATTCGTAATATGCCCACCAACTTCCAAGTGCAATACCAATTGTTAGAGCAGACCAAGCAATTGCAATCCAGGGCCTCATTTGACGAGCCCAGTTTTTATTAATTTCACCCGTAATAAGTGCCGCTACTGCAAAAGAAAATGAAACTGATAATCCAACATATCCGATATAAAGCATTGGAGGATGAAGAGCTAAACCTGGATCTTGTAGTAAAGGATTTAAACCTTTTCCATCTAAAGGTAATTCATCAACTCTTTCAAAAGGGTTAGATGTAAATAATATAAAAGCTAAAAAAAGTGATAAAATTACAGTTTGAACTCCAATAATTGAAGACAAATGTTTTGAATTTATTGAATTTTTAAAAGAGACAAAAAAAGTAAAAGCAGATAAAATTAACACCCACAATAAAAGTGAACCTTCATGATTACCCCATACCCCACTAATTTTATATATCAATGGTTTTAAAGTATGTGAGTTGTTAGAGACAATTAAAAGAGAAAAGTCAGAAGTAATAAAACTATAAGTTAAAATTAAAAAAGATAAAAAAATAAATAAAAAATTTATAAGAGAACCTTTTTGAAGAACCCGCACTACATCGATGTTCGTATGTTTCAAATTATAAAGCCAGTAACAGCATTGCATTGTTGAAATGACAAACGTAATTATCACAAGAATATGTCCTAATTCAGGTATCATTTAATCAGATTCACCTTTCCAAACATTATTTTTTTTTAAAGCGTCAGCAACTTCTGGAGGCATATAATTTTCATCGTGTTTTGCAAGTACCTCACTAGCAATAAAATTATTATTTTTAAAGATACCTTCTGCGACAATACCTTGACCCTCTCTGAACAAATCAGGAAGAGATCCATCAAATACAACCTTAACTTCTTCTTTTCTATCAGTAATTATAAATATAGTTTTTTTACCTTCTTTTTTTATTGAGCTTTCAAGAACCAAACCGCCAATTCTCATTTTATTTTGAATGTTTTGAGCATTTCCAAATTTTTCAATTAAATCATTTGGCGTATAAAAATATACAATATTTTCTTCTAGGGCCATTAATATTAATTTAGTTGCCAGCCCAAGTGTTAATACAATAATAATTGTAATAAATAGGCGTCTATATTTAGGATTCATCTATTTTACATCTATCTATATTTTAATATTTAATTTTTTGTTTTTGATAATTGTTTGAGTAACTTTTTAGCTTTTTGCAATTGTTTGGTTGAATGAACGAAAAGGAGACCTAAGCTCAATAAAGTTAATACGTAGCTTGGCCATATATAAATTTCATAACCTTGCATTACCCAAAATAATTCATTCATATTTTAACCTGCTTTTGATATTTCTTCTAAATTTGATTTTAATAATAATGCTTCACATTTTTTTTCAATCAATTTAGTTTTTACGTTCAAAATTATCATATATAAAGAGAAAAAACTTAAAGCAAAAATCATAAGGATAAGTGGTAACAACATTTTATCATCGATTGACGGACCTCCAATTTTAATAATACTCGCTGGTTGATGAAGAGTATGCCACCAATCAACAGAAAATTTAACAATAGGCAGATTGATCAGCCCAACTATGGCTAGAACAGACGCTGTTTTAGAACCATCAATTTTTCTTTCAAAAGCATTACTTAGTAATATGTAGCCCAGATAAAAAAAGAATAATACTAACATTGATGTTAATCTTGCATCCCATACCCACCATGTCCCCCACATTGGTTTTCCCCAAAGTGAACCAGTGACTAATGTTAAAGCTGAAAATAGGGCACCAATTGGTGCTATTGAACTTGAAACTAAATCGGCTAAAGGATGTTTCCATACTAAATAAAAAACACATGAAATAGCGAGGCTAAAATATAAAATTGATGCTAGCCATGCGGAAGGAACATGAACATACATTATTCTAACAGCATCCCCTTGCTGATAATCTTTTGGGCTATCAAAAAGACTAAAATACAGTCCTGAGACAAGTGTAATTATGGCTATTAAAAAAATACATGGCTGAATTTTTTCAGTTATTCTATTGAACCTATTTGGATTAGCTAGCCAATCAAACATTAACAAAATTCCTTTTTTCAACATTTTTTAAGTAATAAAATTCCAACATCTATACTTTTTACCAAAATCATTTAACGACTTATTGCTATCCTAATAAGAAAAGCTGAAATAAAAGGCGATATCACGAGATATATTAATGTAAATCCAATTAATAAAAATAAATTACCTAAAGGTGACTCATTTATTCTAACTGCTTCACTGATGCCAACTCCAAATATTAAGATAGGAATTATTAGAGGTATGATCAATATTGGTAATAAAATATTTCCTCTTTTTGCACCTAAAGTTAGAGCAGAGCCAATAATTCCAATAAGTGAAATTGAAAGGCCACCAATCAGTAAACTTATAAGGAGCCATGGTATCAATTTTAATTTAATGTTTAATAGAACTATGAATAATGGTAAAGAAATTAATAATGGGATTATTACTATCAACCAATAAGCCAGACTTTTTGATAATAAAATAAGTTCCATCGGTGTTGGACTTGTTGTAGCTTGATCAAGCCAACCATTATCATAATCTTTTTGTAAAGTTTTTTCTAAAGAAGGAATTATTGCTAAAATTAGCCCTATCCAAAAAATAGCGTTAGAAATTAATTTCAATTTTTCTTCAAATGGACCAATACCAAGAACAAATAATGTTACTATCAAAATCATAAAACTAATAATTGCTATAACATCAACTAATGATCGGAAATTTATCAAAAATTCCCTTTTTATGTGTGAAATAAAAATTTGAATAAAACTTGATTGTAAAGACATTATTTAATTCTTCTTCTTCAATAAATCTAAATTTAGTAATTCGTAATTAAAGTTAAATAATTTTAATTCATGACAAGCTAACAAAATAGTACCTTTATTTTCTAAAAATCTTTGGATTAATTTGTTAAATAAAATGATACTTTTCTGATCCAATTCATTAGTAGGTTCATCTAATAACCAAAATCCTACATCAAATAAAAGAGATAAATATAACCTGGATAATGCTGCTCTTTTCTTCAAACCTTCTGAGCATTGTGAAACATATAAGTTTTTATGATTTAGCATGTCTACACTGTCCAGGGCTTTTTGAAGATCATTATCACTTGTTTTCCAACCCCTCATTTCTGACCAGGTTTTTAAATTTTCAAAAACTGTTAAATCTTTGGATAAACCATTTTTTGAATCAATGTAGATTAAATTTTGTCCCCATTTAATTTTATCTTTAAAAATTTCATTGTCATGGTTTTTCACAATGCCTTTTTCTATAGGTATCATGCCAGCAATTGCTCTTAACAGGGTGGATTTTCCAACACCATTTTTACCACTTATAATTGTGACTTTAGAGTTCTCAATTGTAGCACTCCAATTATAAAAAACAGTTTTCAAACCTCTTTTAATTGTCACATCTTTCAGATAAAGCATCAAGTACCTGTTTATTTGATTATTAATTAATTTTATACAATATTTATAAAAAGTCTTGTAACATAAATGAGTTTTTTTAAACTGTTTTATATAAATAATAATACTCAATTATTTTTTGCTATAAATTCTTAAACTTAATCAAATGGATGAGTAAAGCATGAAAGAAGCACCTTTAAAGGGTATTAAGATAATTGATGCGTCTTCGATATTGATGGTCCCTTATTGTACAAGGTTATTAGCTGATATGGGAGCCGAAATTATAAAAGTTGAAACACTTTCTGGTGATAATACCAGATATATTGGTCCTAGTATCAACAAAGGAATGGCAGCAGTTTTTTTAAACATTAATAGGAATAAAAAAAGTATTAGCGTTGACCTTAAATCAGCAGATGGTCGATTGATAATTTATAAATTAATCAAGAAATCAGATGTTTTTGTATCAAATATCAGAAAGGCATCTTTAGAGAAATTAAAATTAACACATTCTGATTTTATTAAGATTAACCCTAAGATTATTACAGCTAATGCAGTTGGTTTTTCTTCTAGAGGACCTTATGCAGGACTTCCAGCATTTGATGATACAATTCAAGCAATAAGTGGAATGGCTGCGTATCAAGAAATCTACTCAGATCAACCAAGCTACACATCTGGAGCAACTGCTGATAAAGTTACTGGTTTGATGCTTGGAATGTCAATTTTAAGTGCATTATTTAATCGAGAAAAAAATGGAGAGGGTACAGAATTAGAAGTTCCAATGATGGAAACTATGGTTGATTTTACTTTAGTCGAACATTTATATGGTTATAATTTTTTACCACCAAAAGCTCCACCTGTTTATCCTAGACAGTCTTCTCCGAACAGAAAACCTTACAAGACATTAGATGGATATATAGCTGTACTTCCATATAGTGATGATCAATGGTTGAGGTTTTTTAGTATCATAAAAAAAGAAAAAATTTTGAAAGATCCTAAATTTTGTTCGTTAGAATCAAGAAACCAAAATATTGATGAATTATATAAGATTTTGTCTGAAGAATTAAAAAAAAGAAATACTAGCTTTTGGATCAAAAATCTAAGAGAACAAGATATCCCAGCAACTAAAGTAAATTTTCCAAAGGACCTTTTTGAAGATGAACATCTCGAAAGAACAAATTTTTTCAAATTACAAGATCATCCAACAGAAGGAAAGTTATTGTATCCAAGCTTTCCAGTAGAATTTAATGAAGATGAAACTTCTGAGAGCTTGCATGCTCCATCTCTTGGAGAAAACACTAAAGAAATTTTAACTGATTTGGGTTATTCAGAATTTGAGATTGAAAGCTTTGTTTCTAAAGGTACTATAAAGATATAATTCAAAATGGGTGAACTTATGACAATTAAAAATATTGGATTTATTGGCCTCGGTGCAATGGGTTCTGTAATGGCGCCACTTATTGTAAAATCAGGATTTAATGTTCTTGGATATGACATAAAAACTAAAATAGATAAATCATCTGGTGTGAAGCAAGTTGAAGATATAAATGAATTTAGTGGTCTTGATGTAATAATTTTCATGTTACCCAATGGAAGAGTTGTTTCTGAAATGGCCATTAAATTATTAGAAAAGAATCTTAAGTCAGTGTTTATAGATATGTCTTCAAGTGATCCTAGAGAAACCCAAGAGTTAGGTAAGAAATTAAAAAATAAAGATTTAAAATTTTTAGACGCACCTGTTTCTGGAGGTGTTGCAAGAGCAATAACTGGTGATTTAATGATTATGGCAGGGGGAGACGAGAAGATTTTAGAAGAAGTAAGTGATCTATTATCTATATTGGGAAAAGTTCAATTTGCTGGTCCATTAGGTTCTGGTCATGCCATAAAAGCTCTAAATAATTATGTGTCTGCAGCTGGTTTAATATCAAGTTTTGAAGCATTAGCAACGGCTCGTTCTTTTGGAATTGAACCAGAAAACTTTTTAAAAATTATAAATGGAGCTACGGGTAAAAATAATACTACTGAAGTCAAACTGGATAAATTTGTAATTACCGAAAAATTTAACTCAGGATTTGCACTAGATTTAATGGTTAAAGATGTCACGATTGCGAATAGTTTAATTAAAGACTTATCTTCTAACAAACCACTTTCAAATGATGTTTTATCTCATCTTTCAGAGTCACTTAAAGTTTTAGGTGGTAATCCAGATCACACAGAAGTTTATAAAACAATTAAGAAATAATATTTAAAGCACAAAATTTATCTGAAAACAATTTTCTTGTAGTTATGGTTTTGAACAAATAACAAAACTTAAGTTTTTAGTTTGTTTGCAGTCGAGAAATTGTTGTTGTGCTAGTGTTCAATTCAAGGCTCATTTTAAATTCAATTAATGATGGTCCATCTACTTCCATAGCATTTTTTATTGTTAGTAGTATTTCTTCAGTATTATGTATTGTGAAACATTTTAAACCAAAGCTTTCTCCATACTTAGTAAAGTCTGGATTAACTAGATTTGTTGCATAATGATCTCTAGTCGGAAAGTGAACTTCTTGATGATATCGTATTGTACCATAATGGTTATTGTTAGCTACTATTACTCTTATTTTAGCCTTTTGAGCAACTGCTGTCGCAAGCTCGGAGCCAGTCATCAAAGCCCCACCATCTCCAACAATTGAAAAAACCTGCCTGTCTGGAAACCTAAGTGCAGCTGCAATACCTGCAGGAATTCCCATACCCATAGCTCCAATTTCTGAGCCTATTAATTTCATAGTAGATTTGAAGGGAAACCTGTGGTGCATCCAACTTGTAAAATTTCCAGCATCATTTGTAATTATCGAGTTTTCTGGTGCCATTTTACCTAAACCATCAATGAAATGAGCAAAATCTAGTCCGTCATTTGCATCTCTTGGAGTTGCAGTTGCATCATTATTTAAATAACGATAATGACAAAGTTTTACCCATTCATTTCTTTCATTACTTGTATTATTGTTAGCAAAATTTGATAGTTGTTCTAAAAAATTTTCACTATCTGCAACTATACCCATGTCAGTCCGAAAAATTTTACCTATTGCATTTGGATCAGGTATTACATGTATAAACGTTTGTTTTGGTGATGGAAATTTATATGCCATATTTGGCACCCCATTAAACCTGTGACCAACAACTAGAACTAAGTCAGCTTCTAATGCATTTTTTCTTATCGGCTCTGGAGGCCTTAAACCTAATTCTCCTGCATAGTATAAGTTATTATTGGATATTATATCTTGATGTTCATAAGTACATAAAATTGGTAAATTATAGGCTTTTACAATTTCTTCTACGAGTATTCTTGATTTAGCAGACATATGAACTTGTCCGCCTACAACTAAAACAGGTTTTTTTGCAATTGATAATAAGTTAGATACTTCTTTTACCTTGTCAGGAAAAGCAAGAGGTGGATTTATTTTAATACGCTTTACATCTTCAGTTTCAATTTTAGTTTCTAAAACATCAGTAGGTATAGCAATAACTACAGGACCTGGTATTCCACTTTCAGCAATGTGAAATGCTCTAGCCGTAACATTGGCAATTTCACTTGGTGTATTAATCTGTTCCACATGCTTAGCCATATCAGAAAATGTTTTGATAAAATCCATTTCTTGTAAATGCATTTTACCAGTGCTAATGCGATTAACTTGACCAATAAACAAAACCATAGGCACCCCGCCTTGATGCGCTGAGTGAACTGAAATGGAAGCATTTGTTGCTCCCGGGCCTCTGCTTACAAAGGCAACACCAGCTTTACCTGTGCATTTTGCATCTGCGACAGCCATAAAGCCAGCACCTCCTTCATGCCTGCAAGTGACAACTGCTATTCCTGGTGAATATAATAATTCATCCATTACGGATAGATATGACTCACCAGGCACACAAAAGAAACGATCAACACCATGATTTTTTAAAGTTTGTACAAAAACTGAAGCAGCTTTTTTTGACATTATATTATCCTCATTTATACCGTTGGTTTTTTTCCACCATCTAAATTAATTTCTGTACCTGTAAGATGCCTAACTTTAGGATCACACAAAAAATAAGTAAGTTCAGCAACTTCTTCTGGAGTTGAAAATCTATCTAATCCTATATTTTTTAGAGCATTTTTTTCTGCATCAGCATAACTTAAACCTTCTCGTTCAGCATTATTTTGTATAATAGTTATCAAACGGTCAGTTGATGTCATGCCAGGGTTTATAGAGTTAACATTAACTCCATCAACTAATCCTCTTTTAGATAAAGCTTTTGTAAAGTTTAGAAAAGCTGCATTGACAGCACCACCAACCATAAAAAATGGATCAGGAGAATGACTCATTGCCCCATTAATTGAAACAATCCATCCATTGTTTTTAGATAAGGTTGGCCAAAATGCCTTTGATAATCTAACAGCACTATAAAATTTTAGAGCAAATCCATCTTCAAAATCTTGTATGGGTTGCTTAAGGAAATCTCCACTTTTTGTTGCTCCAGCTGAGAAAATCAATGTATCAAAATTTTTAAAATCTTTTTCCACAGATTTAATAGCATTTTCACATCCTATTTTTGTTTTTAAATTAGCTGCATAATAACTTACATTAATATTATATTTGATTTGTAATTCAGATTTGGTGTTTTCTAAATTTTCTATATTAGAGGCAAGTAGATAAATATCACTATCTTCTTTTGCAAAGCGTTCGGCTATGGCTTTGCCAATTCCTTTGCTCCCTCCAGTAATAATTACTTTACGTTTCATTTTTTTTGTTATTTCCCCAAAAAAAAATTATCAACTTATAGATTATATAAAAAGTGTATATTAATTTTTTGATTAAGACACTTAGATTTTGTATAAAATCTTATTATTATCTAATGATTAAAATATTTATATGATAGAGCCTGTATTATGAATTTAAGCTCAAAAAAACAATCAAATTTTAGGCGTGGTTCAATAAATCATATTCTTAAAGTTAAGGCTCTTTTAGGTCCCACAAATACAGGTAAAACTTATTACGCAATGGAGAGAATGCTTTCTCATAGTTCTGGGATAATCGGATTTCCTCTTAGATTATTAGCGCGAGAAAATTATGATAAAGCAGTTTTAGAGGTCGGAAAATCTAAAGTTGCTCTGGTCACTGGTGAAGAAAAAATAATTCCTCCAACCTCAAAATATTTTTGTTGTACAGTAGAGGCAATGCCACTAGATAGAACTTTTTCTTTTGTCGCAATAGATGAAATACAGTTAGCAGCTGACCCTGATAGAGGACATATATTTACAGATAGAATTCTTAATACAAGGGGGACTGAAGAAACAGTTCTTCTTGGGGCTGAAACTATAAAGCCATTGCTACAAAAAATTTTACCAAATTGTTCGATAGAAATAAGGCCACGGCTTTCTATTTTAAGCTATATAGGTGTAAAAAAGTTTACAAGGTTGAAACCTCGATCCGCCATCGTTGCGTTTTCCATACCAGAAGTCTACAAAATTGCTGAATTAATTAGAACAAAAAAAGGTGGTGCTGCAATTGTGATGGGAGCTTTGTCACCTAGGACAAGAAATTCTCAGGTCGAGCTTTATCAAAATGGTCAAGTTGACTATTTAATTGCGACAGATGCCATTGGTATGGGTTTAAATATGGATATTGACCATGTTGCTTTTGCATCTGACACAAAATTTGATGGGAAAATACCACGATACCTCAATCCGCCAGAAATCGCTCAAATAGCAGGTAGAGCTGGAAGACATTCACGAAATGGTTCATTTGGAGTGGTAGAAGATCATTTGAAATTTGATGAAGAAACAATTGAACAAATTGAAAATCATTCTTTTTTTCCTTTAAAAAATATTTGGTGGAGAAATTCAGAATTAAATTTTGACTCATTGAAAGCATTAGTTAGCTCATTAGAGGCCTATCCACCGTTTAACTTTATGAGGAGAAAAGTTGGAGCATTAGATGCACTTTGCCTCAATCATTTATCTGAGATTAGTTCAATTAAAAATAAAATTAATAATAAGGAAGCACTAATTTTATTGTGGGATGTCTGTCAAATCCCTGATTTTAGTAATTCCTTATCAGGTGTTCATTTTAGCTTGCTAGAAAAAACTTTTGAATTATTATTAGCAAATGAAAAACTTGATAATGATTGGATAAAGTCTCAGCTAAACAGGCTTAATAGATTTGATGGAGAAATAGATACTCTCTTAAATAGAATATCGAATATCAGAACTTGGACATTTATTACAAACAGACAAAAATGGATAGATGAATCTGAATATTGGCAAAATGAAGCAAAAACAATTGAAGATAAACTATCTGACGAATTGCATAATAGATTAACTCAAAGATTTGTTGATAAGAGAATTGTAATTTTAAATAAAACTCTAAAAGAGCATAATAATTTGGAAGCTTTAATAAGATTAGATGGCAAGGTAATTGTTGAAGGAGAAGAAGTTGGGTTATTAAAAGGTTTTGAATTCATTCCTTCTCTCTCTGAAGGTGAAAAAGCTGGTCCAATTTTAACAGCAGCAAGAAAAATTTTACCTAAAGAAATTGAAAGACGTGTAAGAGAGCTTTTAATGTCTGACAACGCAGCTTTTAAGTTTAATATTGATGGTTCTATTTTATGGCAAAATAACAAGGTTGCAAAACTAACAAGAGGTGAAATTTTATATTCACCTAAAATTATCATTCTTAATTCTGAATTTTTGTCTGACGAACAGATTAAGCAAATAGAAATTAGAGTAAATGATGCTGTGGAGAAAAACATTGAAAATATACTGTCTGAAGCTATTAATCTAAAAAACCCTATTCTAAATAGTGAACAACCAATAAATGAAAGTGAAAAACAACAAAATATATCAATTACTATAAATGATACCGATAAAGAACTTGGTAAAAGTCTATCTGGGAAAGCTCTAGGCATTGCATATCAAGTTTATGAAGGTTTAGGTTCAGCACAAACTAACAATTTATCAATGTCCACAATGAATTTGTCAGAATTCGATAAAAGAAATTTAGCAAGATTACGGCTAAGATTAGGTGTTGAAACTATTTATTTACCTAATCTTTTAAAACCGGCTGCTATAAAATTAAGAGCTTTATTATGGTCCGTTTATAATCAAGATTTTCCAAAAGATGCTTCCCCACCCGATGGTCGTGTAAGTATAAAAACATCACCAAATGTTAAAAGAGAGTTTTACAGAGCTTTAGGTTTTGTTCCTTTAGGGAATTTGGCTCTTAGAGCTGATATTGCTGAGAGATTGTCAGCGTTAATAAGAACAGAGGCCAGATCTGGTCAATTTAGAATCAATGACATGATGTTATCCATAGCAGGCGCAACAAAAATTCAAATGGAAGAAATACTTTACGATTTAGGTTATTCAAAGTGTGGTGAGGAACCATCAACTTTAGTTGACCAGGTGCCAATTATAATTTTCGAGAAAAGTAAGAAGGTCAATAGAGCTAAAGTCAAAAATTTCAATAAAAAAACACATAAAAATAAAAATTATAAAGATAAAAGACCTTCAAAAACACAAAATAAAGAAAAACTACCAGATCCCTTATCACCATTTGCGATTTTAAAATCCATAAAGATTAAAAAGTAAAATGACATATAATATTCTAGAAAAAAAGACCCTTAGGTTAGATATTTACTTATATTACATTAGAATATTTAAAAGTAGAAGCTTAGCTTCAAAATTTGTATCATCTAATAGACCACGTATTTCAGGTCTAGTTACACAAAAGCCACATAAACTGATTTCTATTGGTGACGTGTTAACAATGACAATTAATGATAATATTAAGATATTGAAAGTTTTGGATATACCCAATCGAAGAGGTCCTTATTCAGAATCATTAAATTTCTATGCAGACATTACTCCAATTTCATTTACTTCAAAAAAGGAAAACCTTAAGTCTGATACTAATTTTGTAAAAAGAGTTGGACGTCCAACAAAGCGAGAAAGACGTCAAATAAACAGACTAATGGGAAGAGACTAAATTTATATAATTTACGGACTTGTAATCACAGATTATGTGGCTTAAATAATAGTTAAATTCGGAATCAAGATGACTTATATTGTAAATGATAAATGTATAAACTGCAGACACACTGACTGTGTAGAAGTTTGTCCGGTAGACTGTTTTTACATTGGAGAGAATACTATTGTTATTCATCCAGATGAATGCATTGACTGTGGTGTTTGTGAACCAGAATGTCCAGTAGATGCTATTCAAGCCGATTCGGATCCAGGCGCTTCAGATTGGTTAGAGTATAATAGAGAAATGTCAGAAATTTGGCCTAATATAACCCAGAAAATTGAACCCATGCCGGATCACCAAAAATTTGCTGATGAAGATGGTAAATATGAAAAATATGGTTCAAAAAATCCTGGAACTATATAGTCTTTGGACATAATTATCTTATAGCTGGTGTTTTATGTGTTTCCGTGATATAGTTCCGTTTTTTTATTTTATTGTTTTGGCATAATTAACAAACAACATAACAAATTAAGGATAAATTATAGTGTCTAAAGAAAAAAAACCATTAAATACGTTTATTGCGGGTGATTTCGTTGTTTATCCAAGTCATGGTGTAGGTAAAATCATAGGTACCGAAAAACGTAAAATTGAAAACATTGATCTTGAACTTTTAGTTGTACGATTTGATCATGAAAGAATGACTTTGAGGGTGCCCTTATCTAAAGCAAAAGAATCAGGCCTAAGAACATTATCAAGTAAAGTACAAATGGAAGAAGCCATAGTGACTTTAAAAGGTAAGGCAAAAGTAAAAAAAACAATGTGGTCTAGAAGAGCTCAAGAATACGAAACTAAAATAAATTCTGGAAGTCTCGTATCTATTGCAGAAGTCGTTCGTGATTTGTACCGAAAAGAAGATCAAGGTGAGCAATCTTATTCTGAAAGACAAATGTACCAAGCTGCTTTGGAACGTTTAGCTAGTGAATTTGCAGTTGTAGATGATATTGATAAGGACAGTGCAATTGTTAAGTTAGAAAAAATAATAGATGATAATGCAGATGAAGCCGCATAATTTTTAAATATTTAACTGATGTTAAAAATAAAAAAAAAGACTACCGATTTTTTTGAATGCTTGCCATCTTATGAACAGAATTACTTCAAAGTTGACCATGATCATCAAATATACTTTGAACAATATGGAAACCCAAATGGTAAACCAATCTTATTCTTACATGGAGGACCCGGTGCTGGTTTCTCTGCTTCTCATAAAAGTTTTTTTAATCCAAAAATTTTTAGAGTTATATTTTTTGACCAAAGAGGTGCTGGCAAAAGCATTCCCTTTGCAGAAACTAAAAATAACAACACAAAAAATCTTATAAATGATATTGAAAAACTAAGGGTCTTTTTAGATATTGATCAATGGTATCTTTTTGGCGGATCTTGGGGAAGTACTCTTGCTTTGTTATATGGAATAAGCTTTCCAAAAAGATGTTTAGGATTTGTATTAAGGGGCATATTTTTAGGTACAAGAAATGAGGTAAATTGGTTTTTGTATGATATTAAAAAATTTTTTCCAGAAGCTCATAATAAACTTATGTCATTCGTTCCAAAAAAATATCATAGTAATGTTTTGAAATGGTTTTATGAACAACTTCACATAAATAACAGGTCAATTAATTTAAAAGCAGCTTCTGTTTGGGCAGAGTATGAAAATTCTTGTTCAACTCTTAGATACGTTGAGCGGCCAGTTTCAGGAGAGAGTGCTCTAGCTATTTCAAGAATAGAAACACATTATTTCATAAATAATTGTTTTTTAAGTGAAAATTTTATTTATAAAAATATTTATAAAATTTGCAACATCCCGAGCCTAATTATTCAAGGCAGACATGATGTAATTTGTCCTCCGAATAATGCGTTTATACTTTCAAAGAGTTGGAAGGCCTCAAAATTGGAAATTGTAGAAGATGCTGGACACTCTGCATTTGAACAAAGTATGAGGATTAAATTAATTGATGCTTTAAAAAAGATATTATAAATTATAATTCTAATTAATTTGTGTCACCACATTTTAAATTATGTTAAATTATTATTAATATTGATACTAGAGGTATTAAATCAATGAATAGTGATAATACAATTGAAAAAATGACTTTTGAAGAAGCTATGAATGAACTAGAAGAGTTAGTTGATTCTCTTGATAAGGGCGAAATATCTCTTGATGAAGCAATTGCTGCATATGATAGAGGTTCGTTGCTAAAACATCATTGTCAAAAAAAACTAGATGCAGCCAAAATGAAAGTGGAAACAATAAATGTTTCAGAAAATTCAGATCTTCTCTCACAGAACTTAACTGTTACTGACCCTGATTAGTTTTTTTGTAAATAAGGGGTTGTTTTAGTGACGCATATTGAAGCAAAACTTAAAAAAAATTCACTTATTATTGACGAATTTTTAGATTTAAATCTTCCATCTGGTAATGGTTTGAATAAGAAACTTTTTAGAGCAATGCGATATTCTACCATTAGTGGTGGAAAGAAAATTAGAGCGTTTTTACTAGTAGAAACAGCCAAACTATTAAATATTAATAATGGTAATAAAAAATTAACAAAGACAAAACTTCAAGAGCTAATCGCAGTAGCATCTGCTGTAGAAGCTATTCATACTTATTCGTTGATACATGACGATTTGCCTGATATGGACAATGCGTTAATCCGAAGGGGCAAGCCTACGACTCATATTAAATTTAATCCATATACTGCAATTCTTACTGGAGATGCCTTGTTAAGTTGGGCATTTCAAATTATTGGAGATAAGAATTTAATAAAGGATCCTAAAGTTAGATCCGAAATTTGTTATATTTTATCTAAAGCAATAGGTCCATATGGAATGGTTGGCGGACAACAAGCTGATATGGATTTAAATAATAAATCAAATTTAAGTCTTAAACAAATAGAATGGATCCAAAACCACAAAACTGGTTCATTAATATCGTGTTGTTCTCAATTAGCTGCAATTTTGTTAGATGTTAATAATATACAAACAGAAATAATTACAAATTATGCGAGAAAACTTGGTTTAGCTTTTCAAATTTCTGACGATTTGCTAGATGTATATGGCGATGAAATAATGATAGGTAAACCAATTAATCAAGACTTTAAAAATGAAACTCCTAATTTTGTTTCGGTTTTGGGTAAGAAAAAAGCTATTAAAAAAGCTTTAGAGGTATCTGAAGAAGCAATAAGTTTAATCCTTAAATTTAACCGCGGTACAGAAAACCTTGTATCTTTAGCAAAATATACTGTAAATAGAAATAATTAATTTTTGTAATTTTCGTCAAGGTTGAAATTGATTAATTATGAATAAAAATACGAAAAAAAGATTAACAAAAACTCCATTACTTGACCAAGTTAATAATCCAAATGATCTCAAGTTTTTTGAAATCAATGATCTTGAAAAACTATCTCATGAGTTACGTTCTGATATGATTGATATAGTTTCGAAAACAGGAGGACATTTAGGTGCGGGTCTTGGGGTTGTTGAATTGGCTATTGCTATTCATTATGTTTTTGACACACCTGAAGATAAATTAATATGGGATGTAGGGCACCAAGCCTATCCTCATAAAATTCTAACCACAAGAAGAAATAAGATGAGCACTCTGAGAAAAGCAAAAGGTATTTCAGGATTTACAAAAAGATCTGAGTCTATTTATGATCCCTTTGGTGCTGGACACTCGTCAACTTCTATTTCAGCTGCATTAGGAATGGCTGTTGCAAGAGATAAATTGGGCAAAGCTAATAATGTAATTGCAGTAATTGGTGATGGTGCTATGAGTGCAGGAATGGCATACGAAGCAATTAATAATGCCGGATCTTTGAAAACTAAGTTGTTGGTTATTTTAAACGATAATGATATGTCTATAGCACCAGCTGTTGGAGGTTTGAGTAACTATTTATCAAATGTTGTATCAAGTAGACCTTTCAATAATGTAAGAGAGATTGCTAAACAAATGGTCAATCTCTTCCCAAAAGAAATTAGCGAGACTGCGAAGAGAGCAGAAAATCTTGCTCGCAATATTTTTGGATATTCTGAAGGAACAATTTTTAGTCAAATGGGTATGAACTATCTAGGACCAATTGATGGTCATGACGTTAAGTCAATGGTTAAAATATTAAAAAATTTAAAAGGTGGGTCTCATGACAAACCAATCTTGCTGCATGTTGTAACTGAGAAGGGCCGCGGCCATCCTTTCTCAAAAGTATCTCATGAAAAATATCACGCTGTTTCAGAATTTAACCTCGTTACTGGGGATGTAACTAAATCAATTTCAAATATACCTACTTATACAAATATTTTCTCTGATACTTTATGTCAATTAGCAGAAAATGATAGACAAATAGTGGCAATTACAGCGGCTATGCCTTCAGGTACAGGATTAAATAAGTTTGCAGAGAAATTTAAAGATAGGTTTTTTGACGTAGGTATAGCCGAACAACATGCTGTTACATTTGCTGCTGGCTTGGCAGTTGAAGGCTTAAAACCTTTTGTAGCAATTTATTCTACTTTTTTGCAAAGAGCCTATGATCAAGTTATTCATGACGTTGTTATTCAAAGATTACCAGTGCGTTTTATGCTAGATAGAGCTGGGTTTGTGGGTGCTGACGGGGCTACACATGCAGGATCTTTTGATTTATCTTATTTATGTTGCTTGCCTGGTGTTGTTGTAATGGCTCCAAGCGACGAGTCTGAGTTAGCTAATATGGTTTTAACTTCTTCATTGTATAGTGATGGACCTATTTTTTGTAGATATCCAAGAGGTGAGGGCGAAGGAGTTAATATTTCTAAATCTCCAGAAGTTATTCAAATTGGCAAGGGGCGAATTATAAAGAAAGGAAAGGATTTAGCAATTTTTGCTTTAGGTACTAGAGTAGGTGTGGCACTTAAAGTTGCTGATATTTTGACTGAAAATCAATACTCAATTACAGTAGCAGATGCCCGATTTGCAAAGCCAATTGATACAGATCTTTTAAAAAAATTATGGAATGAGCACCCAAAACTTATAATAATAGAAGAAGGATCTGTTGGTGGTTTTGGTTCTCATTGTTTACATTTCTTATCTTCTAATGGAATGCTTAATCAACATAATAAAGAAATAAGATGCTTAGCAATGCCAGATACTTTTGAAGATCAAGCATCACAAAAAGAACAATTATCCAATGCAGGCTTAGATGTTGAAGGATTAAAAAATACAATACTTAAGATGTTTCCTGTCTCAAAGTCAAAAATGCAGTCTTAAAATAATCTAAATAATTATTTGACAAGGTTAATAAAAGATTAAAAAAGAACGTATAGATAAACTTTTAATTACAAAAGGATTTGCAGTTAGTAGAAAGCAAGCTGCAGCTTTGCTAATGGCTGGGAAAGTATTTGTAGATCAAAAGTGTATTGATAAATCAGGCCAACAAATTTCAATTAACTCAATAATTCATATTAAAGATAAAATTCACCCTTGGGTTTCAAGAGGAGGTATGAAATTAGAAAAAGCAATTATAGAATTCAAACTTAATTGTAAATCAGTTGTAGCTCTTGATGTAGGTGCAAGCACTGGCGGTTTCACAGATGTCTTATTAACTTATGGGGCTAAAAATGTTTATGCTATTGATGTTGGTTATGGTCAGTTAGATTGGAAACTAAGAAATGACAAAAGGGTAATTGTTTATGAAAAAACAAATGCAAGATTTTTATCAGACAAAATTATAAAACATGAGTTAGATGTCATAGTTTGTGATGCATCATTCATTTCATTAAAAAAAATCTTACCTTCCGCATTAAAATATCTAAAAACTAATGGTTGGTTAGCTGCTCTTATTAAACCACAATTTGAGGTGGGTAAGGAGTTGGTTGGGAAAGGAGGCATTATAAAAAATTCAAAATTACATGAAATAGTTATCAACGACATAAAAAGCTGGGTTACAAATGACATGAAAATGAATTTAATTGGTGTTGTAGATAGCCCTATCTTGGGAACTAAAGGCAATAAAGAATTTATAATTGTAGCGTCAAAATAATTTTAATTGCTCAATTTACCTATTTGACCTTCATGTTGTAATAATTGATCTAGTATAGTAATGGCTATCATAGACTCAGCAACTGGCACTGCTCTTATCCCTACGCAGGGATCATGTCGTCCTTTTGTTCTAATTTTAACTGATTCAATTTTAGAATTAATAGAGTTTTTTTCTGATAATATAGAACTTGTGGGTTTAACAATAAATCTAGCGACAATTGGTTGGCCGGTCGATATACCACCTAAAATTCCTCCAGAATGATTTGTGCCAAAATAGTAACCACCATTATTATCAGGAAAGATTTCGTCATTTGCGTCAAATCCAGTTAATGAGGCCAGGTCAAATCCAGAACCTATTTCTACACCCTTTACAGCATTTATGCTCATAAGTGCTTCTGCTATTTGGCTATCTAATTTTTTATAAATTGGACTACCAAGTCCTTTAGGTACATTTTTTGCAACGATTTCGATTATTGCACCTGTGCTGTTACCCTCTTTTCTTAGCTTATCAAGCCATATTTCCCATTCTTTTGCTGCTGTATGATCACCACAAAAAAAAGGATTTTTGTTCACTTCGTTCCAACTAAAATTTTCTCTGTTAATTTTATTTGGTCCCATTTGAATAACACTGGCACGAACTACAATAGGTTTTTTTAACTTATGATTTAAGACTTTCAAAGCAATAGCCCCAGCTGCTACTCTCACCGCTGTTTCACGAGCACTTGAACGTCCACCTCCTCTATAATCTCTTATACCATATTTTTCTTGATAAGTAATATCAGCGTGACCTGGTCTAAACTTATCAGATATATCTGAATAATCTTTAGTTCTTTGGTCTTCATTTTTAATGTTAAGAGCAATAGGATGCCCTGTTGTTTTTCCTTCAAATACTCCAGATAAAATTTCAACTTTATCATTTTCTTTTCGTTGAGTAACGAATTTTGACTGACCTGGTTTTCTCCTATCCAAAAGTATTTGAATATCTTTTTCGCTTATTGATACCATTGGAGGGACGCCGTCAACTATACAACCAATAGCCTTACCATGACTTTCACCAAAGCTTGTAAATTTGAATATATGTCCAAAGGAGTTACTAGCCATCTTAATTCTTTCAATTAAATTATTCTTTTATAATTTAGTTATTTTTTTCAGGAGACATGTCCGGAGCGTCTATTGCTTTCATACCAACTACATGATATCCACAATCAACATGATGCGTTTCTCCAGTTACTCCAGCTGACAAGTCTGATAAAAGATAAACTCCACAACCACCTACATCATCCAAAGTTACATTTCTTCTCAGTGGAGAATTGTATTGATTCCATTTAAGTATATATCTAAAGTCACCTATACCACTAGCTGCTAGCGTTTTTATTGGTCCAGCTGATAAACTATTGACTCTAATTTTGTCACCACCTAAATCTGTTGCTAAATATCTTACTGAGGATTCAAGAGCGGCTTTTGCGATACCCATAACATTATAATGAGGCATGACTTTTTCTGCTCCATAGTAAGTCAAGGTAATTATTGAACCTCCGTTAGGCATCATCGTGGCAGCCTCTCGTACTACTGAAGTAAAAGAGTAAACAGATATATCCATTGTTTTAAAAAAATTCTCTCTTGAAGTATCAATATAATCCCCTTTTAATTCTTCCTTGTCAGAATATGCTATAGCATGAACTAAGAAGTCAATCGTATCCCAACTATTTTTTAATGAAGTAAAAGTTTGATTAATAGATTCGTCGCTAGAAACATCACATGGTATCACAATTTTAGATCCGATTGACTCTGCAAGTGGCTTAACCCTTTTTTTCAGAGCATCTCCTTGGTAGGTAAAGGCTATTTCAGCACCGTGTTTAGCTGCTGCTTCTGCAATACCCCATGCAATGGATCTCTCGTTAGCTACTCCCATGACAATGCCACGTTTCCCTTTCATGATGTTGTCACTAAGATCATTTTCAAACATAATAATCACCTGACTCAACAGTTATTTAAAATTAACTAAACATTTATAATAAATGATTAATTACTCTTTTAATATATATTTAAGCATTTTTATATAAATAATTTACCTATTAGTTTAGAGTATAAGTGATTTTCTTCGTTAATGTAATCAAATCACCTGGATTATAGGACCGGTTACTATTAAGAGAAATTATTTCGCCATCAATTTCTATATTAAGTCTATATCCGCTTATTTGTTCAATAGTTTCAGTATGAATTATCTTTTGAATCCGGCAAACTTCTTTTTCTACATAATTTTCATTTGAGTTAGCTTTTTCACTTCTTACAATTTCAGAACCAATAAGAGCACCAATTGCAGTAGATCCAGATTTTCCTCCTCCAGAACCTATTTGGTTTCCAATAGCACCTCCGATTAAGGCGCCAATAAAATTATCTGCACCAAATTTTTGAGCATTTTGATTAACTGGCACTCTTTGAATAGAACATCTTTTCTCATCTTTCGGAACTCTTTGTTTTGTATAAGTCTTAAGAACTTCAACTGATGCTACAGCACCAGTTACCTGATAAAAGTTTGTTTTAGAGTAAACTTTTCCAGAAAATAAAATCACAAAACCAAATAATAAAAAAAATTTATTTAACATTTAAACCTCTTATAACACCTTTAAATAAAATTTAATTAATATATATATGTTAAATATGGCAAAATTATTGCCAAAAATATAAATTTTAAAGTATGGAGATTTTATTGGAATTAGAAAAAATTATTGATCCAATACAATTATTCAAAAAATGGTTATCTGAAGCTGAAGAAAAAGAAATTAGAGATCCCAACGCGATGCAATTAGCTACAGTATCTAAAGATGGAATGCCTTCAGTTAGAACAGTTTTGTTAAAAGATATTATTAATGAAGATTTTGTTTTTTACACAAACTATGAAAGCCGTAAATCTAAAGAAATCATTGAAACGGGTAAAGGTGCTTTATGCTTTTATTGGAAAAGTTTAAATCGTCAAGTAAGGTTAGTTGGTAATCTTGACAAAGTTTCTAATGAAATTTCTGACAAATACTATCAATCACGTTCGAAAGGTAGTCGAATCGGTGCTTGGGCCTCAAAACAATCAAGAGAATTAGAATCTAGAGAGGTCTTAATGCAACAGGTAAAAGTATTCGAAGAAAAATATAATGACAATGATATTCCTCGTCCAAGTTTTTGGGGTGGCTTTGCATTAAAACCAGAAGAGTTTGAATTTTGGGAAGATGGAGATTTTAGATTGCATGATAGATTTATTTTAAAACCTACTAATGTAAAAAATGAATGGATTGCTAAACGTCATTATCCGTAATTCTTTTCTTATTTTTTATTTCTATTAGACTCATTACTAAAAAAATAACATAACAAATAATAAGCAATACTAAAAATAAACCAAAACCTGCTTGATAAGCTTTTATTGAATATCCACTTTGCTTTCCTGGCTCAACTATTTGCATTATAAAACCAATTGCATATTGAATTATAAAAGCCATTAAAAAACATATTAAATTTATAGCAGTCGACGCACGAGCCGCATAGCTATTAGGAAAATATTGACTAAGTCCAGCATAAGCTAATGTAGCGGCTAATGATGTTATGCTTAAGATAACCCATGGCCATATTGCTTTTGGCATTAATCCAAACGTAATTATTGTAAATGGAATTATAAAAAATATTATAGCACCTCCCATAACGCCAATAGGAGATATGTTGAATTTTCTTAAGTAGTCTGTGATTATTCCTAAAGATGTTGTTCCAATAGTCATCATTATTGTTGAAATAAAGAGAATATTAGCAATTTCACTTTTATTAAAGTTACCGATATCAGCTAGCCAAGGACCTGCCCATAGTCCTAATATAGCTAGACCAGTACCTCCTGCAATTCCAGATAACGGACCAATTCTCCAAAAAGCATAGCTTGTATAAATTTTCTTTAATTCTCTTAAAATCGGTAATGTTTCTTCATTTTTGGCAATTTCTTTTTTTTCTGGAACTACAAAAAATATTAGAATCCCTACAAAAACTGTAATTATTCCAAGAAATAAATAAACTCCTCTCCAATCAGTTACTTGCATAGCCATTTCCAAAGGTGTTGATGCTACAATTGCACCCATTCCGCCTGCTGACATAAACAGACCTATTAAAAGTGGAAGTCTTTCTTTAGGAAACCAAACCGCAAAAGCTTTAAATGCTCCCATTAGAGCTCCAGAAACGCCTAGTCCAATTAATCCACGGGCTATAACTAGTGACCAAACATTGTTTCCAAAACTAAATAGTATAGCCCCTATTGCCGCAACTAAAAATAAAATACTTTGAACTTTCCTAGCGCCAAACTTATCAAGTAAAACACCCAAGGGTAACTGAAACAAACCAAATGTTAAAAAATATGCAGATGTAATTAAACCTAGTTGCTCCGCATTTAGGTTTAGCTCATTACTTAGATATGGGGCAAGAACGGCATTGGTTGACCGATAAAGATAAGATAAAAAATACCCACAAGCGAAAGGTAAAAAAATAAACATAAATTTTTGTAAGTTGTTTTCAGGAAGAATATTCATTCGTTTCATATTCATTAAATTCCAAGAAATTATTACTAAAAAAACTAATTTGTGAATTTCAAGATTAAGTTTTGAGAAATTAACACATTTACTATCTATACGATAGCTTAATGATTACAAAGTTGACCTTTTGTTTTAAGAGTATCTATAATAATCTCAAGGAGAGTCACATGAAAGTATCAAATGAAATTATTAACATTTGTCCTGAAATAAAAAAGTGGAGGCGTGAGTTACATGCTCACCCAGAGCTTGGCTATGAAGAGGAGTGGACATCTAATTTTGTTGCAGAGAAACTCGAATCTTTTGGTTTAGAAATTCATAGAGGGATGGCTAAAACGGGTGTTGTTGGAGTTTTGAAGGGAGCTAATGCCAGTCTTGGTGGTGGGGGAAATAAAGCTATTGGATTAAGAGCTGATATGGACGCCTTACCAATGACTGAAGAAAATAATTTTTCTTATAAATCACAATTTGATGGTCGTATGCATGCATGTGGTCACGACGGTCATACAGCCATGCTACTTGGGGCAGCGAAATTATTGTCTTCGAAAAAGGATTTTGATGGAACTGTGTATTTTATATTCCAACCTGCAGAAGAAGGGGGTGGAGGGGGACTTGCCATGATAGAAGATGGCTTGTTTCAACAATTTCCTATGGATAGTGTTTGGGGCATGCACAATTGGCCAGGTATGAGTGAAGGAAGTGTTGCTGTTCATAAAGGATCTGTTATGGCAGCAGCAGACAAATTTGAAGTTACTATAAATGGAAACGGCGGTCATGCCGCAATGCCTCAAGCAACAAATGATCCTGTTTTAGCTGTTACTGCTATTGTTCAGGCTGTGCAACAAATAGTTTCTCGAAAGCAGAATCCTCTTGATTCGGTTGTGATTTCTGTAACTCAAATTAATGCAGGTTCTGGATTTAACATTATACCCCAAACAGCAAATTTTATTGGTACTATTAGAACTATTAACCCAGATACTAGAATAAATGTTCATAAACAATTTACAGAAATTTGTGAGGCTACAGCAATAGCTTATGGTTGTTCAGCCAATGTATCTGTCATTAAAGGTTATCCTGTAACAATAAATGACATTGAATCTAGTGAAAAAGCAGTTAAAGTTTCATCAAATTTATTTGGTAAAAAATCAGTTAAAACTAATATGGCACCTTCTATGGGCGCTGAAGACTTCGCTTATATGTTAGAAAAAATACCTGGATCATATATATGGTTGGGAGCAGGTGAAGGGAAGTCAGGTTGTATGCTACATAATAGTAAGTATGATTTTAATGATGATATTTTACCTTTAGGTATTGCATACTGGGAACAATTAGTTAAATCAGAAATGCCTCTTAGATAATATTGATAGACTTGTCTTGAATTTACTAATATATATATATCGATATGAAAAATACTTTATTTATAATTATCCTATCTATATCTACTGTAATATTAATAACTATATTTGCAATTAATTTATGGTTGCAAATGTCAGATGTTACAATTAGTTATAATGGAAAAATCGCAATTTTTGTTGGTGCCTTTTTTACTATTTTATTAGGTTCTGGGTTAATGTCCTTAGCTTATTTTTCATCTAAAAATGGCTTTGATGACCAAGTAGATCATGATTTAGATAGCTTACTCAAAAAATTAAAAGATCGTTAATACTCCAACAGATTTTAAATTTTTGAATCTATTTTTTAGTATAATTTTTATTTAATTTTATTTTTAATAGTTGACTTTTTGTTGAATTTATATAAGAACAAAACATGAACAAAATATTTGGAATGAAATAATGATTAATTTAAATTTAGAAGTAACCAAAAGAATCCTGGCCCAAAACGGACACTATAAGATGTTAGATAAATTAGAAGTATTTAGACCATTTTTAAATCGTCCTCAAACTTTTCCTCTTTATAGTTCTAAAGTTTCAGCTGGCTTTCCTTCTCCTGCAGATGATAATCTAGAGAAGAGTTTAGATTTAAATAGTTATTTAATTAAACGTCCCTCTGCAACATTTTTTGTTCGTGTTAACGGTGACTCAATGATTAATGCTGGTATAAATGACAACGATATTTTGGTTGTCGATAGGAGTATTAAGCCTGTACATGGAAAAGTAGTTATAGCTGTTTTAGATGGACAAATGACTGTTAAAAGATTGTACAAGCGGTCTGGAAAAATAATATTGATGCCAGAAAATAATTTATATAAGCCAATTGAAATTAAAGACCATATGAATATGGAGATTTGGGGAGTGGTAACTAGTTCGGTTCATTTTTTGTGATATGTACGGATTAGTTGACTGTAACAATTTCTATGTTTCCTGCGAAAGAGTTTTTAATCCCTTATTAAGGAATAAACCAGTTATAGTATTATCCAATAACGATGGGTGTATTATTGCTAGATCTAATGAAGCGAAATCTTTAGGTATCCCTATGGGAGCTCCATTACACTTATACAAAACATTAATAAAGAATAATAAAATATTTACATATTCCTCAAACTATACTTTGTATGGAGATATGTCTTCTCGGGTAATGACCTCATTAAATTATTTTACACCCGCAGCTGGTCCAAGAATTATGATTAATGCTAAAAACTCAGAGCAAAAAAAAATTTTTGAATTAATAATAAAAACATTTGAAATGATTGTTGGCAATAATAATTTAAGTTCAGCACATATTAACTTTACTACAGATAATTTTAATAAAAGGTTGCAGAACGATAATTGGATAAGAAGAACAGGATTACAATTCCACTGGCATAATAACAATTATGAAACATTTGATGATTTCTTAAATCAACTAAAAAGTTCAAAAAGAAAAGCAATTAAGAATGAAAGAAAAAAAATTAAAAATACAAACTTAGTTATTCAAAAATTAACTGGTGAACAACTAACTGATAAAATTTGGGATTCTTTTTATAGTTTTTATTTAAACACGATTGATAAAAAATGGGGAGGTGCATATTTAACAAAAGAGTTCTTTTATTTGCTAAACGAGACAATGAGAAATGATATTTTATTAATTATTGCTAAACAAGACGAAAAAGTTATTGCTGGCGCCTTAAATTTTGTTAGTAAAAATACTCTTTATGGTAGAAATTGGGGTTCTATTGTTGATATACCTTTTTTACATTTTGAGCTTTGTTATTACCAAGCAATTGAATATGCAATTGAAAAAAAAATCAAAATAGTTGAAGCAGGAGCTCAAGGTCATCATAAAATACAAAGAGGATATATTGCAAAACCAACTTACAGTAATCATTATTTGGCAAACGATTCTTTTGCGAAAGCCGTTAAAAATTTTACTAGATTAGAAGAAATAGAAATCAAAAAACAAATAGAATTTATTAATACAAAAAATTCCCCGTATTCAAATGTTTAAGTTAATTCTTTAACATCTTTACTTTTATTTTTTGGATCTACAATTTTCTTTTTTTTATCTTTACTAGCTGAACCCTCTGTTTTTAACGTTAATTTATCTTTTGATAAATCAACATATACAACTCCACCGTCAACTAATCTTCCAAATAAAAGTTCTTCAGCCAAAGGCTTTTTTATATGCTCTTGAATTACTCTTCCAAGAGGTCTTGCGCCAAAGGTTTTATCATATCCTTTTGTTGCCAGCCAATCTCTAGCTTTATCAGTTAATACAACGGAAACACCTTTTTCAGATAATTGTGCTTCTAATTGCATAATAAACTTATCAACAACCATTCTAACAACTTCTAACGGCAAGTAACCAAAAGGTATAATAGCATCTAATCTATTTCTAAATTCTGGTGCAAATAACTTATCAATTGCTTCGCCATCAGCACCTTCACGACTTTCTTGTTTAAATCCAATTGCTGCCTTAGATAACTCTTGTGCACCTGCATTTGTAGTCATAATTAAAATCGTATTTCTAAAGTCTACAGATTTACCATTATTGTCAGTTAGCTTTCCATGATCCATTACTTGAAGAAGTAGGTTAAATAAATCTGGATGAGCTTTTTCAATCTCGTCTAATAACAACACTGAATGTGGATTTTGGTCAACAGCATCAGTTAAAAGACCACCTTGATCAAAACCAACATAACCTGGAGGAGCTCCAATTAATCTTGAGACTGTATGCCTTTCCATATACTCTGACATATCGAACCTAATGAGTTTTACACCGGTAGCTTCTGCCAATTGTTTCGCAACTTCAGTCTTTCCAACTCCGGTTGGTCCAGAAAATAAATAACAACCTACAGGTTTTTCACCTTCTCTCAACCCAGCTCTTGATAACTTAATACTTGAAACTAACTCAGAAACTGCCTTATCTTGTCCATATACCATTCTCTTTAAATCATCTTCTAACTTTGAAAGCGCTTTTCTATCGTCTGTAGAAACATTTCTAGGTGGTATTCTGGCAATCAGTGCAATGGTTTCTTCAATTTCAACTTTACCAATAATTTTCTTTCTTTTAGATTTATTTTTTAACATTTGAGCTGCGGCAGTCTCATCAATTACATCTATAGCCTTATCGGGTAATTTTCTGTCATTGATATATCTAGAAGATAGTTCTACAGCTGTTTTAATGGCAATATTTGTGAACTTTAAATTATGGTGTTTTTCATAACGAGATTTCAAGCCCATCAATATTTTAACAGTATCTTCAATATTTGGCTCTGGAATATCAATTTTTTGAAATCTTCTTACTAACGCTCTATCTTTATCAAAATAGCCTCTATATTCTTTATAAGTTGTTGAACCAATACATTTTAATGAACCATTTTGAAGTGCTGGTTTTAATAAATTAGATGCATCCATGGCTCCACCACTTGTCGCCCCTGCACCTATTATAGTATGTATTTCATCTATAAATAATATTGCATTTTCATTATTCTCAATTTCTTTCATTACAGCTTTTAAACGCTCTTCAAAATCTCCCCTATATCTTGTCCCAGCTAACAAAGCACCCATATCTAATGCATATATTTCTGAGTTTAATAATATTTCGGGAACATTGCCTTTTATGATTCTGTCAGCTAAACCTTCTGCAATTGCTGTTTTACCAACACCAGGGTCACCTACCAATAATGGATTATTTTTTGTTCTTCTGCATAAAACTTGAATAGTCCTATCTAGTTCAAGTTGTCTACCAATTAGTGGATCTATTTTGCCATCAGCAGCTTTTTCATTTAAATTTATAGCATATTTATCTAATGCCTTATCAGACTTATTGTTATCAAAGTTACCAGTTTCACTTTCAGTTCCAGAAGGATTTTTATTTTTAGAATAGTTTGTATCTTTAGCTAAACCGTGGCTGATAAAACTTACAGCATCTAAACGTTTCATATCTTGCTTTTGCAGTAAATAAACCGCATAACAATCTCTTTCAGAAAACATTGCTACAAGTATATTTGCACCTGTTGCTTCACTTCTTCCCGATGATTGTGTGTGTATTACAGCTCTTTGAACAACCCTTTGAAATCCTGCAGTTGGTTGAGTATCAATATCACTATTAGATGTAATAATCGCTTTTAGATCTTCCTTAAGATATTTGTCAATATCTTCTCCAAGAGTTTTCACGTTTACTGAACATGCCTTTAATACTTCAACAGCATCTTGATCTTCTAATAATGCAAGTAATAAATGTTCTAATGTTGCAAACTCATGTTTAAGAGAAGATGCATTAGTCATAGCACGCCTTAAAGTTTCTTCTAAAGATTTTGATAACATTTTTATTCCTTCTCTAATTGAACTTGTAAAGGATGTTCGAACTTACGTGCATAATTCATAACTTGCATAGCCTTTGTTTCTGCTAAGTCATATGAATAAACTCCACATACACCTATACCCCTTTGATGAACATGTAGCATAATCTGTGTAGCTTCATCTCTATTTTTATGGAAGAACTTTTCTAAAACTTCAATGACGAATTCCATTGGTGTATAATCATCATTCATCATTAATACCCGATAAAGTCGCGGTATTTTTGTTTTAGGATCTTCTGCTAACTTTATACTACCGTCAATATCCTTTTCATTATTTGTGTCTTTGTCTTTACTCATAAAAGTAACTACAACAAATTTTTTGTTATTGGTCGATTCAAATTTTAGCTCATCTTTGATCATAAACTTCTTCAATGCTCTATGTGATTTCTTTATGATAATAATATAAGAATGGATTAGCCTATCAACAAGTTTAACTTAAATTTTTTTTTTTTAGTAATTTCCTTAATTTTGCTCATATTTTGTACTAAATATAGTACTTTGTTAAAAAAAATATCTAAATAATGGGTTTTTTATATTATTAAAGTTATAGATTTTTAGAGTTTTGTGCTAAAAGAAATTAATTAAAATTTTTTTGGATATAAATTTTGTTTAAAAATTTTATTTATAAAGTTAGTGTCCATTTTTTTTTATTATTTCAGAAATATTCTTTATTATATTTCAAAAAAATTATATTTTTTTCTATTTGTTTTTTAACTATATTAAATTTTACTAAATATGCTAACGCAAAATACGCTTCCTTTATTATTAATGAAAATACAAAAAGAATTTATCATAACACGAATGGGGACACACGTAATTACCCAGCCTCTCTTACAAAAATTATGACCTTATATATGATATTTGATGCCTTAAAAAGTAAAAAAATATCTATGAACACAAATTTTAAAGTATCTAAACGTGCAACAAATCAACCTCCATCAAAATTAAAACTTACTTATGGTTCAAAAATTACTGTTAAAAATGCAATACTTGCCCTCATTACAAAATCTGCCAATGATGTTGCAACCGTTGTTGCTGAAAATCTTGGTAAATCAGAAAGAAATTTTGCACGAATGATGACCAGAAAAGCTAGAAAACTAGGCATGGATCGTACTACATTTAAAAACGCTTCAGGATTACCTAACCGTGGTCAACTATCTACTGCTAGAGATATGGCAACATTAGGAATAGCAATAAGAAAAAATCATCCTAATCTTTTTAAATTATTCAAAACTAAGTCCTTTATTTACAAAGGTATCAAATATACTAATCATAATAATTTGTTAGGAAGTTATTCTGGTACTGATGGTATCAAAACAGGTTATACTAATGCTTCTGGCTTTAATCTTGTTGCCTCTGTAGAAAGAAATGGTCAAAGAATTATAGGTGTTGTTTTTGGTGGTAAAAAAGCAAGGTCACGCGATAGACACATGATTAAACTTCTTAATAAATACTTTAAAACTAGTCCTTCTAAACCGCTTGTTAGATTAGCAAAACCATCAGAATTACCTAAAAGCCGACCTAAAATTAATATTGCAAAGAAAAATATAAAAAATCCTAAAAATTCTTCTAAATTTGTCAATCTTTCTAAAACTACTAATGTAAACGATGATTGGTTCATACAAATTGGTGCTTTTAAAAATAGACTAAATGCTCACAAAGCAGCTCGTCATGCTAGAAACATAGTTCCTGAACAGCTTGGCAATCTACCTGCTTCACTAACCAAAATAACCAGAACTAACAATAATAATCTTCTATATTTGTGGCGTGTGAGGTTTGTTGAACTTGCAGAAAATCAAGCTCGATCCGTTTGTGCTGAGCTCTGGACTTCTGGTCTAAGTTGTATTCCCCTACCTTCTACAAACAATAACTCTTAATATTTTTCTATGAAACTTTTAATATATCATTCCAACTTGTAGTATAAAATGGAGACTTTTTAAGAGATCTCATTTTCCATTTATTCTTTTTTATTTTTTTTCTTCCTGAGTACTTTACTATCCCTTGAGAACCATAAAATAATGTCATTTTTCCCATTTTGGTATTTATATCATCTAACATTTTCATACATATGTCAGATACATCAGCAATATTTTTATGATTTTTGTTATATGTAAATAAGTTATCCTGAATAACATAGTCGTTATTTTTAACATCTTTTCTTCTTTGCCTTAAATCAAGTAATATTACTCCAATTTTTTTGTAATTATAATTTGGACGATAAAGTCTATCTAATATCTTAAACGCTTTTTTCATTATGATATTTGTATTATCTGTTAAATCGTCAAAGTTTAATATTATGCTATTATTATATTGTAAATCCTTCTTTCTAAAACGATTGGTATTAATAAAGACACAAATCTCCCCACATAAGCTGTTTTGACTTCTAAGCTTCTCTGCTGCTCTTGCCACATGATTTGCCAATGCTTGTTTGAGATTATATTTATCGTTAATCATGTTACCAAAAGATCTAGAAACTGTAATAGATTTTTTATCCACTATATTTTCTAGAGCCAGGCAAGAATTTCCTCTTAATTCATAAACCATACGTTCACCAACAACTGATACTAATTTTCTAATCTGACGTGGATCTGATTGCTGTAAATCAAATGGGTTATTAATTCCTATTGATTTTAAACGATTTGCCCATCCTTTAGAGATCCCCCAGATATCTTCTAATTGAATATCACTTAATATATTTCTTAAATGATCTGATATAGTTAAAACATAAACACCATTAGATGAATGTTTCTTAGCAATTTTATTTGCCAATTTTGCTAATGTTTTAGTAGGGCCCACTCCAATCGAAACAGGTATACCAGTCCACTGATAAATAAATCGTCTAATTTTAAACATTTCTTCTGAAATAGTTTTTATATTGAATCTTCTTAAATCAAGGAATGCTTCGTCAATAGAATATATCTCCATATCAGGTACAAAATAATTTAATGAGGTCATTACCCGAGAAGACATATCTCCATACAAAGTATAGTTTGAGGAATATGTAAATATTTTATTATTCTTTATTAATG
>KB910523.1 GCA_000383115.1 alpha proteobacterium SCGC AAA015-N04
AATGAGTTAGTTGGAGCAGGTGCAGTGTTGTCGAAAGACATCAATCAAAAGATAGCATCTTCTTCAACTGACGATATATCAATTTATGAATGTATTAACGTGGCTAGAACTGCAAGTATTGTAGTAGAAATAAGGCCTAAGGCATTGAATTGTTTAAAAGAATCTGTAAAAAAAGATCCTAACTATGCTGATGCATGGGTATGGTTGGCTTCACTAACAAGACGCTTATATGCTGACAATCCTGATGGTCAATATTATAATGATAAAAATGTATTAGAAGATGCTGTAGAATATATTAATAAAGCTCTCATGATTGATCCAGAATCACCAAAAGGCTTAACTGTTAAAACAATGATTGAATTTCACAAGAAAAACTGGGAAACGATGTTTGTGTCAGCTGAAAAAGCTTTCAGTTTAAATGCTGGTGATCCAAATGTATTAAGTTATCTCGCAACAAATGTTGCTTTTGGAGGCGAATGCACTTTAAATGATGTAACTTCTCCAGATGAGAAAAATAAAAAAATAAATGACAAGAAATGTCAGTTTCATAGAGGTTGTTGGGATATGGGTTTAAAAGCTCATGAATTAGATACTGGTAATGTTGTTACTATGGACAATTATATGTTAGCAGCATGTTACAACATTGTAAAAGATGGAGCAAATGCGTTAAAAATGATGAGCCCAATGCCCCACAAAAAAAGATTTTGGTATGAAATACATTCGGGCGTAGCCTCACACTTTGATGGCAAGTTTGAAATTGCACAAGATCATTTTGAAAATGTAAAAAAATTGATAAAAAGTAATAAACTTCCAAAAATTTACGATATCTTCAAAAAGTGGAATAATGAACGTCTAAGCTATCCTGTTTATGAAAAAGTTTTGATAGAATATGGCTTTGAATAGTTTTTGAATATTTAGACTATGGCCGTCTATTTGCAACAGGTGTTTAGTTAGGTGTCTTATCGATAAAAATAGTTCTCTAAAATATGACTTACTTTTTGTAATAGATAAGATTTTAAAGTTAGGAAGTTTGGTTGGATCTATAAGGAGAAAAAAGTCAATAAGTACAATAATTTAATGAATTTTCACTTTACTGGTGGTATGTCATATCTGAGTTTTCATCTACTGTTTTCCTTCTAGTTTGAAACTTTTTATATTTAGATGTCTTTAAAAAATAAAAAATCTGAAATATCACTAGGTATGTCTTTCTACTGCCGAAGTTATTTCAACAACATTCTTTTTAGGAACTGTTATAATTGTATTTTCTTCATTTTTAATTATAAAAAGAGAAACTGTAAAAAAGTCAAATTAATGAATTAAATAGGTAAATAATTGAGAATGAAAAAGATATTTTTTACGATTTTATTTTCTTTTTTTTTAATTGCTGATTCATATTCCAAAGAAAGTTTCATATCATTGGTTAAACTTAAAAAACATGATATGAATAAAGTTATTTTTTTAAGACATGCCTTAGCTCCAGGTAATGGAGATCCTCCAAATTTCAATGTCAATGATTGTTCAACTCAAAGAAATCTTGATCAAACTGGTATAGTTCAAAGTAGCTTAATTGGGAATGCTCTAAAAAAATTAGGTATTAAATTCTCAAAAATATACTCAAGCTTTTGGTGTAGGTGTAAGGACACTGCTATAAACATGAAAATCGGAGAATTTGAAACACATGAAGGTTTAAATTCTTTTTACGAAAAACATGCAGATAAAAAATTAACATTAATAAAATTAAATAATTTAGTTAATAGCTTTGATAAATCAGGAGGACCATATTTACTAGTTACACACTATGTTAATATTTTAGCTTTTACTGGTTTATCTACATCAAGCGGAGGTATGGTTGTATTTGATCTTAACTCACAAGAATCAATTCATATCAAATTAAATGACTAATTTTTTTTATTTTCATTATCTTTTATAACTTCATAGTCACCGTCAATTATTTCGCTTGTTTGAGATTTACTCTTGAACCTGTTCATACTCTGCTGCGAATTCGTGTTTACGAAACCATTTAAATTATCCTTTTGAGGTTTTGCATTATTGTTTGATTTCATTTTAAAATTAAGGATTTGTTTTGGAAAAATAAATAGAAGACTTGGCAAAGTAAACAAGACTGCAAATATCAAGTGCCATTCTAAAACATTAATTATGCCAAAAAACACACCTATAGTTAAAAGTAAAAACGTAAATCTATAGAAAATACTAAATAAAATTACTACCCAAGCAAAGAAAGTTCCATATTGATAAGGTTCCATTAAAAATTGTATACCTAAAAAGCCGACGATCACATAGAAACAAAATAGAGCAATTATTATTCCAACAGTAATTAATCCAAATTTAAGAAGATTTGTTTGTTTTAATATATACATATTACTACATCACTATTTTTTAAATATTAATTTTCCATTGTATTTTTTTAGATAAAAGATTTTTTTACCAGCCCAAAAACATTTTTTTTTGTCTGGAGCGGCTTCTACGTATTTAATTTTATCCTTCAAATGAAAAACTTGTCCACAACCTAAAAAAGTTAAAATCAGTTTTCCGTTTTGAAAATATACTTTGTCTTGTCTACCTTTCCTTACTGTTACAAATTTTAAATCACTTTGAAAACATTGACCAAACTTATTTTTTTTACAATTTGGTTCTTGACTGTCTACAACCGATATATGTGCAGCAATGTTTTTATTAAATATAAACCCATCATTGTCTAACATATTGCAATCATCAGTTGGTTTGCTAGTTTTGCCAGAAAACTCGCATTCAAACCAAGCTCCTTTTAATTCTTGGACAGCATAAGTTTTAAAACTTAGAAATAAGAATAATAAAATTAAAGGGATTAATAAAACATTTACTCTGATTAAAGTCATAAATTACTCTTTTTTGATTTTACAAGTCTTATTTTATAATTAATTATAAATAAATACTAATTTTTTTTCATTTGGATCTAAGAGGAGATTAATATGAGAATAGAAACAAGAAAAAAATTTCCAAATTTTGTAGGTTTTGTTTCAGAGATTGATTTGAAAAAAAAATTGGACAATGAATTAGTAAAGAAAATTGATGAAGCTATAAATAAATTATCCGTGCTTGTTTTTAAAAATCAAAATATCAATGATGACGAACAAGTAAGGTTTACCAAATATTTTGGCAAAATAGAACCATCAGGAAATAAATCTAACATCACTAAAGCTAAAGACAGAAGATTATCTACAGATTTGGCAGATGTATCTAATCTAGACAAAAATAATAAACCTTTTACAAAAAATGATCCACGAAGGATATTTAATTTAGGTAATAGATTATGGCACACTGATAGCTCTTTCAAAAAAATTCCAGCAAAATACTCTCTTTTATCTGCTAGGAATATATCAAAACAAGGCGGTAATACTGAATTTGCTGATATGAGAGAAGCATATGATTGTCTTGACGATAATTCTAAATCAAAAATTAAAAACATGATTTGTGAACATTCTTTAATTTATTCCCGACAAAGATTAGGTTTTGACATGACAAAAGAATTATCCTCTGAAGAAATTAAAAATTTTACACCTGTTGAACAACCTCTTGTAAGAGTTAATAATTTAACTAAAAGAAAAACAATCTTTCTTTCTAGTCATATTGGAAAGATTAGAGATTGGATAAGACCTGACTCGATGTGTTTCATAGATGATTTAATTGAATATGCCACTCAAATAAAATTTAAATATGTTCATCAATGGTCTCAAAATGACCTAATTATTTGGGATAATAGACAAACCATGCATAGAGCAAGGGCATTCGACGATTTAAAAGAAAATCGGGATATGAGAAGAACAACTGTGTTAGGTGAAGAACAACTTATTTAATTATATAGATGTTACCATTTTATATTTTCTCAAATCCAATGTTTAAGTCACTGATAAGGTCTTCCGTATCCTCACTACCAGCATAAATTCTTAAATAGTTACCTGTAGGAACATAACTGGAATTTAAATTTCTGTTTTCTGAAATATTCATTGTAGACAATAAACTAGAGTATCCTCCCCAAGAAGAACCAATTCCAAAAATTTGACAACTATCGGCTATTATATCTATAGCTTCTTCTAATGCATTGTCACAAAATTCAACAGCAAATAGACCGGATGCACCTTTGAAATCCCTTTTCCAGAGCTCATGGTCTGGGTGTTGTTCAAGGCCAGGATGAAAGACTTTTTTTATGATGTTCTTAGTTTCTAAAAATTTAGCAATTTCTAAACTATTTTGTGATGATTTTTTTAATCTTAAAGGAAGAGTTCTAAGACCTCTTAAAGACATATAGATATCGTCAGGACTTACATAATTACCTGTATTTTTTGACCATCTTTGAAGTGCAATCAAATCTTCATTATTACCTATAACAACTCCCATCATAACATCAGAATGACCAGAGATGTATTTTGTAATTGCTTCTATTACTATATCTACACCAAAATCAAATGGATTAAAATATATTGCAGTTGCCCACGTGTTATCTATCAGCGATTTTAAATTATGTTTTTTACAAATTGTAACAACTCTTTTTATGTCAATTATTTCGAAAGTATAAGTTCCAGGACTTTCTATATATATCGCTTTTGTATTGTTTTTTATTAATGTTTCTAGATGATTGAGGTCACGTGAATTATAAAATTCAAATTCTATTTCTAGTCTAGGAAATTCTTCTTGAACAAATCTTCTTGCTGAACCATAGACAGAATCAGGAATCAAAATGTGATCTTTTGCCTTTAAAACTGACATTAATCCAATTGTAATTGCCCCCATTCCTGAAGGAGTTAATACACATCCATCAGCTTTATAAAGATCTGAGATTGCGTGAATTAGGGAATCTGTAGTAGGGGTTCCATTTCTTCCATAAGTATATTTTCCTGATCTATTTCTATAATTATCCATTTTAGGACTTAATATTGTACTAGTCCTATACAAAGGTGGAGCTGGGATTCCATGATTTTCAGTTGGGTTTTTCCCTGAGTGTGAGGTTATAGTCTCTGTATTGTAATTCTTAAAATTTTTTTTCATTTTTTATTTTCTTTATTAAATTTTATATATTTTAACACAAAAAAAAACCTTACCTTTGCGTTTTAATGTAAAAATTTTTTTATTTTTATCTTGAAACTATACTAAATAAGAACGAAAGTACTACAAAATTCATGTTTAACATGGAAAACTTTATTAGTGGAGAAATAATATGAAAACTAAAATGCTTTTAGCAGGTGTAACTGCTGGAGTGATGTTTGCTGGTTCTGTACTTGCAAGCACATTAGACGATGTAAGAGCAAGAGGAAAGTTGAACTGTATTATTAATACTGGTTTAGCTGGATTTGCTGCACCAGACGATAAGGGTAATTGGACTGGATTTGACGTTGATTTTTGTAGAGCAGTTGCTGCAGCTACGTTAGGAGATGCAGATAAGGTTAACTACACAACAGCTACAGGTAAGACACGTTTTACAAAACTAGCTGCTGGTGAGGGTGAATTATTGTCTAGAAATACAACCTGGACTTTTTCAAGAGATGTTGACTTATCACAGACATTTATAGGAGTTAACTACTATGACGGTCAAGGATTTATGGTTCCAAAAGCATTGGGCGTAAAATCTGCTAAGGGATTAGATGGTGCCTCAGTTTGTATTCAAACTGGTACTACTACAGAGTTAAATCTTGCTGAATTTTTTGCAGGTAATAACATTAAATATAACCCCGTTCCAATTGAAACAAACGCAGAAGCTCAAGAGCTTTATAAGGCAGGAAGATGTGATGTTTACACAACTGATGCATCTGGTCTATATGCTACAATGATGAGTTTTGATAATCCGTCAGATCATATGGTTTTACCTGAAATTGTTTCAAAAGAGCCTTTGGGACCAGTTGTAAGACATGGTGATGATCAGTGGGCTGATATTGTTGCATGGGTACTTAGAGCTATGATGGCTGGTGAAGAAAAAGGCATTACGTCTAAAAATGTAAAAGAACTTGCTGCCAAAGACAATAAAGACAAGGAAATAAATAGATTGCTTGGTAAAGATCCATTGCAAGGTTTATCAAAACTTGGTTTGTCTCCTGACTGGGCTGTAAATGTAATAAGTCAAGTTGGAAATTATCAGGAAAGTTTTGAAAAGCATCTTTTTCCTCTTACTATTAAGAGAGGTATGAATGCTCTTTATAGAGATGGTGGATTACACTACATACCACCAATAAAATAAATAAATAAAATTCACTGCGTCTGTTAAATAGACGCAGTGAACTTTAATTTATCCAAAAATATAAGACTGTTTGATGACTTTTTTTTCTAATATTTGGCGCAATGAGAAAAGTAGAGAGATAATAGTCCAAATTATTGTCCTATTTTTTTTAGGATGGTTCATTTCTTGGTTAGTAATGAATGTGAATGCTAACTTTGAAGCTCTCGGTAAAGATATTAGTTTTGAATTTTTATTTATTCCTGCTGGATATGATATTAATCAATATTTGATCGACTACAACAATAGAGATAGTCACTTAAGAGCAGGTATTGTTGGACTACTAAATACAGGATTAGTTGCTTTTTTTGGAATTATTTTAGCGACTGTTTTAGGTATTGCTCTTGGAATTATAAGATTATCCAAAAATTGGCTGGCAAGTAAAATTGCTTATTGGTACGTAGAATTCACCAGAAATGTCCCAATTTTATTACATATACTTTTGTGGCATGGCATTATAATAAACACTCTTCCTCATCCAAGAAAGGCAATTAGCTTAGCTGAGGTTACATTTTTATCTAATAGAGGTTTTTACATACCTAAACCACTTACAGAGACTGGCATTGAACTTGTTTATTTGTTCTTTGTCATTGCAATTATCTTTTCAATTTTATTTGCCAAATATTGCAAAAGAAAACAAGATTTAACCGGCATTCAATATCCAGTGTTTTGGATTAATTTTTCAGTTATTTGTTTTTTACCATTAATAGCCTTTTTTATTTCAGGGATGCCTGTTTCATTAGAAATTCCTGCATTAAAAGGTTTTAATTTTAGAGGTGGAATGCATATGAGCCCTGAGTTAGCTGCATTAACTTTTGCGTTAGGAATTTATACTGCTGCTTTTATTGCTGAAATAGTTAGAGCAGGAATTTTAGCTATAGATAAGGGCCAGAGAGAGGCGGCTGAATCAATAGGCTTAAAGCCTTCGAAAGTAATGAATTTAGTCATACTACCGCAAGCGAGAAGAGTTATAATTCCACCATTAACAAGTCAATATTTAAACTTAACAAAAAATTCATCTCTAGCCATCGCTATAGGTTATATGGATCTCGTTGCTACACTTGGTGGTATATCTCTTAATCAAACTGGAAGAGAAATGGAAACTATGCTTATTGTAATGCTAATTTATTTGTCCGTTTCACTAAGTATATCTGCTTTAATGAACTGGTATAATAGCAAAGTAAAATTGGTAGGAAGATAAGATGAGTGAAAAGACTTATAAACCAGGAAACTATCCTGATCTTCCTCCTCCTCCTGGCACAGTCGGAGTATATGGATGGATCAGACAAAATTTATTTTCATCCATAAGTAACTCTCTACTTACAATTATATCAGTTGTACTTCTTTACTATTTAATTGATGGAATAATAGGGTGGTTTTTCTTGGACGCCGTTTTTGATGCTGATTCTAAAATTGCGTGTAGAAAAATAGATGATGGCGCTTGTTGGGCAGTTATAACAAGAAGAGTAGGTCAGTTTGTTTATGGTTTTTACCCTGAAGCTGAAAGGTGGAGGATTGACATAACATTTTTAACAATGTTTATAGCGTTTGCACCTTTACTGTATCCCGATATACCAAAAAGAAAGTGGTTATTATATTTCAGTGTATTTTATCCATTTTTTGCATTTGTGTTAATTATGGGTGGTTATTTTGGTCTTCAGAAAATTGAATATAGTCTTTTTGGTGGCTTCATGCTCACAGTTATTTTAGGTGTTTGCGGTATTGTTTGTTCATTGCCCCTTGGAATTTTATTAGCATTGGGGAGACAATCGAATTTAACAGTAGTTAGAACATTAAGTGTTTGTTTTATTGAGTTTATGAGAGGTGTCCCTCTAATAACACTTCTTTTTGTTGCTTCTTCAATGCTAAATTATTTTCTTCCACCAGGAACCAATTTTAGTATTTTAGTAAGAGTTATAATTATGTTTACTTTTTTTTCAGCTGCTTACATAGCAGAAGTGATAAGAGGTGGTATTCAAGCTATTCCAAAGGGTCAGTATGAAGCTGCAGACGCTTTAGGTATGAATTATTGGCAAAAAACAAGATTTATAACTCTTCCTCAAGCACTAAAGATTTCAATACCGGGTATTGTAAACACCTTTATAGGTTTATATAAAGATACAACTCTAGTTGTGGTGATAGGATTGTTAGATCCACTTGGTATTGGAAGAGCAGCACTTGCTGATACAAAATGGAATGGTTTGTCTACTGAAACTTATCTATTTGTAGCCTTGTTCTTTTTTGTAAGTTGTTTTGCTATGTCTCGTTATTCCTTGTGGCTTGAAAATAAATTAAACACTGATAAAAAGTGAGAATAAAATGGTAGTAAATAAAAATAAATCCTCAAAACCAGTCATTGAAATAAAAGAAATGCATAAATGGTTTGGCAACTTTCACGTACTTAAAAATATTTCTTTGGGTGTAAATCAAGGTGAACGGATAGTTATTTGTGGACCATCTGGGTCTGGAAAATCTACACTAATTAGATGTATAAACAGATTAGAAGTTCATCAACAAGGTGATATTATTGTAAATAATGTTGAATTAACTGGAGACTTAAAAAATCTTGAAGCCATAAGAAGTGACGTTGGAATGGTATTTCAGTCTTTCAATCTTTTTCCTCATTTAACTGTACTTGAAAATTGTACTTTGGCTCCAATTTGGGTTAAAAAACTTCCAAAAAAAGAAGCTGAGGAATTAGCAATGGAATTATTAACTAGAGTGAAAATTCCAGAGCAAGCTCTTAAGTACCCCGGACAATTATCTGGAGGTCAACAACAAAGAGTTGCCATTGCAAGATCATTATGTATGCAACCAAAAATAATGTTATTTGATGAACCAACTTCTGCTCTTGATCCAGAAATGATAAAAGAAGTTTTAGATACTATGATAGAATTAGCTGAAACTGGAATGACTATGTTAGTTGTTACTCATGAAATGGGTTTTGCAAAAAAAGTTGCAGATAATGTTATTTTCATGGATGAGGGTGAAATCATAGAGCAGAATGACCCTAAGAATTTTTTTAATAATCCTAAAAATGATAGAACTAAACTTTTCTTAAGCCAAATTCTTAATCATTAGACTTAAGTCTAATTTCCTGTTTGTATTTTTTGTCCAGATGTAGCCCACTCTGTCCAAGAGCCATCATAAATAGGAATATGCTCTTTACCTAAACAATAAAGTGCAACTGATATAACACATGCAGATACTCCAGATCCACAAGTTGCAATTATATCCTCTGATGTATCAATGTCATTATTTGAAAAAAACTTGTCTAACTCTTCAATTGATTTTAGAAAACCGTCATTTGTCAGTAATTCAGATGAAGGTAAACTTTTAGAATTTGGAATATGACCAGATTGTAATCCTGGTCTTGGTTCTTTAGCTTCACCAATAAACCTTTTATAAGATCTAGCATCTAAAATTACTTTTGAATTATTTTTTGAAATAGAAATCATTTCCTCTAAATTTACAACTAGGTCTTTTTTTTCAGTTTTACTTACAAAATTGCCTTTAGAAATAATTGTTTTTTTAACGGTTGTTTCTCCACCGTTTTTTTTCCAATTTTTTAACCCACCACTTAAGATTAAAATATTTTTATGACCAAAATATCTAAGTAAAAACCATGCTCGAGCCGAAGACAACAACGGTGAATTATCGTAAATAATAATTTCATCTTCATTGTTAATTCCAAGGTTTTGCATCATATCTGAAAAAAGATCTTTTGATGGGATCATGTGAGGTAAAGAATTTTTTGGATCTGCAATCTTATTAATATCAAAAAAAACTGAATTTGGAATGTGTTCTTTTTGGTACTCTTTTTCAGCATTTAAAACAGAATCAGGAAGAAAAAATGTGGCATCCAAAATCTTTACAGTTGTGTCATTAAGTTTATTTTTTAGAAAATTAGGTTCTATTAATAAAGAGTTGTTCAAAATATTTCTCCATTTACAGCCAATTAGGAACGACTAAATCTTTTGATTTTAAAAATTCTGTATTCCATATTTTAGATTGATATCTTTGTCCTGAGTCACATAAAATTGTTACAATAGTGTGTCCTGGACCAAGTTCTTTAGCTATTTCAATTGCTCCGGCTACGTTGATACCACTTGATCCTCCAAGAAATAAACCTTCATCTTTTAGTAAATCAAATATAACAGTAAGGGCTTTGTTGTCACTTATTCTAAACGATAAATCTACAGGACAATTTTCTAAATTTTTAGTAACTCTTCCTTGTCCAATACCCTCTGTAATTGAATTTCCTTCCGCTTTCATTTCACCATTTTGATAATAGTTGTACAAACCAGATCCAAAAGGGTCTGATAAAGCTATTTTAATTTTTTTATTTTTTTCTTTTAAAAATAATCCCGTTCCAGATAAAGTTCCTCCAGTACCAACTGCACAAGTAAAAGCATCTACTTTACCTTCTGTTTGTTCCCATATTTCAGGACCTGTGGAGTTGTAATGTGACATTTGATTTGCAACATTATCAAATTGATTAGCCCAGAGAACTCCGTTTTCATGTGTTTTAGCCAAATCTTCAGCAATTTGTTGTGATTGTCTTATGTAATTACCAGGATTTGAATAAGGTAAAGCAGGAACTAATTTTAATTCACATCCTATTAATCTTAAAGCATCTTTTTTTTCCTGACTTTGAGTTTCAGGCATAATAATTAAGGTTTTATATCCAAGTGAATTTCCAACTAGCCCTAGACCTATGCCTGTGTTACCGGCAGTTCCTTCAACAATTATGCCTCCTGGTAATAATTGTTTTTTTTCTATTGCATCTAAAACAATACCTTTGGCAGCTCTATCTTTTATAGATGAGCCAGGATTAAGAAATTCAGCTTTTCCATAAATTTCACAACCAGTAATTTCACTAGCTTTTTTTAATTTTATTAATGGGGTATTCCCAACCGTATCGACAAAGTTATTTTTAATATTATTTTTCACAAATTTTTTACTTAACTAATAATCAGTTTTATATATACAAAACCTATATTAATTTAATATAGAAAATTTAAAATGATTAATTTTAAAAATATTTACTTCTCTATAGGGGGAGTCCCACTTTTTGAAAATGCGTCCGGATTTGTTCCTACTNGACATAAGGTAGGTGTTGTTGGAAGAAATGGAGCTGGAAAAACAACTCTATTCAAATTAATTTTAAATGAAATTATTTTAGATGCTGGGGTAATCGAGGTGCCAAAAAATTATAAGATTGGCTATGTTTCACAAGAAGCTCCATCAACTGAAGTAACATTATTGGACACAGTTTTAGAGGCTGATATTGAAAGGTCTAAATTGTTATACAATTCTCAAATAGAAAAAGATCCAAACAAAATTGCAGAAATTTATACTAGGTTGTCTGATATTAATGCATACTCTGCTGAAGCTAGGGCATCTTCAATTTTAAATGGCTTGGGGTTTACTAAAGAAGATCTCATTAGACCATGCTCTAGTTTTTCAGGTGGTTGGAGAATGCGTATTGCATTAGCAAGTGTATTGTTTTCTAATCCAGAATTACTTTTACTTGATGAACCCACGAACTATCTAGATTTTGAAGGTTCAGTTTGGTTAGAAAGTTACTTACAAAAATTTAAAAACACAGCTTTGATAATTTCTCATGATAGGAATTTACTTAATAAATCAGTAACTAGCATATTACATTTATCACAAAAAAAGTTGATTTTTTATAATGGTAATTATGATTTTTTTGATAACGAAAGAAGAGTTCAATTAGAGCAAAAAAAATCTCAAAAAAATAAACAAGATACCCAAAGAGCCCATTTGGAAAGCTTTATTAATCGTTTTAAAGCTAAAGCCTCTAAGGCTAAACAGGCTCAATCAAGAATTAAAATTTTAGAAAAAATGAAACCTATTATAATTGAAGAAAATCAGAAAGTTCCTACCTTCAATTTTGAAAAAAGTACAAAATTTTCTCCACCACTAATTACTATTGAACAGGCATCAGTTGGATATAATAATATTCCAATTTTAAAAAATATAAATTTAAGTATAGATCCAGATGATCGAATTGCCCTTTTAGGAGTAAACGGAGAAGGTAAGTCTACTTTGTCAAAATTGATAGCAAAAAAACTAAATTCAATGAAAGGAAAATTAAATTATCCCAAAAAATTAAAAATTGGATATTTTGCACAACATCAACTAGACGAATTAAGGCCAAATGAAACACCCTTTGAACATTTATATTCAAAACTGGACAAAGAAGTACCTTCTAAGATTAGAGCTAGACTAGGTTCAGTTGGTTTTACACAAGATACAATGGATATCGAAGTAAAAAGATTGTCTGGCGGACAAAAAGCTAGATTATTGCTGCTTTTAGTTGTCATTGAAAAACCTGATTTAATAATTCTTGATGAGCCTACTAATCATTTAGATGTTGAGAGTAGGGAAGCGCTTATAATGGCTTTAAATGGTTATACAGGATCTTTAATATTAGTAACTCATGATGCTTTTCTTGTAGAAAGATTAGTTGATCGTATTCTTATCATTAAAGATGGAAATGTATCTGAATTTTTAGGTGATATTAATGAATATAAAAAAGTAGTTCTAAATAATAATACAATTAAAGGCAAACATAAGGAAGTTAGCAGTAAAAACATAGTAAATAAGCAATCTAAGACATCTAGCACTAAAGATTTTAAAAAACTTTTAACAAATTGTGAAAACAAAATTTTAAAATATGAAAAACAAAAAAGTATTTTAGAACATGAAATGTTGCTTGAAAATTTTTACGAAGCTAATAATCAAAAACGTATTCAGGAAGTTAATGTTGAATTAAAAACTCTGATAAATCTTATCACTGAAGAAGAAAAAAAATGGGAAGAATTAGTAGTTAAGATAGAAAAGCTAAATTAATGAATTCGTTAGAAGCTTATACTAGTCTTTTTATTTCTTCGTTTTTGTCTTCGACAATACTTCCTGGGCATTCTGAAATAACATTAACAACTCTTTTTCTATTAGAAAAATATTCACAGTTTTTGCTCATATTCTTTGCAAGCCTTGGTAATATATTAGGTTCAATTGTAAATTGGTTCTTAGGATTAAATATAACAAAATTTGTTAATAAAAGTTGGTTTCCTTTTCCAAAGAAACAATTGGATAAGGCTTCTTCATGGTATTTAAAATATGGTAAATGGTCTTTATTTCTTTGTTGGGTTCCTATAATTGGAGACCCATTAACAATTGTCGCAGGTATGTTTCGTTTTCCTTTAATTATATTTATAATTATAGTTTCAATCTCAAAAGTAATAAGATATATTTTTGTTGGTTATATTGCATTAAAACTTTTATAATTAATATTGTGTAATTAAGATGAAATTATCTATTTTATTTTTATTTATTCTATTTTCAAATTCACCTACCTATGCCGAAAATACTAATGATAAGATTGTTAATAATAAGTTTGAAACAGAGTGTAAATTATTAGAAGCTGAAATAAGTTTATTACTTTTTTATGCTGATAATAAATTTATGAATAAACCTGAATTAATTTCAAAATATCTTAAGGAAGTGAATTTTCACGAAATTGTAGATTCTTGGGAAAAGTTATGCAAATAATGGCTCCCCGGGACGGATTCGAACCGCCGGCCAGACGATTAACAGTCGTCTGCTCTACCGCTGAGCTACCGGGGAATATATCGATTACTCATCTGTTTGTTTTTAATCTAATTATTATAAAATGCAACAATTTAATAAAACAATTCAAAGTGTTGAAGATTAATTATTTTTTAAAATTTTTTTAGCTATTTTAGAAATTTCTGAATGACTTAGAGATTTAGCATTTATGAGTTTAATTATTTTACGGTCATTTTTAATTGTATTTGAGGAGTAAGACGGGTCATAATGATTTTGTAAAAAACTCTCAGTAAGCTCTTCCCAATTTTTCTTTAGTATTAAATCTTTCCAACTATCAATTAATTTTTTACTCAGTCTCTTTTTTAAACCAATTAGTAAGGGATAAAGCAGATTGGGGTTATCGCACATATAATCATAATCTTTAACTAGAAAATTTGTCCTCAATTTTAGATCTGCTTTAATCTCAACCCTAGGTGAAATTATCATTTTTGCCCAAATTGATTTAGGTATATGAATATTACCAATTTTGCTACTTTCTGCCTCAACATAAATATTTTTTTTAAGGTTAAGTTTTTTAAGTTTATTAAATAATTTACTTTCAAACAATTTTTGAGAAGGTTGCTCTAAACCTGGCATTTTGCCTAATAAGGAACCTTTATGATTGGCCAAACCCTCTAAATCTAAAATTTGTCCACCTAATTCACCAATATTTTGTAAAATTTTAGTTTTAGCAGAACCAGTTTTACCACTTATTAAAATTATTTTTAATTTAGAACCAATATTTTCAAAAAATTTTACAACGTTATTTCTATATTCTTTATAACCACCATCTAATTGGTATGTTCTCCATCCTACTTCAGATAAAATAATTGAAAAGGCTTTTGATCTCTGACCACCTCTCCAACAATAAATCAATGGTTGCCATGAACCTTTTTGTTCAAGAAAATTTTTTTCGATGTGATACGCAATATTTCTTGCAGTAAGTGAGGATCCTATTATTTTTGCTTTGAAGGTACTTTCTTTTTTATAGATGGCACCAACTTTTTCTCTTTCCTGATCCGATAATACAGGGCAATTAATAGCTCCTATAATATGGTCGCTAGCAAATTCAGATGGAGATCTAACATCAATAATTGTATCAAAGTTTTTGCTTTCCCAATTTTTAATCGATTTATACTTTTTTACCATTTCTTACGTTATTCTAATTTTGTTATCTAAATTGTTTACAAATCCTATTTCAGTAAAATTAATTTTGTTTTCCTTTAAAATTTTAAATTGTTTAACTTTTTCTTCTTGTGGAATTATAAAAGCTAAACCTCCAACAGTTTGAGGATCATATAATATTTCATCTATTAACTTTGTTTCTCTATTATAAACTAATTCTTTTTGTGCGGTGTTAAAATTTTTCTCGAATAATGAAGATCTGACATTTTTAGATAAAGCCTCTGTAACACCCTTAAATAAAGGTATTTTATCTGGAAAGATTGTTAGTCCAGTCTTTCCAACATCTCTTTTTATTAAGTTTAATAGATGGTTTGCTATTCCAAAACCAGTTATGTCAGTCATAAATAGAATTTTTAATTTATCTAAAATTTTTGAGAAATTAATATTTCCTTGAGACATCTGTTTAAGAACTTCAATTTGGTAATAACTATCAATAATATCGTTGTTTATACCTGCAAATATGATTCCAGACCCTATTCTTTCAGTTAATATCAAAATGTCATTTACTTTTAACTTACTACGGGTTTTATCATTCACACTTTTTTTTTCGCCCATTACAGAAAAACCAATTACTGGATCTTTATCTTTGCCAATCATAGTATGTCCACCACTTATAGAACAATTAGCCAATTTGAAGACTTCTCTTGCACCAGAGGTGACTTGTTCTAAATCTCTTGAATTTATTTCAGAATTTGAAAATGGAAGTTGTAAAATCATTAGGGCTGAAATAAGTTTAGAATTGACCGCAATAATATCGCTAATTGCGTGATTTGCTGCAATTTTCCCCAAAAGATATGGATCCGATATAATAGAGCTAATCATGTCTACACTTTGATACAAATTTGGATAATTACTTATATTAATTGCATCTTCAGACGTTGTAATTATTTCTTTGGGTAAAGTTGTTTTTAGAGAATTAAAATCTACTTTTGCAGCACAACCTCTGCATTGCATTTGATAAGAAGGTATTTTTTTATTATTTTTTTGAAAAATAAGTTCAAAAACTTTAAATAAATTTCTAAATATATAATTATTATCTCGGTTCAAATCATTGAATTTTTTTACAAATTTTTGATCTATTAATTTTTTTAAAAGAAAACTAAATCTTGAAGTAAATGTGAAATTATATTTGGTAGCAATGGCAAGTCCATTTGACAATCCTATTATTGATAAATAATTTTTATTAAATTTATAGGGAACAGGTAAATTTTTTTGAATAAATCCTCTAATACTTTTAGCTAGTGGTTTTCCAGATTTTACAGCAAAAACACCTGATTTACTTAAATTTTGATTGTTAAAATCAACTACGTCACCAGCAGCAAAAACATAATTATAATTTGTTTGGAATTTATTATTTACAAGAATAAAATTATTTTGATTTAAAATAATATCTGATTTTTCTATCCATTCTGGGGGCATCGCATTTGTTGATAATATTGACTTGTCAATTTTAAATTTAGTTTTGTCTGATAAAATCAATGTGTCTTTTTGTACCTCAATTACTTCTACTTTTTCAATTACATTAATTTTTGAATTTTGAAGAGCGTGCTTAGCTGCTTTTCTTGTTTTATTTGGGAAAGAACTTAATAGTCCATTTTTGCCAGTTATTATACTTATTTTCAAATTAGATTTTGTATTTTTGAAACGTTTTTGCAAACCTAAAGCCAATTCTACTGAAGCGGGACCTCCTCCAATAAAAGCAATATTATTATTTTTTTTTATTTCAGTTAAAAAATTACTTGATAATTTGGATATTGGTTTTACTGGTACACAATATTTAAGAGCCCCTTTTATAGTTTTATTGCTACTTTGTATGCCTGTGTTTATTGATAGTACGTCAAATTTTATTTTTGGTCTGTTTTTTAAAATAATTTCTTTATTAATTGCTGAAATTTCTAAAACTTCTGAATGTATAAACCTAATATTCAACTTGAAACAAAGTTTATAGAGGTCTATGTGAGTTTCTCTCCAAGTGTAAATTCCTTCTATGAACCCTGGAATCATACCTGAATAAGGTGTATCAATTTCTTTACTAATTAATGTTATTCTGTTTCCCTGAATAGGTTTTTTTGATAGCTCCATCATTAGCATTATGTGAGAATGTCCACCACCAATTAACACTAAGTCATTGTTTATTGGAATTTCTTGTTGTTTAAACATATTTATTACATCTAATAAATGGAGGCCCGAAGCGGAATCGAACCGCTGTTAACGGCTTTGCAGGCCGCTGCATCACCACTCTGCCATCGGGCCACAAGTTAGGTGATTACTTCTATAACTCTTCAAAAGCATACAAGCAATTAAAAAAATATGTAGAATAATATTTTTGTTTCTAATTTTAGTGTTTATATTAAATTATTAACTAGAATTTTATTTTCAATCCGCTATTAGATTATATAAGAGTTAGTTTAGTATTTTTTGAGGTTTCAATGATTTCATTTTTTAAAAAAATTAAATTTTTTTATTTAATAATTTTCTTTTTTTTATTTTTAAATGTTTCAAAAGTTCTTAGTTCCGATTTTTTATTTGAACATATTATTCATGAAGCACTAAAAAATAGTTTAGAATTAAAAGCCCAAAATTATAAATTAGCTGCTACCAAAAATTCTTTGGAAGAATCTGGTTCTTCAAAAGACTGGACAAATTCTTTTACAACAACCTTTGAGTCTGACAATAAAAATAGTAATTCCCAAGGAACATTTATAAATGATGAGACAACAACTTCCACTATCTCATTAAGCAAAAATATATTTGATGGAGGAGAAGCCTATGAAAAAATTAAAATAGCAAAAGAAAATATTAAGCTTGAGCAATATAATTTAAATATTATTGAGCAAAAAATAATTTTGAATTCTATAAGAGCTTATTTAGATGTTTTTTCAAATCAATCTGTAGTTAGTTTAAGAAAAAAAAGTTTAGATAGATTTAAAGAAAATGTTGATGCCACAGAATTAAAACTTCAAGCTGGCACAGTAACACCAACCACATTGGCTGAAGCTCAATCTAAATTAGCAAAAGCTCAATATGATTTAATTTTATCTGAAGGAAATCTTGAAAAAGCAATTTCTAAATTTAAAAGTATTACAAAATTCAAAGTTGTACCAAATAAATTATCATTACCTAATTCAACTTTCATACCTCCAGATACAAAAAATAAAATTGTTAAAATAGCTCTAGAGAACAATCTTGATATTATTGTAGCTAAATTGAAAAAAAATATTGCTGAAAAAAATGTTGCATTAAAAGAAAGTGATAATAGACCAACACTTAATTTAGAATTTTTTGGTAAAGATAGTGATTCATCATTAAATACCTCTTCAACTGATTACCAAAGTTATGGTGTGAAACTAACTTTTAAGACACCATTCTTTTATAATTCTTCCTCCAAAGCTTCAATAAAAAAACTTGATAATTTATCAATAGCGAGTTCAATTGAATTATCTGAAAAACAAAGACAGGTAGAGTTAAGTGCTATTTCCTCCTATCAAAATTATAAAAGTGCTATTGCAAAAACCAAAGCATCAAAGAGCGAAAAAAAATCCTCATTACTAGCCTTAAATGGTATCAAAAAGGAGTCAGAATTTGGCATAAGAACAATTTTAGATGTGTTAGATGCAGAAGTTGAATTTTTAAATGCGTCTACTAATTTGATACAAAGTCAAGCTGATGAGGTCTATAGTGTTTATCAAATAAAGTCTATTTTAGGAAGCCTGTCTATTAAAGATATTAATAATGATTTGGATGTTAAATATGATTTGAAACAGAATAAATTAGATTTTAACATATTAGATCATAGGATGTTTAATTAACCAAAATTTATTGGAATTTTGATATGATGGACAAAAGGTTTGATTCTAATTACATAGAAAACAAATGGTATAAAAGATGGTTAAAAAGTGGTGCTTTTGCGTCTAATAGTCAATCATCAAAAGAACCATATGTTATAATGATGCCACCTCCAAACGTAACTGGTTCGTTACATATTGGTCATGCTTTAACATTTACTATTCAAGATATATTAATAAGATTTCATAGAATGAAAGGACTAGATGTTCTCTGGCAACCAGGAACTGATCATGCTGGAATAGCTACTCAAATGGTTGTTGAAAGAGAATTAGCAAAATCTAATTTAACACGACATGGTTTAGGTAGAGAAAAGTTTGTTGAAAAAGTTTGGGAGTGGAAAGAAAAGTCAGGCGGTGAAATTACAAATCAATTAAGGGCTTTAGGAGCGTCACCAGATTGGGAAAAAGAACGATTTACAATGGATGAGGGATTATCAAAAGCCGTAAATTCTGTATTTGTTAAATTATATAAAGAAGGATTGATTTATAGAGACAAGCGATTAGTTAACTGGGATCCTAAGCTATTAACAGCTATTTCTGATTTAGAAGTTGAGCAAAAAGAAGTTGAAGGAAAATTTTGGTATATAAAATATCCAATTGAAAATAGTGATGAATTCTTAACAATTGCTACTACCAGGCCAGAAACCATGTTAGGAGATACAGCTGTAGCTGTAAATCCTGATGATGTCAGATACACTCATCTAAAAGGTAAATATGTAATATTGCCAATTTTAAATCGACGTATACCAATTATTTTTGATAGTTATTCAAATCCAGAAAAAGGTTCTGGAGCTGTTAAAATAACGCCAGCTCATGATTTTAATGATTTCGAAGTTGGGAAAAGACATGATTTAGATATGATTAATATCTTTGATGCTAATGCTTCGATAAATGAAAATGGTGGAGAAGATTTCAAAGGGTTAGACAGATTTGAAGCTAGAAAAAAAGTTTTAGAGATTTTAAAAGCCCAAAGTTTATATATTAAAGAAGAGAAAATTGTACATACTGTTCCTCATGGAGATAGATCTAACGTAGTTGTGGAACCGTGGCTTATGGACCAATGGTATGTTGATGCATATAAATTAGCTCAACCAGCTATCAAAGCTGTTAAAGAGAAAAAAACTAAATTTGTTCCTGCAAATTGGGACAAAACATACTTTGAATGGATGAACAATATTCAACCATGGTGTGTTTCTAGACAATTATGGTGGGGTCATAGAATACCTGCCTGGTTTGGGCCTGATAATAAGATTTTTGTAGAACATAACCAGTTAGACGCTGAAAGAGCAGCAGATTTGCATTATGGAAAAAAAGTTAAACTAATACAAGATGAAGATGTATTGGACACATGGTTTTCATCAGCACTTTGGCCATTTTCAACCTTAGGATGGCCTGATAACACAAAAGAACTAAAGAAATATTATCCAACCAATGTTTTAGTAACTGGCTTTGACATAATTTTCTTTTGGGTGGCTCGTATGATGATGATGGGTATGCATTTTATGGATGACGAGGTTCCATTTAAAGAAGTTTATATACACGCTCTAGTAAGGGATGAGAAAGGTCAAAAAATGTCAAAATCAAAGGGTAATGTACTAGATCCTCTTGATTTATCTGTCAAATATGGTGCTGACTCATTGAGGTTCACTCTTACTGCAATGGCCGCTCAAGGAAGGGATATAAAATTATCAGAAGAAAGAATTGCAGGATATAGAAATTTTAGTACAAAAATATGGAATGGATGTAAATTTCTTGAATTTAATGAATGCATTTCAGAACTAGACACTGATCTCAATTCTATAAATTTACAAATCAACAAATGGATAATTGAAAATTATAATCAACTTAATTCAAAAGTTACAAAATCTATAGCTGAATACAAATTTAATGATGCTGCAGATGCCTTGTATCAATTTATTTGGAGAGATTATTGTGATTGGTATATAGAGTTTATCAAGCCTATTTTGAATAATGCTAAAGATATTGAATCGCAAAAAGAGACTAAAAGTGTTGCTATTAAAATTATGAAAAATGTTTTATTAATGTTACACCCAATAATGCCATATGTGACAGAAGAAATTTTTGAAAACTTGTTTAAATCTAATAAGTTAGTAATGTCATCTTCATGGCCAAGATCAATTGAAACTGAAACTTCATTAAAAAATGGAATAGCTCTTACAATTGATATTGTGTCTGCGATAAGGTCAATTAGAGTTGAAAAAAATATTCCAAATAAATCTAGACCTACAATTTTACTTAAAAATGTAAACCAAGAAAAAAAGTTTTTAATTGAGGAGAATAATAATTTAATCCTTAATTTAGCAAAATTAAATCAGATAAAATTTTTATCTGAACAACATGAAGAAAATGAAAAATCTATTGTTACAACTGTTGATGAGATAATTTTAATGATACCAACAGATGGACTAATTGATATAAAAGCAGAAAAAAATAGATTGAGTAAAGAGCTTGAAAATATAACCAATGAAATTGAAATAATAGAAAAAAGATTAAACAACCCTTCATTTATAGAAAAAGCACCAAAAAAAGTTATAGAGGATGTGAAGACTAAAAAAACAGTATTTGATCATAGAAAATCAGAAATTAATAAGGCCTTATTAAATTTATAATATTAAATGAAAATTGGAGAAAAATATGAAGAATTCAAAAACAGTTTTAATTGATAAAAACCCTGGAAGAAATTCTCAAACTTTTGGAATTGCAAGAATGTTAAATACTGACCTTGATTTAATTCATGAACCTTCAATTGGGGTAGTGGGTAATAAGGGAGACTCTCAATGTTATCTTGGAGTCGAACAAAAAGTTAGAACAATTCATGAAAAATTAAGATTGAGGATAGGTCAAAATCCAAACGAGATTAGAATGCGATTAGTACAGCCTGAATATACTGTAGCGACATCTGATGGAATAAGAAATGGCACCAAGGAGATGCGCTATTCGTTAATTGGAAGAGAGGTAACTAATGATACATTATGCGAACATTTAAGCGCTTCGGGTTTAGAAGGTACAATTGCAGTTGTTGCCTGTGATAAACCACCTGTTGGAACACTGTCTGCAATTTTAGAGCATAATAGACCTGCTATTATAATGTCTGACGGTCCAATAAGACCTGGCATTGATTCAGTTACTAAGGAACCCTTGGACATTATTTCAAGTTATCAAATTGCAGGTAGTGAAGATGAAGAACTGAAAAGAAGAATTGCATGCGAAGCTTGTCCTGGTTATGGAAGTTGTGGTGGGATGTTTACTTATAATACTATGCAGACGTTTATTGGTGTTGCAGGTATGCAACCGCTGCATATGGTATCACCACCTTCAGACGATAAAAGAAGGTTAGATGTTTTTCCTGACCAACTTATTACTTATTTAGACAATATGGTTAAAAAAGATATTAAGCCAAGGGATATTGTTACCAAAGATTCGATAAGAAATGCTGTGATAGTAGCAATGTCTATTGGAGGATCAACTAATGTTATGCTACATGCACCAGAATTAGCTAGAGCGGCAGGATATAAAAGTTTTAGTGAAGATATTATGTCTCCAGATGAATTTAATTATTTATCTGAGAGAGTTGTCCCTGTTTTAGTTAATGCAAGACCATTTGGTAAATATTCAATGGTTGATATTGATAATGAAGGTGGTGTGCAGGTTTTTATAAAAGATTTATTAGATTCAGGCCTATTGAATGGTAATACATTAACGTGCACAGGTGAAACGTTAGCTGAACAAGTTGATAGATTAGCTCCTAAGGAACCTGATGGAAGAGTTATATATCCTGTAAAAAAACCTTATAAAGAAACTGGCGGTTTAAGACTTTTAGGGGGGAATTTGTCTCCTGAATTCAGCTCTATCCTTAAACTGGCTGGTGTTGAAGGTGGATTAGAAAATAATGTTTTTATAGGAAAAGCTAGAATATTTGATGGAGAACAAAAACTTCTTTGGACATTGGAAAATGAACCAGAAAGCTTCAATAATAATGATATGGTTGTGGTTAGGTATGAAGGACCTGTTGGTGGACCAGGAATGCCAGAAATGCTGGATTCCACCTCCAGAATTACCACTTTGTGCAGAGAAAGAAATATAATTGTAGGATTAATGACTGATGGACGTTTCTCTGGTGGCTCTGTTGGTCTTGTAATTGGTCATGTTGGACCAGAGGCGGCTATAGGTGGACCTATTGCCCTAATAGAGGATGGAGATGAAATTATAGTTGATTTAAATAAAAATGAGATTAATTGTTCTCAATTGAATAATATTAATATTTTCAAGTTTAGAAAAAGCAATTGGAAAAAAATTTTTAAATCTAACGGTGGCTCACATCCTGCTGTGGGTAATGCAGATACGAGATTACTTAATAGAATGAGAAACTCAGCTGTTTCAGCAACTTATGGAGCTGGAATGCATCCTAATCGAGAACTCTGGGTTCCTAATCCTCGAGGGGTAAAAGATTCAGGCTTTATACCTAAAAATATACATAAATTATAAAGTTTATTATTCTAAATGAAGCCAAATAGGTGTGTGATCGCTGGGTTTTTCTTCACCTCTAGGAGTCTTATCTATACCTACATCAATTAGATTATCAACTATCTCTGGTGAGATTAAAAAAAGATCTATTCTTATTCCATTATCTTTTTGCCAAGCTCCACCCTGATAGTCCCAAAAACTATACTCTTTGGCAGTTGGATATTTTATGCGGTAAGCATCAACTAGACCAATATTTATTAATTCTCTTAAATGTCGTCTAGTTGTTTCTAGATATAATGCATCATTTTTCCATTTAGATACGTCATAACAATCAATACTCTCTTGAATCACATTAAAGTCGCCCCCTAATATCAGAGGTTCATTTGTATCATAAATATCTTTAGTATATTTTGTAAGACGTTTCATCCAACTAATTTTATAGTCATATTTAGGACCAGGAGCAGGATTACCATTAGGTAAATATAAGCAAATTATATTTACATCTTTAATTTTTACGTGTAAGAACCTTGCTTGTTTGTCTTCATCAATGCTCTCATTATAAAGAGGTAATAATCTAGTAATTTCACTTATTTCAAATTTAGATGCGATCGCAACCCCGTTATATGATTTTTGTCCATTGAATATTACATTATATCGTTTTTGTTTAAAGTCTAATGAAGGAAAATTATCATCAACTGTTTTAGTTTCCTGCATTAAAATAACGTCAATATTATTTTTATCTAGCCAACTTAATACATTTGGCAGTCTCATTTTTATAGAATTTACATTAAAGCTAGCTATTTTGAAGGACATTGTATTAAATTTATTTTAGATAGAGAAACTTGTTCCACAGCCACAATTTGCTGTAGCATTAGGATTTTGAATTTTAAAATATGATCCTGCTAGTTCTGAAACGTATTCTAGAGTGCTTCCACGAAGAAAATCTATAGACACTTTGTCTATTAAATAATCAATTCCACCTTCTTTGAAGATCATATCGTTGTCTTTAGGTTTTTTATCAAATGAGAAATCATACTGAAAGCCAGAACATCCGCCTCCTAGTACTGATATCCTAAAATATGAACCCTCTTCCTGTTTAAGTAAAACTTTTACTCTTTCTAAGGCTTCTTTTGATAGGCTAAAGTCTTGATTGAAATCTTTACTTTCATTCATTTAAAAAAAACCTCGTTTAATTTTGAAATTTATTCAAATTGTTTATTTGCAAATTAACATATTTTTATACATAAATGAATAATTTATTGGAAAATTTTATGTTTGCTAATAATGACAACCGATATTTAAGTCCATTTGCATGTAATAGTTCTGAAAGTAGGGGTAGAATCCATAAAGATGATACACTTATTCTTGGTAGATCTGAATATCAAAGAGATAGGGATAGAATTATTCACTCTGAAGCTTTTAGAAGATTAAAAGACAAAACTCAGGTTTTTATTTTCCATAAAGGAGATCATTATAGAACTCGACTAACTCATACCCTTGAAGTATCTCAGATTGCAAGATCAATTGCTAAGGCTCTAAATATTAATGAGGATTTAACTGAGACCATAGCCCTTGCACATGATCTAGGACATCCCCCTCTAGGTCATAAGGGAGAAGATATTCTGCAAAAAATAATGTCTGATGTAGGTGGTTTTAATCATAATGAACAATCATTAAGAGTTGTAACAATTTTAGAAAAAAAATATCCAAATTTTGACGGCTTAAACCTTACTCATGAAACTTTAGAGGGATTAATTAAACATAATGGACCATTTATGGATGTAAAGCAAATTCCACAAACAATTAAGGATATTTGTCTCATATTAGATATTGATTTTAAAACAAACAGTTCACTAGAAGGTCAAGTGGCAAATATCTCTGATGATATAGCCTATTTGACGCATGATTTTGACGATGGTCTTCGTGAAAAGTTATTTTCTTTAAATGATCTTTGTAGAATAGATATTATTAATTATATTTTAAAAAATATCAAAAATAATTTTATCAATATAAAGGATGATATATTAATTCACCAATTAATAAGACATCTAATTAGTTATTTTATAAACGATGTTGTATCAAACTCACTAGCAATAATAAAAAAAAATAATTTTAACAATGTGAATGATGTAAGAAATTATGGAAAAAAAACCGTTAAACTAACCAAAGAAGCTTTATCTTCAATGGAACAAATAAGAAAATTTTTATTTAAAAAAATGTATTATAATGAGTCAGTTGTAAAAAAATTGAATCAAAATGCACTTATGATAGAAAAATTATTTTTATTATTTATAAAGGATATTCATATATTACCAGAAAGATGGAAATATTATAATGGGGAAATTTTATCGGAAATTTCAGAAGAAAAAAAATTAAGAGTTATAGCTGATTACATAGCCGGTATGACTGACAATTATTTAAAAAGAGAATATTATAAATTTTATAAATAGAAAGATTTTAAGTTTATGAATATTTACAAACTTTATTTTAACCATTTGATTAGAGCAGTTGAGAATTTTAAATCAGATTTTAAATATTCTTTTAAAGTCGAAGACATACTTAAAAAGTTAACTTTAGAACCTCCTAAAAATCCAATAAATGGAGATATGTCCACGAATTTAGCAATGATTTTAAGTAAAGATTTAAATTTGAGTCCAAAAATAATAGCAAATAATTTTATGATTTATATATCAAATTTGCCAGATATAGAAAATGTAGATGTGGCTGGTCCAGGTTTTATTAATATCAAGTTTAAACAACATGTATGGTCAGATTTCATATGTAATCTAATAAATAATACAGAGAATTGGGATGAATTAAAAATCGGCAAAGGAAAAAAAATTAACATTGAATATATCTCTGCAAATCCAACAGGACCTCTTCATGCCGGTCATGCAAGAGGTGCTGTTTTTGGAGATGCCCTTGCATCTCTTTTAACTACGGTTGGATACTCAGTTATCAGGGAGTACTACATTAATGATGCAGGAAATCAAATTGAAAAATTAGTAGAGTCTTCTTTGTTAAGATATAATGAACAAGTAACAAATAAATCAATTGATATTCCAGATGGTCTTTATCCAGGTGAATATTTAAAGGAAGTAGGTAAAACTCTTTTTGAAAAGTATGGAGATGAATTGCAACTAGATCATAAAGAAAAAGTTTTTGAAAAAGTAAGATCTGTTTCTTTAGAAGTTATAATGGGAATGATTAAAAATGATCTTCTTAAATTAGGAATAGAAATGGATGTTTTTACAAGTGAAAAAGAAATCATTTCAGGCCATTTATTAGTGGATATTTTAAAAATTCTTGAAAGTAAAAATCTTATTTTTAGTGGCGTTCTAGATCCACCTAAAGGTACTGATCCCAAAAATTGGAAAAAAAGAGAACAACTACTATTTAAATCATCTTTGTATGGTGACGATTCAGATAGGGCTCTTAAAAAGTCAGATGGTGAATGGACCTATTTTGCAACAGACATGGCTTATCATCTAGATAAAATGAATAGAACCAAAGGAGATTTAATTAATGTTCTTGGCGCAGATCACATAGGTTATATTCCTAGAATCAGTGCTGCAGTTAATGCTTTATCCAATGGTTCAATATCTATTGATACTAAAGTTTGTGCATTAGTAAACCTTTTGGAAGATGGAAAACCGATAAAAATGAGTAAGCGAGCAGGTAACTTCGTAACTCTATCTGACATCATAAAAGCTGTAGGTAAAGATGTTGTAAGGTTTATAATGCTGACTAGAAGAAATGATCAACCTTTAGATTTTGATTTTAAAAAAGTAATGGAAAAATCAAAAGAAAATCCTGTATTCTACGTTCAGTATGCCCACGCACGCTGTAATTCTATTTTTAGATCCTCAAAAGTAAAGGAAGAAGAATTGATTTTAGAAAATCCAAAACTATTAGAGGATAATTATGAAATTGAACTTATAAAATTCATAGCTCTATGGCCTAGAACCCTAGAACTTGCTGCTAAAAATCATGAACCTCACAGAATTTGTTATTACTTAATTGAATTATCAAGCATTTTCCATAGTCTATGGAATAAAGGAAAAGATAATAATATTAAATTTATAGTTGAAGATAATTTAGAATTAACAAATGCAAGATTATCATTAGTGAAAGCAGTTGCTATAACAATTAGAAAAGGCTTAAGTATACTCAAAATTGAACCAATTTTTGAGATGTAGATTGATGAAAAATTACTTAAAGATGTTTTGTATATTTTTTTTAAGTGTTGGAATTTTTTTTTCAATTAGTCTTTTTGCTTTAAGAATATTTTTTCAAGAAACTGATAATGATAAATTAATAGTTTTAGGTCCAGATAATGAAAATGTTACAATTATACCCAAAGATCCGGGTGGAAAAAAAATTTCTAATCTAGAGATTGAAATATTAAATAATAAAAAAGCGCTTATATCTGAAGAAAAAATAAGACCAAAACAAACTAAACCTGAACTACTACCAATAGAAATAAAAGAAGAAACAAATAAACAAAATAAAAAAATTGAGAATAAATTTGGATCAAATCTTCAAGATTCTACTATTATTAAGCCAGTATTAAGACCAAAAAAGAAATATTCTACAAAGAAACCAATAGGTATGTATAGGGTACAATTTGGCTCTTTTAGGGATTTTAAAAAAGCAAAGGCAGCAATGAAAAGTATGAATAAAAATTATACTGACTTATTATCAGATTTTAAATTAGAAATATTTACTTATGAAACTAATAACAAAGTTATATTTCATAGAGTATGGACAAATCCAGTAATAAAGATACAAGGGTTAGAATTGTGTAATAAATTTAAAGTTAAAAATATCTTATGTATATTACAAGTAAGTAAATAAATGAGGTAATAATGTCAGTTTCATTAGATAAAAATGAAAAAGTTTTCAGTTTAGCTTTAGATGGCTTTGAAGGACCAATTGATCTTTTATTAAATTTAGCTAAAGAGCATAAAATTGATATTTCTAAGATTTCAATATTAAATTTAGCAGAGCAATATTTGCAATTTTTAGAATATATAATAAAAAAAGATATCGAAATTGCTGCGGAATACTTAGTAATGGGTGCCTGGCTTGCCTTTTTAAAATCAAAGTTGCTTTTACCTTCAAAAATTAATGATGATGCAATGGACATTGAAGAAATGTCAGAATTGCTTGAATTTCAGATGAAAAAATTAGAATCTATGCAAAAGGTATCAAAGCTTCTTTTTAAAAAACATCAGTTAGGGATTCATTTTTTTAAAAGAGGAAAAGCAGAATATTTCGTAACTAATCAAAAGTTTTTGTATCAATTAAGTTTGCACGATTTAATCAAGTCTTATCATCAAATAGTAATTAGTGAAAATTCTAATTCAATCACAATTGCTAGATCAAAATTATACTCGGTAGATGAGGCTTCAAAAAGGTTAAAATTGTTGATGTCTAAAACGAATGGTTGGAAAAATTTATTTGAATTTATTCCAAAAAATATTACGGATAAGCTTGAAAAAAAATCTGCTGTGGCTTCTCATTTTGTAGCTTCATTAGAACTTGTTAAAGAAGGGCATATTTTTTTAAAACAGGATGGCTATAATAAAAATATTTACTTAAATTCTAAATCTAATTTGTAAACTTATGTAAGAAAACTTATTAATAATAACAAAGGTTATAATATGCTTAATTTAAACAAAAAAAAGGACGAAGAGTTTGACTTTAATTTAAACAAAAAAATAGTTGAAGCCTTAATTTTTTCATCTCAAGAGCCAATAACTTTAACTGAATTAAGAAAGTCAATAATAAATAAAGATCTACTTAATGAAATTTTAGTTTCATTGGAAAAAAAATACTCTTCAAGTGGTATCAATTTATTTAAGGTTAATGATTCATATGCGTTTAGAACGTCTCCAGATCTTTGTGAATATTTGAATATAGAAAAAATAATTCCAAAAAAATTATCTAGAGCAGCTACTGAGACACTTGCAATAATAGCTTATCATCAACCAATAACTCGATCAGAGATTGAAAATATAAGGGGGGTTTCTCTTAGCAAGGGTACATTGGATTTATTACTTGAATTAAATTGGATACAACCAGGAGAGAGAAAAACAACCCCAGGCAATCCTCTTACATGGTTGACTTCAAATAATTTTCTAGATCATTTTGGTTTAAAGAACATAACAGATCTTCCTGGTTTAGATGATTTAAAGGATACTGGTCTTTTAGAAAAAAATAAAATTATATTTAAAGATAATTTTGTTGAATAGTTCATTTAAAATTTTAAAGGGTTAACTAAATTTGTTAGAATTTATTGAAATATCCCACTCATACAATAAAAAACTAGTTCTTAAAAATTTTTCTATGAAATTAAAATTAGGAGAAGTTGTATCTTTATTAGGTCCTTCAGGTTGTGGAAAAACTACTTTATTAAAATTGGCCAGTGGAATAGAAAAGATTCAACAAGGAGAAATAAAATTACATAATAGAGTAATTTCCTCTTCTAATGTACACGTTAACCCAGAAAATAGAAATATAGGATACGTTTTCCAGGATTGTGCTTTGTTTCCACATTTGACAATATTAGAGAATATTTTTTTTGGGAGGTCTAAAAGTGAAATAGAATTTCAATCAAAAAAAATAAAAAATTTAATGTCTCAAATTAATATATCAAACTTGTCTGATAATTACCCACATGAATTATCTGGTGGACAACAACAACAAGTAGCTTTAGTTAGGGCTATGGCTTCTGATCCAAAAATAATATTTTTAGATGAACCTTATTCAAATTTAGATTCACGATTAAAAGAAAAAATTAGAGATCAAATGTTACATATTTTAAGGGAACACAAAATTTCTGCATTGTTAGTAACACATGATCCACAAGAAGCAATGTTTATGTCAGATAAAATTGGTATCTTAAATAAGGGATATATTGAACAATTTGGAAGTCCTATAGATCTGTATTTACGGCCTAAATCTGCTTTTATTGCAGAGTTTTTTGGAGAAATAAATACGCTTGAAGGTGTTGTTAAAGAAGGTTCAGTAAGAACTGTACTGGGTACTTTTCATTGTTCTCAAAGATTTAATAATAAGAAGGTAAAAATTGTTATAAGAGACGAAGCAATTAAATTGTTTTCTGCAACTAAAATTAATTTAGATTCAAAAGATAAAACAAATTTTATTAAATCTTCATATTATGGATATGTAATGGAAACAAGATTACTTGCTGGTTCAAGTTTGGTCCATTTATCATTAAAAGTTAAAGAAATAGATTTTCACATTCACGCAAGAATTCCTGGACTTAATTTTTTTAAAGTTGATGAAAAGGTAATTGTCGAAACAGATCCAATGCAAATTTTTATCTTTGAGCAATAAATAATTTTTGTATATAAAAAAATATAAATTACATGTAATGTGTTTTTAATTTAAAAGTATTTTAAATGGGAGGTTTGTATAATGGGTGCATTTAGTATTTGGCATTGGATTATTGTATTAATTGTTGTTTTAATTTTATTTGGCGGAAAAGGTAAATTATCAAGTATTATGGGTGATTTTGGAAAAGGATTAAAAAATTTCAAAGATCAGGTTAAGTCTAATAGAGATAATGATGAAGAAATAGAGGTAATTGCAGAAACAAAAACCAAACCTAAAAAAAAGACTGTTAAGAAAACAGCAAAAAAGAAACAATCTGTTAAGAAGTCGTAAGTAAAGTAATCTTTAATGCTTGATATTGGTTTTCCAGAGTTTCTATTAATCTCATTTGTGTTGCTTATAGTAGTTGGTCCAAAAGATTTACCAAAAGTTTTAAGGTCTATTACATCTTTTGTAAGAAAAATAAAATCTATGGCTTCACAATTTCATTCGGGAATTGATGATTTAGCAAATGAAGCTGAAATTTCTGATTTAAGAAAAGAAGTTAACAAAATTGATAAGAAATCATTAATCAACGATCATGTAAGTGAAATTAAAGAATTAGAAGATGATGTAAATATAAAATCAATAAAAAATAACGTTGATGATATAAAAAATGTAAATAATGCAAAAACAGATAAAAAATCAAATTCAAAAATTAAAAATTTATAATTTCAAATAATAGTATGAATAAAGCCAAAAATCCTGAACAAAACATGACATTATTAGACCACCTTATTGAGCTAAGAAATAGACTATTAGTGTCATTTTGTGCATTTTTATTTTTATTTTTCCTATGCTTCATTAAATTTACGGATGACAATCAAAATCTTGCAGATATTGTTTATATGTTTTTGCAAGCTCCACTCGCTTCTCAAATACTTAAAAATGGTGGGAGAATGATATTTACAGCCTTGCATGAAGGTTTTTTTACCCAGGTTAAAGTTGCTTTCTTTATATCTTTATGTGTTTCTTTACCTATATTTTTAATTCAAATATGGAGATTTGTTGCGCCAGGCTTATACCAAAATGAAAAACAAGCCTTTCTTCCTTTTTTATTGGCCACTCCAATCTTATTCATAGCCGGTGCAGCCATGGTCTACTATATTGTTATACCTCTTGCGTGGGACTTTTTTCTTTCTTTTCAAGCTAATAGCGTAGATGGTTCTCTACCTATAGAATTAGAACCAAGAATATCAGAATATCTTTCATTAATTATGAAACTGATATTTGCCTTTGGATTATGTTTTGAATTACCAGTCATTTTATTATTGTTAGTCAAAACAGGTGTTATCACACCCGATGATTTAGCGAGTAAAAGAAAGTATGCAATCTTAACCGCTTTTGTTATTGCAGCGATACTTACACCGCCAGATGTTATTTCACAAATCTTATTAGCATTGCCAATTATCGCTTTGTACGAAGTATCCATAATATTTTCAAAATTTCTTAGTAAAAGTAAGTAAAAGAGTTTCTTAATGCATGATATAAAATTTATTAGAAACAATCCTGAAAAATTTAAAAAACTAATGAATCGTAGGGGATTAAATGTTAATACATCTTCAATTCTCGAAATCGATCAAGTCATTAGAAAAAAACAATCTGAAATACAAGTTATTCAAGAACAGAGAAATAATAGTTCAAAAGAAATTGGAAAGCTAATATCCGAAGGAAAAGATGTATCAGATTTAAAAAAAAATATTTCCAATCTTAAGTCTGAATTAACAACATTAGATCAAGAAATAAAAAAAATTTCTAATGAACTATACGAAATTTTAAAAGAATTACCAAACAGTTTAGATGATGATGTTCCTGATGGAGATAATGAGAATCATAATAAATTAATTAAAGAGTGGGGAACAAAACCTAAGTTTTCTTTTGAACCTCTAGACCACGTAGAAATTGGTGAAAAATTAAAACTACTTGATTTTAAGGCTGGAGTGAAGATATCAGGATCAAGGTTCGTTTTATTAAGAGGAAAAATTGCTTTATTAGAAAGAGCGCTATCTGCATTTATGATAGACACTCATGTAAAGAATTTTGGTTTTGAAGAAATATCTCCTCCATATATCGTAAGAGATGAAGCATTGTTTGGGACCGGTCAACTTCCTAAATTTACTGAAGATTTATTTTGTACAACAGACAAAAGGTGGTTAATTCCAACTGCTGAAGTGCCATTAACTAATATTGTAAGAGATGAAATTCTTGATAAAAATAGTTTACCATTAAGATTTGTTGCAAATACTCCTTGTTTTAGATCTGAAGCCGGTGCAGCTGGCACTGATACGAGGGGAATGATACGTCAACACCAATTTTCTAAGGTGGAAATGGTTTTTATTACTAATCCAATTCATTCAGATGAAGAATTGAATAATTTAGTTTCTTGTGCAGAAACTATTCTAAAAAAATTAAAATTACCATATAGAATTATAAAGTTATGTTCAGGAGATGTTGGTTTTTCAGCTAAGAAAACATTTGATCTAGAGGTTTGGCTTCCTGGACAAAATTCAGGTAAAGGTATGTACAGAGAAATTTCATCATGCTCTAATTGTGGAGATTTTCAAGCAAGGAGAATGAACGCCAAATTCAAGGATAAAGAAAAAAATAAAATTGATTTCTTGCATACACTTAATGGTTCCGGTTTAGCTATTGGAAGAACAATTATAGCCATATTAGAAAATTATCAACAAAGTGATGGATCTGTAGTTATACCTGATGTTCTTGTGCCCTACATGAAGGGAATAAAAAAAATTGAAGCATTAAATTAATCACATGAGTATTAAATTGAATAATATTCTTATTTCCAATGATGATGGATATGAATCTATTGGTTTGAGAGTTCTTTTAAATATTGCTGAGCAACTAGCAGATAATGTATTCATAGTATCTCCAAAAAAAAATCAATCAGCTAAATCAAAATCTATAACAATAAAAAAAAATATTAACTTTAGAGAAATATCCAAAAATTTCTGGATTGTGGATGGCACACCAACTGATTGTATGATATTTGCTCTCAATCATTTATTTAAAGAAAACAAGCCTGATTTAATCCTTAGTGGTATAAACGCAGGAAGTAATATTGGAGACGAAGTTTCTTATTCAGGTACTGTAGCTGCTGCATGGGAGGGTGCAGTTAGAAGAATAGATTCTATTGCGCTAAGTCAGTACGGTGGTGATGATAAAATTAATTCTTATGAATGTTCAAAAGCCAAAGGTTTTGAAATAATAAGCTATCTACTAAAAATCAAATCACAAACTACTATGTTTTATAATGTTAATTTTCCATACACAATTTCACCTAATTCAAAGAATGTTAAAAGTTCATTCACAACATTAGCATCCCAAAAAATTGCTGATGAAATTTTATTTGATGATAATTTTAGTTCCTTCACTATAGGGCGTATGATCAATAACCAGAGATCTTCTACCAACTCTGATTTAGAATGTTTAAAAAAAAATAAAATTTCTATAACACCATTAACTTTAAATTTAAGTAATAATGAATTTTTTGATAAAATGAACCATGATATTTGAAAGTACAATTCAAAAAGCTAATTTAATTATGAAATTAAGATCTATGGGAATTTCTTCTAAGAATGTTTTATCCGCAATTGAAAAAACCCCTAGAGAAATTTTTCTTCCTTCTAACTTTAAAGATTATGCATACGAAAATAATCCTCTACCTATTGGTTTTGATCAAACAATAAGTCAGCCATATATAGTTGCCTTAATGACTGAAGCTTTGTCTCTAAATGGAAATGAAGTAATTTTAGAAATAGGAACTGGTTCTGGATACCAAACATCTATTTTGTCAATTTTGTCAAGAAGAGTTTATTCAATAGAAAGAATTCGACCCTTATTAGTAAATGCTATCAGTTGTTTTAAAAAACTTAAGTTAACAAATATTATTTGCGAATGTGGAGATGGATTTTTGGGATGGCCTAAATTAGCTCCATTTGATCATTTAATAATAACATGTGCTGTAGAAAAAATTGATAATAGATTATTAAGTCAAGTTAGATTTAATGGTACGTGTGTAGTACCAGTAGAATCTGTTTTAGGAGGGCAAAGATTAAAAAAAATAACTGTAAAAAATAAAAGAGAAAACGATATTTGGGAAGATCTTGGTCAGGTTAATTTTGTTCCATTAATAACTGATAATTGTTGAAATTTGTTTGATTTTAATTTAAGTCTAAAAAATAAGGTGTCTAAAGTGAATAAAAGCTATTACATTATTTTAACTTTCTTAGTTTTTGGATGTCAAAGCAACAAACTTTATAATGATTTTAAAAAAGATATTGCTCCTGAAAAGGAAGCTAAAATTTATAATAAAACTTCTAGTTTAAATAAAATACAAATTCCATTAAATGGTATGATAATTGTTAAAGAATATGAGACTATATATAGTTTAGCAAACAAGTATAAAGTAATTCCCAAAGATATTATTAAAGATAATAATCTATCAAAACCTTATGCATTAAAACCTAATCAAATTTTATTCTTAAGACATGAAAATACTTATATTGTAGAAGAGAATGATACTGTAGAAAAAATTTCACAAAGATTTGCTGTTAAAAAATCAGAAATTATTAGATTAAATAAACTTATTAAACCCTTTAATTTAGTAGTAGGAAATAAAATCTTAATCCCATTGCTTAAAGATTTTTCAGTTGTTGATTTAATTATTAATGAAAAAGTTTATGATACAAAACAAATAACTAAAAATGAATATAACTCTAACAATGAAAAAATTAAAAATGCTCCTGTTTTTCTATGGCCTGCGAAAGGTAAAGTTATAAAAAATTTTGGTAAATTTGGTAAAGGTCAACATTATGATGGTATTGATATTATGTTTGGTAAAAATAAACCTATTTACTCAGCTTATGATGGAGAGGTAGCATTTGTTGGCTCACAAATAAAAAAGTTTGGTAATTTAATAATTTTAAAACACAACCAGTCCTGGCTTACTGCCTATTCTAATTTGGGTAAGTATAATGTTAAAGTTGGTGACAAAATAAAAAAACAACAAATAATTGCTTATACTTCTGATAACAAAAATTATTTTCATTTTCAATTAAGACACAATAGAAGTCCAGTTAATCCATTAAGTTATTTAAATTAATAGATTCTAATTTTGTATCTGCTGGCTAAATCTTGAATAAACTGCCAAGCTACCCTTCCTGATCTGGCACCTCTTGTGATTGACCATTCAAGAGCCTCTGATTTAAGTTTGTTTTTTTCAATAGATATTTTGAATTCATTACAATATGCTTTGACTATAGCTAGAAAAGTATCTTGATCCATGTTATGAAATCCAATCCATAACCCGAACCTATCAGATAAAGAAACCTTTTCCTCTACAGATTCTGAAGGATTTATTGCTGTAGATCTCTCATTTTCCATCATGTCTCTTGGCATTAAATGTCTTCTATTTGATGTTGCATAAAAAATAACATTATCCGGCTTTCCTTCAATGCCTCCATCAAGAGCAGCTTTCAAGCTTTTATAGTTATTTTCACCAGCATCAAAGGACAAATCATCACATAACAAAATAAATCTATAATTTTTGTGTTGTGACAAAATTAATAAAAGTTCAGGAAGTTCTGAAATATCTTCTCTATGAATTTCAACTAATTTTAAGAATTTAGATTTTGTTTTAACTATTACTTCTTTATGAACCGCTTTAACTAGAGAAGATTTGCCTGTTCCCCGTGCACCCCACAACAAAGCATTATTAGCACTTAAACCTTTAGAAAAATTTAATGTATTATTTAAAAGAATTTTTTTTTGATTATCAATACCTTGAAGAAGGGAAATAGAAATACGGTTTATATTTTCAACAGGTCTAATTAATCCGGATTTAGTTTCAAAAATAAAACCTTCATATTGATCCAAATTGTTAATTTTTTTATCTGGAGGACCTAATTTTTCTAAAGCAATAGCAATTCTCTCTAAAATAGAGTTTGTAATATTATCAACCATTATAAAAAGCCTATGTAAGTAAAAAATTGTAATATATATAATTTTTAAATTTTATCTATGGTATTTCTTAGTTTTTTTTTATATAAATTGTTATCTTTATATAAAGCTAACAATGGAGTTTTTTATGGTTTCAAGTGCATTTGCTCAATCAGCTGCTGGAAGTGCTGGAGGTTTTTCATTACAGGGTCTTTTACCATTCATTTTAATTTTTATAATTTTCTATTTTTTACTAATAAGACCCCAGCAAAAAAGAGTTAAACAACATAAACTCATGGTTGAGAGTTTAAAGAGGGGTAATAAAGTTTTAACTGCAGGAGGTATACTCGGCGTAGTTACAAAGGCTGTTGATGGATCTGAAACTGTAAGTGTAGAAATTGCTTCAGGGGTAACTGTAGAACTTGCGAGACAAATGATATCTGAGGTTCGTAGTGATCAAAAGTTAAAATCTGCAGATAATAAAAAGTCAACTTCTAAGAAAAAATAATTATTTATAACTTGTTTTCACTGGTTTTTTGAGATGAAAAGTTTGTCAAAAATAAGATTAATTTTAATCGTCGCGAGTGTGATTATAGGCATAGTTTATGCTGTTCCAAACTTTTTTAATACATCTAAACCAAATCAATCATTCAACTTTTTACCAGGGAAAAAAATAAACCTTGGTCTTGATTTAAAGGGTGGATCATATTTACTGCTTAAGGCAGATATGGATGTTGTTTTTGCTGAAAAACTTGAAACTCTTTTATCAGATATTAGGTCTTCATTAAGAAAATCAAAAATTGGTTATAAAAAACTAAACATACAAAACGGGACTATTTCATTTCAAAAAAGGAAAAATTATTCAAACGAAAAAATAAAATCAATTATATTTTCATTAGATAAAAATCTTATTGTTGAAGATAAGCTTGATTCTTTTTTCATAAAATTTTCAGATCAAAATAAAAAAAATATAACGAAAACTACCATGGCTCAGGCCATCGAAATAGTGAGAAGAAGAATAGATGAGACAGGAACAAATGAGCCTAGCATTCAACTACAGGGTGCTGACCGTATTGTTGTCCAACTTCCTGGTTTGGATGATCCAAGTCGTATTAAAAAATTACTAGGTAAAACTGCAAAATTAACATTTCAATTGGCTCATCCTAATATGTTTCCTGAGGATTTAGACGAAAATTCAATAGCTCCTCCTGGTTTTGTTAAATTACAAGAAGATAAAAACCCTGATCGTTTTTATATGATAAATAAAAGGGTTATGGTTTCTGGTGAAATGCTTAAAGATGCAAGTCCAACATTTGATAGAAATAACAGTCCATCGGTTTCTTTTCAATTATCTCCTTTAGGCGGGAGGAAGTTTGGAAGAGTCACTGGTAAAAATATTGGTAGGGCTTTTGCTATTGTGCTTGATGGAAAAGTTGTAAGTGCTCCTGTAATACAAACACAAATATTTTCTTCTGGGCAAATTACGGGAGCTTTTACAGTACAAGAAACAAATGATTTAGCTTTAGTTCTTAGATCAGGTGCATTGCCTGCACCAATGGTTATTCTTGAAGAACGTTCAGTTGGCCCTGGTCTTGGAAGCGATTCAATTTCTGCAGGAAAAATTGCAAGCGTTTTTGGTTTAATTGCCGTGATGGTTTTTATGTTAATAACATATGGTATGTTTGGAATTTTTGCTAATGTTGCACTTATTTGTAACATTATATTCATAATAGCATTATTAAGCCTTGTTCAAGCAACTCTTACACTGCCTGGCATTGCTGGCATTGTTTTGACTATGGGAATGGCAGTAGATGCCAATGTTTTAATTTTTGAAAGAATAAAAGAAGAATTTAGTATAGGTAGAAATATTTTTGACTCTATCGAGGCTGGGTTTCAAAAAGCTATTTCAACCATTGTAGATGCCAATTTAACAACTTTGTTTGCTGCTTTGGCTTTGTTTTCATTTGGAAGCGGTCCTATAAAAGGCTTTTCAGTTACTCTAATGATTGGTATAGCAACTTCAATGTTTACTGCTATTGTTATTACAAAATATATTGTTTACTTATATTCAAAGAAAAAAGATATTAATAGTGTTTTCTTACAGGATTAAAAAATGAAATTATTACGGCTAATACCAAATAATATAAATTTTGATTTTTTGCGTATAAAAGTTTTTGCTTTCTTTTTTTCTTTAATAATTTTGTCTTGTACTTTTGTCAGTCTATTAGTAAATAATTTAAACTATGGAATTGATTTTAAGGGAGGAATATTGCTTGAATTAAGAAGTAAAAACCTTAATTCATCTAATATTAATGACCTTAGACAAAAAATATCTACCTTAAATGCAGGTGAAGTTTCCATACAAAACTTTGGTAAAGATACTGATTTTTTAGTTAGAATTCAAAAGCAAGAGGGTGATCAAAAAGAACAAATTGCTATGATTGAAAAAGTAAAATCTCTCATTCAAGAAGATTATACACTTAGAAGGTCTGAATTTGTAGGTCCAGTTGTAGGTGATGAATTAAAGAAAGCTGGAATTTATGCGGTTTCATTAGCTTTACTTTCAATTATGATTTACATATGGTTTAGGTTTGAATGGCAATTCTCGATTGCCGCAATTTTAGCTTTAATACACGATGTTTTAACAACAGTTGGTCTTTTTTCTATACTACAGTTAGAGTTTAATTTAGCTACAATAGCAGCTATTCTAACAACAGCTGGTTATTCAATAAATGACACTGTAGTAATTTTTGATCGTGTTAGAGAAAATTTAAGAAGATATAAATCAAAAACTCACTATTTCATTTACAACAAGTCAATTAATGAAACACTTTCTAGAACTGTTATTACGTCAGTTACAACATTGTTGGCATTGTTTATTATTTTCTTTTTTGGAGGTGCAGTTTTATCTGACTTTGCACTTGCAATGATTTGGGGTGTAATTATAGGTACTTTTTCTTCAATCTTTGTTGCTGTATCGGTTTTAACTTACTTTAATATTAACAAAGGTGAAAAAGTTGATGATCGTACAAATATACCAGAATACGAAAGAGAAAATTAAAAGCTAATTCCTTTGATCCACTCTCTAAATGAATTGATTGCAGCATTAGATTGAATTTTCTTCTTTTCTCTTCCTTTAATGTTTTTTTTCCTTTTTAAATCTGTATTTATGTCTGGCATTAAACCAAAATTTACATTCATAGGTTGAAAAGTATCTGGATTAGCATTCATTGTGATATGTTTTAACAATGATCCATGTGCTGTATTTTCAGGAGGCAACTTCAATCTTTTGTTTTTTAAATCATTTGCAGCAATAATACCAGCCATCAATCCAATTGCAGATGATTCAACATAACCTTCAACACCAGTAATTTGTCCAGCAAAAAAAATATTTTGAAAATTTTTAAGTCTTAAAAATGGATCTAAAAGTTTAGGCGAGTTTATAAAAGTATTTCTATGAAGACCTCCAAGCCGCGCAAATTCTACGTTATCAAGGCCAGGGATTGTTTTAAATATTTCTTTTTGTGAGCCATGTTTCATTTTTGTTTGAAACCCAACAATATTGTATAATGTCCCAGATTTGTTATCTTGCCTTAACTGTACAACAGCATAAGGTTCTTCTTTTTTATGAGGATTTGTTAATCCAACAGGTTTCATTGGGCCATATCTTAATGTTTCATCACCTCTTCTAATCATTTCTTCAATTGGCATACATCCTTCAAAAAATGGAGTTTCTTCAAAATTTTTAAATTCTATTTTTGGTGACTTTTTTATTTTTTCTATAAATTGATAATATTCTTCTTTTGATAACGGACAATTAATATAGTCATCTCCTTTTCCCTTGTCATATCTAGATTGCTTCCAAGCTACTGACATGTTAATTGTTTCTTTGTAAACAATAGGAGCAATGGCATCGTAAAAAGCTAGAGAATTTTCAGAAGTTTTAATTCTAATACTTTCTGCTAATGTTTTAGAAGTTAAAGGTCCTGTTGAAATAATTACTATTTGATCATTAAATTCATTAAGATCTTTTACTTCTTGATTTATAATATTTATATTTGAAATAGCTTTAATAGTTTTATTTACTTCTTTGGCAAAATCATCTCTGTCGACTGCTAAAGCAGATCCTGCTGGTACTTTGTTATTATCAGCAGTCTTTATTATCAAAGAATCTGCAATTCGTAATTCTTCGTGTAAAACGCCAACTGCATTATACTCTTTGTCATCAGAACGAAAAGAGTTGGAACAAACAAGTTCAGCTAAATATTTTGTATGATGAGCTTCTGTTTTTACCTTAGGTCTCATTTCATACAAATCAACATTAATTCCAAATTTAGAGATTTGGTAAGCAGCTTCACAGCCCGCAAGTCCGCCCCCAATAACACTAATTTTTTTATAAATATTCATTTTTAATTATTTTTAGTTAATAATTTTTTTAAAAAAAGACCAGTATAACTTTCAGATACTTGTGAAATCTGTTCTGGAGTTCCTTCTGCAACTATGAAACCACCTTTATCACCGCCTTCAGGGCCAAGATCAATTATATGATCAGCAGTTTTTATCACGTCTAAATTATGTTCTATGACAATCATAGTGTTCCCATTACTTACTAATTCTTGCATAACTTCAAGAAGTTTTTTTATGTCGTGAAAATGCAGACCTGTAGTTGGCTCATCCAAAATATAGATAGTTCTTCCGGTACCTTTCCTCGACAATTCTTTGGCAAGTTTAATCCTTTGTGCTTCACCACCTGATAAAGTTGTGGAACGTTGTCCTATTTTAATATAACCTAAACCCACTCTTTCAAGTGTTTCTAATTTTTCATTTATAAAAGGAACAGCTTTGAATACTTGAACACCCTCTGATACTGTCATATCTAACACGTCAGATATAGACTTGTTTTTCCATTTAACTTCTAAGGTTTCTCTATTATATCTTTTACCTTTGCACTGGTCGCATTTGACATAAACATCTGGAAGGAAATGCATTTCAATCTTTATTACCCCATCACCTTGACAAGCTTCACATCTTCCTCCCTTAACATTGAAAGAAAATCTACCTGGCAAATAACCTCTAGCTTTTGATTCTGGTAATCCTGCAAACCAATCTCTTATATGATTGAATGCTCCTGTATAGGTTGCTGGGTTTGATCTTGGAGTTCTTCCTATTGGTGATTGGTCTATATCAATAATTTTATCAATTTGTGAAATTCCACTAATGGATTTATAAGGTGCAGGCATAGAACTATTTCCATTTAATATTTTTGATAAACTTTTTTGCAGAGTTTGTATAACCAAAGTAGATTTTCCTCCTCCAGAAACTCCTGTTACACAAGTTAAAATACCTAAAGGGAATACAACATCGATGTTTTGCAAGTTATTTCCAGAAGCTCCTCTGATTATAATTTGTTTATTAATACTGATCTTTCTTCTTTTTTTGGGTATTGGAATACTTTTTATTCCTGATAAGTAATTGCCAGTTATACTTTTGACATTTTTTTTTAAATCTTGTGGTGAGCCTTCTGCAATAATTTTACCACCATTAATGCCTGCCCCAGGTCCGATATCAATTACATGGTCCGCAATAAGAATAGCTTCTTCATCGTGCTCTACAACAATTACCGTATTTCCTAAATCTCTGAGTTTTTGCAAAGTATTTAGCAATTTTTCATTATCTCTTTGATGTAATCCTATACTTGGTTCGTCTAATACATATAACACCCCAGAAAGTCCAGATCCTATTTGGCTTGCTAAACGAATTCTTTGACTCTCTCCTCCTGACAAAGTTCCGCTATTTCTTGATATTGATAAATAAGATAACCCTACACTTGTTAAAAATCCAAGTCTGTCATTGATTTCTTTTAAAATTTGTTTTGAAATAGCCAATTCTTGTTGATTTAAGATTTTATTTAGACTAATAAACCAGTCTCTAGCTTCTTCAATTGTAAACTTTGATACTTGTGCTATATCTTTTTTATTGATTTTTATTGCTAAAGTTTCCGTCTTAAGTCTTTTTCCACTGCATTTGTCACAATCTTTATAAGATTGAAACCTTCCTAATTCTTCTTTTACCCACTTACTATCGCTTTCTTTTAATCTTCGACTTAAATTTGGAATGATCCCTTCAAATGATTTTTTTGATCTAAAAACTCTTGTACCGTCATTGTAAACAATCTCAATTTTCTCTTCGCCAGAACCATAAAGTAGACTTTTTTTTATTTCTTCTGACAAGTCTGAAAATTTATCATCAATACTAAATTTATAGTGTTTACCTAGAGACTGTAAAGTTTGTATATAGAGCTTACTAGTACTTGAAGCCCAGGGGGCAACTGCACCATCTTTCAGAGAAATATTTTCGTCAGGAATAACTAAGTTAATGTCAAAATCTACAGCATTTCCCAAACCGTCACATTTTTCACAAGCACCAGCAGGATTATTAAATGAAAAGATTCTTGGCTCAATTTCGTCAATTGTAAAACCACTTTCTGGACAAGAAAAATTTGAAGAATATATATCTTTTTTATTGGTTTCTAACTCTAAAGTATATAATAAACCATCAGATAGCTGAAGTGAAATTTCTACGGAATCGGCTAACCTTTGTACTAAATCTTTATATTCTTGTTCTTCATATTTTTTAATCACTAACCTGTCTACAACAACCTCAATATTGTGTTTTTTATATCTATCAAGTGTTGGTAATTCTTCAATGTCGTAAAATTCTTCATTTATTCTAAGTCTTTGAAACCCTTTTTTTCTTAATTCAATGAATTCTTTTCTGTATTCCCCTTTTCTTCCTCTAACAATTGGCGATAAAAGATATAATTTGGTATTATCCTTTTTGCTCAAAATTCTATCGACCATTTGACTAACTGTCTGGCTTTCAATTGGTAATCCTGTAGCTGGAGAAAAAGGAACACCAATTCTAGCCCATAAAAGACGCATATAATCGTATATTTCTGTTACTGTCCCGACTGTTGATCTAGGATTTTTATTTGTAGATTTTTGTTCAATTGATATAGCTGGCGATAAACCCTCTATGGATTCAACATCAGGTTTTTGCATCATTTGCAAAAACTGTCTGGCATATGCTGACAAAGATTCAACATATTTTCTTTGACCTTCAGCGTAAATAGTATCAAAAGCAAGCGAACTTTTTCCTGATCCAGATACTCCAGTCATTACGATTAATTTATTTTTCGGAATATTAATATCTATATTTTTTAAATTATGTTCATTAGCATTTCTTACTTTTAGATATTGGTTTGTTCCAAATGATTTTGTCATTTAAGTTTCGAATCCTTTTTTTGAAAAATTAACTTTCCATTTAGTTAACTTTGATACCTTAAATGTCAATCAAAAAGATTAATTTATTGTTTTTTTTGAATGAATACTGTCTTATATTATAATTTTATGGAGTTAAATATGAGTGGAAGTTTAAATAAAGTCACTTTAATAGGTAACTTAGGTCGTGATCCAGATATTAGAGCCACACAAAATGGGGATAAAATTGTTCAACTAAGTATAGCAACATCTGATAGATGGAAAGATAGAAATTCTGGTGAACCAAGAGAAAGAACTGAATGGCATAGAGTTGTAATTTTTAATGAACCTTTGGGCAAGATTGCTGAGCAATACCTAAAAAAAGGCAGTACAGTTTATATTGAGGGTCAGCTGCAGACTAGAAAATGGACTGATCAACAATCAGGACAAGAAAAATTTACCACTGAAATTGTTCTTCAAAGATTTAAAGGTGAACTTACTTTATTAGGTTCCAGATCAGATAATCAGATACCTAATGAGTATAACAAAGTTGAAACAACTCAAACAGATACAGTTACTACCAGTAATATTGCATCAGATTTGGATGATGAAATTCCATTTTAATTAAATTTTATATACATATTGTTATATTTAAAAAAATATATACAATATTTTGTATATGATAACTTCATTTTAAAATGCTGGAGTTTAATTTGTCTGAAGATAACAAGAAGTCTTTCAATCAATCTATTATCTCAATAACAGATGAGATGAAAAAATCTTATTTAGATTATGCAATGAGTGTAATAGTTTCAAGAGCTTTGCCTGATGTGAGAGATGGTTTAAAACCTGTTCACAGAAGGATTCTTTATGCAATGAATGAAGGAGGTTATGACTGGTCTAAACCATTTCGAAAGTCAGCTAGAGTTGTTGGTGATGTCATGGGTAATTATCATCCACATGGCGATACAGCTATTTATGACTCGATGGTTAGGATGGCTCAAAACTTTTCTATGAGGTTGTTGCTTGTAGATGGACAAGGCAATTTTGGTTCTGTAGATGGCGATCCCCCTGCAGCAATGAGGTATACAGAATCTAGGCTGGCCAAATCCTCAGAAACTTTGTTGAGGGATATAGATAAAGATACAATTGATTTTATCCCAAATTATGATGAGTCACAGTTAGAACCATCTGTATTACCTGCTGAATTTCCGAATATGTTAGTTAATGGTGCTGGTGGTATTGCTGTAGGTATGGCAACAAATATACCTCCACATAATCCTGGTGAGGTTGTAAAAGCATGTAAAGAGCTTATAGATAATCCTGAATTAAGCTTAGATGAATTGATGGAAACTATACCGGGACCAGATTTTCCTACTGCTGGTCTTATAATGGGGAGATCGGGCATTAGGGAGGCCTTTAAAACAGGAAAAGGCAGTATAATTATGCGTTCTAGAGCAGAAATTATACAAACAGGAAAAAATTCTAATAAAGAAATGATATTAATAACTGAAATCCCATTTCAAGTAAATAAGGCGCTTGTACTAGAAAAAATTGGAGAATTGATAAGAGATAAAACTATAGAAGGGATTTCTGATTTGAGAGATGAATCAGACAGAAATGGAATGAGAATTGTAATAGAAATAAAAAAAGATATTCAAGGAGAGGTAGTTTTAAATCAATTATGGAGACATACGCGATTGCAAACCAGCTTTCCGGTCAATATGTTAGCATTAGATAATGGTCAACCAAAGCAAATGGGTTTAATTGAAATCTTAAAGGCTTTTATTGATTTCAGATTTGATGTAGTAAAAAGGAGAACGAAGTTTTTACTCAACAAATCTAGAAATAGAGCACATATTTTAGCTGGGTTGATGGTAGCTATAACTAGTATTGACGAAATAATAGATTTAATTAAGACATCTAATGATCCTGAAGTTGCACGTTCTAGGTTATGCTCGTTATCCTGGCCTGCTAATGAAGTTGAAAATTTTATAAAATTAATTGATGATCCAAATCATAAAATTATAAATAGCAAATATTCATTTTCCCCCATACAAGCAAAAGCAATACTAGAGTTGAGGTTGCAACGGCTTACTGGAATGGAAAGAAATAAATTAGAGAAGGAAACAGAAGAATTATCTCAACAAATAAATGAATATTTAGATATTCTTTCCAACAAAGAAAAATTAACTAATTTAATTCAAAATGAATTGGATGAGGTTTTAAAGAAAATAGATGATATTAGACGAACTGAAATTACTGATAGTATTATAGATCACGACGATGAAGACCTAATCCAAAAAGAAGACATGGTAGTAACGGTTAGTCATAGAGGTTACATCAAAAGAGTTGCATTATCCACTTACAGGGCTCAAAAACGAGGTGGAAAAGGTAGAGCTGGCATGAAAATGCGTAATGAAGATACTGTTACATCTCTTTTTGTTACTAATACTCACACCCCAATTTTATTTTTTACGTCATCTGGAATGGTTTTTCAATTAAAATGCCATAGGTTACCCGAATCAGCTCCCCAAGCTTTAGGTAAACCAATGATTAATCTTTTACCAATTAATCAAGATGAAAAAATAAATACAGTAATGCCTATGCCAGAAGATGAAGAAACGTGGAAAAATTTACAAATAATATTTGCAACAAAAAATGGAAATATTCGTAAAAATCAACTTAGTGATTTTATGAATATTAGACAAAATGGTAAAATAGCAATGAAACTAAATGAGCAGGACGAATTAGTAACGGTTATACCTTGTAGCGATAAAGATAATATTCTTCTAGCAACAAGATTAGGAAAAGCAATAAGATTTGATGTAAATGATGTCAGAGTTTTTGTTGGAAGAGGATCGTCAGGTGTTAGAGGAATTAAATTAAAACCAAATGATACAGTCGTGTCAATGTCATTAATACCAAACCTAAAAAATAGATTTATATTATCCGTTACAGAAAATGGTTTTGGAAAAAGAACACCTATTGAAGATTATAGAACTACGAATAGAGGTGGACAGGGAGTAGCAAATATTGAATGTTCTAAAAGAAATGGTCCAGTTGTTACTTCATATGTTGTTACTGAAGATAATCAAATTATGCTTGTAACTAATTCAGGTAAGTTAATAAGAATACGAGTTCACGGTGGAGAGGGTGACTCCATAAGAATAGCAGGTAGAAAAACACAAGGGGTAAGATTATTTGATGTAGATGAAGGTGAAAAAGTTGTTTCAGTGGCGTTATTAAGTGAAAGTGAAGGGGGAGATGATCAAGAATAATTTTTGAGAAATTACTAGAAAGAGATAAACTTAGGAAAATAATAATAAAAGATAACGTTTAATGAAATTTTAAATATGAAAAGAATAGCTCTATATCCAGGAACTTTTGATCCCTTAACTAATGGACATTTAGATATAATTAATAGGGCAAGCTCCTTATGTGATATTTTAATAATAGGAGTTGCTGAAAATATTGGAAAAAACCCTTTTTTTAAAATTTCAAAAAGAAAAAAACTTATTGAAGAAGTTTTAAAAATTAATAAATTAAATTCAAAAAGATATTTAGGAGAAATTAAAGTTGAGAGCTTCGATAACTTGTTAATAGATTTTGCAAGGAAAAATTCTGTTTCAATGATTATTAGAGGTTTAAGAGCAGTCTCAGATTTTGACTATGAATTTCAGATGGCTGGTATGAACGCAAGACTAGATAATGATATTGAAACAATTTTTTTAGCTGCATCTGAAAAACATCAATTTGTTGCATCTAGATTTGTAAAAGAAATTGCATTATTAGGAGGTGATATTAATTCTTTTGTGCATCCAATTGTTGCTGATGCAATGAAAATTAAAAAAAAGATAAAAAAAAGATAAAAAAATATACAATATTTAAACTTAAAACTTGATTATAATTTTATTATAAAATATTTTCATTATTTTTAGGGCGCGTAGCTCAGTTGGTAGAGCAATTGACTTTTAATCAATGGGTCACAGGTTCGAACCCTGTCGCGCTCACCATTATTGGTGTTTAGAATATATGATGTTTTATCAATGCAAAACTAAATGAGACACTTGGCTCATTATTATAAGAATATTTTATTAATTTTGTAAATTTTTAGTTTTTGTTATGTTAAATTTTTAAACAAATATTATATATGATAATTTTCTAATTATTATCTGAGATTAACATTCATTCTTTTAAGATTAATGTTCAGTAACATTAGCGCAAACAAATTTATCATAACTAGAAATTGTATATAAACATTTTAAAACTTAAATTCTTTTATGAAATATTTATGGTTATTTTTAAAGTTGTTTAACATTATTTAACTATAATTTCTTTACAAATTAAACAATTATTTTTTTATTACAGAACCTTCTTGAATTGAAACTTTTGCCATAGCCTGTTCACCTAGTCCTTGTAAAGCTTTCATAGTTTCTATTTTCTTTCCTGCAACAGTTATATTTTCAAAAACTTCTATTATAAAGCCACTGTTATCTCCAGTTTTAAATAACATTCTCTTGTACTTCTGTTCTTCAACATTAGAAGCAATTGCTTCTACAACAGCCCATAAGGAAGGTGCTAATAATGTAAAGTTGATATTTCTTCCGTACATTATTTTTCCTGGGATACTTGTTTTGCAGAAACATAGTTAGACATATTATTTGAGGCAATTTCAAAAATTTGTTTCCATTCTGAAGCTTCAAAAGCTCTAAACCAGTTTATTGAAGAAAAACTTCCACTAGCATAAATAAGATTACAAGCAGCGGCAATATCTTTATCTTCCTCGCCAGTTATAACACACATAAAATCAAAATCAGGAGAGTTTAAGTATAAAAATTCAATAAATTCTGCATTAAAACTTTTAACCAAAGGCTCTACTATTTCTCTTCTATTTTGTGGTTTGTTTAGCATTGATGCTGCAGTCTCTTGTGAATTTTTACCTGTAATAATATATTTTTTCATAAAAATTTAATCCTTTCTTAGTAACTATTTCAATTTATTTAATATTTAAATAAATAATAACAATTTTAATAAAAATTCCAATTTTTATGTTTACATAATTGCTGTTTTAAAATTAATATCAAATATTAAATATTTTAAAATAAGGGGGATTTTTTATGACATTTAAATACAAAGATAAATATGGCAATTATATAAACGGAAAATTTGTTGATCCAATTGATGGACAATTTTTTGACAATATAACACCTATTAATGGAAAAGTTTTATGTAAAATAGCAAGATCAAACGAAAAAGATATTAATTCTGCACTTGATGCAGCGCATGCAGCTAAAGATGATTGGGGAAAAACTAGCGTAACTGAACGAAGCAATATGTTAATTCAAATTGCTCAAATTATTGAAGATAACTTAGCCATGTTAGCTGAGGCAGAAACCTGGGATAACGGAAAAAGTATTAGGGAAACAACAGCTGCTGACATACCTTTAGGTGTTGATCATTTTAGGTATTTTGCAAGTGTAATTAGAGCCCAGGAAGGTACGACCGCTGAAATAAATAATGACACAATGTCCTATCTTATACCTGAACCATTAGGTGTTGTTGGTCAGATTATACCTTGGAATTTTCCATTACTAATGGCTATTTGGAAATTAGCTCCTGCATTGGCAACAGGTAACTGTGTGGTTTTAAAACCTGCAGAACAAACACCAGCATCTATTATGGTTTTAATGGAATTAATAGGTCATTTAATTCCACCTGGAGTTGTAAATATTGTGAACGGTTATGGATTAGAAGCGGGTAAACCTCTTGCTTCAAGCACTAGAATAGCAAAAATAGCATTCACTGGTGAAACTACTACTGGAAGAATGATTTTACAATACGCTAGTCAAAACCTAATTCCTAGTACTTTAGAGTTAGGTGGAAAATCTCCAAATATTTTCTTTAAAGATATTGCTGATGCGGATGATGATTTTTTTGATAAGTGTATTGAAGGTTTTGTAATGTTTGCCCTTAACCAGGGTGAGGTGTGTACTTGTCCAAGTAGAGCACTAATACATGAAGATATCTATGATAAATTCATTGAGCGTTGTATTGAGAGAACTAAGGCTATTATTCAAGGAGATCCTCTTGATTCAAATACAATGATTGGCGCGATGGCTTCCGCAGAACAGTATGAAAAAGTTAAATCTTACCTTGACCTTGGTAAAAAGGAGGGTGCAGAAGTTCTAATAGGTGGAGATGTTGCTCAAATGAGTGGTGAAATGGCAAATGGTTATTACATTCAACCTACTATCTTTAAAGGTCATAACAAAATGAGAATTTTTCAAGAAGAAATTTTTGGACCAGTTGTTTCAGTTTGTACTTTTAAAACTGATGAAGAGGCATTAGAAATTGCTAATGACACTCTTTATGGTTTAGGAGCGGGGATATGGACACGTGAACTTAATAAATCCTATAGATTTGGTCGTGCTATAAAAGCTGGTAGAGTTTGGACTAATTGTTATCATGACTATCCAGCGCATGCCGCTTTTGGTGGTTATAAACAATCAGGAATTGGTCGTGAAAATCACTTGATGATGCTAAATCACTATCAACAAACAAAGAATCTATTAGTAAGTTATAGTCCTAAAAAACTTGGTTTCTTCTAGATAAAATTTAAGGGCGCAAATTACTTTGCGTCCTCAATTAACGGGGTAATGCTAATGTTAAATCAGGTTGAAGCTACAGATGCAGCTTTAGAATTAATTAAAGAAATTAAAAAAGATTATGGTGATGTTATTTTTCATCAATCTGGAGGATGCTGCGACGGTTCAGCGCCAATGTGTTTTCAAAAAGGTGATTTTTTAATTGCTGATCATGATGTTCAAATGGGTGAAATAGGAGGAGTGCCTTTTTACATTGGTGGACTCCAATTTGAAGCTTGGAAACATACTAGACTGATAATCGACGTTGTAGAAGGGCAGGGTGGTATGTTTTCTTTAGATAATGGTAGAGGCAAAAGATTTATTACCAGATCTGAATTATGTGAAATTTAATAAATTTTGAGATTAATATACAAAAGTTCTATCGGCTTCCAATGATAAGTTAAGCAAAGTTTTTGGTAAAACTTTTCTTGTGTTGGTATCCTTCAAATCTTGATCTGTTACACCTCTAATTTCGCAAGATATAGCTGATACGTATATAGGAACCCTACCTTTTTTAAGGACATTAAAATGTTCTTTTAACTTTCCTGTTCCTAAACCAACTAAATTATCTAAAACAGGTGGTCTAATAAGGCTAACAGCATCAGCGTTTAAAAAAACAATAACTTCGTGACCCTCTTCTACCGCGGTTCTAGCCAACATAAAACCAAGAGAGGCTTTTGTAGGGTTATTAGTTCCGTTTGTAATGTTAAATAAGATTTTGGCCATTAAAAACTCTAAAATACGTAATTTTGTAATTTTTTTCGTTTTTTATAAAGCTGATATAACAAAAATTTTGATATATGCCCAATATTTGTTCAATATTTTACCTTAATAAAGCTAATGATTATTATAAACTTATTGATTCATCACAAAACCACCATTTGGTGAAATTGTTTGGCCTGTTACAAATTTTGATTCATCAGATGCAAGATAAACAGCAGCCCAAGCTATATCATCAGTAGCGCCAAATTTTTTCATAGGTGTAGCCGCTTTTATAATTTTTTTTATATCACTTAAGTCTCTAGTCATGTCTGTATCAATATATCCAGGTGCAATTGCATTTACTCTTATGTTCCTGGATGCTAATTCTCTAGCTGTTGCTCTTGTAAAACCTAAAATCGCTGACTTTGCTGCAGAATAATGAGGAGAAGAGGGGCCACCTATTGTTCCCAAAACCGACCCCATATTGATAATAGAGGCATCAGGTTGATTGTTCATAATTTTTAAAGCTTCACGTGTACAAAAAAAAGTTCCATCCAAATGAATGGAAATCATTTTGTGCCATTCTTCATCAGTCATATTTACTGTTACATCAAAATGACTTTTGATTTTTTTATTCATTGCAAATTCTTTATTTTGAAGATTGTTAACTTTTATTCTTTCTTTAAGTAAGTCTTTACGATCTTCAAAACCATTAATACCAGCATTATTGACCAATATGTCTAATTTTTTGTAACGTTTTGCAATTTCTAGAAATACATTTTTGACGTTTTCTGAATTTGATACATCCAAGTAATAGGCTTTTCCATTTAATTCACGAGCTTTATGGAATGCTTCGTCTATATTGATGTCACATAAGATAACTTTAGCGCCTTCATTATAAAAATGAGTTGCTATTGATGCACCAAGTCCTCTTGCAGCACCAGTAATCAAAGCAATTTTATTTTTTAATCTTTCCATAAATAAAACCTAAATAAAATCTAAATAAAACTCGATCATAAAAATATATGAAAATAAAGAACTTTTTTGAATTCTTGCTATTTAGAACTTAGACATATATTTTGTACATAATGAATAATTCAAAAAAAAACAAAATAAGTAAATATTTTGAAGATTTTTCAATTGGTGATAATTATCAATTACCATCAAGGACACAAACAAGTGCCATTTTCTCAATGTTTCAAGTTGCTTCAGGTGATAATGATCCAATTCATTATGATAAAGAGTTTTGTAAAAAAAAAGGACACTCAGAGATGTTAGCTCATGGTATGCAAGTTTTAATTCAAACTGCAGCTGGTGCTGGTTCTTTTCCATCTGAAGTGAGAGACAGTCTGCTAGGATTAATTGAAGTTTCAGGAAAAATGTTAAAACCTGTTTATAGAGAAGACACATTATATCCTGAATTAATTGTATCAAATCTTATTTCACAAAACAAAACTGGGATAATAGAAATGAAAGCACTAGTAAATAACCAATATAATATTCTGGTTTTTGAAGGATTTCACAAATATTTAGTTAAGAAAAAAGTTAATGATAATTAAATAGTGTACTTGCTAATAAAACACCTATGATGTCCTTATTTGAGAAGCTATAAAAAGAAAAATTAAGTCTTTGAATTTTTTTTTAGTAAATGATTATAATATCAATTTTATTTGTTTATTTTTGTTTTTAAGCAATTGATATTTATAAATTTTTTTCACAATAAATCTATCTTTAATATTTTTATTGGTAATATTAGATATTAATTCAGAACAAATTTATTTTGATAATTCTTAATTTTATAAAGTTTATTATTATTTGTGTTTCCGTTGCTTATCCTGGGTAAAAGTATTATAAAAATGCTTAAAATTAAAAATTTATTTATTAATATCATTTTTTACTTTCTTAAAGAAGGAAGTCCAACCCCAGTAGATTCAAAACCTCCATCTACAGCTAAAATTTGACCGGTAATGTATGATGCTTTTTCAGACGCTAAAAAGTAAATAGTGTTAGCTATTTCATTTTCGGTTCCATATCTGTTTAATGGAATTGCATCATGGTATGCGTCTATTATGTCTTGAGTATGAACCGCCATAGCTAGTTTTGTTTTTACTGGTCCAGGTGCAACACAATTAACTCGGATACCATATTCACCTAATTCGGCAGCCTGTTGCTTTGTCAGTTGCATAATGGCAGCTTTTGATGTTCCATACGCAACTCTTAGTGTCGACGCTCTGAGGCCAGATATAGATGCTATATTTATAATACTTCCTTTGGTTCTTTTTAAATAGTTGATTGCTTTTTGTGAGCACATAAAAGCACCATCTAAATTTGTTTTCATTACTTCATTCCATTGGTTAAAGACTGTTTCTTCTATTGAGCCAAAATCTGCAACACCAGCATTGTTAACTAAAACATCTACTCTGTCATGCCATTCGAGAATTTCCTGATACATCATATCTAATTTGTTCAAATCTGAAATATCATAACAAAATGATTTCATTAAATTATTACTTAAAGATAAATTTGAAAGCTCATTTTTATCTCTATCAACTATTGCTACCTTAAAACCATTTTGACTAAATAATTTGGCAGTTGCTAGACCAATTCCTCTTGCCGCACCAGTTACTATGGCTAATTTTTTCTTAGTTAATTTCATAATCTATTAACTCAAGAAATTAATCGTTATCTAATAAAGGGTTTGATGGTCTTTTTTCTAAACAGGATTTCCACCGATAAACATTTTTATATTTCTGCCCAAAATCAATTTTTAACATATTAGATAGATTAAACATAAAATGGCTGGTTATATCGGCTATAGAAAATTTATCACCTAAAAGAAATTTATTTTCAGACAGATGTGGTTCGATCCTATTTAATAAAATATAAAACATCTCAATTCCACGTTCAACTATTTCTGAAGACTGAGTGATACTGGTTCGAGTTCCCGGAATAACTTTTCCCTTAAAAAATGATGTTTTATTTCTTACTGAATGTAATAGTGGTAAAAATCCGTCAAGCTCAATTCTTCTATTCCACATATCAATAATTGCACGTTCTTTTGTATCATTTCCAAATAATTTTGAGCTTTCATATTGCTCATCCAAATAACGACAAATTGAAATTGTTTCTGTAATTATTGTCCCATTTTCTAACTCTAAAAAAGGAATACAATTAAAAGGATTCATGGAATTATAAGGTTCCTTAAACAATTCATCTTCCCTAACATTTACTGAAATTGTTTCCAATTTTAATTTTTTTTCTCTTAAAAACATTTCAACTCTGAGAGCATTTGCAGCTGGTGCAAAAGTGTACAATTTCATTAGAGAATCCTTTCATTTAAATATTAATTAAGATTATAGATCAATTTTTAATTTTATATCCTGTTTTAAATATGTACCAAATTATGCTGATACATATACTTGTAAAAATTAGCATAAATGTAATACTAGTAAAAATAGGAACATCTCCCATTCCAAAAAAAGACCATCTAAATCCTGAGATTAAATATACTATCGGGTTTAGTAGAGCAAAATTTTGCCAAAATGGGGGAAGCATATCTATTGTATAAAAACTACCTCCTAAAAAAACT
>KB910524.1 GCA_000383115.1 alpha proteobacterium SCGC AAA015-N04
TTTTCCAAATGACATTTTATGTATCATATTATCTACAACTTGCTGATTACTATTTAGATATTTGATGTAAGCAATTTCATGGTCTGTTTTTGCTTCTACCTGTCCTTTTAGAGCTTTAACAAAATGCTCTCTCTCAGGGGTATCTGCCTTCTTTACTCCTGTTCTTAATTCGTCATAAAAATGCATATGATGATGAAGAAGTTTTATTTCATGTTTTGTAAATTGCATTTTGTGTTTCCTGATATCTAAATCATATTATAAGAAATATTTTCGTATAATTATTCCTCTTAGCTCTGATAACATGTCTTCTAGAGCTTTTATTTCTAAAGCGTTGTACATGTCACCATCTGGTCTATGTCCAAATACTTGTTTATGCGCTTCTCTAACTTTTTCTAACAATTCTTCTCTATCAAAGAAGCTATATCTATCTCTATGTTTCATTTAAATCTCCTTTACGAATAAAGGCGATAATAAAATCGTAAATAATAATATCGCCCTGTCAATTTTTTCAATGAAGTAGAAGTTCCTTTTCCTCATCTGCTAATATCCAGAAGGCATATACAGATGGGTCAAGAAAAGGGTTTCGGTAGAACATCCATTCTTCAGGTTTTTCATCTTTTTGTTCTTGGAAAAACTCTGTCCAATATTCTAGTTCTTCTCTGGCAGATTGGAGAGTGGTTTCACTCTCCTCTTCTGCATCATCATCGTAATCAATGTCATGATAGCTCATTTGATTACTCTTAAGTGAGCTTGTGAATTGGATGTAGTCATCCATTTTTTAAACTTACTTCTATCAAGTCCAAATGGGATGTACCACTTACGTTTATCTGCATCCCATCTAGCACCTAGAAGTTTTGCTTCGTCTTTGTCGTTATAAGAACAGTTAATATAATATTTATCTTCAGCCATTAGATGGTCTCCTTTATGTCGTCTAAAATGTTTTGTGTAAGTGTACCTAGTTGCTTAGGTTGAAATATCTCATCGAAGTCCTGTAGGTACATGGATGAGCTAATAAAATCTTCGTATAAATGTACGTCAGATTGAATTTGGTTTAATTCTTCGTGCATATTGTTCTCCTTTGAACGAGTTGATGTTTGAAAAAGAGAACGTTTGGTATTTAGGGTCACACACATTTATTCTCTTTTCTTTTACCCATAAATGGAGAAAAGAGAATAAATGTGTGTGCCTATATAAAGTGGTTTGCAAAGAATCAGGTAATACCCTCTCTTTAACCCCCTTTATTTATAAAGGGTTAAAGAAGAGGGTAAAATAACATGGGATTTTGGATTTGTTTTAGTTGTGGAAGTCACAATGTGTATGAGAAAATGTATGTGAGATTAAATCGTCTGGCATGTATAATAGATGATGTTGAGGATTTAATGGTAATAGAGGATAATACACTTGGATATTGTGGGGATTGCCACAAAGAAGTTAGTATTATTAAGTCTGATAAAAATATGTATAGGGAAATTTAAGATACAGAACTCGGAATTTTATATAAATTAACATAAAATAGGATTTTTTGCAAATGGAAGTAAGTTTAAATGCATTTGATGAGCTTTGTAAAAGGGTTTCTAGCGAGATAGATAATAGAAACTTAAGGACACGTTCACGCACTGAAAGCGAACAGACACGCTTTGAATATGCAGTTAAATATCTACTTACAGATTTATGGAAAACCTATCATAAACATCCTGAAGCTGAGTGTTCTATTAATAAAAGAAGTGGATATTATTCCGAAAACGATAGATATAGAGACCCCAATCTCACATATAAAATGACCATAAAACAAGCCTTTCAAGGTTTGATTGATTTAGACCTCATTCGTATTACAAAAGATGGTTATTATGACCGTACTAAGATGCAAGGTAATCTTACGAGATACAAATCAACCCATAGATTAATAGAGCAGCTTAACGATATAAAAGGTCACCCTGCTGTATTGCTGAAACCCAACTTAGATAATGAAACCATAATTCTTAGAAATAAAATAAATAGTAGAAGATTTCTAGAAAGATACGAGGATAATAAAGATACTGAAATATGGAGAGATAATCTTAGAAAAATCAATTCATGTTTTAGTCGTCACATCATAGATATTTATCTTAATGACAACCAGTTTACCAAACTTCAAGATGAGCTTTTAGTAGATAATGATAAAGAGCCAGTAGACCTAACTCAAAAGTTACTAGTCCGTATTTTCACTAACAAATCATTTGAAAGTGGTGGAAGGTTTTATAGAGGATGGTGGCAAAATGTACCTAAAGACTATAGGCAATTCATAACCATTGATGGAAAGAATACAAGAGAATTTGATTTCTCACAGCTAAATCCAAACATGATTTATGACAGACATAATTATGAGCTAGGAAGTGAAGATGCCTATGACAGGGTTCTTGATGGTCAACATCGTGATGTGGTTAAACAAGCCTTCAATGCCATGCTTCAAGCTGAAAATCCACTTAATCAAAAACCAGACGGTATCAATCTTAACGAAGTTGGATTATCTTGGAAAGAGTTGAAAGAAGCTATATTAGCCAGTCATAAACCAATACAAGATTTATTTTTCAAAGGTATAGGTAATAGATTACAATTTGAGGATAGTTGCATAGCTGAAAATGTTATGTTGCAGTTTACAGGTTATAATGCTCCTGCTCTTCCTATACATGATAGTTTTATAATGCATCACGGATATAGTACTTATGATGAACTAGAAGAGGCAATGAGAAGAGCTTATCATGATAGATTTAAATCAGGATTTAAAGACAACAAAGAATTAGTTAAAGAAGTAATACACGAGCCTAAGGAAAGAGAAAAACCTAAAATTAATGACCCTGACAATATTGAATGGGATAATATAGAATTTGACCACTTGATGGAAAAAAGACAAGAATATTCAAAGTGGAACGATAGGAACGATGATTGGATGATAGGGAGCAAGTCATGAAAGATAACTTCAATATTTCTCAATTAGACAATAAAATATTTTCTTTAAATATAGATAAACTAGAAAAAGAGTATCTTGAAAACTTTAAAAAACATAACACCTCTCTAGCTGTTTCAGTTATGTGGCCGGGTATAGTACTGTTTTCCTTGATGTGGTCATATATATCTTACGGGATAATATTTGCAGGTATTATGTTTCTGGGTCAATATATTCCATTTCTTGCTATAGATTTTAATCTTCCATACTTTATTATTTTTTCTATAATTTATTTTGTATTTTTTTTATTATTGGTCACAACCCAGCAATTGAAAATTGAGTATGCCCGACATTATGAAACGGGTTTATATAAGGGTTTAAATTCTTATAAAGAAAATTTTCAATGGGCTAGAGAAAATTTAAGCAAACAAGAGTTTGACTATCTAGTAGATAAAGAATTCAAAGTAGAAAAAAATTAATGTTGGTAACGAATACTTAAATTTTCCTAATCTGCTGCAGAGCTTGAGTATACTATAACGTATAGGGGGTGTGGGTCAGGTATACTCATTTATCCTGTACTAGTTACAGTTAATTTAGGACATAATAAACCAGTAAATGTGATAAATATAATCCATTAATATTTCAACTGGGTTCAATAATGGATTTACAAGCATAGTAAATATAAGAAGAGAGAAGATAGAAAAGTATTTGAAGTATTCAAAGAAATAATTTTCATCTTCTATGATTACATCTTTACCTTCCACTACATACCTTCTAGGTGTTATTTCACCTTCCATTTTTCCAAGTCTAATTAGATTGTTACGAATAGACTTTTGACTGCGATTAAGGTTCCTACAGATTTTATATATAGAGTAACCTTCTTCAAACATTTTAAGAAGTTCTGTTGTTTCGTGTTTGGTATATCTTCCAACTCTTCTTTTCATGCTTTACTTATATCATCTATGTACATCCAAAGGTCGTAAATGTTAATAACCGTTTTCTTCAACTATTTAACATTTATATAAAATTATATTAGTATAGCAGTATGTCATTTTTAAGAACATTGTTGTTTTTTGTTTTTGTGTTTTTGACATCTTGCATGATGACTGGATATGATTCAGGTAAGTACAAGAATGATAAAAAACATGGTCCATGGGTTCATTTTGGAACTGGTTATTATAAAGGGGTATTACACTCTAAAGGAAAATATGATAATGGAATTAAAATTGGAACATGGACTTATTATGATAGTCAAACTCGTAAAATTAAAGCATTAGAAAACTATAATAAAGAAGGTATTAAGGACGGAAAATGGATTATTTACTTTCCGTCAAGTGGTGCAGTATCTAGAAGAGACAACTATAAAGACGGAAAATATGATGGTTTATCTGAAAATTTTTACTCTCCAAGTAAATTAAATTACAGAGGCAAATGGAAGCACGGAAAAAGAGTTGGTAGATGGTATTATTATCACAAAAATGGCGACTTAATGAATATTACTAATTATAAAAAAGGCGAAATTTATTTAGTTGAATACGATGATACTAGAAAGCAATTAGATAATAAACAAAAATTAAATATATCGTCTAAAGATTCTAAAAAAGATATATATTCAAAAGCGGATGATGAATTAGTTTGTAATAATTGGAGAGTTAACACTTGGGCTAAAGAGGCTAAACGTCGTGGGTTAGATTGTGGTTTTGTTGAGGATGAGGAATGGTATAAAATTAACAATGTGTCTTTTGCTAAAATATCCAATGATATTTTGTGTGAAATAGCTACAAAAAGATATGGTTATAAATGGCTATGGGATTACACTGATGAAAAATTTTATGAATATACAAAAAAATCAATTAATGAAGCCAAACGTCGTGGTTTAGATTGTGGTGTTAAGGATAGTAATAAACCTGTCGTGGCTTCCAAACCTAAAACACAAACTCATACAAAACCAAAATCAAATATAACCTCTGCAGAACTAGAAGCATCAAAACGTGAAGCTGAAAGTGAAAAACTGAAGCGTATTGAACTTGAACGTAAACTTGCTTTACTTGAATCTAAACAAAAACAAGAGCAACAAAGAATAAATTCAGACAATCAAGAACCAATTATAAATGTATTTTCTAAACAGAATGGTTCTAATGCCACTATATCAGGACGTGTAACTGATAATAGTGAAGTAGCTGAAGTCCTGATTGACGGACAAGCACAACAACTTAGTTCTAATGGAACATTTGAGACTAAATTCTATATACCTAGAACTGGTAAAACTATTGAGATAGTAGCCTTTGATATTAAAGGTAACAAAGCATCTAAGTTACTCAAAATAGAAAGAGGCTCAATAGCACAAGCAAGTGGTCCAACCTTTGATAGACTTAATCCTTCTGGTAAAAGAGTGAAGTCTAACTCTAATGCTCTTGCTCTTATAATAGGTGTTGCTGATTATTCTAAAACTAAAGCAAATGCTTTGTATGCCGATAAAGATGCACAACAGTTCTATGACTACGCTACAACGAAATTAGGCGTAGCTTCTTCCAACATAAAAGAACTCGTAAATGACAAAGCAGATTTAGGTGAGATACTTATTAATGTAAAAGACTGGTTACGAAGGTCAGCCAAACCAAATAAATCAGACATCTATATATATTTTGCAGGTCATGGTCTTGCTTCCCAAGATGGAACTAAGATGTATCTATTACCTTATGATGGCAGACCTAGATTATTAGAAAATACAGCACTGCTTAGAGATGAATTATTCAAAGATATAAAACAAGCCAATCCTCGCAGTGTAACAGTCTTCCTAGACACGTGCTACTCAGGTGTAACACGTAATGAAGAGATGCTCATAGCAGGAAGACCTATTGTCATCAAAGCAAAAACAGACCATGAAATTGCTTACATCAAATATCTAAATAGTAATCAGCAAGTTGTAGATAATATGATACATAAAATGTCATTTGGAAAAATTAACAAACATAACCCAAATTTTGATGATGAATTATTTTAATTAGTTGAAAGTAAAGTTTAATGAGACAAACTTTAACATTACTCTCATTTCTTTTGGTTTCTTACCCTGCCTTCGCAGATGTATCAGATTACGTGTCTCCAAGGATGGCATTCTTTGGATTTATATTAATAATTGTTCTGATATATATTTCTATTAAAGATAAAATATCTGAAAAAAAAGAAATAGATAATAAAGCAAAAAATAAAATTGAAGAAGAACAGTATGAACTTCAAAAGGAAATATTTGAAACTGCTTGGGAAAAATACCACTCAAAAAATTACGATGCTGCAAAAATATCATTTGAAAAAATAAATAACTATAAACTAGTTCGTTCTGCTAATTACGGACTTGGACTTATTAATTTAAACTCAAAACCTAGTGATTATAATTTAGCTATAAAACATTTTGAGTTTGCATCTGAAAGAAATCATAAAGATGCTACTTTTGAGTTAGCAAAACTACAGTTAAAAGGTAAATTTAAGTCAGATAGAGATTATATGAAACTCTCTCGGGATTTAGGAAACCTGGATGCATTATATATTTCTTCAAAGCCATTAATAAAAATTACTAAAGATATAGTAAAAAAATATAAAGAGGTAACAAAAAAAAATATACAAACCTTTATGGATAAGGAGAAAGTTGACTTAACTGATTTACTAATAATTGAGGTTTTGCAAAAAGAGATTGCACTAACAGAAATTTCAAATTCTATTATCTTAAGTTGGGCAGTTATGTCAAAAAAAAGAAAAACAAATAAATTCAAGGAAATGGCCATTGAACAATTATCCAAAGTTATTAATGAAGTAGATAATGATTTTTCAAAATCTTTAATGCTTTTACTTTTCTTTAACTCATCGCTCACAACAGAAAAATCACCATTCATTAAAGATAAAGATATTCGTAATTTTTATTATGAATGTTTTAAATATCTAATAAAGTTGCGAGGAGAGAAAATAAAAGATTTCAAAGAAGAATATCTTAGTTATATAGAAGATGATAACAGTTATTTTAAGCTAATTCCTCTAACAGAAAAGATTTTAAAAGCATAATAAACCTTAAACACCCCATCTGCTGCACACCCTAACTATACATATCTAGCCATCACCATCCCTGACTCATACAGTTTCACACAGCCACTGTAACCACATCTGATGTACCAGTGACACTACTTACACTGACACTACTGTATGACTTTGTATGACTCATTAAAATGGTTAACACTTTAGTTGTTTTGTCCCTTTGTAAATTCTTCAGAACTAAATTCATGCACTACTATACCCCGGCTTCCTATTACTTTAGTGATAAATGTTTTTACCATTGGGATATAGTGCTTTTCTAATAGACTTTGGCATGCAATATATGCTTTTTCATCTCTATACTCAAATAATATACCAACTCTGTGAACACCTTCCTTATTCCAAAGTTTTGTCAAAACTCTTCTTAACATTCCAGCTTTCGTAAATTCTTCTATAACTTTAGGTGTAAAAATTTCGTTTTGTTTCACTATGTATTGTTCAAGTTCATGGTCTGACATAAATTCTCTTGTGGTATAATTTACTAGCTTTGAAGAAGTCATAAAAGTTTCCTATTTAAAAAGTTAAAGTGATTAATAATAGAATATTTCACTGTCTAATTATTGTAAACACCCCATCTGCTGCACACCCTAACTATACATATCTAGCCATACCCCCATGTCCCATGCCCGGGGAGTGTTACACTTAACGTGATACATATAAGTGTTATTAAAGAGGGATATATTAATACATATCCATACCCACTTACCCTATACTAGTAACGGTTAATTTTACTGATGCACAAACTGATGCACATTTCGTGCGTATTGACATTAGGTATGTAATACATAATCTAAGGGTATAGCTTATATAGCAGTGTGTGTGGTGCATTAGATAGGCATAGAACCTTCACTCAGAGCGCACCATTTCACTATAATTTAATGTGTTAACACATTGATATGTAAGCATATTTTGTTTACGTATTAATGGGTGATGTACATGGTGATAATAAAAACACTAATTATAATGAGCATAACGTTATTCTCAACTAATGCTTTTGGAGAGAAATGCACCTCNNNNTATTAATGGGTGATGTACATGGTGATAATAAAAACACTAATTATAATGAGCATAACGTTATTCTCAACTAATGCTTTTGGAGAGAAATGCACCTCATCTTTTAGTAAAAGTTTTTCAATATCGTCTGATGTTGGCTTTGGAAACAAATATATCAAAAGTTTATCAAATGATTTTAAAAAATATGGTGTTTGCATAGTTGAAAAATCTAAAGGTCACCCAACACGCTTAGGACAACAATCACTTAGATTTGAAGTCAAACCAGGTGATTGTGGATATAACAATGGCTGGAATGATTGTAAAAAAGATAGAGAAAGACATGAATTAAGTGGTGATAAACATGAAGATGGAGAATATTGGTATGCTTGGTCTATTTATTTACCAAAGGATTTTAAAAACGTATTTCCTACTAAATTAGCCATGGGTCAATTTCATCAAAGCAAAAGTCATGTGGTTTGGATGTTTCAAAATTCTTCTGGCGGGTATCATATTGATAATCAAGTTAATGGTTATACACAATATGAAATGGAAGTTTTGGAAGCAAAAGATATGTTTGAAAATTGGAATGATATTCTTGTTAATGCAAATTGGACACATACAAACAAGGGCTTTTTTAAAGTTTGGATAAATGGGAAATTAGTACTCAATCATTCTGGACAAACAAAAAAAGAAGGAAAAAAAGTGTATCAAAAATTTGGTATTTACAGAAGCTATATGAAACGTTTTAAGAATTATAAAAAGACAGATAAAGTGCCCGGTCAAGTAGTTTACTTTGATGAGGTTAGAACTACAAAATCCTGTAAAAAACTAAAACTAGACGAACTTGGTTATAATTGTAAAGATTTGAAAAATAAAATGAATTAGTACATGTTTAAAATCCATTTGCTAAGTACAGATAGCTCATACCCTTTACCATATCCCTGCCCTACACTTTTTAAACTCCATCCACCTAATTGGTCAATAATTTCTGATGGACATTCAATAGCTCTTAATCTGTCTCTAAAACTATGTCTGAATCCATGAATTACATAACTTTCTGACAGTTTCTCTTTAAGCCATTTATTTAAAGCTGCACTTGCTGAGTTAGTGTTGCATTGATTTTGGGAGGTATATCTTGGGAAAGCAAAAAAACTATCATTATTATTCTCTAGAATCCTCATACACGCCCACTGAGCTTGTTTTGTTAATGGTATATATCTTTCACTATCCCTAGTCTTTAAACGTCTCCACGGATGAGGAATGAGTCTTATATGAGGTATCTCACAATTAAGATTAATGTCAGATTTTAATAACCCAGCGCCCTCACCTAATCTCATGCCAGTGTCACTCAATAAAGCTATTAANATATGAGGTATCTCACAATTAAGATTAATGTCAGATTTTAATAACCCAGCGCCCTCACCTAATCTCATGCCAGTGTCACTCAATAAAGCTATTAACCATCTTAAATCATCATCATATTCTCGGCATAATGATTGGATATGTTTAATTGTCTCTGTAGGAATACTTTGTCTATATTGTTTATCCCCTATCTCAGGCATATAAGTTTTAGAAAATGGGTTATTTATATCTAATCCATGCTCTTGAATAGTCAGATTTATAATAGCCTTAACAGATGAAAATACTCTCTTAACTGTTGATAAAGACATACCCTGCTCTATTAACCAATCACGGAATTTAATAGCATCAATAGAAGAATATGACCTAATAGATTTATTACCCAATACCTTAATTATATATTCAACATTTCTAGTTGCAGTTCTTATAAAGGTTTTATCTTTGCCTTCAACTTTAAGTCTTAGATATAAATCTAATGAATCATTGATGTTTGGACTACTATCATCTAACACTTCATCTGAACCAACTAAGTGAATAGCTGGTATATCAATCTTCTGAAGTCTTAACCCCAACCAATAATCATCAAGACGTTGACATATTGATTTAGTTGCACGAATAGCTACCCCATTTGATTTAGTTCTTAGACTCATAGAGATACGGTCAGATGAATAGTAAGATTTCACATCATCTGGAACACGTCTTACAAAGTAATAAATACCATCTCTACATCTAATATAAGGAACATTTTTGTGCATCACCATGTACATCACCCATTAATACGTAAACAAAATATGCTTACATATCAATGTGTTAACACATTAAATTATAGTGAAATGGTGCGCTCTGAGGGACTCGAACCCCCAACCTTTTGATTCGAAGTCAAATACTCTATCCAGTTGAGCTAAGAGCGCTTAATTTAATGATAGTAATATATCAAAAAATATATTTTAAAAAGAATTATTCATGTTGTGTATAGGAGGTTTGATTCCATCTGGAATAGGACAAGCATAAGGATGTTCTAAAACTTGATCGTTAAATGCTTTTTTAGCTTCACTAATCTTTTTTGGATCTTTAATGAGAGCAAGAGCAGTTGAGGCCATAATTTTTGCAGCGTGCACCATTCCTTTATGAGCTGCTCCTGATTTACCTTGAGCTACTGTTTGCCATGTGTGAAACGGTGTTCCTACAGCACAAGTTGCAACACGTGCTTGCACGGTAGGAACAACCCAGCTTACATCACCAACATCCGTAGATCCAATACCACCATTATTTGGACTATCTAGTGGAGCTACAAAATTGCATAAGGGTAAGTCTAGTGGTGCTTTTATCCCTATTCTTTGAAAACTATCTAAAATGTCGTTTTCTGTAAAAGTTGATCGTATTTTGTTAGCAAACTTTATGTCATTTTCATCAAACTTTACAGGTCCTAATTTTTCCCACTCATTTTGCATAATTTCTTCTAAAGGTCTATTACCTAAAAGGTTTGATACTCCACTATATACTCTTTTTTCAACAGTTGTCTCTGTCATTAAGGCTGCTCCGTCAGCTATTTTATAAACTCTATCAACTAACGATTTAAGTTCTATTAGGTTTGTAGCTCTTATTAAGTGTCTTATGGTTGCCTTTGCATGCACAACATTGGCTGCATTTCCTCCAACATCCATATAAGCATAATGTACTCTAGCATTATCAGGCATATGTTCTCTCATATAATTTACACCAACGTTCATCAACTCAACTGCATCTAATGCACTTCTACCCAAATGTGGTGCAGTAGCCGCGTGAGCCGCCTTACCAAAAAAAGTGAAATCAATTCTTACATTTGCTAATGAAATTGGTTTATTTACTGAGTTGAAAGTAGCTGGGTGCCAACAAATAGCAACATCAACATTTTTAAACCAACCATCCCTAGACATATATGTTTTAGCTGCTCCCCCCTCTTCTGCTGGACATCCGTAATATCTTACTCTTGCCTTAATACTATTTTGGGATAACCAATCTTTAATAGCTGTAGCAGCAAGAAGAGATGCAGCACCTAACAAATTATGTCCACATCCATGACCATTGGTACTGTTTTTTATTGGTTTGTGTTCTGAAATTCCTGCTTCCTGACTTAAACCAGGCAATGCGTCGAATTCACCTAACAAAGCTATTAGAGGTCCTTCTTTTCCATATTCACCCATAACGGCAGTAGGCATATTACATATGCCTTCTGTAATTTTAAATCCTTCTTTTTTTAACATTTTAGTATGCTCTGATACTGATTTAAACTCTTTATATAAAATTTCAGGGGTATCAAATACCCTGTCAGAAAATTTTATAAAATCTTCTTTTTTATTTTCTATTAATTCCCAAATTTGTTCTTCATTTTTCATTTTACACTCACCACTTTTCTTGTATCTAAAAATTAACTAAACAATTTTTCAATAGAAGGACTAGCTTTTAATAAATCTTTTGTATATTTTTCTTTTGGGAAGTTAAACACATTATCAACTTCACCTTGCTCTATAATTTTTCCTGATTTCATAACAATAACCCTATCAGCCAAATCTTTAACTACTGGTAAATCATGTGCAATAAAAATATATGACAATGAAAATTTATTTCTCAAATTTAATAATAATTTTATTATTTGCGCTTGGATTGAAACATCAAGAGCAGATACTGCTTCATCACAGATAATTATTTCTGGATTTAGTGCTAAAGCTCTTGCAATAGCAATTCTTTGTCTTTGTCCACCAGAGAATTGGTGAGGAAACTTGATTGCATCATCTGGATGCAACCCTACACTTATTAAAAGATCTGTTACTTTACTTTTATGTGATTTTTTATCTAAAAAATCCGAATGAATCACCCACGGCTCAGATATAATATCATATATATTCATTGTTGGATTTAAAGATGCATATGGATCTTGAAATACTACTTGAACCTTCCTTCTAAAATTAAATAGATCTTTTTTATTAAAATTTAAAATATTTTGTCCATGATATAAAATTTTACCATTAGAGGGACTTGCCAATCTTAAAATTAAATTAGAGATAGTAGTTTTGCCTGACCCAGACTCACCGACAATTCCCAGGACTTCATTAGGAAACAAATTAAAACTTACATCATCACAAGCAATAGTATCATAAAATTTTGAAATATTTTTTATCTCTAGGATTGGATCAGAAAACTTTTTTGATATTTTCCTTTTCTTTTTTGTTATTTTTCCAGGAATAGAATTCATTAGTTTTTTTGTATAAGCATGGTTAGGGTTTATAAACACATCCCTTGTTATCCCTTTTTCAACAATTTTACCTTCATTAAGTACTATTACCTTATCCGAGATTTCTGCAGCAATAGCCAAATCATGGGTAATTAAAATTAAACCCATATTTCTTTCATCCCTAAGCTCACCTAATAATTCCAAAATTTTAGCTTGAATTGTAACATCTAAGGCAGTAGTAGGTTCATCTGCTATAATTATATCTGGCTCTAAAGCAAGAGCCATCGCAATCATTACTCTTTGTCTTTGTCCTCCAGAAAATTGATGTGGGAAGTCTTTAGCTCTTTTTAGTGGGTTTGGAATCCTAACTCGTTCTAATAACTTTACAGCTCTGTTCCAACTCTCTTTTTTTGAGAGATTTTTATGTACCTTGAAACATTCAGCTATTTGTGATCCTACAGAAAAAACAGGGTTAAGGTGAGATAACGTGTCTTGAAAAATAATAGCCACCTTACTTCCCATTAGTTTTCTTCTATCAGTATCTGAAAGTTTTAATATATCTAGGTCATTTAAGAAAACTTCGCCACTCTTAATTCTTCCTGGAGGACAGGCAAGAATACCCATTATTACAGAAGCGGTAACGCTTTTACCTGATCCACTCTCCCCAATGATTGCTAATGTTTCACCTTTATTTAAATCAAAGTTTACAGATTTTACTGCATCAAAAGAACCTTCAGCAGTATCAAATGAAACTGAGAGGTTATTTACATTTAATAATAATTTCTTCGCATCACTCACTTTTGTCACCAATATCTTCTAGACGCCATCTCTGTCTAGGATCTAAAACAATTCTTAACCACGAAGATAATAAATTTAAGGATAAAGCTACTAACATAATAATTAGACCAGGGAAAAAAGCTAACCACCATGCAATTTGTAGGTAGTTCCTTCCTTGAGCCACCATTAATCCCCAAGTAACTTCTGGAGGCTGTATCCCAACACCAAGAAAACTCAGCGCTGACTCACCCAACATTACAAATGCAAAATCTAATGTTGCAATCGTAATAAGTGTTGGAATTGTCAATGGAGCTATATGTTTAAAAATTATTCTTAGGTTTGAAGCGCCCATTGATATCGCAGCTGAAACAAACAACCTTTCTCTTATTTCAAGCACCTCAGCTCTTGCAGTTCTCATGTATATAGGCATTCTTGTAAAGGCTAGGACAATAACTAAATTTAATAAGCCAGGATCAAACATATATAAAACGATTACGGCTAATAAAAGTGACGGAAAGCTCATAATTATGTCAGCCATTCTCATAATCAAATTTCCTGTTCTACCACCATTATAACCTGAGATTAGTCCTAAAACTCCGCCTAAAGTCATTGATAAAATCACTGCACTACCTGCTATAAACATTGTATTTTGTGCAGCAAGTATAAGTCTTGCAATCATACTTCTACCCAGTGCATCAGCCCCAAAAAAATACATAAAGTGATGATCAAAAGAGAAAGGTTCTAAATTTCTAAGTCTTAAATTCATTTTTGTATAAGATTCACTAATGAGAGAAGGCCCAAAAAATGCTAAAAAAACCATAAATGATAAAAAGATCATTGATATTAAAGCTAACTTGTCATTCATAAACATAGAAAATATTTTTCTAAATTTATTTATTAAATGATTTTTTTCTAAAATTAATTGCATTTTATTTATGCCTTATTCTTGGATCTAGAACTGCATAAGCAATATCAATTATTATATTTATAGAAAGTATAACTATTGCTGTAATTAAAATTGAGGCCTGTACAACTGCAAAGTCTCTTTGCATTATTGAGTCTATCATGAGCTTACCAATTCCTGGCCATCCAAATATTGTTTCTACAATTACTGCACCATTAGCAATAGCTGCAGCTTGATCACCAGCGACTGTTATTACAGGTAACAAACCATTTCTTAGAGCATGTTTAAAAATAACTACTTTTTCTTTTACACCTTTTGCCCTAGCTGTTTTGACAAAATCTGAACTGAGAGCAGTAATCATTGATCCCCTTACAACTTGCACTAAAAGTCCTAACGGTCTAATTACTAAAATACCTATAGGCATTATCCAATATGGAACTCCTCCAATTCCTGATGTGGGCAGCCACCCTAGAGAAACTGAAAATATTAAAATAGCAGTTATCGCAACCCAAAAATCTGGTGCACTTGCGGCCGTTAAAGAAACAACCCTTGAAATTCTATCAAAAATTCCATTTGGCCTATATGCAGCCAATGAACCGATTAAAATAGCACCTGCAAGAGCTATTGACATTGCAACAGCAGCTAAAGACAAAGTAACTGGAATAGCTTCTAAAACTATATCTATTGCGGGTCTTTCTTTTCTAAGAGAATAACCAAGGTTTCCGTCAGTTAAGTCTCCTAAAAATTTTCCAAATTGAATGTATATAGGATCATTAAATCCATGTTTTTCAGAAAATTCTTTTCTAACCTCTAATGGAGCATCTATAGGTAGATATAAATGTCCTGGGTCACCAGTTAAACGAGCTAGAAAAAAAACCATCACAAAAAGTCCAGTAATAGCTAAAATACTAGAAAAAATTCTTTTTGATAAATATTGTCTCATTAATTTATTCTATTTTAAAAAAAGTTTTCAACCAGAAATATATCTGGTTGGAAACTACTTTTTTATAATATCAATTAAATTTTACCTGTGAAATTTGAATTTCACTATTAGTAGAAATAGTAGGCGTAAATTTAATTCTAGGGTTTACACGAGAAAATCCAACCATATGAAACATTTGAACGTCAGGTATAATTTCTTCATGTAATTTCTTTTGTGCTTTGCGCCAAGTGTCTCTTCTCTTAATTCCAGTAGCAGCTGTTGCCTCTACAATCCAAGCATCTACTTGTTTATCACATGTAGTAGATTGAGCACCTTTACATGCATATTTATTAAACATGGAAAAAACAGCGTCACCATTGTTATTGTCATGTTGACTTTGTTGTAAAGCTGGCCCTCTGTCTTCAGCATAAGGTCTGCTTAAAAAATTAAGCCATCCTGCAGTTTCCATCATTTTAATTTTTATATTGAAACCAACTTCTGTCAACATTGCATGCATAGCTTCCATTGCTTCTGTAGAATTAGGATAAATACCTAATCTTCCAATCAAAACAATTTCTTTATCTACTGGCACTCCATCGGCCTTAGCAGCTTTAACTAATCTTTTTGCTTCAGCAGGATCATATGGCCACGGCTTAAGATTTGGATTATGACCGTTGATACTTGGAACAACAATCTGAGTCATTTTGACAACGCCTTTTGGAAAAATTGTTCCCATTAATCCATCAAGGTCAATAGCTAGATTCATAGCTTTTCTTACTCTAATGTCGTTTAGAGGAGCTCTTGTCATATCAATCCTAAGTCTAGAAGTTTCTGAGTTAAAATAACTAAAATCCATTTTTGGATCATTGGCATCTTGGACACCTATACTTGCGGCTATATCAGCTTCACCAGTTTTAACCATAGCTGCTCTGACTGCAGACTCATTTCTCCAGACATACGTTGCATTCTCAACCTCTGGTTTATCTCCCCAATATCCATCAAACCTTTTTAAGGTAACAGATTGACCTGGAGTCCATGTGTTGAATAAGTAAGGGCCAGTTCCTTTTGGATCACGAACACCTTTTGCTTCTTGGGTGTTAGGACTCACGATTGTCATGGTTCCCATCAAAGCTGGCATAATAGGTTGAGGTGATTCAGTTTTAACTGATATAGTATGACTTCCTATTGCAGAAGCTTTAAGTTTTATATTGCCAAAAAACTTCGTTCTAATTTCACAATCATACTTTGGATTTAATGCTCGGTTAATAGACTTTACGACAGCCTGAGCATTTAGATCTTCGCCATCATGAAACTTAATACCTTTTCTAATATTAAATTCCCATGTCAAATTGTCTTTTTGTTTCCATGATGTTGCAAGTCTAGGAGTTACAGATCCATCAGCTGGATTTATTTCTGTTAATGTTTCAGTAACATTTTGTTTTACTATTTTACCAACAACAGATCTTGTGGCTTCACAAGGATCAACAATATCAGGTTCCTCAGCTATGACAATTGTTATGTCTTTGCCAGCAGAATAAGCTGGAGAAAACAAACTTCCTATTGCCATAATTGTAGCTGTAGAAATTACAAATGATAAATTTTTAAATTTCATAATTTATTTTCCTCCTTAAGTTTATCTAAAAAATTTAATTTAAATATTTTTTACCTCCTTTCACAATTAATTTATTTTAAAAATTACAGTAATTTAATTTAAAACTCTTTCCAACTTTTGAAGAGTTTTCAAATATTTCGGCTTTGGCTCCTCTCCATATGTGTAAGGCCAATTGGTATATGAAACTTCTCCAACATAAATACTACCCTGACTATCAAGAGATATACCATGCGGTGCTTGAAATTGACCTAACTCAAATCCAGCTCCATTTTCACCACCTAAACGTGATATTAAATTTCCATTATTATCCAGAATACTTAACCTTGGGCCTAAATTTTTGTATTTTCTGTTGACCAAAAGTCCTGGCCCTAATTCTCCAACAATACAAATTGGGCATTTACCTCTAGGCATAAACAAGCCACATGGTCGATGAAGATTATTCCACTGTGTTTCGTACTTACCCTCTGTATTAAAAACTTGTACTCTGTGATTTTCTCTATCTGCTACATAAATCCAACCATCGTCATCAGCTACGATATTGTGAACAAGATTAAATTGGCCAGGTCCCGTTCCAGACTCACCAAATGTCTTGATTAATTTTCCATCAGGAGAATACTTATGGACACAAGCATTTCCATAACCATCAGAAACAAAAATATTATTATCTGGACACAATGCAGTATGGGTACATCTATGAAATGGCAAATTGGACATAAATTCTGAAGGTTTTCCAGGGATACCAATTTGAAAAATCAATTTTCCATTAGGTGCTATTTTTTTAACGGTATGATCTCCGTCGTCGGTACAATATATATAATCATCTGGACCAATATGAATTCCATGAGGCCTTGAAAAAAGATTTTCACCCCAAGATCTCAGGTAATTGCCATCTATATCAAAAACAATCATCGGATGTTTACCTCGGTTAAAGACAAATATTTCGTCTTTACTGCTTGCCGCGACTCCAGCCACATCCATTAAAGACCAATTTTCAGGAAGCTTAGCCCAGTCTTCAACAACTCTATATTTGAACTCTCCTTGACCGAGTAGTACTGACAAAATAATACCTCCCAATAAAATTATTATGTTTAAGATACAATTTGTCTATAAATAAATATCTAGTATTGAAAAAAAATATTAAGCATAGAATAATAAAAAAAATTAATTAAATTTGTAAAGTTATGAAATCTATATTAATTACTGGTGCGGCATCTGGAATTGGGGCTGCAACTGTAAAAAAACTAGCTTCAAAAAATGTCTCTTTCACTTTAACAACTAAGTCAAATCTGAAAGGTTTAAAATCTGTTAGGCAATTTGCAGTAAACAAGGGTGCAGAAGTTAGCTATGTTTGTGGTGATTTATCAGAAAAAAAATTTTTAAAAGAATTGGTAAATTTAGCAAGAAATAACACCGGCAATATTGACCAATTTATATCTAATGCAGGATATGCTGACAAAAAAGAGTTTGGAGAATTTAATGATGACGATCTTACTAAATCATTCCAAACAATGGTAAACTCCTTTTCAGAGATTATAAAATTATGTATTGAAGATTTTAAAATATCGAGTTGTGGCAGGATTGTTGTTATAAGCTCATTTGTAAATAAAAGTATTGGATTAAACAACAAGATCTTTCCAATTACAGCCGCTGCAAAAGGTGCTTTAGAGGCACTTACAAAAACTCTATCTTTTCAATTAGCAAGAGACAATGTAACTGTAAATGCAATTTCACCGGGTTATACAAAAAAAGACGGTAATCATTCTGCTCTATCACAAGACGAATGGGATAAGATTATAAATAAAATTCCTTTGTCTAGACTTGCAAGACCAGAAGATGTTGCAAGTTTAGTAAATTTTTTACTATCAAGTGAAGCATCTTATATAACTGGACAAGTTATTCAAGTTGATGGTGGTTTGTCACTTTTATAAAATTACAACATAAATCTATCAGGTAAAAATGGATCAATATTAATAGAAGATTTTTTATTTTCTATCATATCAGCTAAAACAACCCCGGAACCAGCTGAAGTAGATAATCCAATGTGATTATGTCCAAAATTGAACCATAAGTTTTTATGTTTAGGTGCTTTTCCTATCATAGGCAGACTATCTGCAATAGTTGGCCTTGAACCCAACCAAGGAGCTTTTGTTAACTTATTTTTTAGGGGAAGAATTGTTTTTAATTTTTGGATTACTTCATTAATTTGTTCTTCATTCAAATCTGCTTCTCTAAAATTTAATTCAACACCTGATGACACTCTAATTTCATTTTTGTTGCAGCTATAAACAAAACCACCATCAACGTCATGAATTGCTGGACTTAAATCAATATCCTTCTTAGTACTAAAATGATGATGGTAACCTCTTTCCCATGCAAGTGGTATTTTATAACCTAAGTTATACAGAAAATCCTTAGACCAAGGACCTGTACAAATAACGACTTCGTCGAAGATTTCTTTTTTTTTATTTAAGAAAACAGTCCAATGACCATCAATGAATTTTATATTCTTACAAAATTCTTTATAAAAAGTGCCTCCAGATTTTATAAAATGTTCAAAGTAATTTTTTGATAGCTCTATTGGAGACTTAACTCTCAGTGAGTTCCTAAAAAGAACCCCTTTGTAATACTCAATTTGCAAATCAGGAAATTGTTTCTTTATTTCTCCTGTATTTAAGAGAGTATATTCAGCCTTGTTTTTATCTAAAATATCTAACTCATAAGAATATTTTTCATAGCTTATTTGTGTTTTAAAAACTTTCAGCCAACCTGGTGCTTCAATGTTATTATTAGATTTAGTCTTTTTAATTAGTATTTTATGAGTTTTTAAAGATAATACCTGTAATTCTCTTAATGCTTTTGCGGCAAGTTCCATATGTTTTTTTTTACTAAACATTAAAAAGTTAATTACCCAAGACAATCTCGAAAACACAAATAATTTTGAATATTTAAATGATGTCTTTTTTTTAAAGATTAGACTAAACAAAGATCTAAGTAATTGAGGATTATTAATAATCATGAGAGATGAATCTGTTAAGACACCTGCGTTTCCATATGAAGTTTGTGAACCAGGATCATTTGGATCAACGAGTGTGACTAAAAACCCTCGGTTAATTAATTCAATACCCGTACAAATTCCAACTATACCTGATCCAATAATTACTATTTTTTTCATTTGTTCAATAAATCTTGATTGGTTAGGATATTCTGACAAATATAATAATTTATAATTAAGTCATTACTTTCTTTAAGAGAATATTTGGTTTTAAAATTTTTAATAGCAGCTTCTAATGAAATGTAATTCAAACCTTCTATAATGACAGCTTGAGATACTATTTGATCATTTAATCCTTGTGATGATCTATATTTTTTTTCTTCAGTATTCATCTGTCCATAACTACTATCGCCTAGTATAACGTGCATACCTGTTACACCATTTAATCTAAGTATTTTGGGAACAAAGAATTTTAAATTTTCTACATTATGATTCTTTGGAATATTTCCACCTAAAAATCTTATGGTTGAGAGATAACCACCTACTCCAATTGATTTACTGGATATAACACTGCAAATTGTTCTCGATGGAGATAAGTAATTTGATAAGATTTCTTTTGTCCATTCAGTTGGGTTATTTAACCTTTCTAGATATTTTCTGGATGTAAAAACTTCTTTTCGTTCAGCCTCATACATCATAAAATATTTATGATTAAAATTTGTGCCAGGAATTCCAACGGCCCTCAAACCTCTTAAAAATCCGGGTAAAGATATCCTCTCTGGCATATGTTCTTTTGAATGCCACTCATTATATTCAATTTCTTTTTCTTCAACAACTCCACCCCAATTTACCAGAACGGCACTACCTAGAAGACTCATGAACATTAATTCCAATATATTTAATTGTGATCATAGTAGATAATTAACTTTATTTAATATCAACAATTATTTGATTTAAATATATTTATATCCAGAAAATTAACATGTTTACTCTCATCTGTTTTTATTTAAGATTAAATAAAAAGCAAAAAAAATTGTGTGGAATAATTAAATGAGAATAATTGGAACATTTATAATAATTGGAATTATTGTTGGATCTATATCAACAATTGATTATAAAAAGTTTATTGATTTACCGTCTCTTTTACTCGTTATTGGGGGATCATTAGGTTATGTGTTGGCAAAAGGAAAATCTAATAAGTTTGTAAAAAACTTTGGAGACGGTGCAGTTTACATGGGTTGGGTTGGCTTGATGATCGGACTTATAATGATAGGGAATCATCATGTAAATACTGAAAACATGTGGCCTTCTTTTTCAATTACATTTCTTCCTATTTTTTATGGCTATTTTATTAAACTTGTCACAACAGGTCTTGAAAAAATTAACTACGAATAATTAAGCTAACTAAATTTTTTTATTTTTTTAAATTTTGGATATAAGTATCTTTTTGCAAAGATTAATAATATTAATACTGTACAAAGTCTAGATAAATGATGCGTCAAAACATATGCTGGTTCTATATTAAGAAAAGCTGCTAAAAGACCCATTTCATTAACACCACCTGGTGAAAAGGCTAGTATAACTGCTTCAATTTTAATTGATGTAAAAAATTTCATTAAAAACAAAAAAGGGACTATAGATAAAGTTAGAGATATAACAACAATCATAGCATCAATTAAATAATTACCAGCTGTTTTCCAAGATACACCATTCATATTACATCCAAAATAAGATCCAATTATTAACTGAGAAATTATTAAAAAAATTAAATTTGCATTTAATTGAAAATATCCAAAAATATGTAAGATCGCACTTATTATCAATGGACCAAAAAGTTGATAACCAGGAAAATTAATTTTTTTTCCAATATAATAACCTAATGGAATAAGGATAATAAATGCAAGAATATGGAAAAGTTCACCCTCTAAATTAGGCCAAGTTGGCTCCCTGACATAAGCGCCTGGAAAAAAAAGAAGTAATAAATTTGGGATTAACATAACTGTCAAAAAAATTCTATTAACATGAATTAATGAGACTTTTTTTGCGTCTGCATTGCATTCCTCTGCACCTAGAGTCATTTCCAGCAAACCTCCAGGTGATCCTATAAAAAAAGCCTCAGGTTTATTAATTTTTCTTATTTTTACTAACACATAATAAGAAATAAAATGTGCAAAGGGAACATACAACACTAAAAATAAAAGGGAAATTAACCAAATATTAATTTCATTTAAAATATTTGGTTGAAAATAACTTCCAAGCCATACGCCCGTAACCCCTACAAAAGGTGCCCGAAAATTTCTACTTATATTTACTTGAAGTCCAGATAAAGCAAAAATAGCTACACTAAATGCTGGACCTAACATCCATGGCAATGGTAAAAGTAGAATGTTGAATATAATCCCGCCCAACAGACCAATAAAAATAGTTTTAAGAAGGATGATTATATTTTTATATGTCAATAAAATTTAATTTCTATAACTGTTACTTAAAATTAAAAGAATCTCAAAAAGGTTTATCACCTTTTATTGTAACTCTTCTTCCTTTTCTTTCATTTGGAAAATAATCCCAAATTGCTTTATGCAGAGTACATCTATTATCCCAAAAGGCCATATCATTTTGTTTCCATCTATATCTAATCTGAAACTCTGTTTTTTCGCAATGTTTAAATAAGTAATTTAAAATAAGTTTACTTTCATGTTTACTTAAACCTTCAATTTGCGTTGTAAAAAAACGATTTACATATAATGCCTTTTTTTTAGTTACAGGATGTGTTCTTACTACAGGATGAATTGCTGATGGACATTTTATATTTTCATCTATTTTACTATATCTTCCTTTATAAAAATGTTCAGATTCATGAGAGGCATTAAGTTCATCTAAAAATTGTTTCATAGGATTGCTTAAAGCATCATAGGCCATGTACATGTTTGCAAACATAGTATCGCCTCCACTTTCTGGTAAAATATGAAGTTGAAGCATTGTCCCTAAAGGAGGCTTGATGTCACAAGAAACGTCAGAATGGAAATCCTCTGCACCATTTGATATCTTGCTATTTTTATCAGTGTGTATTTCAAATATTTCAGGAAAATTTTTCATTTTTGGAGCGGCAGGATGAATATGTAAATCTCCAAAACATTTGCCAAGTTTGATATGATTTTCTGGAGTAATTTCAAATTGCTCTTGAAAAAAAATTACTAAAAATTTATGGAATGCATCTTTAATTATTTTTAGTTCTGAATTAGATATTTCTTTTGACAGATCAATACCTGTTATAATAGCACCAATGTTTGGGGCATATGGTTTTATTGTAATTTTATTATTCATGATATTTAAATTCTATAAAAATAATAATAATATTTCAAAATCTTAATTTAAGTAATTTACCATTGATTTGAAAATTCACTTGAGTATTGAAATTTTTTAATTGGAGTACCCTCACCTCTAGGTATTTCTGCAATTGGGTTATGTTTAAAATCATCAACGCCTCTAGCAAGTTGTGTTTCAAAATGTGGCCAGATTGACAAATCAGCTTTGACGTTGACAGGAGCAAATCTCATAGTTATACCACACCGTCTTCGATTTGAATGATTTGCTTCAGAACCATGAAGTAAACCATCATCATGTAGTGAAATCTCACCTGCCTTTAAATTCAATGAAATTATGTCATCTTGTTTTATTTGATCATTAGAAACCTCTTGATCAAGAACAAGATTGCTAGCCTTGTTAGTATGATGCTTAAACCTTCCTTGTTTATGACTGCCTTTAACAACTTTCATAGCAGCATTTTCTTCGTCAGTATCATATAATGCCAACCAAACAGTAACTGATTTAGCTGGTGATAAAGGCCAATATTGAGCATCTTGATGCCAAGGAACAACTGAACCATCCTTTGGTTCTTTAAGAAAAAATTGACCTCCCCATTGAAAAAAATTTGGACCCAATAGATCTTCTACATAATCAAGAATTGCTGGCGTTCTACATAAATTATAAAATTTTAAACTTGCTTTATGCCACATATTAGTTTGATTTATATCAATGTCATTGCTTAATCGAGAACTCAAAGAAACAAATAAATCATTTAAATCACCTTTTGCTTTAACATCAAAAACTGGTAACCCAGTCAAATAACCATCTTTGAGATATCTTTCTTTTTCTTCATTTGTTAGTCTTCTAACTTTATTTGAAATTTTAAACATAAAAACCTCATATTAATTATAATTTTATAACACTTCAAATAAACCAGCTGCGCCTTGTCCTCCTCCAATACACATTGTTACAACAGCATATTTGATTTTTCTTCTTTTGCCTTCTATTAATGCATGGCCAACTAACCTTGCTCCACTCATTCCATATGGATGACCAATAGATATAGAGCCTCCATTAACATTTAAGTTTACATTTGGAATTCCTAATTTATCCCTACAATAAATTACCTGAACTGCAAAAGCTTCATTTAGTTCCCATAATCCTATATCATCCATTTTTAAATTATTTTGCTTTAATAATTTTGGTATAGCATAAACAGGTCCTATACCCATCTCATCAGGTTCACATCCGGCAACCGCCACCCCATGACATATACCAATAGGATTTAAATTTCTCTTCTCTGCGAGTTTCATAGACATCAAAACAGATGATGATGAGCCATCGGATAGTTGGCTTGCGTTTCCAGCAGTTATAAATGAATTTTCACCCATTACTGGTTTTAAATTTCTTAAGCCCTCAATATCTGTACTTGGTCTATTGCATTCATCCTTAGTAATTTCTACTTCTTCATAAAATGTTCGGTTACTTTCTAAATTTTTTAATGCTTTGGTTGTCTTAACAGGTATAATTTCGTCATTAAAATAACCATTGTTCTGAGCATTATAAGTTCTTTGTTGACTTTGTAATGCATATTCATCTTGTTTATCTCTACTAACATTATAACGCTTTGCCACTACTTCTGCTGTATCAATCATACTCATATAGATGTCAGGCTTGTTTTTCATTAGTAACTTATCTTGAGATTTATATTTATTAGAAAATTCATTTTGAACTAATGAAATTGATTCAACACCACCAGCAATTACAACATCCATTTCATTACAAGCTATTTGCTTTGAACCAATTGCAATAGCCATAAGTCCAGAAGCACATTGTCTATCAACACTCATACCTGGAACATGAACTGGGAGGCCAGATGAGATAGCTGACAGCCTTCCTATATTATATCCTTGACTTCCCTGCTGAACAGCAGCTCCTAAAATGACGTCTTCTATTTCAGAAGGATCTAAGTCAGCTTTTTCTATTGATGCTTTTATAGAAAAACTAGCTAAGGTAGGAGCGTCTGTGTCATTAAATGCACCCCTGTAAGCTTTCCCAATAGGTGTTCTAGCAGTTGATAAAATTACAGCTTTATCCATAAATAATTTCTCCAATTAATAAAGTATGCATGATATTTTCTTATCCAAAATAGTTTTTTGACTTAAATTTCATTTACAGAAATAAGAAGCATCACAACATGTACCACATTTCAATTTACCTTTTACAGGTATTTTTAAAAATTTATAACACCAATCAACTGCGACTTTTTTATATTCATCTACTTCACTGATATCATGCCTAAACTGAATAAAGGTTTCTTTTGCTATTGTTACTCTTGATTTTTCAGAACAAGATTTTGTTTCAATAACAGACTTTTTTTCTTCTTTTATTATCGGTTGATTTTTTTCTTTTATTATCACTGGTTGTTGTTTTTCTACAACTTTATTATTTGCACAACTAGATAACAAAAAAATTGAAGAAAAAATTATACAATAAAAAATTTTAATATTTATAGTTTGCATTTTGACTTACTCCTATTTGAGTTGTTATATAATTAGGTATTAAGTTGAATTTCTTTAATCTTAACTCATCTCTAATTTTTTTTAAAAAATTGATTGAAGGTTTTTCTTCAAAATTAGAAAATAAAAGACTTAATTGATCAATATCATTTGAGTTTTGTAAACTTGGGATTTTTAACGGCAAATAACCTCGGTAATTAATAATTTTATAAATTAAATCATTTTTTTCAATTCTAACATTTAAACCTTGCAATACATAAATTTCGTCATTTAGTTTTTTTTTAATAATTTGAGTAGCTTTTTTTGATTGTAAACTTTTGCATGAAGATAAAAGTTTTTGAGAAAGTGTGTGGTATTTTTTTTTATACAACACATTAGAAGTTTTGATACATATATCTAGATTTAATGGAGCGAAATCATATAAATATATTAACTGATCTAAGTTAGAATTTTTAAAATGTTCTTCTTGGAATTCTTTATCTAAAAATTTGAATAATTTGAAATTTGAAATCAGATTATCTGTTACAATATATAAAATCCCGCCATTATGTTTTTTTTTCCAATTTCTTAAAATAGTTAAAAAATTTAATTTTTCTGGGTAAGTTAATCCTAGTTCTAAAGACAATAAAGGATCAATTTTTTTATTTTTTATTAAATTATTTAGAAAATTCCATATCTCTATTCTCTGGCCATTTTTATCAATTTTAATTTTAGAAGAAAACACATAAATAAACGAGTTATTTTTTTTAAAGGATTTTTCCATTTTAAAATTAATTAATTCGTATTTAGATTTATTAAATTTATAAATTAAATTTAATATGTAATTTTTATGATTTTTTTTTATATCATTAGTTAAATTAGAACTGTAGTTTATGAATTTTTTAATAATCATAACCTTTGCAAGTAACTTCGCACGTTCTTTGTTAATATTTTTTTTAATAATTTTTTCGCTGTAAGGTATATAAACTTTTACTGTTAATTTTTCGGAAAGCTTCGCGTAAGCAGGCGCAAAACAAAATAACATTAAAATAAAATAAATATATTTCAATTTTTAAAAATCATCATCATCTGGTTTTCTACTACCACCTGAATAACCTTTTTTTACTTTGCTATAATCGACTTTCGCAGGTGTTTTTCCAGCAGACGAACCTTTTGAACTAGCACCTTTTTTTAGTCTATCAGAGTTCATGTTTTTTTCTCTACGAAGTGATGAAGTCATTGTTTTTGAGGAAAGTGTTACCCACGTGCCTACTACTGCTTGTTTTGTAACTGGATGTTTCAAACCCCAATCACGACCTTTTTTCATTCCAGCTATTTCTATATTTTTAGACGCCGATGTAATGTCTTTCTTAAAAGCACCACCACCTTTATAATACTCTGATTCATCAGCTGCTTGTTCATAAGTTTCAGTTTCTTGCATTTTCTTTTTTGAAGTTGCTGCTTCTGCAATAAACGTAGCAATATTTCCCTCTGCCCTTGTTTTTGCTTTTTCTTTAGCTACTTTAATAGCAACTGGGCCTTTTCCACTTACTCCAGATTGTGCATATGATACTAGTACAAAATTACCTTCTTCGTCACGAATAACATCAACTCCAAACGTTGATAATAATTCAAACATTCCTTCTTGTGTTTTAGGGTTTGGTATCATGTTTTTATAGTTTGGGTTTGGTTTGCCAGTGGGAAACAAGCTTGCATCTTGTGCAAAAATTGCATTTGCAATTGCTTGGGTGTTTGGTGAATGAATGGTCGCAACGCATATTTTCCCTTGTTTTCCTGGAGGTGCTGACTCAAAAACGTATAGGCGTCTAATACCATAAAGATTGGAAGCTGAAATACTCTCAATAAAATCGTTAAAACTTTGACCTAATGCTGCGTCAATCACTTCTTCAGCTTTTTTTTCGGCCTCTTCTAAAGTTTTTGGTGCAGGTGTTGGTTCAGTTTTTTCAAGTTCTTTATCTAATTTTCTGTTTAAAAGCTCCATAGCTTTATTATATGCAGATGTTGAGTCTCTAGTATCAGCAACTGCATTTTGAGAAACTTCTTTTTGAATTTCTTCTTGTAATTTTTCATCTTTAACAAATTTTCCTTGCGCAAGACTAAGCTTTATATTTCTAGACACAGTAGCCTTCATCTCTTCAAGGATTGCTGACTTAGCAAAAAGCATAGCTTGCTCATATGCGTTCTGTCTTGAAGTAATATAATTTTTATGTCCAGTTGGTGCCAATATAGCAGATTCACCTATTCCTATGTAGAATTTTGATCCATTGCTTTTAGTATTTTCACCAACTTCTTTTCCGATTTCTGATACGTATTCCTCGCATTTATTTGAAACACCATCTAGGGGTTCAATAGTTAGGCCAGTACCTGCATCTGTTCCAGTTTCTAAATCAGAATTAAGACTAGATAAATCAATGGATTGTGCATTTGTTTTAAATACATAAATTATACAAAAGATGAGGGATAAGAATATGTTACCAATCATTTTTTCTTTTCTCCTTTAATTTATTAAAATCTTTTTCTATACTTTTTTTAAGATTTTTATATTTTTTTTCTGCTGAAACATTTCCATAGTTTACTGATTTTATAGGTCTCACAATATAATCATATTCTAATAATTCATTAATTTTCTTAATTTTTGTTTTAATTATTTCTGCACTAGACATTTTAGATTGAACATCAGTAATTTTTACTGTACCGACAACAATTTCTTTTCTTCCTAGTGATTCTTTTGTATAAGGATCGATTAATCTATCGCCCAACTTTACAAGATTATACTTAGCATTTTTTTTTACAGATTTTCCACCTTGACCCAAGGTTAGGATCTTATTACTAACATCAATTACCCTAATAGGATAAATTGCATTTAGGATTGTTTCTGCAGTTTTATTAGCAATTAAGTTTCTTAATTTTTTTGAACTTCCGGATGTAATTGTAATTACAGTTGTATCAGAAAATTTAACTTGTGAAGTCGCTATATCAATTATCCTATAATTAAGTTCTGCGGTAAATTTTGTATTTTTGAAAACTTTTCCAGTTGACTGCATTTTTTTTGTTGAAGTAACTTTTTTAAAATCTTTTAGCACACCAGTAACGATATAATCTGTTCCGGCTCTATTTCCAAGTCTTGCCATTTCCTCAGTGGGAACATCTGAAGTATTTAAAAGTTCTAATTCTTTTTGTTGATCTTTTAAAAACTGTCTATCTAACATAGCAAACTTTCTAGTCTGGGTTAGGAGATCAATTAACTTGTCTTGGACGTCAACAGCAAATTTTCCTGCACTTTTTTGTTTTGAGAGATCTTTAGTAATATAAAAATTTGATACTGCCATTCTTAATCGTTTCAATTGTTTTGATTTTTTATATTTAGCTATCCTTACCTTCATTGCAATAATGAAAAGGTTTCCTAAGTCAGGATTCTGAGAGACAGACAAAACATCAAATCCTTGAACCACACCTTTTGTTGCAGTTAAAATATTTTGTTGAAATGCCTGTGAACTCTCATAGGAGGAATTTTGATCTTGTGATGAAGATACTTCCGAAATAGATACAGCACTATTAGCTCCTACGACTGCACCGTTTACTTGAGTAATAGCGTTTTTTAATCCATCTAAAATTGCTAATTGTTTTGTGCTTCCCGTACCCTCAGTATTTACTACAACAGTAGTTAGCTTAGCATTTACTTTACTAAGAAATAAGAAAGTAGTTAAAAATATAGTTAATAAAATTTTCATTTTTTAAACCCCACACAGAGTATAATAGCAAAATTTGAATGATTTTTGTAAATTAAAACAGTATTATACTGTTTTAATTTAAAATTTTTTATAGAAACTCTAGCAATACTAACCCATATCTATACTTAAGTCGCTTTCAGAAACTTCAACGGGAATATCTGCTTTTTCAAGTGATTTCTTATAGGTTTTAATTGCTTGATATGTAGTAGGGATCATCTCTATCATTGCAGGAGCATTAGACATTATATTTGGAATATCTTTTGCTGCACCAATCAAATCCATAGGTTTTGGACTTCCTGCATCTCCTGCTTTTTTGAATGTTACAATTACTTTAACATAACCAGGTACAGCTTTTACCGCGCCTTGAAAGTAATTTTTTGAAGCTTCAAGAAGCTTACTTTTTTCTTCAGCAGTTAGAGTTTTACTTTCTAATGCTTTTGACAATCTTGTAGTTCCGTCTTGAACATATTCAGTGGCTTTTTTTATGGCAGCAGAACCAACTTTACCACCACCTTCAGCCTTTTTTAGTTCTTCAAGTTCTTGAACAGCAGCTTGTTCTTTAATACCTATAGCAGCTTCACTTGCTTTTATACCTTCAACTACTTTTACCAAGCCAGCTGCGATACTTGCAAAACCACTGTTAAAATCTCCTGTAATAGCTTTCCAATCTGCACCACCACCGCTGCCGCCTCCTAAACTTGGTAATTTAAATGCAGATAAAGCAATTGTTAAAAAACAAATTCCTGATAATTTTATTAAACTTCTTTTATTCATTTTTTCCTCTCTTAAGTTAATGAGAATTAATTATCTAATTCCCTTTTGTTGTAATTTTGATAAAACTGTGTTCATAGCTAATTCTGCCGCAGCATTAATTGCCAAGGTTCTAGCCACTTCTTTGTCTGAATCCGAACCATAAGCTGGCGTTTTCCTAACACTAGCTACAGATTTAGCTTTACCTTCTTCAGTTATTAGCCATGTTTTAAAGGACACTATCGCTGGTATCTTATACATACTACTATTTTTTGCTTTTGAAGCTAAACCAACTTGTATAGTTGCATAACCGAATAAATTCCATTCATTATCAGCTGCAGAATTTCTCATTATTTTGATTATTTTTCCAGGTATAGTACCTCTTTTATTAACGTATTGGCCTAAATCCTCTAAGTCTCCTACATCTATTTCACTAAGATCTAGTTCAAGAAAATCCATAGGTGAAAAACCTAATTCCTCTAACTCTTCTGAGAAGGTGTTAAATGCTTCTTCACTCATTGCACCGTTATATGCCCAAGCAACATCATCTCTTTTTTTTGTTTTACTTCCACCAGTTTCAGTAACAGACATAGATTTTTGACTTGTTGAAGAAATTGCTTTTGTGCTCGTAGCACCACCTTTTTCTTCGTTAACTTTTTGACTTTCATTTGATTTAATATTAACTCTTCTCTCATCAAATTCTTTTACAGAAACTTGGTCTGTTACAATTGCAACAATTCCAAAGTTACTATCTGTGCCACTTGAAGATTCAGAATTTTCTTCTAAAAAAGCTTCAATAGCATCTTGATTAATGATGGCCAAAATACTAACTCTAAAAACTTTATTTTTCTCGTTATGCTTTTCTCTTTGAACTTTAGTATCAATTACAAAATCATCATAGTTATTATAAAATTCATCTTTCATTTGTCTTATTAGTTTAAGTTTTGCTTTTGGGTATTTTCTTGTAGCCTTTTTTAAGGCTGCTTTTTTTGCATTAATAATAGCTTCGTCTTTGACGTCTTCTGAAAATATATTAATATATTTCACTTTTCCCACAGCAGTAACTTTGACTTCACCTGCATGAACATTAAATGCAAATAAGATTATTAATGTATAAATTATTAGTTTGTATATTTTTAACATTTTTGTTCCTATTCAAATAAAATTGACTTAACTTCTTCTATTTCTTTTAGAGCTTTAGCTTCTTTTCCTTGAGTAGCTGTTTTAATATATTTTTGGTCAACAGTATCAAACTGAGAAGATGATTTTTGAATTATAGCAAATAAATTCATAGGGAAAAAATATGTGTCGTCTACAGGATTATTTATTCCTATAACACCACAAGAGTTTTTTGCTCTTACAAAAGGAATATCCATCAATTCATCTCCCATTGCATCATCTCTAAGTTTAAGCCTCAAACCAACTACATGACATACAGTTTTATACGTTTTCTTTTTATTTGGTTTATCAATTTTTTTAAAAATTTTTAAATCTACATTAAAGACAAAAGTTGCTTCGCCTAATATTATATCATAACTTGCATCTTGGAATACAGCTTTAAACTCGTTTATTTCAGAATTTGGACCACTAGGAACAATTGGTAGTTTACTATAAGCGGACAATTCATTCTCATATTGTTTATTTATTCTAAATTTCCAACTTTCAACTTCATTGCTTTGATTAAAGAATTTTTGAACGGTGGGACCAAATGTTACTTTTCCAAACTTAGCAAATTTTTCTGGAATTTCATTTACTTTTAAGTCTTTTGCTCTTAAAAAAAGTTCATTAAAATAATTTTTTGAAAAAGTACCATCTAACATACCAGAAAAGTTTGATTCTATTTTTGTTTGTGTAGGCTTAGTCTTTTCAGCCACAGTTCTTTCTTGTATTAATGGAACCGAATTAACATAACTACCAGTCCCAAATTCAAAGAATACCAAAGAACCGTATAGCTGATATGTGTTATCATAAGTTTCAATTCCTTTAACAGAGATATTTTGACCAAAAAAAGTATCATCTGCAAAAAAAATAACAGACATAATAATTCCTTCAGTTTGGTCTTTGTCAACTAGCATGGGCTCACCTTGGTTATTAACTTTGATATTAAAATGATCAAATTTTCTAATTTTCCCATTAGTTTTAATAGCTTTATTTGCCCATAAATCTAGTTTTTCAATACCTATTTTAGAAAGATTTTTATACAATTGATCAGAATTTTTATTACTAACGAAAGCAACACCACCCCATGTAACTTCAGTCGCGTAACATAACGGAGTAATTAAAATAAGAAACAATAGAGTTTTAAAAGAAATAAAAAAATTAACCATAAAATTAGATTTCAAAATCATATTTGACACAATGTAAAGTTTAACATATTAACTAATTAAAGCGAAATTAAGTCTATAAATCAAGACTTATTTTTGAGGAGAAATTTTTGCTTAAACTAATTTTAAATAGTAATAATATTTATTTAAAATCTTTAATCATATTCATTACCACACTGTCAATATTATCTTTTCAAGAATATTTTATTTATCCTATAGAAAAGTTTTTGACTAAATCACCTGCAATTGATTATGTTTCAATTCTTTTCCTACCACATGGAATAAAAATTATCTTATTTTTCATCTATAGATATATTGCAATTTTACCTATTTTTTTGGCAACATATTTGTATGGTTTTCATTTACCTTTAAATCTACTTCATTTTTTAGGAAGTATAGTGGGCATTTTATCTATAGCTTTTAGTTTTTCAATTTGTGCTTATCTTTTGAAAACTGTTTCATTGAATTATTTGAAATTTCCTTTATGGAGAGTATTATTAGTAGTTACTCTGTTCTCATCACTAATAAACACTACATTACAATCTGCTATTGCATCATTTACATTTAAAGATTTTAATTTAAACCTATTATTTCTATTTGGTGATATTGTTGGTTCTTTGACGATAATATTTATTGTAATAAGTTCTAGAAAATATTTTATTAGGTATATGTCTGATGAAAAATAAATATACTGTTTTTGCAAACCTATTTGATCTTCTTCAGGATGCTGAGGAAGAACTAGGGATAGAGAATTTAACTAACAAAGATAAATTAATTTTGAGAGAAATTATTTCTAATAAAAATGAAGACAATTTAGTAAATTTAAAATATTCTTTTGTACAAGAAAATTTCAAAAGAAAAAGTATTAATATCTCAAGGGCACAATTTTTTAAATCAATTTCAACTTTGTTAAAAAAAAAGATTATTTCAAAAGTAGGTTTAGAAAGATCTTGTATGTTCAAATTAAAATCGTAATTAATTTTTATTTGTCAATATAAATAACTCTCTTAAATTCTAATTTTTTAAATCCAAAACCAAGAGCTTGTATTCTATATAACGTGTTATTTAAAATTGCCTTACCTCTAATTAAATTAAATATCCACTTGTTAATATTCTTATTAAATTCATTTCCAAATACTAACAATAAAGATGAAGTTTTAGACAAATCAAAATCAAAAGTAATTAAATCTTTTTTATTTAAATAACTTGTTACAAGTTTTGAGCTAGGATTTTTAGGTTCGTTATATTTATTCAATCTTACAATCCAAATAAATTTTTTATCTTCACCAATGTTTAATATATTCAGATAGATATTACATCTATCATCAATAATCTTTATGTTTTCAATTTCTAAAATGTTAGAGCAATTAAATTCATTGATATTTTTTTTTATGTTTTTATCTGAAATTTCTGCTTTTATTTTGATGTCAATTGTCTCATTTATAGATAAGTTATTTCTACTTTGAAAATAATCAAAAAGAAATATAGAAAATTTAGAAATAAAATCAGATTGTTTTAATGAATCAATTTGCCTCATTAACTGTATGTGCAAATTATCATCTCTTAATTTTTTTAAATATAAATAATTATTCGTTGTTTTGTAAAAAAAAATAAAGAGTGGGATTATGAAAAAAATTAAAAAAGATAAAATTATTTTATTTAATGAAGTGTTAGTTAATTTTTTAAAATTGTAAGCTTTGATATTTGGTATATTAATTAATTCGGATAAATCGTTGACATTTGTCAAAGGAATTATCTTCAAATTTTGTGAAATTTCGCTTTGGTAATTTTTAAAAAAACTCTGAACCTCTCCTAAGTTACCTCTAGATATGCATATGTATATTTCTTTATTTTGATCTAAAGCATTTTGGAAAAAACTAACAGAATTTTTTAATTTGGAATTGATATAAGAAACATCTATCAAATCTAAATTTGCGTTTATTCTCCCAGAACACCAAAATACTTTCTCAGTTTGTTCATTAATTAAACTATTGGGCTTTGAAAAAATTAATTTTTTATTGTGATTTAATATGTGTGCAATATAGAAACCTAACTGCCAACTATCTCCTGCATCAATTTGATCTGTTAAATCTAATCTGTAGGAAGATATTTTTGTAAATTTTTCAATAACCCCGGAGGGTGATTTAACAAAATGATTGTAATCTGAACTTATAGGTAATGGAGTTAAACTATTATTTACACACACTATTGGAGAAACATTTTCATCCTCTACAGTAATATCTGTAAATCCAACAATATTTAGAGTTGTTGGTATTAAAACAGTCCAACCTTTCACCTAATAAAAATCTCTGCATTAGGGTCTTGGATTAATTTAAATAAATCTTCTTTTTTATCTAAAATAAATTGAATCTCATAATTAATCATTTCAGGCAATTCCTTAAAAATAAAATTCTGATTGTTACCAACATACAAATGTTTTATTTTTTTATCAATTGTTACCAAAAATTTCAGCTTTATATAACAAAGATTATTATTTTTTTTTGATGGGAATGATGAAATTTCAAATTCTGCAGAACTTCTTTGAATAGTATCCGACGATGCCGCATTAATTTTAGGAAAATAAAACAAAGAAACTTCTTTTAATATTTTATAAAAAACTTTTGATAATTCATTATTTTTTAAAATAAAATCTATCTCCAATTTGTTATTGGAGGGATCTTCAGCTAATTTCCATAATAATAATAAATTATATTTATTTTTTTTATAATTTCTTTTTTCAATTTCAGTATTAAAATTTAAAATATTAAAAATATTAACTGTATTGTTAATTAATTTATTCTTGTCTTCCATTAATTATCTCCATGTATGAGAATAAAAGCATTTGTAAATTTTTTAAAATCGTTATCAAATTGAGAGTCTAATTTTTCGTAAGATTCAAAATTTTTTCTGAAATAAATAATATTATCTATAAAATTACTAATATATTTTGATGCATTAAATAATATTTGGTTAAGTTCAGGATTATTTTCTTCTAAGAAGCCTTTTCTTCTAAAGCTTTTTCTATGAGTATTAAATTCTTTCAATTTTTTTTTGAAATTATTGAAGTTTCGTGAAGTTTCATTATTTTGGATAACAAATACAATATTTTCAGAAAATTTACTTAAACTTTGATTATCATTTTGTATTAACTTCCTCGTATGCTCCCTAACAATATTTTTTTCGTCTAATGTCAGATATTCATTAATTAATTCTAATGCTAACTTATCATTGTTATCCCATAAATAAGAAAAAATTATACTTTTTAATTTTTTAAAATTTAAAATTAAATCCATATTTTTGGTTAAATATTTTCTATAATGATATTCATTTTTGTTGGCTAATAAATTTTGAAAAGTTTTTTTAAAAGCTTTCCTTCTTTCGGACTCAATAAGCTTGTTTTGTAAATTACTAAAAATAATATTTCTTATATAACTTAGGGGAATTTCTTTTAAATATTCAGGATAAAAACTAAAAAATCTTATATTTTCAATTTCATTTTTTTTTAAAATATTAAATTTTTGATTTTGTAAATTATCAAAAAATTTAATACCTTCCTGCATTTTAGAACGTTCATCTACGATATAATCTGCAACAAATTCTAAATTTTTAGATAAACATTTCGATTTACTTTTTTCATTTGAATAAAAATTTTGTTGAAAAAGTTTATAGTCCTCTTCAATGCTAACAGGATTATTCTGAATTAATAAATGTGAAATTTCCATTGCTTTTTTAAATTTCAAACATAGCTCAAATGCTACACGAAAAGTTTTAATTGCAAATTTATTATAAAATTTACTCACTTTTTCCCAAAAATAAAATATGAATGCATCATCAACATCGTTATAGTTTAAGCAATCAAATTTTTCTTTTTTAAAATTAATAAGTTCGTTACAAATTAAATTACCATGACTTTGTGTATAAGCCGAAGGTAATTTTTCTTTTAAGTGTATGTAAATTAGTTTTGAAATTTTATTTGACAATGTTTTTAATGGCATTTGATTATTAAATGTTTCTAATTCATTCATCAGCCTAATTAAATTTTCAGTACCTAATAATTCCTCAAGAAAATCAAAAAATACTAATAATACAGGAATTCTGTTAAAAGATATTTTAAATATTTTGTCATTTATAAAAATTTCAATTTGATTATTGATATTTTTTTGTAACTTTAATTTTATGTTTTTTTTGAGTGTTTCAGATTTAAAGACCAGAGCTTTATAGTACGGAATTTTTAGGGTATTTAAATAAAACAGAAAATGTAATAATTCAAATAATAGATGACCATAACTATGAGTAATTATTAATGAAAAAACTTTAAAAACATTTTGATTACTGTGCTTTATTTCACCATTCAAATCAGTATTATCTAAAACATTTTTTAATGACTCATAAATGCTTTCATCTGGTTGTTCAATTGAAAATTCTTTCCACTTCTGAAATGAATAAATGTTATTTTCCAAAACCCTATCCTTAAATATCTAATTATAATATTTTTTATAATCATCAACTATTTCTAACCATTTATCAATCGAAGCAAAGTTATATTTTAGTTCTGCATATGGATCATAAAGAATTTTTGGGTTGTTTTTTACAATTTGCTTATCTTTTTTAAGTTTTGAAGACGTTTGTAGAACCCTAATAACATAATTATGTGTAGCAGGTATTATTTTTAAGTTTGGCCAAATACCAACTCTGGAACCTCCATTATAGTGAGATAATGCAATATCAACACGTCCTTTATATTTTTCTATTAGACTATCTAAAAAATGAAGTCCAACTTTAATATTAATTATAGGATTAAAAAGCATTATTCTATCAATTCCATATTTATTTTTAGCTGTTAATGGCATTATTTGCATGACTCCAATTGCTCCTTTGGGACTTACAGCTTTATAGTTAAAATTTGATTCAATTTTTGCTACAGCCAGTCCTAATGAAGGAGAAACATATTTAGTTAACTTGGCGTTTTTAATTATTAATTTTTTGATATCATTTTTTGTATAATTAGTATGAGTAGAAATATTTGCAAATGCATGATTAGAAAAAATGATAAATAATAAAATTTTTATAAATGACATTTTAAACTTCATTATCTTCTCCTTTTGTAATTTTTGAAGTTATTAATTTTTTTATATTATTTGATAATCTAGATATTTTTACATTCTTAAATTGAGTTAATGATTTTATATAAAATAATTTTTCTACAGTAATATCAGAAGGTATTAATAATAAAATTTTGTTTTCCTTAATATTTTTGAAATTTTTAATAATTTTTAAATTTTCATTAAAAAAATTATCATTATAAAAATATATTTTTATTAATTTTTTTTTATCAATACTTTTAGAGGTATTCCCTTCAACAATAGAAATTTTCTCTTTTTGATTTAATGAAGTGTTAGATAATGTGAAAATACTTAAAATCATTATTGAAAAAAAGGCCATTGAAAGCGCAAGAGCAACTTCTGTTAGAGCATTATCATTATTTTCATATTGAGATTTACTAACCATATTTAATATATGGAAAATAAAGAGAGTTTTTTGCAAGGTATATCTAATTAACTAGTTACTAATGAGAATTTTATTATTATTTATAATTAATTTTAAATTATTTTCAGATGATTTGTTTATATTTTTGATTATAGATTTAAGCCATTTATCAACATCATGGAGTTTCGTAGGAGTGTAATAACTCCATACTTGATAATTTTCTGATTTAATCTCTTGTTGTTCTAAATAGCCAGGAAATTCATTCATTAACAAATCTAATAATTTTTGATTATCAGAATTATTTAAGTTCAATAACTTTATAAAATATTTATTTGAATATGTCTTTTTTTCAATTTTATCATTAAAAATTGAATTTAAATAATTTGAAATATCTTTTCCAAGTTTTGCCGATATATCAAGCACATTTTCAGTTAAAATTACCTTTTCACAAATTAGGTCACAATTATTTTCAATTTTAACATTTTCGATTGGGGGGGACCAAGAATTAATGAAAGATTTTAAAGTTGTATCAAATATATCTGCATAAATTTTTACAAATCTGTTATTGTCATTGTCATATAAAATAGCAAATTTCAAAATAATTAGTATGTCTGATTCTAAATTTTTAATTTTAATATCATTTGATAGTTTGAAGATAATATCATGGATACTTTTATAATTACTAGTTTGAATTTGCTTATTACCATCTATTATTTGATAATTTTTTTTCTTCATAGAAGTTATGAATGAATACTGTGCGACTTCTAATAAATCAAAATCTTTGTAACGGTTAAAATTATTATTAGAAGTCTCTTCACTACTCGAAAACACCGTAATCTTAATTTCAGAGGAAAAGCTAAAGTTTGACATCATTATTACAAATGAAAAGAATATAATTGTTAAAATATTTTTTCTCATCTTTATTAAAACCTCTGAGTTAAAACAGCTAATATAATAATGAAAAAATCTGAAAAATTTTAGTTAATATTTCAATAGTATGTTAACAATTATCTACATTTTTTAATAGAATAATTTTTCCATTTAAAATTTTATTATCAATATATAAATTGTCTAATATTAAATTATTATTAGAAATTGAATAAACTCCCGAAATTTTTTTCATCGGAAGACCCTCATTTTTTGCAAATTGTTGAAATTTACCTAAAATATAAGCATCTACATTGATATCAAAAATTCTAAGTATTCTTCCATTAGCTGCTTTTTTATATTTTTTTTTAATGAACTCGATTGTATTTTTTTCTTCAATCACTGAAGAATAATTAGGCAATCTTAAGAATGGCGAATAGTAATTTTCAATAATTTGTTCACTTATAATCCCTTCGCTTGAATAAATTATGTTGTCATTTCCTAAAATGACAGATTTAACTTTTGAACATTTTGTTAATTTATAATAAATTTTATTATGTAGGTTTTTAACAATTGGCCATTTAAAGGAAATTTCAATATTTTCTTTTTTGTAAAAGAACAATTTTCCTTGAAAAATAATGTCAGAGTAATTTTTTGTTTTTAAATGATTGTTTTCTTTCGTTGGATTAATTAAAGAAGCAATTTCATTACTAACTTTTTTCGATTTTTTATTTGATATTTGAATAGTTGAAAAATTAAATTCTTTTTTTTTGGTAGAAAATTGTAGAGGTTTAAGATTTTTATCTTTTTTGAAAACATTTTGTTCTTCAAGCAAAATTGGTTTGTTATTATTATCTTTAATTTTCATTCCTATAAAATCAGTTAAATCGATTTGATCATATTTTTTAATTTCTTGTATATTTGGTTTTGTTGTGTTTTCTATATAAGTAACATTGGTTTTTTCTATATTTGTCTTTTGTGAATTTTCAAAAAAAAAAACATGAAAACAAAAATAGAAAAAATTAAATAATTTATTACTAAATATTTTTTTACCATTTTATTTTTCAATACTATAAAGTTCCATATCAGTTATTAACTGAGCTAAAGCACTTGATCTTTCTGATCTACTCATAAAATCACTTTTTTGATGTTTTGAGGTTTGGTTCTCTTGAATTAAGCTTTTTTCAGTTTTAGATTTTAATTTAATTTCTTTATCTATTTTTGTATCTAATTGATCATTTGGTATTTTATTTTTCATTAAATGATAGTTATTTGAATCAAATTTAATTAGTGTATTGTCAAGTTTTTTATTAATTTTTAAAAGTTCTAATTTTACACTTTTTAAAATTTCTGTGTTATCTGATTCATTTTTTTTGTTAGAATTGACAACTAATTTCTTTTTTTCTGTATTAACAGCGTTACTAATTTTTTCTAAAAATTCTTCCTTAGTTAATTTTGACACCTTTTCTTTTGTATTTGTTGCCCATTGTAAGAAATTTTCATTTGGTTTACTCATAATTATGTATCCAAGACTAGTCAAAACTAAAATATTAAATATTAAAAACTTCATTTTTTTTCTCCTAGTTTAATATTTATTTTCTATAAGTTGATGTTCTTCATTTAAGATTTTGTGTTCATAAATAATTATCAATATTGATCTGAATAAATATGACAACGGAAGACCTATTACTGATGTTAAAAATGCCATACTAAATTTATTAGTCAAATTACCAATTGTCTTATTAATTGAAGAAATATCTAAATTTGATATTGATAATTCACCTATACCTAAGCTTATTCCGAGTAATGTAAATGTAAGTGCTAGGGTTGATATACCATTTGCAAATTGTAATCCTGTTTCAAACCAAAATTTAGCAAGTTTAAGATTTACATTTTTTAATCTAAGGATACAAAACAGAAATGCAAATGAGAGTGTTAACAAGCAAATCACAAATGAAACACCTAATATAGATAAACTCCAATTAATTAATTTATTTGGATGGTTCCCAGTTAAAATCATATATCCTACTAGTATCAAGGTTAATGATCCTAAAAAAATACTTAATACTTGAGATAAATTGTTAAAACTGAATTTAATTATGCTAATCATTTTGTTATCAATTTTGTATTTTCTAAATTAGAAGTTGTTAAACCTATTTCGTTAAACCAATGGGAGCTGATTTCAAGATTCTTTTCAATTGAAGCATGTACCAAAAATGATAATTCAAATTCTTCAAAAGCCTTTATAGTGTGTCTATTAGGATTTTGAATAATTTTTTTATCATTTATAACCATCCTTTCTTTGTCTAAAAGTTTTAATTTTAAATCATTTATTCTAGACTGTTTAGTGTCAGCTTTTAAATTAGGATCTAACATTGTTGTTATTAACATTGCCCTAGTCCTTTCCATATTATCAATTGAAGCTGCAAAAGAGGGATTTAAAAAAGTAGATATTAAAAGTAATGTAAGCATGATTAAATTTTTCATAATTTTCCTTTCATATTAGTTAATAAAAAATTCAATAACGTCATTTGGATCGTTATATATTGACTGATTGTTTATAAATTCATTACTGTCAGATAAGTTTTCTGCTAGTTGCATTGCATCTAAAGCAACAAGTTTGGCCATGTAATTCAGTAATTCTTCTTTTAGCTCGATTATTGAAACTTCTGTTTCAATATTTTCAACTAAGTTTTTAATAGATTGAATCTTATTATCTGGCATTAATTGAGAAGTCAATTGTGACATTGGATGTTTTTTTATAGCTTTTCTTAAACTATCAATTGCTCTTTTATTTTTAGAATAAGCATTTAAATACTTTGATTTTTTAGAATTAGATATCAAAATATTATCAAAAATTTTCTCATCTAATTGAGTGGTTCTTTCAATTATTTTATTTCTCTCATTTTCAATTGAATTATTACTTTTACCAAGTGTATTTTTTACAATTAGTTTATTTTCAATTTTTTTAAAAAACTGTTTTTTCGTATTTAATTCCTTTTTCTTCATCTTTAGTAATTGATGCATGTCTTTAATGTAATCTTTTTTTTCTATTATTATTTGATGTTGAAGTTCAATTTTTTCTTCACCATCAAAACTTAAAATTGCCTCATTTAATTTATTAATTTTTGACTGTCTATCCCTAATTTTTATATCTTTTTTATTAAGTGTTGCAGCTAATGATGAGGATTTAAAATCATTTTCTAAAACTCTATTAAGTTGTTTAGGAGGTAAAACATACATTTTTTCAACTATCTGTGGTTTCCATTCCCCTTCAATTGATATTGCATAAGTGATTTTTGAATTTTGAAAAAATAAAATTGTTAATATTAAAAATACAATTATTTTATTTGATTTAATTTTCATCTATATCTCCTTATTTTTTTGACCAATGCCAAGCTCGTTTAAGCTCGGTTTTTAACCTGTTATTAGCATTTATCATTGCCAAATTTAGTTCATCTTTTGGATTTTTATAATTTAAAAGTAATTCCATATTTGAAATAAAACTTGATCCATCTAAAAACATAAGATCTTTGTCAAATTCTTTTTTAAAAATTTCGAAATTAATTCTCGCATTAACTAAGTCTCCTGATTTAACAAAATTTTGAATACCTAATGCAAAGTTTTTCATTTCAACATCCTTTGATATAAAATGAATTTGTTTTTTTAAATAATTACTGCATTTCACTAGTATTTGGGCGCTTTTATGATATAAACTTAAACTGTTGTTCATGTCCTTTGCAGCTAAATTATCAAGATTTCTTCCATCATTAATACAATTTTTATAATCTCTTGATAATTTAGCCTGGCGCATAGTTGCAATTTTATTTTCTATTGCTGCATTGTTTTGTTGCTTTGAAAAATTAACAGTACTAGCCATATTGCACGAAGACAAAATTAAAAGTACTATGGCTGCAGTAAAAAAAACGAACTATAATCATAATGAATTCTCCTTTAATTTAACTGTATGATGTCATGTACATTATAAAGATATTTTGAATTTATAATCTGATAACCATTTCTTGTTCTTACTTTAAGTCTGTAATGTGAAGTATAATTTTGGGTTTCAGTAATGTAATATGTTTCTTCATAACAATTAATTTTTCTTGGATAATTAGATTTATCAGCACCAATTAAAGTTCCAAACAAGGCTCCAACTGTACCAGCTCCATGTCTATCACTTACTTGATTCCCAATTACACTACCTACCAGACCACCTATAATCATATTGGCCATTTTTTGTTCAGAATTATTTTTTTGTTGACAAACTTTTTTATATCTTGGTGTTTGAAATGTAGTTGTTTGCGTTATTGGAGTAACTTTAACTACAACACCCCATTGATCAGAAATCAAATTTGAAGCATGACTATTTGATATTATTGTAGTGAATAGAAAAGTTAATACAAAGAGTAATTTTTTCATTTCGTTTTCCTTTAATAATTATTACAAATACGAAATGGAAAAATGAGAAAGATTTTTGTAAGATTAATAAATTAGTTTAATTAATCTCATAAATAAGTGAGTTTATTTTTGCCAGAAATATCTTTGCCTCTCATGTGATATATTTTTCTATCTTGATATTTGCTAGCATTTAATTTTGAAAATAAACTTTTATCTTTTACCATTTGGTGGTCAAAAACACTTGATGTTGGCATAAAGCGCATTGTAACAGCTCTCCTAGCCATTGAAGAGTTATTTGCTTCGGATCCATGTACTAAATAAACATCATGTAGTGAAATCTGTCCTCTTTTAAGTATCAAATTAACTGCTTCTTTTTCGTTATATTCACATTTATCAAGTTCCTGATTTAAAGTTAAATTTTTATTATTATTAATATTATGATTTTTAAGTTTTTTCTCTTTATGTGATCCTCTAATAAAACGCAAACATCCATTTTCAATATTAGCGTCATCAATAGCCAACCAAACAGTACATGTAGCTAAGGGTCTGATGGGCCAATATTGTCCATCTTGGTGCCAAGGAGTTGCATGGCCATTGATTGCAGGTTTTGCAAAAAAACTTGAATTCCATAAAGCAAAATCAGAACCTAAAATTTGCTCAATATAATTCAAAATAATTTCATTCTTACAAAATTCTAAAAAACTTTCATCATAATGCAGGATTGCAGGACAATAATTTTTAAACTGTGGGTATTTTTTTAATAATTCATCATGTCTTTTTTCAATTTTTTTTAACAAACCTTCAGGCATATTAAAGTCAGGTATGACATAACCGTCATTTTCATATTGCTTTAATTGTGATTCTGTTAACAAAATTATCTCCACATATTTAATTTTTATTTTTTCAATGTAAAAATCTCACTTAAAAAACTCTTTCGCCTTCAAGCATAACTCTATGCATAACTCTCAACTGACTAGTATCATAATCTGAATTTGCTTTATGCATAGTGCAACGGTTATCCCAAATTACTAAATCACCTTTTTCATAATTATGACTATATTGATATTTTTCTTGGAATGAAAACTCATATAGCTCATCTAGCAAAATATCACTTTCTATTTCATTTAATCCTTCAATGTAATCTATCCTATTGGGATTAATATAAACTGATTTTTTGTTAGACATAGGATGTGTTCTAATTAATGGGTGATCGACCGGAGGTGTTTCTAGTTCTTGTTCTTTTGATAGTTTTGCAACTTTTGAAACATTACGTCTACTTTGCCATTTATGGATTGCGCGACAGGTTGATATTTTATTTTTCATTAGAGATGGAAGATCGTTGTAAACAGAATAACAGTTTATAAAATCTGTTCCACCTCCGTTTTCAGGAAGAACTTCTGGATAAATAAATGTTAAAGTTGCTGGTTTATCTCTATAAGAATCATCAGTGTGCCAATGACTTGCATACACTGCAGGTTTGTTATCTTTAGTTCTATTAGTAACAACTATTACCTCAGGAATATTTTCAATAGTTTCATCTTTAACAAAATATTTTTTTGGAGTCCCAAATATCCTTGAAATCTCTACCAATTTGGTAGCACTAAGATTTTGATTTTTTATACATATAACTAAATGATCTGTTATAGCTTGTATTAATTTTTTTTTGTTATCATAACTTAATTTGTTATTCAAATCTAAGCCTGTTATTTCAGCTCCCATTACATTCGAAAGTGATTTGATTTTAAATTCAACCATGACATCCCCCTGTCATAAAAAAATTTAATTATTAATGCTAATTATATAAATAAAAAATTCAACAATTTATCTCTAAATAATCTTTTATAGTAAAGTAATAAAAAAATTTTAAGGTTATTCTCTTATTAAAATTTATATTTCACCTGTTGTAATTATTATGGTAATTATACATTATGCTTATAGATGGATTACAATATTGTAACTGGTCTGAAAAAATCTTTAATGAAATAAGAAACTCTGATGTATCTGCTGTTCACGTCACCATTTCTTATCATGAACAATTCAGAGATACGATCTCAAATTTTCAAAAATGGAATAGATGGTTTGAAAAATATCCTTCCCTAATAATGCCTGCATATTTTGCTGAGGATGTTGAGCAAGCAAAAAAACTAAATAAAACAGCTATAATCTTTGGGTTTCAAAATCCTTCTCCAATTGAAGATGACATCGGTTTAGTTGAAATTCTCCACAGACTTGGTGGAAGATTCATGCAACTTTCATATAATAATCAATCGTTATTAGCTACTGGTTGTTATGAAGAAAATGATTCAGGTATTACAAGAATGGGTAAAGAAGTAATAAAGGAAATGAATAGAGTTGGAATGGTTGTTGATATGTCTCATTCTTCTGAAAAATCAACTCTAGATGCTATTGAGTTATCCGAAAGACCAATCGTTATAAGCCATGCTAACCCTTCTTTTTGGCATTCTGCCAAAAGAAATAAATCTAATAATATTTTATCGAAACTAGCTGAAAGTAATGGTATTTTAGGATTTTCACTTTACCCACATCATTTAAATAATAGTAGTAGTTGTACCTTAGAAGATTTCTGTTCAATGATAGCAAGAACAGTTGATTTAATGGGAATAGATCATGTAGGTTTTGGTTCAGATTTATGCCAAGATCAACCTGATAGTATTGTAGAATGGATGAGAGTGGGTAAATGGACAAAAAATATTGACTATGGTGAAGGTTCCGCGTCTAATCCAGGTTTTCCGAATATGCCAATCTGGTTCAGAGATAATAGAGACTGGCATAATATTATAGTGGGGTTAAAAGATGTTGGTTTTAATGAAGAAGAAGTTGATAAAATAAAAGGTAAAAATTGGTTAAATTTTTTTAGAAACTCGTTTAGGTCACTTTAAACCATGGATTTTCAAAACTCACACAATAATTTGGATTATAATCATCCTATGAGACCACCTTCAGAAGTAATGAATCTTGATAGATTAGGAAGCTTTCACCAAACACGACTATCTTTCACGAGACGTCTTATCGATGATCTAAAATTTCAAGAGTCTAAGATAGAAATACATCAATGGAATATTGATTATAATGGAATTGGAAGTGCTATTATTAAAATAGCTCTAAAAAAGAAAACTTTGTCACTTGTTATCTTTTGTCATTCAATAAGTGATGAAGAAAGAACTGATAGAGTTATAGCAGAGAAATGGGATATGACTTTCTCACTTTTTAGAGGGGTCCCTACAAAACACGAATTAAATCAATTATCAAAAAATTTGGAAATACAAGAAGCAGGAAGACATAGTTTAAAGCAGTTGACTTTAAGTAGAGCTAATAAATCTCTACGAATATTTGAAAAAGTGTTAAATGATTTATCAGTTGGAAAACAGCCATCTGAAAAACTTATCAATGATGTAGGTTATCTTATTAGAACTACTGCAGTGTATGGCAACGGCAAATTTGGAATAGGAGATTTTTCAAACAATGAAGGATTTAATTTTTTAGAAAAACCCTTTCAAGCAGAAATGTTGACTGTGTATCTAGTTAGATATTTTTCTATAGAATTAATTAATTTTTTAGCTAAAAAAAAAGGAGGTAAAAAATCTATAACTCTTTCCAAACACCTGACAAAGCATTTAGGAGTTGGCAATGCAACAGGTTTAGGTATGGCTCCATTTTTGGTAAACCATCAAGAGTTGGTTCATAAATGGATTTATAATAGAGAAACAGCGCTATCTAGAGTTTTTTCAATTAAACGATTAGATAAAAGAACACAAAATAAAATTATAAATTATATCCATCAAGCATTAAAATACAGCTTACAATGGAAAGTTGATGATAAATTACAATCAAAAAAAATTGAGGAGCTAAACTTAGACTTAAAAAAAATTTTACAAAGTAAAGAACTTACTAAACTTTTGAATTTTCATTATCCAATTAAAAGATTTTTTGATTTCTTTAAAGATGATATCACTTTAGAAACAGAAGAAATGCTTAACTCTATCTTTATTGAACCTTTTCCAGAGTTATTAGAGGATTTAATAAATAATATGGGAGCAGAAGAAAAAAAGTCTGTTTTAATAGGTTATACAGTTAATGATATACTAGAGATTATTAAAGATAATTTTAATTGGGCTATTAAAATAGACACTTCAAAACCTGAAGAAAATTATTGTTTCTGGTATACTTCTCAAACAAAATTAGAACCACGTCTTGGTATTACAAAAAAAGATGCTGGAATAGAAAAACAACTACCTTTTGATATTGCTCATCAGATAAAACAAGCAGTAAATACATTAAATAAATTACCTTCTAAGATGACTGCTGCTGAAGTGATGATAAATCACCCAGAATTAAGGAATATAATCAAGAGAGTTATCATTAATAAATCAATGCCATACAGCGAAATACAAAATAATTTAATTGGTAAAGATATGAAGCCAATTGATATTTTAAGGTGTAAATTAAGTTTTTTTGGAGCCTCAAAGTATGATCCTAAATCAAATTTATGGACAAGAATAACTCTATTTCAAGGAGCCCCACTGCCAAATGAATTATGGAAAAAGAACATAAATGATTGGCTATTTCCAAATTTATTAAATGTATAATTATGATTAGTGTTTCTTTGAATGAGATATACTCAGAAACCTATAAAGCATTACGAAGTGTAAATATTGAATGGAGTTTAGCAAAAGACTGTGCAAACAAAGCGAAATGGTTGGCACAACATGATCAAAGTTTTCTTGGATCAATTTTGAAAACAGCAGATTTTTATCAAAAAAAAGAAATAACTATTTCAATAAATAAAAATACAAATAAAAAACCATTAGCTTCAGCTTTAGTAGGACTTCTTCTTGTAGAATATGTTTCTGCAAATAAAATTACTTGGGGGGGGTATATTGATAGCACAAAATTTTTACTTGCTGCTATGGGAATACTTGCAGAAGAACAGCAAATTTATTTAATATTAGAAAATGAAAAAAAAAGACATTATGGCATTTACAAAAGATAAAAATATTTATGTAAATTCAAATTTAGATACTAATGTTCCAAGTTATTCTTTCTTAAGAACATATGATTTTATAAAGAAAAAAAATACTAAATTCACTAGTTTCAAAAAAAATAAAGATTTAACTAATCTTAACGATGAATGTTGGGAAAGATTGAAATCAATGGCTTTTGAAACTTATGTTCCAGAAAGTGAAACCTCAAAATCTAGAGCAGGATATTAGATTTATTATAGAATGTAGTCTTTTAATACATTTATATCAGGTTCATAACCCAAACCTATACCACCATTAATTTTAAAAAAACCATCTTTCGGAGTAAAAATATCTTCAGGATAAAGGTAAGCCTCAAGGTCAATAAAAAACCTCTCTAAAAGGCCTGGATTAGGCATTGATTGAGCAAGATGCAATGTAGCTAAAAACCCTGGTCCAAAATAAGGGGAATGCGGCATTACCTGTACTCCATAAGTTTGAGAAATTGAAACAACTTTATTAAATTCAGTAATACCACCAACTTTTGTTACACTTGGTTGAGCATAATCAACAGCTTCAGCTTCAAACATTTTTTTAAATTCAAATGATGTACAAGCATTTTCTCCTGCTGCTAATGGAATAAGTGACTCAGATCTAATATTAGACAAACTTTCAAAATCTTCTGGTGGATTTATAGGTTCCTCAACCCAATATAAATTAAATTCTTCCCAACTATTTAGTATTTGTCTTGCTTCATCTTTTGTCCATGGACAATTTGTATCAACCATAACTGGGATCTCTTCACCAAGTGCTTCCCTAGCTGCTCTAACTTCAGATGTGAATACTTCATGTAATTTTATATAATTATATCCCAAATTTTTTGCGGATAAACATCTATCTTTAACTGCCTCCTTATTTTCATAGCGCCATAAACTTGCATATGCGGGTATCTTTTTAATACCCGCTGACCCTAAAATATTGCACAATGGTAAATTACTATTTTTGGCTACAATGTCCCACAAAGCAATATCTACTCCACTTATTGCAAACATTGTAATCCCATAACGTCCAAAAAGATGGAGCTTTTTTTGTAATTCAAAATTTATATTCTGAACATCTAGTGGATTTTTTCCAATTAGGTGTGGTTTAACCATATTTAATATTACTTCTGAAACAGCTCTTCTACAATTAAATGAAAATGCGTCACCCCAACCAGTAATACCGTTATCTGTTTCAATTTTGATAACACAAAAATCCATTCCATCTTGTTTCAAAAAGTCAGCTGAGGATGATTTTATGCCTATTGAAAATGGTATTTTTAATTCGTAAACTTCTAAATTAGTTATTTTCATATTTAACCTATTATATTTTAATGAGCTTCGTTATCTGCCAACCATTTTATAACTTTAGTAGCAGGGTATAACCACAGGAAACCTGCTAAAATATATATCAACCAGTCTATTGACCAGTGATAACCTGTTATATAATCAAAAATATACATAAAAAATGCTACATAAATAATTAATGAAGGGATTATTCCAATTACCACAATTAAATGACGCCATCTTTTCAAATTAAAATCCTAACTTTAACTTAAATTAACTTGGAATTAATCCACCATCAACATTATATGATTGACCAGAAATATTTCTAGCACCTTCAGAGGACAAAAAAACTACCATTGATGCAATATCTTCTGGATTATTTGGTCTCTTTAAAGGAATATCCCTTACATAATGTTTCATTATTTCTTCTTCAGTTTTATTTTGTTCTGAAGCTCTCTTCTTTACTATATCTGAAAGTATATTTGTATATGTAATACCTGGGCAAATTGAATTTACAGTTATTTCATATTTTGCGAGTTCTTGAGCTGCTGTTTTTGTCAAACTAATTACAGCACCTTTGCTGGCGGCATAAATAGCATTAGACACATCTAAAAAGCCTTTTCCACCTACCGAGGCCATGTTAATAATTCTTCCTCCTTTGTTTTGCTTTATCATTTGATCAGCCGCTATCTGTAAACAAAAGAATGTTCCTTTCGCATTAACATTATGTATCCAATCCCAATCTTTTTCAGTTAAATCCATAATATTCGATGTTCTAGTTACTCCTGCATTATTTACTAAAATATCAATTGTACCAAATTGCTTTACAGTTTTTAGGATCATGTTTTCTATATCATTAATTTTGGTAACATCAGTTTCAATTGAAATTCCCGATCCATTACTATTTAATATGATTTCAAGAGTTTCGTTAGCTTGTTTTAAGTTTATGTCTGCACAAGTTACGTTATATCCCTGATTGCTCATTGCAACCGAAATAGCTCTCCCGATGCCACTTCCAGCTCCAGTAACACACACATTTTTAAAAATCCTATTCATAATTTTTTTCAATTTAAACTAGACTGCTTGATTAATTTCTAACATGTTAGCATTAATGTCATAAAGATAAATCTGATGAAACCCAGGCATTGCGTATACTTTGGCATCGGTGTATAAAATTTTTTCTTCATCAAGTTTAGCTGTTAAATTCGATATATTTTTAATTGTGAATGCTGGATGCCCTGCAATTGATGGATTATGTGCAAAATTATTTCTATAACTAAACCCATCATCAGGCTTTATAACATGTAATCCTCTATTATTATCAGATAATGGTAATATTGCTAATTCAGATGGATCGATGCTAAAATCACCCTTATTAATAGGTGCAACCCATTGCCCTTCCTTCATACCCAATAAATCACAAAAAAAATGAATGGACTCTCTAACATTCAAAGATTCTAAATTCATGTGATGAATTCCCCAATCCAAACCAATAGACCAACCATTTAAATGATCTTCAAAACCAGAAGTGTTTTCAACTAAATGTATTAAATTTAATGAAGGCTCTTGAACATATAGACTTTTAAATAACTCATTGTCTGATTTTTTATAAATAAACTTTATATCTTTGAGTTCTAATTTTTCTTTGATAATTTCAAGATTATCTACCAATAATGTAATATAACTTCTTCTACTTTGTATATGATTTGAAATTAATAGATCTGGGATTGGTTTGAACAATCTTAATCCAAAACCCTTGTCACCAAAAAAAATACTTTCTTCATTTTTAAATAAGGTTTGGTAAAGAATTTCTTGATTTTCATTGTAACCAAAAAGCATATCATAAAATTGTTTTGATTTTTGTAAATCATAAACAGGAATGGAGACATTCAAAATTGTCCAATTCATCTATTATCCTTATTTTTTATTAATAATTTTGAATATTATGTTGTTAACCTAACAAATGTTTACAAAAAGAACAATTTCAATAAAGTTAAATAATAAGTTTTTGTACAGGGAAAATTCATGATGGATATTAAAAACTTAACTAACGATTTTGGTGTAGAAGTAAGAAATTTTGATTGCTCAAAAAAAATGGGTTATGATGAATTAAATTTACTTAAAAAAACTATTCAAGATAGACATTTTATATGCTTTAAAAATCAAAAATTAGATGGGGATACACTTGCTAGTTTTACAAAAAACTTTGGTAAATTAGAGGCCTATCCAGAAAAAGATAAAACAAAGGGAAAAATAGAAATATTTAATGTTTCTAATGTTTCTGAAGATGGTGAACATTTAGATCCTGATGACCAAAGAGTTATTCTCCAAAAAAATAATTCAAGGTGGCATACAGATAGCTCTTACAGATATTTACCATCTATTTTTTCTATCCTCTATGGTCAAGAAACTTTACCCCCTAAAGCAGAAGGCGGGCAAACTCAGTTTTCAAATATGTTGTTAGCATATGATCATTTGCCTGAGGATAAAAAAATTCTTTTAGAACCATTACACCAAGTTCACTCTTACAATGATATTAGAAGATTAGAACCTGGCCTTCCAGAACTTACTTATGAAGAAAAATCTAACTTTCCACCCGTAACTCACCCTATAGTAAGAGTTCATCCCGACAGAAACTTTAGAAAATCTCTTTATTTTACTTCTAATACGAGTCTAGAAATTGGTGGAATGAGCCTGGAACAAGGTAAGGAGTTACATAAATGGCTTGTTAATTATATTAGTCAGCCTAAATTTTGTTATACTCATAAGTGGCAAAAAAATGATCTTATTATGTGGGATAATAGAGTGTTGTTACATAGGGTAATTCCCTATGATTACGCTAAATATAGAAGAGCAATGATTAGGGGAACTGTAGAGGGAGAAGTTCCTGTTCTTGGTCCATTTTCAAATGAAGTAAGATTAAATAATAATTAAAATTTAATTGTATGATTTAAAATGAATTCTGATATTTCTTATGACCCAGTTTCAGTTATAGATGAAAAAGAAGCTACTGGAGAAACTGCAAAAATTTTCAAAGATATTAGAGAGACTATGAATATTCCACTAATAACATCTATATGGAGAGGTTTGGCAGAGATTGATGATAGTTTAAAAAAAATTTGGACTATTGCTAGACCAATCTATGAAACACATAATCCTGAAAAAAAACTAAAAGAAATTATTGAAGAAATTAAACTTCCTTTACTGCCAAAATTTACAGATGATGAACTATCAAAATGCAGACTTACACCTAAAGATTGGGAAGAAATTTTGATTATTTTAAAAGCATATAACCGTTCAAATGGGATGAATATGGTTGTATTGCACTCAATTATCAAACAAAATTTTCCAAATTGCTTAAAGATCCCAAAAAATAACAAAAAAAAGATAATTTGGCCAGTACTACAAAAACTCAAAAAAAAAGAAGAAATCAAACCCAATATT
>KB910525.1 GCA_000383115.1 alpha proteobacterium SCGC AAA015-N04
TAAAACCAACTTTGGAATGACCATTACCTCTTAATAATAATTTCCTATAATTAACATAATTATCAAAGTCACAATCTTCTAAGCAATTAACTCATTCAGGCGTGTTCCCAACTGGATATTCACAAGTTTTTTCATACTCAAAGTTATTAGATAGTTTTTTATCTACTTTCTTTATATGCGGCGTAAACCGATTCTTCTTCACTTGGAAGTTTTTTATTTTTACATTTACAAAACATTTGAGCGTCATCAAAATTAACTTCTGATTGGTATGAAGGCACAACTGGTATAACACCTTTAGATGATGCAATTAAAGATTGTATAAAATATGGTTACACACATCACATACCAAGGTTAATGATTATTTGTAATATAATGAATCTGTCAAAAATAGATCCAAATGAAATATATAAATGGTTTATGGAAATGTTTGTAGATTCCTCAGATTGGGTAATGATTCCTAACGTTTATGGAATGGGAACATTCGCAGATGGTGGAATATTTGCAACAAAACCTTATTCCTGTGGCTCTAATTATATTTTAAAAATGAGTAATTATAAAAAAGATGAATGGTGCGATATAGTTGATGGATTATATTGGATGNTTATGAATGATAATATAGCTTTTTTCAAAAGCAATCCAAGACTTGCAATATTGGTTAAATCATTGGACAGAATGAGTGAAGATAGAAAACAAATGATATTTGAAAAAGCAAATAATTTCATTGAAAAAAAGACTTTAATTTAAATTAATGAAATTTAATTCTCAATATTTTATAAAATTAGGAAATAATTTTATTTTTTTTTCGAAAATTTTCTTTATTTTCTCCCAAGAACATTTGATATAACAATAGAGCTTCAGTTACATTTTTTAACCATTCTAAAGGATACAAAAAACCATAATTAATAATATCACCACCAAGCATAATTAAAAAAAAATTCAAAAAAAAATATGTTAAGAAAAAATATTTCCCAATAGGTACAAAAAAATATATTAAAATCAGACTAATAAGTGAAAAAAAAGACATAAATATTGTAGCATAGAATTCAAATTTACCATCTAATAATACTGATATGTACCCAGGGTTAAGAAATCGACTGATACCATAATATTTTTCAAAATCGAAAATACTTGGAATTAAACCTGTCAATATCACTGTAAAAACCATTAATAAAATAATTCTTCTAAAAAATAATTTATTAACATCTGCTTTTTCATTAATCATTATCAAACCCTATTCAATTTTACCAAATTAAAGACGCGAGGCAAATACATCGTTAAAAATATCCCCCTAGAAATTAAAAATAAAAGAAAACAGGAATATAAGCCTTTTAAATCTAAATTGCTTTCAAACCAATATTCTAAAATAATGAAAAAAATTAATGATGAAAATATTATACAATTACGCATTTCTCTAGCTAATGTTGAGCCAATAAAAATTCCATCTAGTTGAAAAGCCAACATAGATATAAATGGTGTGATAACAACTAATCCCCATAATTCGAATATCAAATCTTGCAATGCGCTTATATCTGTAAAAAAAGAAATTAAATAAAATTTCAAAAGATACAAAATAATACCAATAATTATTGAAAAAAATAAAGCAAATTCAGTTGTAATTCTTATAGCTTTATATATATTTTTTTTATTTTGAGAACCGATAGAAACACCTACACAAGATTCTGCAGAGTGTGCAAACGCATCTAACGAGTATGATGACAAACTAAAAATTACTAATAAAATTTCAATTGTAGCTAGCTCATCAACACCAATAAGACCTGCTTTTTTGATTACGTATGCTTGCACTGAAACCATCAACATTGTTCTTATAAATAAATCTTTGCTGATAGAAAATAGTTTAAAAAATTTTGAGAAATTCTTAAATTTTTTAAAATTTAAATTTTTTAATTTTAATTTTTTTAATGAATATGAAAAAATTATAATTGACATAAAAAGACCGGAAAATTGTGCCAATACGCTACCTAGCGCAACACCAAAAATTCCATAGTCTAAAACAACTGCTAAATATAAGGAAAAAATTACATTTACAACATTGATAGTAATAAGTTGTGTCATCACTGATCTTGTTTTTTGCATTCCAAAAAACCAGCCTAAAAATACTATATTCAGTAATCCAGCCGGCAAGCCAATCATTCTTACAAAGAGATACTCTTTATATAGTTTTTGTAATTTTTCATCAGGAGTTAAAAAATAAACTGATAAATTAAACAGAAATTCTTTTGATAAAAATAAAACTATTCCGATTAAAACAGCTATAAATAATGGTCTTAACAAACTTAAAAACACTTCATCGAAATTTTTAGAACCCAGTTGTTGAGATACTATTCCAGTTGTTCCCATCCTTAAAAAATTTAATCCTGCATACATAAAGTTAAAAACTATACCTCCAAGAGCTATTGCTGCTATATATGTGCTTTCAGGCATATGTCCCATAATTATGGTGTCGGTAAGGCCTACTAGGGGAATGGCAAAATTAGCAATTATCAAAGGCCAAGATAAGGACCAAATATTTTTTCTATTTATATCCATATAAATTTTAGACCTATGTAAATCTAAAATTTTCTAAACTTAAGATAGGCTTGCTCTGGATCCATACCATTTAATATTGCTTTTCTCATTTCACTTTCAGTAATCATAACTTCTTCAGTCTTTTGAATCACTTCTTCTGCTATTTTTTGAGGTATTATAACAGCTCCATCCATATCAGCTATAATAAAGTCACCTGAACATATCGTAACGCTTCCTATAGTGATAGGTTCCCCAAGTAAGTTATATCTCCATCTTTCAACAATATCGGCAGGAGTTGATAATCGGCAGAAAACTGGAAATTGAGCATCTATAATTTCTTCAACATCCCTACAGTGCCCATCTATTAAGTAACCTTTGGTACCTTTTACCATTAATGCTCGTGCAGATAGTTCTCCCAAAAGAGCAATAGAATGTGTATTAGGTTGACAAACAATAACTTTATTATTTGGAACCTTGGATAAAACTTGAGACCATAAAAGTAAAGACTCATGTCTTGATAATGTTTTGTCTACATGGCCAGATACTGTAAAAATTTCTCCAAATAACTTTTGACCTCTTTGTAAAGCTTGTATTTCAGGTGGTAAGACACAATTTTGATACCCTTTTTCTCTTAGCACATCATGAATAGCACTAGCATAACATTTTGAAAGACGGGTTATTAAATCAGTCATTCCTTAACTCCAGTAAATTTAAAAAAAATCATATCATTAAGTAATATTTAAAGTCGACACAATTGAAACATCTAGATTTATAAAAAAAATTAATTTATTTTTTCTTTTAATAATTTTCTGAAATTTATTCAAAAAAATTCTTATTAAAAGCAAGAGAATGTCAGTTAACATGTTTATTTATTTTTACAAAACAAAATAGATAAACAATAAGTTTTAAAATTTTCTATTGAGTATCTTTTTGGAGTTCTTTTTGAAATTTACAGCTTATGACTTCTCCACTACAACAATCATCAACAACTCTCTTGCATTCAAGACATTGATAATGTGATTGGATATATACATAACCCTTTTTACTTGAACAGAATGGGCAAGGAAGCTTAGTATTCATTTTAAAGTGTCATTTTCTGAATTTAAGATTAATAATGATGCAATTTAACTAATTCATTGTTAATTAATCAATTAAAATTGTCTACATTTTAGGATTTTAGTATAAATAATTAATTCAACTTATATATGATTATTGACCATGAAGTTTTTTTGGATTTTCTTATTCTTTATATTTCTAAACATTAAATTAGTTAAAGCTGAGGAAAAACCATTTTTTATAAAATGCAAGAACCCAGATAACACCAAAATTTTAGATTTTAAAATAAAAAAGGACAACAACCTTTACACGACGGTGTTTAAAAAGATAAAAAATAATTTTATTGAAATTGGAGAGGTGGTCGGACAAAAAGAAGGTTCTTTTATCTTATTTGAAGACAAATATGCTTACCTTGGAGTAGATTTTGCCTGGCATTATGATAAAAATACACTTAAATTGAAGCCAGTTTTATTGAGTAAAGGGACTATAAAGTTAAAAAAATTACCTGAAGAATTATTATGTGTTTTAATTTAAAACATATAATATGAAGTATTATTAATCACCTTTATTTAAAATATTAATATATAAAATCAAATTTAATATAAAAGATGAAATTTAAAGAATTAAAGTTTATTAACGGTATTTGTCAACTTGATTATAATTACTATGTAATTTCTTTCACTTTTTCTAAAGATAAAAACTCCTACTCATGTACTATTTTTAATAGAGCTAAATTACCTGTTGATCTTCCCGGTATTAAGACGGAAGTAATTAAAAATAATAAATGGACTAAGATCAATTTTTCAAAGACTGGAATTGAAACTTTAATTAAAAAAATACAAGCATTCACTGGAAACAAAAATCCAAAACATATGAACGAAAATGAATTTTATAAGGACATATTTTAGAGCATAAAAATTTTTGTTTTTAAAAAAGTAAATATAGTTTATATAAAGTATCCAATTATAAACCCAATTGTTAAACCTTCAATGAAACTAATCCATATTATCTGATAATTTGATAAACCAGTAATTTTTTGGACTTTTTCAATTAAATTTATATGCCACGCCTTAAATTTATTCATCATAACAGACTGATCCAATAAAATTTTAATTACACATCTAATAGTAATTCATTAATATTAATTAGAATATTTATTTAAATTACATATATAACGTACAATTAGATAATAATATAAATTAGACATATGCTATATAAACATTTTACAGAAAAGATTATTGTTTATTTATTTAACTTTACTTTTATTTTTTTTGCAAATTTTCATTGGCGAAGGATGATACAATGCAAAAAATTTCATATTACTCCATTGATTTAACTTAAGTTTCTATTGGAGAGTTTAGAAAGTTTGCTGAAACTATAAATTATAAAACAGAAGCTGAAAATTGAGGATGGTGTTATGTATATCCTTTAGGTTGGGTTAAAAAAGAAGGGTCGAATTGGGAAAAACCTTATGGAATAAAAGGTGAATTAAATGAGCCAGCTGTGCATGTTAATTTTGATGACGCTCAAATGTTTTGTAAATGTAAAAATAAAAAACTTCCAAGTGAAGAAGAATCGGTTTACGCCGCATATAAAGAAAGTAGATAAAAAACTATCTAATAACTTTGAGTATGAAAAAACTTGTGAATATCCAGTTGGGAACACGCCTGAAGGAGTTAATTGCTTAGAAGATTGTGACTTTGATAATTATGTTAATTATAGGAAATTATTATTAAGAGGTAATGGTCATTCCAAAGTTGGTTTTACAAAAAAAAGGAATAAATGGTTTGTGTGATATGGGCCCTAATGTTTGGGAATGGGCTGATATCCAAAACAAAAGTATCAAAGCCACGAAAGGCGGTTCTTGGTGGTACGGGAAAGAACAGATGCACTTAAAACATCAAGCAAGAAAAAATAGAAATATGTCAGCAGTTTATATTGAATTTAGATGTGTTAAAGATCTAAATTAAAATTAACTTTATTCAAATATATGCCATTAATTTACCTTATTATTTTCGGATTTACGTCATAATTTTTTGATTTATTAATATTATAAATGTTTTCGTTTATAACCTCCTAATAGCATTAGCTGATAATTCAGCTAATGCTTAATTCTCCTTGTATCTCAAATGACTTTTGCAACATAAATTACAATCAGAACTACCAAAACCATTTATAATTATTGTTCCCTTTGTTTTTTTATTTAAACTGCATTCAGTCATTTGTGATTTTTTTATGTTAATAATTTGCACAGCATCACTGTTGAGTAAATAATCTATATGCCAATGGATATTTTTTTTCTTGGAAAGATGCCTTTCTATTCTTTTATCTATATTTTTTTTGGCAGATCCTGTGTATACATAAAACCCAATTGGAAAAATAAATTTTCCAAGTTTTCCAACTTTTAATTCTATCTCTTTTGTTACAATTATAAATAATTGATAAGATCGCAATTACTAACCACTAAATGTATTTCTACACATTAAATTTATCATTAGCTTTTATAGTATATTCAGGAAAATATTTTGAGATCACTGTAAGATCGAAAGACGAGAGTATCGAAGTATTTGACTCTCTTTCAAGAAGAAAATTAAAGCTAAAATTTAAAAGTTCTTCTTTTGAAGTTTTATTGTTAGTTAGGTTAAGTAGCATTTGATCTGTAACACTTACAATATGTTTTGTTAATTGATCAGCTTTTACTATAATTTCAAATTTATCCTTAGATAATTTAGTTATCAATAATTCCAAATCTTCTTAACCTCATCTACTTTTAAAAAAACACTATTGTCGTATTCATTTATTACCATTTCAATAGCTTGATCTTCATTTTCTGCTTCTACAATTAAAGTATTATTTTTGATTTCTTTTCTTCCATTTTCATGTATAAATTCAAGCCTAAATTTTACTTCAAAATCAGTTTTCCAATTACTCATTGCAATGCCTTACTATTACTTCACTAGTCAGATTTATAGAAAGAGCCTTCTTTAGTTAAAATTTCAAAAAAGTTAGACGATACTGCAGTTGTGCCTGAAACTTCTCCATCATTTAACTCAATCTTTAAACCTTGTTCTTTAAATGAGTCTATTATAGGACCAGCTGTATTATTATGATCTTTCATGAATGTTTTATGATCTGGAAAAATCAGAACTAATGTAGCCACAACATCCGAATTACTAAAAATTAACTTCATTAATGTGCCGTTTTTAAAGCCTTCAGCATCTGCTTTGGTGTCAGTATAATTTACAAACATATTTTTAGACATTTTATCTTTAAATGTTATTTTAATAGTCCTTACATACATAAAATTTACCTATATAAATTAGATATTAATGATTAAATCAAATAAATAATAAATCGTAAAGTTTTTAGGCTTTAAGAAACATAAAAATTCTGATCTTGTAATATTTAAGTTTTTTATTAAAAATAAATTTTAAAAAAATTAAAGTTAGCTGTATGAATTTTATTAAAAATATAATTGAAAATAAATATTTCGTTACATTCATTACAATAGTAATCATAATTAACGCTATCACTCTCGGTCTTGAAACAAGCAAAAACATCAAAGCAGAATATGGTAGTTATTTATCTTTGATTGATACAATAGCTTTAACAATTTTTACAATTGAATTACTAGCAAAAATTACTGTTTACAAATTCAGATTCTTCAGAGATGGCTGGAATATTTTTGATTTTATAATAGTTGTTATATCTTTAATTCCAACATCAGGCCCTTTTTCGGTTTTAAGAGCTTTCCGAATTTTTAGAACATTAAGATTATTATCTGTTGTTCCATCAATGAAAAGGATAATTCAAGCTATATTTATTTCTATTCCTGGTATTTTATCTGTAGGGACAATTATTATTTTGATCTTTTATATTTCTTCCGTGCTGACTACTACTTTTTTTGGAGATAAATTTTATGAGTGGTTTGGTACAGTTGGTAATTCTATGTACACATTATTTCAAATTATGACTTTAGAAAGTTGGTCTATGGGTATTGTCAGGCCTGTAATGAAAGAGTTTCCAATAGCATGGCTGTTTTTTGTACCTTTTATACTTGTTACAACTTTTGCAGTATTAAATTTATTCATAGGTATAATCGTTGATGCAATGCAACAAATATCAAAAGATGGAAATAATGAAGAAAAATTATCTGAAATAGATTTACAAAAAAAAATACTATCTTTAGAAAAACAATTTAAAGAAATTTCAAAGTTATTAAAAGAAAAAAGTAAGTGAGAATTAGTGTCCTTTATCTATAATAAAAAAGATGCAAAATGCATGTGGTGTAAGAGAACTAAAAACCCACATCCAGATTTCACCTTTGAAACAATTCCAACTAAAGTTTTTATGTCAAAAAAAGGTAGAGAAATTGAACTTTGCTTGAGTTGTTATGAAAATGAAACTAAGGATCTTGATAAAGATAGTAATTTTGAAGAGAGACTCGATAAAAAATTTGAATTTTTGAAAATTTTAAATTTATAAAATTTTAAAATTATGCCATTTTAATCTTTTGAACATCGAATGGAAAATTTGATGAAATTATTAGGTTTCAAACTCAAATTCATTTATATTTCTATACATACACTTTTCTTTTATATTTTTTCTAATGTTTCAATTTGTGCTGACAACATAACAAAGTATGAAAATAAATTAAATACAATAGAGTCATATTATTGGATAGGTCTCGAGGAAAAAGGAAACTATCAACTTTTTCTTAAAGCTTTTGATAAAATTAAAGAATTAGAAAATAAAATTAAAAGCAAAAATCTTCCTGAAGGTATAAAAATAAAGTTAAAAGGTTTAAAAGAAGACATATTACAACAACTAGATATATCTTCTGACACTTTATATGGAATTTTTCCTTTAGCTAGATTCTTTAATAATAATTTCTTAACAGACGCAGATGCTTTTGGAACATTTGAACTTTTTGATGATCATCATGTAATTTCTTCAAATAAAGGTGTAGAAAATTTAATAAAAACATTAGAAGAAAAAGAGAGAAAACAATTAGATGTAGTATTTACTTCTCAACCACTTAATTATGCGCTTGAAAACGAAGCGTTATATTTGTTCAATCAAAATTCTCAATTTTTTGTTCATAATCAAAAAGAAGTAAATGACGCATTCGTAAAAAGTTATTTAAGTAAAGCTGAAATTAACACTTTTAAATTAGGTAACTATAAAAAAACTCATTTAGAGGCATTATTTAAATCTTTTGATACAAACGATCTTCTTATAGTAGCAATTGAAAAAAATAAGTCATATTTAGGAGACGCTTTTTATGTAATTAAAGGATCATATTACAAACCTAATTTTGATAAGCCTCTTAAAATATATAGAAACATGGGCTTTTCTAGAGATAGATCAAACTTATTGAGCCCAATTATTGGAATAAATTCTGCATTATTTTTGTTATCTATACTAATAGGCATTTTTATTTATAGGAAAAAAACAAACTATAATCCGAACAAGAATTTGGAATTTGTATCCATATTATCCCTAAGCTTTATTGTGTCAAAAATAGTCCCTTTTATTATTTTGCCAGCTTTTAATACATTTATTACAGTGCCTGAACCTGAGTCTCTAGCCATATTAAGTTTCTGGTATGTATTATTAGTCACAGCAGTATATTTGTATTTGCCATTTATAATAATTCATTCATTAAAACTAAAATTTAAATCATCAAATATTTTTCAATTAATTTTTAGTAACTCAGGGATAATTGCAATAGTAATTTCAATGTCTATTGTTTCCTGGATTTTAACCTCATTCATTATTTATGAAGGCTCAATCTCTAACTTACTTAGTTTAATAATACCTTCAATTTTATTTGTTTTAAATTTTTACATAATTGGCAAGGCATTAGATAAATCCAAATTTAATTTATTTAGTTATTTTGCAGTTTTTTTAGTTTTAATATTTTTTATGAGTATAACAACTTTAAATTTTCAATATATCAATTTAATATCCACCTTTCTTTTTACTAATGTCTTGTTAGCATTTATATTTAGACAAAAACAAATTCAAAACACCTCAATTAAAGAAAGTAAGATATATGAAAATTGGACACATCCTTTTATAAATCAAAATTTTAAATTAAGTAAAAGTAACACCTCAAAACTTAGCTTTACTTTTTTTAAAACCAATGATGAAACAAGTGCAAAAATATATTTAAAACAAAAGTATGTTAATAACTTTTTATTTTTAGAAATTGAGTGTAATAACGAAAATTCTTCTTTTGATCTAGTTAATCAATTGTTAGATAAACCAGTTAATAACCCTTCTAATGAGACCATTGAAAGTACAATTGAAACGATAACAGACTTTATTCCTTTTAGTAATCTATTAAATATGGCTGTCTCACAATCCAACCAAGAAACACCTCTAAGTAATGTTTTTGAAGCTGCTAGCCTTGAATTTTTTGAAAAACTCAAAAATCAAAATAACAGCTGTATTCTTATAACCGGATTAAATTATTTAGATAACGAAAGCTCTAAATGGTTAGATCAACTTAAGAATTATAATACTAATCAAGAAATAAGCTTTATTTTAATTGGAAATAAATTACCAAAGCATCTAAATATTCACACTATAGTTGAAATTGAAAATTTAAAAAATGATCAATTGATTGATTATATTCAAAATCAGCTTAATGCGAACCGTGACCTTGCTGAAAAAATTATTCAATATCTAGATAAGACAGATGATCAAAACACATTAGACGATGTTGAGATAACTTTTGAGAACCTAAAACAAAATAAATTAATTTACTTTGATGATATATGGTATCTATATAATAATAACGAATTTGGTGAAAATGTTTTTAAAAATCAGGCCAATTCATTAGAAGTTACCATCAATGATACCTTAAAAAACAATGAAGAATATAAAACATTTCTAATGATAGCTTCCTGCTTGGGTTATCAATTTGAACTAAAAGTTCTATCTGTCGCCACAGGATTAAATTTAATTGAAACAGCTGAAAAAATAGAAGAAATTAGTTTTAAAACAGGTATTTTTGAGAGCTTACCAAACCCAAATAATAAAATTAAATTTAGAAATAGAGCAACTCTAAATGCTTTAATAAATATATTTTCATTAAATAATGATTTAGAAAATATTCCTTTAACTCAAAGAACATGTTGCTTTACTGCAGCATCAGCATTAAAAAGCTCTCAAAGTGATTTTGCACTTGAGAGCGAACGGATTTTTCGTTTATTTGAAAAAAGTGGTTATAATTATATTGAGGAAATATTCTATTCTGGTTTAAATTTAATTGGAAATTTGTGTGTACTAAATCAGTTTGAAAAGGCAAATAAAATAGCCAATAAATGTCAAAATTACCTAAAAATTTATAATGGCGTTAAATACAATAAACTTTTAAATGATATATCAGTAGAAAAATATTTTATTCAATTTGAAAAAATATTTCATTCTGGGCTTAATGATAGCGAAGGTATTACAAACCTCCTAGATATCTGGTTAGATCTTGACGATTATAAAACTAAACTAATCTATCCTATAATGCGAACCTTGTATAATGCGAAAGAATATCCAAAATTAATAAAATTTATACAAGTTTTAAAACAAGAGAAAAAATTACCAGAATGGTTGGTTTATGACATTGATCACTATTCAGCTTTGATTGAAATATACTATAATCAAAATAAAGAACTTGGGAAAAAACTGCTATTGGATTGCATTAAGAAACTAAAAAGTCAAAAAGATAAGGACTATTTAGCAGTCAGTTCAAGAGTTTTTACATCATATGGAAACAACTTTCCAAAAGAAAAAATAACTGAATCTCTAATCATAAAATCTATAGAAATAAAAGAAATATTAAGTGACAAACCAGGCTTGGCACGATCATATGGTTCACTTACAAGAATGTATTTTGAAAAAGAACCAACTTCAATTAAGGCTCTAAAAAGCTGTAATAATTGGTTAAAAATCAACAAAAAATCAAATGATGTTTTTGGAATAATTATGTCTAAAAACTACCTAGCCAAAATTTACTTCTGTTTATTTAAATCTAATAAATCTGACATAACTAATTTAGATAAAAGTAAAAATCTTTACATTGAAAACATAAACTATATTCAAAACAAGATAGATGACGGTAGTAAAATACAAATTTTTACATCATACGCAGACTTAATGGAAATTGCTAAATATGAAAAAAATGAAAAATCATACGTGGAATATTCAAAGGAGCTTTTTAACTTAATTAAAAATTTTGGTAAAATTGAAAATAAATTTTTTCAAAATATATTTGAAAAAGCGTTTGTATCGAACTTTAAAAAAAGTTTGATAACAAAAAGTAAAATTAGAGAAATATTAGGATAAATTTATAAATGATTAAAAGTGATGAAATTATTCTTTATGCAATAAGAGGTTTACCAGGTTCTGGAAAAACATCATTTGCAAAATCATTAAATTTAAATTTTTATGAAGCTGATCAATATTTTGAAAAGTTTAATAATAATAAATTTGATTATAAATTATTAAAAAAAGCTCATCAATATTGTTATGAATCTGTAAAACAAGAGTTAGAAAGAGGTAAATCTACAATAGTAAGTAATACAATGACAACCATTGATGAAGTCCTAGAATATCAAAACCTTGCTAACAAAATGGGTATAAAATTTGTTTCTATGATCATAGAAAATAGGCATAAAGGAAATTCAAGTCATAAAGTTCCAACCTCAACAATTGAAAATATGAAAAGAAGATTTGACATAAAATTAAAGTAAAAAGATCTTTTTTATTTGTTATTAATTATAAAAGTATTATTGAGAAGAATTATTTGATTAAATAATCATTCTTAATAAAAAAATTGTTATTTAGAAAGTGTTTTTATTTCTAATTCAATATTTTCTAATTCTTCTTTTTTACCTACCTTTTGATAAAGGTCTTCTAAACGTTTAAGGCTTGAAATAAGAGATCCTAAAATATCCTTATCTCCATTAGCTAATAATTTTCTTCTAATATCAACACTCTCTTTTAAAGATAAATCTGCCATGTCAAAAAAATCAGCCTTCAAACAAGTTGTTCCTAATGCAGTGAGTACTGAGGATAAACCTCTAGGATCGTTATTTTTTCTGTAAATGAAAAGAACCTCTTCTAATAATTTTATTGCTTTTTTTAATTCATTAGTATTATTTCTTAAAAAAACTGCGTAATTTTGTTTCATTCGTAGTGTTTCTTCATGTTCTTTGCCATGTACAACATCAATAATATTTAATACTTCACTATATACTAACTCAGCTTCTGTAAAGTCTTCTTTATCCTCTAAAACATCTATCAATTCAATTAATATCTCTAGTGTTTTCTCATTCTTACTTCCATATACTTTCTTAATTATATCTATTAACTTTCTATACATTTTTTCTGATTCATCAAACTTGCCTAAATCATAAAGTATAAAAGCCAAATTTTCTAAAGATGTAATGGTATCAGGATGATCAATTCCAAGATATTTTTCCCTTAACTCAACTAATTCTATCAAATAAGGAAGACCTTCTTCATTTTTGCCAATTTCAAACATGAAATATGCATAAAGCTTCAAACAATGCAAATATGAAGGATGACTTGTTCCAAGTATTTTTTTTCTGCCTTCTAACACACTTGAATATAGTTCTTCTGCTTCAATAGATTTATCTTGTTTTTCTAATGTCAGAGCTAAATTTAACATACATGTATATGTTTCAGGGCTGTCAAGACCATTAACTTTTTTTCTCCCTACTAAAGCTCTTCGTATTAAAAATTCAGCCTCTTTATATTTTTTCAATTCTTGAAAGACTATGCTTAGGTTGTTAATAGCTGTGAATACATAAGAATGGTCTTTACCATATAAACGTTCTCTTAGCTCAAGACATTCTGTAAGAATTTTCTTTGCGTCTTCGTATTTGTCTTGATTTATTAGACACATTCCAAGGAGATTTAACGTTGCAGAGACATCTTCGCTGTCTTTGCCGTTTATTTTGTTTTTCTGAATTTCAAGTATTTCTCTATAAATTGTTTCTGCTTCATTGGGGTTGTCTAAAAAAATTGCATGCCAACTTAACGAATGAAGTGTGTCTTCATGTTGTTTACCTTTAATTCGGGTAAAAATTTCAGTAATTTTTTTTGTAAAATTTGAAGCTACCGAGTTCCACCCACAATCATGACATAAATTAAAAAAAGTTAACAATATGTCAAGATCATCTTCATTTAGATCTTTTTCGAGATATTTTTTGACAGATTCTATATATCCTTTACCTTGATCATCATCCCCAATTTTTAACCAATATTGAAGTATATCTAAACCTTGCTTATCTAGGCTAAACATCTTATCAAGATGAGCTAGATCTAAAAGTTTTGCTCTTGCATCATCTACTTGATCATTACTTAGTAGATGATCAACACCTGTTCTATATAAGTAATTAGATATTGATGGTTCGTCATCTGGGCTCATAGCTGCCTTAGCAAATGCCTTCCTTGCCTGCTCTACTGGATAACTCATTGTCTCTGTAGTTAGTATATGTTCTCTTAGTGATAGATGATGCAACATATAACCATCTTCGCCTTCAGGATCAGGAGCACGCCTTAACATGCTTGCTATAGCAGCAAGACCTTTTGTTACTAATTTATCTCCTGCCTCACCGTCAGGTATTCTATCTCTTAATCTTAAAAACGTAATTATTTCTTGTTCAGCTAAAGGCTCATTTGCCACAGCTAATATGGCCACAAGAGGCGTTAATAATTCTTTTAAAGCACCTACCCCTAATCCTTCTATCAACTTCTCATGGTAAGCTGTTAAACCTCTAGGAAGGTTAGCTGTGCCATCTAATGGATAATTACCTTGTTGTACATCTTGGGTCACATAATTTACAAAGAGTGGTAATCCTTCAGCTCTTTTAGCTACAAGATCAATGAATGGATTGACTACTTCATTACCTTTTTCTTTATCACCTGCGAGAAGTTTGTTTCTAAACAAACCAATACGTTCTAACAATATGCTTCTTATATCTTCGATTTGCATGGCTGGAAGACCATTAGGATAAGGATTTATTACGCGAGGCTTGGTAAAGACCTTCACAAGTTCTTGTTCAGGACGACCAGAGCAAATCCAAGTAACACGCATTGAGTCTAACCCTAAAGGAATATCTTCAGCAAAGGTGGTATCTCTAGAAAGAAGTTCATCTAATCCATCTAAAACAAAGATGACTTTCTTATTTTTATTTATATAATCAAGGCAAGCTTTAAGTCGATCTTCAGCTTTTCCTTTGTATTCTATATTAACATTATCAATCAATGCACCCATAGCTACCAGTCTTTCGATAGCAAAGGTTGCAAAGGCGTCTCGACTACAGCGTGCGTCGTCTCCAGATTTGAATCTATAAGGAAGTATAATTGTGTTTTCATCTTTATTATTATGAATAAGATCTTGTGCTAATCGTGCAACTAAAAATGATTTACCTATCCCTGCAGGACCTGTAATCCACACTACCCCCTGCTCTATATCTTTAAAGCTGTTTTCTATATGCTCTTGTTCTTCAAAGCGTCCTACCATTTGATTAGCATCTTTTTGGATCTCTCGTCCAAAATCTTGTATTTTATATGCCTTCTCAGATACTTTCTGGTTTGTACGTTTTAAACTAAATAAAGACTGGAAAGCTTCGACAGCAGATACGCCAGCTTCTGAATGGCTAAAGCCTTCTGCTCCAAGAGGTGTAAATTGAAGTTGCACGACGTCTTTGCGAACATATATTTGGGTTGAGTTGATATCACCTGTTTCAACATTACCCTTAGCATTTGATACTGAAGGATATCCAAATAATGCCATAGGCCACAAGGATAATATATTGCCGCCTTTTATAAGCCATACGCCATCACTATCACCTTTAAATTGGGATATATCTAAATTATCAGCCGCTTTTAAATTATCTGATATTCCTTTTAATTCCATTGGAACATTATTATCTAGACCAATAATTTTAATTTCTCTTAACCAATCTAACGCTTCAATAGTCTTTTCAAATGGATCTTTCCAGATAGATATTAAACGCTCAGCCTCTTTTCTAGTTAATCCTCCTCCGTGTGCTAAACGGTTACGAAGTTTTAAAAACGATGTATCTGCTGTCCCTGGATTGTCTGGTCCGTAAAGTAGTGTTTTTAAAATAGCATTTACATACTGGTCTATCTCAGGCATCATTAGTTCATTTTTACTTTTGGATTGTGATAGAGATATAGCCATAGACAGCCACGCACCGAGTGTAGGCATTTCAATTTTACCCCAAAGCTCTTTTAATAGTTTGTCATCAAGCTCGCCATGCTGTCTTCTATCAGCAACACCTATAATCACAAAAAACTTCAATAATAGCTCAATAGCATCGCAAGCCGCCCAAAGTTTCATGCCAGGATGATCCTCTTCTGTATATTCATGAAGGGGTATCGCTATAACTTGAGGAAGATCTCTAATAAAATTGGAAAACGTACTGGATTCAGTTTCTGTATTTCTAGATGATGAATTGTTTTCAAACTGATATGTAATATTAAGATTTTCTATTGCAACAAGAAGTTTTTTACGGTGAGGTGTAAGAACGCCAAGTTCTTTGAAGTCGTCATCTGTAAATTCAATTATATCTTCAATAGGAAATTCAGAGAGTGAGTCTGCATAACGTGATAATCCTAATTCGTCTAACCACTTCAATATATCCAATTATATTTCCTTTGAATTGTTTGTTTTCATTTATTTATTAAATGTTTATGTTAAGTTTTGGGTATAAAATAGTCAATGAGTACAATATGATAATTGAATACTTTAAATCTTGGATTAGAGAAAATGAAAACAAGATAGATAATCTTTTTTTACACAGTTTTAAATGCCCAATGAAAATTACAGAAATGTACAAAGATATTGATGCATATGGAACTGGACAAAACTATCAAAATTTAAAAAAATTCTTAAATTCCTCTTTTTTAGATAAAGACTTATCCAAAATTGAAGTACAAATTGACACTTCAGAAAATGAAGGCATTATTCTATTTACATTTGAATTTGAAAATAATGAAAGTTATTTTTACAGCCTTGGAAAAAATCAAGTTAAAAAATTTTCAAAAAATATATTTTTCAAATATCTTGATGATGGATTAAAGGAAGCTCTAAAAAAAGATAAATGGTCAGAAACATTTGGCAATAGATATATAACAATGCTTTCTAAGAACGAATTAGGTTTTTTATTTCCAAACGAAAGAGATATTTGGGAAAAAAGAGTAAAACCAAATTTTAAACAAGATTATCAAAAATTTCAATATCAACCAATAGAGTGGAATAAAGGAATAACAAAATTACTAGATCTATTATTAAATGATGAATTAACAAAATTAGAAACAAATGAAAAACTTGCGGATATTACATATGATAGATTTGATAAAATGAAATTTAAGAGCTTCATTTGTGAAGCTCCAGAAATAGAAAAGCGAATAAAAGGTCAAAGAAAAGAAGATATTATTGATATTTGTCTGTATATATATGCTATAATAGAGGTTCCTAGCGATGATAGTTTGGATTCTTTAACTCGCCAAAATATAAATGATTGGCTAATTAATAATATAAAGTTAATTGATATCAATTGGATTATGGAATTTCTACAAAGCTTTCCATTTAACAAAATTTTATTTAATTATTGTCTTTCAACAACTGAAGTTATCGGGGTAAGCAAGAAAGAGTTTGACAATAATATTTATTACAATTTTTCTATTAAAGATAGCTTTAAGCTTATGGATAATGCATCCATATCTGAAAATAAACTTCAAAAATCGAATTTCATTGATGTTTTAAACAAAAAAACAGAAGATAAATTAACTTTTAAATCTAGATTTGAATATTTTGACGATATTCCAAAAGAATTTGTTTTAAAATGTAATTTACTAGCATGCGCTTTAATTAATAAATTATCAAAAAATAAATTAAGGTATGACTACAAACTCATTAAACCAGAAACTTATCTATTAGACTTATGTGAAGATTTCACTCAATACTTATCTCTTGTAAAGTCTATTAAGGCTAATTTTGATATTATAAATGAATTTCCGGCGATATACTTAATATCAATGAAGGATGTTTATTATTATATTAATTTCCATTTAAAAAATTAACAAAAATAAAGATTTAATTTCTGTTGATGACAGTATTTGATTAAGTTCATCTTTAATATTTTTTTAAATATATAATTTAAATTTGAAATGACTTATTTGTTAAACAAAATATATTTAATAAATTATTGACTTAGCAAATTACCTTTTAATTTAAGCAATATAATTATTGAATTTACAAAATATGTATTTTCAAATTAAATAATATTAAACATAATAAAATATATTATTAATGTTCATTTTTGCAAATTATTAAAAAGTATTATCTTAGTTAAGTTTATTATGAAATCTTATTGATAACAATATCTACGCTGGAATATATGGATTTCTGTTATCAATTTTGAATATTAAATCAACTAGAAAACTATGATCTAGTTGAGTTCTTTGCATATCCTCAAAAGGTAATACTTCAATATAATTCTCCTTAACATTATACCAAGCAGATATATGACATTCTTCTGAGGGTCTATGAACAATCATATTAAAATTTACTTCATGCTTAGGAAAGTATTCAGTTAATGAATTTTTATGAACAAATACAGCAAATGATATCATATTATTATCGTCTTCTAGATCGGTATTTTCATTGTAACCATATCCATCAAAAATTATCTTTATTCCTTTTGGTACTTCTCCAAAATCTTCGCCTGGTTGAGCATACCCGTCTAATACGTCAGCATTCATAGTATCTATAAATTTACGTATCCATTTCTCTATAATTGTTAAATAATTTTTTTTCATTTTTTTACATTATGTATTAATTATTTCTCAAACTTATAATTTAAAAAATCAGCAATTTTCTTATATAAATGAATCGTTTAACATTTTTAGAATAATAGGTCTAAGATTTTTTGTTCCAACATAAGGATGAATTGTTAAAACATAATCTAAAGTTTTAAGAGCCTCATTATAGTTCTTTAAAATTATGTTAATTTGAACTAATCCTGATAGTGCACCGAAATGTCTTGGCTCTAACTTTAAAGTCGATTTAATGTCATTTATTGATCCCATATAATCACCTTGCAAAAACTTTATTGTTGCAATCTTATTAATGGGCTCTGCCCAAACAGGTTCTTGTTTTGATAAGTTTTTGAAAAGTGAAAGTGCTCGATCTAATTTACCATTTTGTAATAATTCTAGACCTTTTTGCATTTGAATATTACTATTTTTAGTCGATCCATTATTAAGCCATAAATTCCATATTTTAGCCTCATAGTCCTTTGCTAAAGTTTGATTAGCTGATTGTTTTAATTTTAAGAAAAGTTTGTCCAATTCAGAGGAACTAGCATTGTGTGAAAAATTAACAAATATAACTATAAAAATAGCTAGAAATTTTTTTATTCTAAATAATTTAAAAATTATCTTTATTGCTGAATTATAAATCATGAGTAATTTATGTTATATAAAACGATACCCCTATTAGAAAAGACTTTGCAAAAGAAACCAGTTTTATTTTTAAATTCTAATTCTTCTTCTTTAAAAATTTTTTGAAATTCTAAAAACTTCTCTTCATCTTTATATTTACACAAATGATCTAACCTTAATGTACCTTCATTATTCCATATTTTAGTCACCGTTTGTCTGAGCACGCCTTCTTTTTTGAATTTTTCAAAATTTATATTTATAATTTTTTCGAATTCAATCTCATCAACTTTCATATCACTCTTTATTTGAAAGTCTGAGGCAATATAACTTATAAGCTTGGAATCGCTCATTTATATACCTTACTAACAATTTTTTCTATTTAAATTCAATTTCAACAAATGAATATGGGAAGTCATTATGATTTATAACGTTATGGTTAACACCTTTCTTTCTGAAGTAACTTACTCCCTTAGAAAGATTTGAATAAGATACTTCGCCGTCATGATTTACAATTTTGAGACTACCATCCATCATTGGTACTACAACATAATCATATTCATGGAAATGTTTTCCTGTATCTTCACCAGGCTCAAATGACCAACGTGTTACTCTTGTCTTTTCGTTATCAATCATTATTTCAAAATTAGCCATATTTGAACGCTCACTAAATAACTAAAACCAAAAATTTTTACTTATACAATCATAATTTTTTGGCATTTCAAATTTATTTTTATCATCCACAGTTAATAAAAAAGGTTTTAGATTTTTTGTGACCATATCTAAATGCCATGCAAAATTTAAATTTTCATCGATAGTCATATCTTCAAACAATAAAAAAGATGATACTTTTTGTCCAACAACATTTCCTACCTTGATAAATTGTCCATTAATTCTTTTGTAAGCAGTTGCATATATATGATTTACATCATGTTTAAAAAAATATTCTTCTTTACCCTTTACCTTGTCACTATGGCATGAAATACCTGAATAAGGTTCGAAAGAGTATGTTTGGAAGTTATACAAACTAAAAAAAATTATCAGAACTATTTTTTTTAACATTTTTACATTAACAATAATTTTTTAAAATTATTAGAAATTTTATCAGAAAATAATTAAAAAAACACGTTTAAAATTCAAATTATCACTGTTGTGTATTATTTTCTTTCAATAAGTCTTCCATAACAACTTTCAAAGATTCAAACAAGTCAATTGCAATCACTTTTTCATCCTCAGTAAGAGACAAAAACTGTTCATTAAGTTGTTTTTTATCAGTGCCTTTAGACTGTAATTTGATCCATACTGGGTTCTGTTGTATTTCTTGAAGACTTTTATATTTCAAAATAAATTCCAAAAGATATTAAATTTAATTGATACATAGTTAATCAAAAAAGTGAAAGTTTTGGAAGTTTTTTGTCATTAGTTGATTCATTTTTCATTATCATGATGATTTGAATATGCAAAAAAATGTATTTAAAATCGATTTGATACCAGACAATGTAGAGATATCAATTTCAGAAGATGAAACTATATTAACTGCATCATTAAGAAATGATATACAACACTTACATGCGTGTGGTGGTTTAGGTATGTGTTCTACATGCAGAGTTGAAATTCTTGAAGGTGAAGAAAGTTTGTCTCAAAAGAGTAAATCAGAACAAAAATTATCTGAAAAGCTAGAATTACCTACAAATATTAGATTGGCTTGCCAAACTAAAATTGTAGGTAATGTAAAGCTTAAAAGATTATTGCTTGATCAAAAAGATTTGATTTTGGCTAATCAAATGACAAAAAATTCAGTGGGTTCAATTGGGAGCACAAAAAAAACTTGCTCTTATGTTTGTAGATATAGTTTCTTTTACACCTTTAAGTGAACAATTACCCTCTTATGATGTTATGTACATACTTAATAGATATTTTGACGACATGGGAACGATAATTAAAAAAAATGGTGGTGATATCAACAATTTTATTGGTGATGCATTTCTTGCTGCTTTCGGTATAGACGACAAAATAGACTCTGTTTATAGATGTACTCAAGCTGCATTACAAATTTTAGAAGATGTAGATAAAAAGAAAAAAGTTTTTTTGGATAATTATAATATTAATTTTGATGTAAGAGTAGGTGTTCATTATGGAGAAGCAATAGTAGGTATGCTTGGGAATGCTGGAAATCAATTGGTCAATCTGTTAACATTGCTAGTAGAGTGGAAACAGCTAACAAGGAAGCTGAAACCAGATTATTAATTTCAGAAGAGGCATTTAAAGAGATTGAGGACAGAGCCGAAGTTGAAGATTTTGTTAGAGTTAAATTAAAAGGTTCTTCTCAAAGGTCTACATTATATGAAATTTCAAAATTAAAAGGAAAATCATTAGAATCTATGGATGAGAAAATTTTTGAATCAGGCATATTTTGGAAGAAGATCATGCTATCTAAAGATTTGAAAAATGGAGAAAAAAAGAAAATTAATCATCATAAAAACGAAATTTTAATTGTTAGAAATGACGATAATCTATCAGCATTTTCTAATCTATGCCCTCATATGAATTTACCACTTGAAATGGGTCAGATTACAAATGAAAATGAGTTCTTGTGCCCATTTCGTGATAGCAAATTTTGTTTAAGAACTGGTGCAGTCAAAAAATGGGTGACCACCAATCCAGATTGGGCACCAGAAGAAGCAGTAGAACTTACAAAAGCAATTAAAGAAATACCTTTAAATTTGTTGCCAATCATGGATAAAGACGGGTTTATATATATTGGTACAAATTAATACAAATATATTTAGATTAAATATTTATTTTTTAAAATTAAATGTGATGAGATAAGCGGAATATACAAAAATTGTTAAAATAAAATAATCTAACAGTATATTAGGCCTCTCTATGATGTCGATAAACCTTAAAATTACGTATAGAATGCTTGATATTCCAATTACAAGCCCCTTTCCAAACCTTCCTTTTATATCATTTTTTAAGTTCATTGTAGATAATCAACTAACTTTTTTCTTTTTTTAGTTATTTCACTTTATGTTTCAAAAATAATTCTACTCAAGATTTATTAATATATCCTTCGCATTTATAATTAAAATTTAATAGTAATATTTTATAAGATAATTTTTTAAATTCTCAGCATCAACAAGTTGGTCGTTAGAAGGACTAGTTTTATTAGGAACAATATTTAAAATAAACATTCTAATAAAGGAAAATTTTATTTTATTTATTATCAATAACAAAGTGTGCTGTCTGCTTCTACTGAAAGAGCTAATAACATATCAGGCATAGAAAATTCAGCATTAAACCCTTCTAACAATTTTTCATCATAACCTCGCGCTTTTGATGACATTCCTGAAACATATAACTTAATGTTATTTTCTTTCAAAAAATCCAAATGTGTTTTCAAATCACCAGTTCCTTGGCCAACCACTTCTCCTTCAGTTTTTATATTAAGAAGGTGAACACCGTCAGCACCTAAGAAAATATTAACTTCATTATTATTTTTAAATGCTGTAACTGCTACCAACATTCCTAAAGTAGCTTTGTTTTTCATATCTGGCCCGCTATGAATATGTATAAGATATTTAGACATTTAATTTCCTTTCACGATGATATTAAAAAATTATATTTGATTTATTTTATTTAAATTAATTAATCTGTTGAACGTTCAGCCCATCCAGCAAATACTTTCTCAAGAATAACCACTACATAATATAAACCGATTCCCAATAATGCTAAAGCAATTAAGACTGCAAACATCAAAGGATAATCTGAATTCGTCTTACCGCTGTCAAAAAGAGCTCCTAATCCCCTCCCATGTGGAGATACAATTTCCATCAAGTTTGTACCAATAAATGCTAAAGTGACGGCAACTTTTAAGGCACCAAAAAACTCTGGTAAAGTTTTTGGCAAAGCAATTTTCCAAAAAATTAATGATTTAGACGCACCCAGAGATCTCAGAATATCTCTGTATTCTGGCTCTAGAGTAGATAACCCAATTGAAACGGAAACTGCTATTGGAAAAAAAGAAATCATAAAAGCTATTAAAATGGTATTTAAATCATGTTGACCTACAAAAATCAAAGCAATAATTGGCACAACTGTAGCTTTTGGAATAGCATTAAATCCTACTAGTAAAGGATATAGTGCTTCTCGCAAAACTTTTGAAAACCCCATAATCATTCCTAAAAAAACACCACATAACACTGCTACAAATAATCCAACAACTGTTCGCCAAAGAGTATCCCAACCATAATGGAAAAATAATGATTTAAATTTCCAAAATGCTGGCCAAATATCAGACGGAGAAGCCATTTTGTAGTTTGGCCACTCATTAAACCAAACTAACAGTTCCCAAAATACAAGAAAAATAACAATAGCATATAATGGAATTAGAATATGTCTCATTTATTTTCTTCTTGTTGTTTTTGAGCAATTTCAATCTGTTTTCGTAAATTTTTGAGCATATCAATAGATTTAAGAGAGTACAAGCTATCAAGTTTTGGTGTTTTTGACTTTGGCACTTTAATAAAATATTGTTTTGAAGCTGGCCTTCCAGAAAGAACTACAACTTCATCGGCTAGGAATATCGACTCTCTTAAATCATGTGTAATAAGTACCCCCGTGAAAGGTTCTTCTTTCCTTAAATTATGCATCACTTGCCATAAATCCTCCCTGGTAAATGCATCTAATGCGCCAAATGGCTCATCTAAAATAAGAACTTCAGGTTTATGGACTAATGCTCTGCATAATGATGCCCTTTGTCTCATGCCTCCAGAGAGTTCAGAAGGTTTTTTTTCTTCAAATCCTTCCAATCCTACTAAAATAAGTAATTCTTTTGCTCGTTGTTCTTTTTCTAATAATGTTAATTTGTTAGGGACAATTTCTAACGGTAATATCACGTTTTGTATAATACTTCGCCATTCTAATAAAACAGGATTTTGAAAGGCCATTCCAACAGTTGGCTTCGGTGAAGTAATTTTTGCTCCATTAAGATATATTTCACCTTCATCAGGTTGCAAAAGTCCTGAAATAAGTTTTGTCAAAGTAGATTTGCCACATCCAGAAGGCCCAACTACAGCAGTAAAACTATTTTGTGGAATACTCATATTTAAGTTTTTTATAACTGGCAATAAACCAGTCTCAGTTTTATAGGTATGAGTTACATCTTTAATTAAAATTGTATCTTTCTTACTACTGAATGACATTAACTTACCTTAAAATAGGATGGAAATGCCACCCTATTTTATATTTATTTTCAAATTACTTCAACTTAAACCCACCCTTTGGCAAGTAAGTGTCTGTAAAGTATAATTTTGAATTAGGTTTTGTTTTATATTTATAAGTCTCGCTTAATTGACTTATAGCTTGCTCAAAACGAGCCTTATCTATATTACCCATCCCATTCTTTAAAACATAATCTGTCATAACATTTCCAGACAAAGCAAGATTAAATCTTCTTTCTTCTAAATTTTTATCTGCTGCTGGATTTCTTTTTACTAGAGAATCAATAGCAGAACTAGGATTAGAAACAGCATTTTTCCAACCTTTACCAACCGCTTCAAGAAATAATTTAACGATATTAGAATTAGACGAAGCAAAATCAGTATTAACTATGATTGCATTCCCATACAGCTTAAGTCCGTGATCAGCCATCAGTATTGTTGTTATATCCTTTTCTGGAATACCTAAACGAACAAGATTTAGGTATGACGAAAATGAATAACCTGTCACAGAATCCACTTTACCTTCTGCAAGCATAGGTTCACGAGTGGGAAATCCAACAGGTTCAACTTTTATTTTGTTCATATCTAAATTATTTGCTTTTGCGAAAGAAGGAAATTGTGCCCATGCTCCATCAGGAGGAGGAGCTCCTAAAACAGAGCCTACAAGGTCACTTGGTGAATTGATTCCTAGTGATTTTCTCCCAATAACCGCAAATGGTGGTTTATCGTAAATCATCATTATTGCTATAACTGGAGCCCCTGGGTTTTGATCTAAAAATTTAATTAATGAATTAATGTCTGCAAAACCAAAAGGAAATGAACCAGTTGCTACCTTAGGAATAGCATCAAGCGATCCCTTACCAGGTGAAATTTCAACATCTAATCCGGCTATCTTAAAATAACCTTTGTCGATTGCATTAAAAAAAGGAGCTGAAGGTCCTTCAAATTTCCAATCTAACGTAAATGGTACTTTCGTATCAGCGTAACTTGTTACTGAAAACAATAATGATATAAGAAATAAAATAACATGTTTAAACAATTTAATCTCCTTTAACAATAAATAACGTTAATATTAATTCTTTAAAAACTGAAAAAAACAAGATTTTTTTTTAATTTCAAACTTTCAATTTAAATGATTAAATATTAATCATAATATTTATTCATTTAATGAACTTTAAAATATAATTAATTCACAAGTTTTTAATCAAAAGTATCAATCCAATCTGAATTAAAATTATTAAAATTATTTGTCTAAATAATTTATTTGAAATCTTAGTTCTTATTTTTGTTCCAAAATATTGTCCAACCAGTGCAGGAAAAGTAATAATTAGACTTACTAACAAATCATAAAGATTACCTAACCCATGATAAATAAGAGACGAATATAATGGTATAGAAGCAAAAAAATACATAGTTGCAGTTGTTCTAATAAAACTTTCTTTTTCTAAATTTAAAGATACTAAAAAAGTAATTATTGGTGGGGCATAAAAAGTAGATAATCCTCCTAAGATACCCGAAAAAAAACCAATATTAATTGATAGAATTTTTTCATATTTGGATTTAAGTCCTTTTAAATTAATCCCAAATAAATTCATTGTTGTAAAACCAATTATTACTAATGAAATAATAATCGAAATAGTTTTTATTTCTAAACTAAGAATTAATTTACCTCCTAGAATTATTCCAATAAAAAGAGATATAAACATGGGTAAAAAACGATAACTAGTAATGCCCTTTTTAATATCCATTTGGAAAAAATTCGTAACGATTACTGGGAAACATAGTAACATCATCGCTTTAGTTGGAGGTAAAATTAATGCTATTATTGGAACTGAAAACATCGACATTCCTATTCCAACAGACCCTTTAATTATACCTCCAGAAAAAACTGAAATAAGAATTAGGACGAATACGTAATTTTCTAAATAAGCTTGATACATTGATATATTAATAAATTGAAAGGTAATAAAAATTAATATTTTAATTTATTTTAGAACATAGTATATCCAAATTTTTTTGATAAAAAATGCACAATGAAAATACAAATTACAGTTAATATCACGCTTAAAAGAATTGAACTGTAAAAACCAAATTTGTGGATAAAGTATGGGAAAGTTATAAACATTGGTAAAGTCGGGATAACATAAAGAAAAGTGTAAGAAACGTGGTTAGAAATTTTTTCTAATGAATTATTTTCATAATATAACCAAAACAGAATTATAAAAGTTGTAATTGGTAATGCTGCAATTAATCCACCTAACCTATCATTTAATTTAGCAACTTCAGTAATCAGGACAATAATCAAAGAAGTTAATAATATTTTAAAAATTACAAACATTTTAGTATGCTTTATCTATCCAAATTTCTAATTTAAATTATATAGAAATTTATAATTTTAAAAATCTATAAAATTATATTTTTTCAAAAATCACTTTTTCATTAAATTTTTAAAACTTGAAAGAAATAGCGAAGCATCACTTTTTTTCTTTAATTTTAATAAAACGACTTTGTCTTCTGTTGTTTTCGTTTGCTTTAAATAATTATCAAATTTAATATTAGGTTTAGCTTTTTCTTTTTGTTCTTTTTTTAACTTTTCTAATTTATAATTTTTCATTTTGTACAAATACCATTATTATGATTTATAATACTTTACCAATTGTTTTTAACACATTGAAATTTTATTTAATTCACTACTATTAATAAAATGAAACAACAAGACTAAACACAATTCAAGTCATTTAAAATCCTACTATTTGATCGATATAAACACAAAAACTATTTTAGATTTTTTAATTATGTTTGATGTTAAGTATTGAATAAATATTAAATGAAAAATTAATTACTAAAATTTTTATCACTATTTCTAGAAGTCTTCCGAAGTAAACTCGTGTAAGACTATACCTCTACTACCAACAACTTTATTTATAAAATTTTTTACTTTTGGTGCGTGGTATTTATCTAATAAAGTTTGACAAGCAACAAATGATTTTTCATCTTTATATTCAAATAAAATTCCAACTCTAGCAACGCCCTCTTTGTTCCAAATTCTAGTTAATACTCTTCTTAACATTCCAGCTTTTTTGAATTGTTCAATTACTTCAGGTGTAAATATTTCATCTTGTTTTTTTGCATAGAGTTCGAGTTCATTTTCAGACATAAACTCTCTTGTTGTATAATTGATTAATTTTGAAATTGTCATTTAATTACCTAGAAATAATTTTTATGATATTTAATAATCAAGGTATATATATATATCAGCGTTGTCATGTTTATTTAAATTTAAGTAAATAATAATACTAAATTAAAGTCAATGATTATACAGTTAATAAAATCGATATATTTATAACTTTAATTAGAATGCTACTCCTGCATTTAAACTTTTAATATTACTAGAATATATTGTTTATGAGTACACAAAATAAATTAATTTCAACTAGTTTCTTTTAAATACAAGTGTTATTAATTTGATTATATAACCGTAAAACAAAGGTAAAAAGGCTATAGATAAAGCATTTCCTGTTTTATCGATATCACCCCAGTTATTCCATTTACCTGCTGTTAAAGCGATTATTCCTATTAACATACCAAACCAACCAAAATAAACAGCGCCATTACCACAATTTGAAATAAATTTATTCTTTTGGTTTTTCAATAATCCATATCCAGCACAACCACCAATAACAAATAAAAAGCTGAGGATATCATAATAATAATTAAAACCTACGTGAGAAATGGCACCAAATATAATAAATAAGCAAAATATTAAACCAACGTACCTATTCATAATCTAAAAGCTCCTTTTTTATTTAAAAATTAATTAATATCTATGAGAATTAGCCAAATGATCGAAGATTTCATTTTTCTAATTAAACTTTGTTAATATTAATTTTTAGTAGATTTGGTAATACCAAAAACCTCTATAAAATGCTATAAATAATGATGAAATATTATTTATATTTAAAATCCTGAATTGATAATTATATAGTATGTCATCTCTTTTATCTAACTCAGTTTTTCATAACTTTTTCATAAAAGTTTTTAAACTTAATTTATTTTTGATCTTATCATAAACAAATTATGCAAGTATCAACTGGTCTTAAGCATTAATCATCAATCCTAATACAAAAGCTTTTTTTTTATATCTCGACCGGGTCTTAAATCTGCATCAAGTACATGAAGCACATCACCTACAAAACTAAATGATTCTCTAATAGAAACGTAATCATATTTAACTTCTTTGGGAGCTATGTTTTTAATATAACTTCAGTTACTTGCTGTATATTTATTTTTTTAAATCTATAGCCACCCGTTCTGGAATGTCTATTCTAATTAATGAAATTTCATCCTCTATACATACTTGAAAATATAACTTAATAATACACTAATCTAAATAAATAGCCTTCGTAGAGTATTTACTATTTTAACAATACAAAAATGAGAGGCTACTTTAATCTTATTCGATGGGCATAAATATAGTTCTAGCGCATGTGTACTTTAATAAGGGATTGGCAATTGGTAAAAGAAAATTAGATTTTTATTTTTCGGCTTTATAGTCTAATTCTTCGTTGACTATGCCAGTTTCAATACTAGCCTTGCAAGAAAATCTATCTTCATAGTCTTTAAAAAAATCCTTCAAGGAAGGAATATGTTTTTCAAGATTAGACTGATTATTAAAAGTAAAAATACCAAGACCTTTGTCAGGAGAAATATGATAAGCATCTACCGCTACTAATCCATTTAAAGTTGAAGGGTCAAAGTTAGAAGCTACATATTGATGACCAACATGCATTAGTTTAGGATTCGAATATCTAACATTTAAAAAAACACAAAACATAATAAATTTTATACAACTAATTAATCATAAAGGGAAATCATAATCAACCATCAATATTTTATTTATAAATTAAATTAACTAATTCTGAGATATTTTTCTTAAATTATTCGAAAAAAAAAGATTTTGGGCCTTCTTATTAATATTTAACAATTTTCAACTTATAATATAGAATTAGCATATTAGAAATTGTATCCTAGATATAATAGTCCAAAATCGGCACCATCAATACCTCCAATATCTCGATAAAAATCGTATCCCATTTTCCAACCAGAACCATCAATATTTTTATCAAAATCATAACCTAGACCAAGCAGCACACCACTACCAGTAGCTTTTGCAGATGCAATATCATAAGTAGTACCACCGATTGTAATACTTACTAATCCAGTTAATTCTGAGTAATGCATTCCAGCTTTTCCAAACAGACCACCATCTGATCTAGTACGATAGATTAGAGAAGCATCAAAGCCACTTGCTTCATATTCTTCTGAAGCTGAAGAACCTGAAATTGTATAAGTAGCAGATATTTCTGAGGTGTTAAAATAACCAAATTGTAAATCAATTTGGTCATTAGTTTCAAATCCAAAGTAAAATCTGGCATACACAGTCGCACCATCTTCTTCATATGTTACAGTTTGACCAGATAAGTTAGCTAAAGTCTGAGCTGTTTCTTCAGCTTTTAAATCTACAAAAGCGTAACCAACATCGATACCTAGATATGTCTTGGAAGACGATGCTTCTGAAAATGCTGGGCGAAATAGAAATATGAAAATAAGTGGAATTATAGATAATGCAAAGTATTTTTGTCTGTAATAAAGTTTCATAGAATTAACCATTTATAAAAATAAAAAATTATGCATCTATTATAAATAAATTACAAGAATTAAATTTTGAAAATATATATCAAATATTTATTTAAATTTATCTCGTAAGTCTTATAATCATCTAAAAACTTCGATTTCACAATTTGCTTCAAATCAAGTTAATTGACCACCCACATTTTGATTTGATACCAGAATTGATTAGCTTTATTTTTTAATTTAACAATTCTTCAGTTAATTTAATTTTGCAAATATACTACGTCAAAATGTTTACAATTTTCATTATATATAGTTATAAATATATCAAGGTTATTGTGACCAGAGTGCAGGTTTATGAAAAGTGGCTATAAAATTGCGTAAATTGTATAATACATGAGAATATTTGCTAAAGTTATTTTTCTTTATATTTTAATAATTTGTCTAAGTTGTTTTTTAATCTTATTTTTAATTCCGTTGATGAAGTGACTTCACAACTCCATAAAAAATTTCTACTCAAATCTCCATTCTTATAATTCAATGAAACATAGTCTAGAGTTCTTCTAAATATCCATCCAATAAGCTTAGTTTTTTTTTCTTTGCTAGATTCTTTTAGCGGTTGTTTTATGAAAATCGCACTTTCTGTAAGTTCATATGAATGATTAATAGAAATTATATTTAATTCGACAAAGTCGATAACTGAAATTTCAACTTTATCCTTACTTATAAAATTGTATCCCCTACTATCTTGATCACAAATTAGTGTCTTACCTTTGACGATTGCAAATGCATTATTCGAAATTATAAAAAATAATATAGATGAAAATATCCTAATTACTAACTGCTCATGCACAATCTAAACTTCCACTGAACGTACTTATATTTTTCAATAATTATATCATTCAAATATAGATGCAGGAAACGTTTTATATCAATATTTATGTCAGTTTAATTTTAAATAACATCTTATAAAATTAATGTAATAAGAAATTTATTAATTAATTAAAATCTCTGGCTTCCTTTCTCTTATCAAATGATTTTAAAAAATTATTGAAGTTAATAATAAGTTGGTACTTACTATTGAACTGATTTAAATATTTATCAACAAACACCCATTATAAAATTTCCACATACTACAGTCTATAGCTTTAGATATCTAGCCATACCTTTATATCTCAAGTAGGCAGAGCGTAATACCTTTGAAATGCACTTAAGTAATATTTGGAATAGTATATAAATGTACTTAATAACAAAATGTATAATGAACTAAAACAATATCTAAAATTTAATCCATTAATTTGAGAACACATTTACCAAAATTTTCTGTGGCAGGAGTAAAACCTAACTCTTTACATTTTTTTTCTGCTTTTTCAGTTTTATTTGAAATTTTGTCGGATGAATTAATTTTGTCTTTATTTTCACCATCAGAAATTGAGTTTTTAAGAGTTTTTTTAATATTAGTTTTTGTTTCTTCGCAATTTCCCCAAATGGAGCCCGGGGCTACATATCCTGGGAATTCCATATCAATAGTAGCTTTTTTATTTGTTTTGAAATACAAAATATTCCAACGAGTTATATATTTACGTTTTAACTCATAACTAAATTTAACTTTTTTACTATCATTTAACTTTACTTTACCTTCAATTCGTACTTCATTCCAAAAAGCAGTTTTATCAGAATTTATAATATGTGTTTGTATTTGTGGTGCCCAGCTTTTAATTAATTTTTGCGAGTATGTCCTATTTATTCCATTGTAATTATCAAATTTACAGTTTAGTTCTAATTCTTCACTATTAGCAATTGATGAAGTGACAAAAAATAACACAATCAAAGCATATCTCATATCTAATTTTCTCATTTCCTAATTAATTAAAAAATATTAAATTAATTTTAATATAATTCATGCTTTCTATACAAGTAGGAAAAATTAGAATTATCTATATTATCATTTACCTTCCAAGTGCTGATTAAAATATAGTTATATATCAGTTTGATAACTCGTCAAAATTGTTGTGAAATACTGTGCTCTTATGAAAAGTTCTTCGCCTATTTAATGCAATACTCACAGCTTAATCAGATAAAATTTTAGATTACGAACTACTTTGTTAATGTCAATATACAATAAATTTGTATCAGTTTATAAATCAGTTTTCAAAAGAGGCATCAACTTCCCTCTTAAATAACTTAGTAACTAAAAAAGGACTTTTCTCAAGGTATTATTTTTAGAGTAACCATTGATATATCTGAAACACAAAGACATTAGGTAACTATATGGCCAATAAACAAGTGAGTGATAAAATGTGGGTATCTTTTTCTGAAAATATTTTAATTCAAATAAAAGATACAGGAGCAAAGGTAGCGACAACATGTGGACCTATTGACGAATTAAATCTCTATAAAGATTTTGATTTTTATAAATATAATTTTTAATACTTTGACGGCATTTAACTTTTACAATCTTATTGATTAAAAAGACTTACTAGTCATAAAACATGAAACTCTAGCTGCATATAAATTTCAAATTATAATTATCACTTACTCATATATGCAGAAGCAATTATTGTAATTTTTTATATATCCCAGAATATTATTTCATTAACTCTCTTTTAAAACTCTCTAAATAGCATTAAAATTTGAACACTTATCAAAATAGATACGAGTATTTTAACAAAGTAGAAAAAACTTTAAACTTCAAAAACTGAAATGCCTCGGCTTCCCTCTATTTTCGCCATAGTCATCAATTCTTTTGTTTTAGGAAGGGTATTAAAATGTTTATCTAAATACTCAATGTTTGATTCAAATGCTTCTTTCGTATCATATTCAAATAATATCCCTAATTTAAATGTCTCACCTTTATTCCAAATACGTGTGCAAACAAAACGTTTTAGACCACGTTTTTTCATTTCAGGCGCCCATACTTTACTAGTACTATCAATATGATTTATCATTTCATTCATTTCAAACTCGGTTGGAAAAACAAGCGTAGTGTAATTGATAAGCGCAGACATATTTATATCTCCTTCTTTAATCTTCAAATTATCACATAATTTTAGATTTAGTACAGCCAATTATAAAATTTTAAAAGTATAGAAATTCTCAATCTACTTTACACCTTAACTACTCATATCAAGCAATACCCTTATGTACCACACTGGGGGTGTCAGACTTGAGTGAAACTCTTTACTAATCCATACGAAATTGATTAAGCTAAATTACGTCAAATAGTTTTAAGGGATATAAAATGATAATTACAATCGTGACATTTAACATAGATTCAAAATTAACTAACTCAATGTTAAAAGAAAAGTTTTTAGAAACATCACCAATTTATAAAGATACTCCGGGTTTAATCAGAAAAAACTATATCTGTGATACATCAAAGAATTTAGCTGGTGGAGTATATTGTTTTGATAAGATAGAGAATGCAAAAAATTGGTTTGATAAAGAAAGAGTTGATTGGATTACAAGCAGATTCTCTAGACCAGACATAAAATTTTATGAAAATCCAGTTATTGTTGATAATAATACTGATGAAATAATTTCATAAAATATATGGGCGAAAGGTTCTAAATCTTGTAAGGTTTTACTCATGTATAGATTTAGAACCAAAGACTGTTTTAAATGTTCGGAACAGAAAGATGTATTATATCGATGCAAGTACAATGAAGTAAAAGATTGGGTATTTCTTTGTAAAGAGTGTCTAAAAAAATTAAAAATTTTATTTGAAGATACTTATCAGTATGGTGGCACTTGGAAAAGTAAAAAGAGATAAACTACTTTTATTTTATTCAGAAGATGATACTTTTTCACAACATCTATAACTAATTATTATTATTTATTTAATAACTTACAAAGAAACATTTTCAAAAAAATTAAAATCACTATTTGAAGTTTTCCTTCCATGTGTGTCACCTCCTACAATAGACATTGTAGCACCCATCTCTTTAATTTGTTCTTTTACGTCAGAGTATTCTTTTGCTTTTTTATAGGATATTTCCCAATCTTTTTTAGATTTCCATACTGTCAAGTAATGAAGATGAGTGTCTGAAACATTAATAAATAAGGAAAAATTTAAACCTTCATTAAATAATTTATCAGTATAGTTTATACAAAAAAATCTAAATGAATCTCTTCCAACCTTGTTTGGAAATTTAAAAACATGAATTCTTGTGTACATACCTCTAACCTTTAATTAAAAATTTCTTAATTCTCTTTATACCAACTACTTAATTCTATTTTTCATTTTTCGGTTTTAAACTAGATGTAAAGCTATCTACCTCAACTAAAAAAAAAATAGCATATTTGTCAATTCTAAATATTCATGAAGTTTACTTGCTATAATTTTATTATCATCGTTTGTATCTGCACCACCTTGAAGGTTTCAAGCTATTTTTTACATATCAAATGCAAGAATATACAATCATAAATTTTTAGCTAATTTTCTTCAAAAATATCTGTAAAATAATCTCCAAACCAAATACCTTCATCTTCATCATAGGTAAAAAGTAGAGGTGAGCCGCTACCACCACTAAAAGACAAATCTTGTTCAAATAGAATTTCTGTTCCATCATATTCAACACCACTAATCTCATACTCTGCTCCTTCAGATATATTCAAATTTTGGCTGTAAATATTTTCATGTAAAAAACCTTCAGGAAGGTCAAGACTTTTAAATTTAATTAAAATATCACTAGCTTTAAAATTTTCTTTCACATCAAAGGTACATTCAATAGAACCAAATGGATAAGAAACTGCTACAAAAATAGCGGCTACATGATTACTATTAGGTCCTTCACAATCTTTAAACCCGAAATCTTCATCATCATAAGTAAGTAATTGATTATTTATATTTGTATCACCATCTCTGATTAACCTCAGATTTTGTAAACCTAATTCCAATTCTGTTTCGTTATCTATAATCTTAGCTTTGAAATTTGGATTATCTAGACAAATTCCAGATGATAAATTAAATNCTTTATCTGCAAATTTTTCTATGTATTCTGATGCCGACATTTCTCCAATATCTTTATCTTGAAGTTTTGAAAATGTTTCATCAGTAAAGTAGTAAATATCAGATTGAATTCCGGAAGAAGTAAATTTTAAAGTAATAGGTTTTGCCATAATTTAAATCTTTCTAATAATATAATAAAACTACCATCATTTTGAGTACATAGTTTATGTGATTAGATTAGCAAGTTGTTTTTTTTTTGGGAAGTGATTAGAATTAAGTAACAAAATATTTCACAATTTGTTTTACATTTTTTAATTTATCATTAAATAGCATTAATATATCAATATGTTAGAAAAATAATTGGTGCGCTCTGAGGGAGTTCCATTCCTATGCCATGCAACATAACTAATTACATTCTAGCTATACCTTAAAATATCCATACGTATGGCATTGTCAATACGCACGATATGTTTCACACTTTGTTTTACATCTGTAAATACACCCCATGCATGAACCACCCGGGGTGTGTACGTATATATACATATCCTCTTACACAGATTTGCTAATTTAGATGTTAACCACTTTAATGAGTCATAGAGAGTCATACAGAGTCATTACTTTTATCAGAGTCATTCATACATCCAATGTGGTTACAGTGGCTGTATGAGTTTGTATGAGTCAGGAATGATGGTCCTAGTTAAACTGTACAAGCACTCTGTCTTTATCACCTTGTAGTTCAGGGGTTTGAGAGCCACTAGATTGTTGTATAACATTCTGTTCTACATATGTGTGTAGTTCACGTGCTGTAATCTTATTGTCGTTATTAGTATCTGCATCACCTTCCATGCCCTTCATTAAGAAGTATGAGAACATTCCATGTTTTGCTTCCTCTAGTGGTTTGCTAGTCTGGTCACCTGCAGCTGCTGAGAATACAGTAAAGTTATCAGGAATAGATTGCTCTTTAGCTTTAATCATGATTGGTCTAGATGCTACTAACATATCTGTTCCACGAGTTGTGCCTGAGTAACATGTGTCTAGAAATACGGTTACGCTTCGTGGGTTAGCTTCTTTGATCTCTCTAAATAATCTGTCTCTCATTAGTGCAGTATCATTGAGAAGCCTTGGTCTACCGTCATAGGGTAATAAGTACATATTTTTGCCATCGTCAGATGCTAAACCGTGTCCTGCAAAGAAGATGTATATATCACTTTTATTTGTTTTAGATGCTCTTCTTAACCAATCTTTTGTAGTAAGAAGTATCTCAGCATACTCAGCTTTATCATTTAAAAGTGTCTTAATTCTATTCTCAGTTACTCCAAGTTTTTCTGATGCGTAGTCTTTAAACATCTTGGCATCTCTGTCAGCGTACAAAGCATCTGCATTTGTATTTTTATATCTTTCCACGCCAACAATTAATGCAAGTGCATTACTATTGGTTTTTACTTTTTTTCCTAATGGATTTAATCTATCAAAAGATATAAATGTAGTTTCAATAATTTCATTACGTTGAAGTTTTACTGTTTTAGAGGATGTTAAACCTGCGATGTCTGTCACTTGAACATTTAAAGTAATTCCATCTGAAGGAACAAATTAAAGAGATGGGTGCTACAATGTCTATTGTAGGAGGTGACACACATGGAAGGAAAACTTCAAATAGTGATTTTAATTTTTTTGAAAA